>CANJLG010000005.1 GCA_947475095.1 Flavobacteriales bacterium
CCATCATATAACAAGGAGCACAAACAATTTTATTCTCATAATCAATTAAAATTTCACGCACATTTTTATCATGTATAGCGGCACCAGTTTGTTTTATTCCCTCTTGAAAATCAAGAATATCATAAGGAGAATTCTCTTTTGTGGAACCAATGGATAAGGTTAAAGGAATTGAATTATTCTTCATCGCTAAAGCAAGAACCACAGGGCTAACACAAAGTGCTGCAATCGGTTTTCCTACATTTATTAAATTCACAATGAGTAATTTGACTTCCGGTAATATTGTTCCATCAGCACCATGAAAAGCCCAAGATGAAAAATTCTTTGCGCTTCCAAAGCCACCGGGTATAACTAAGGCATCAATATCGACAGGTTGAATGGCGCGAATATTATGAATTTTTCCCCGAGATATTCTAGCGGCTTCAATCAACATATTACGGGTTTCAGGTAATTCCTCACCGCTAATGTGGTTAATCACATGATGTTGATTTGCATCAACGGCTATACAAACCGCCTCATCGCCCATTTCTTCAATAGCTAACAATGTTAGCACCGCTTCTTGAATTTCAACACCATCATAAACCCCGCAACCTGAAAGAAGCACGCCTATTTTCATCTTAAGATCTTTGGAACTAAGTTACTATAAATTTGCTCGTATTGAGGTAAAATAGCCGCTAAAGAAAACAAGTTAGCCTGAGCTAATGCATTCTCCTTAAACTGCATCATCTGATCAGGTTGCAACAAAGCAATAGCATTCTTGGCCATATCGTCGACATCGCCAACATTGGATAAAAAACCTGAAAAACCATGCTTATTTACCTCCGCTAGTCCGCCTGTATTTGAGGATATAACGGGAACAGATTGCGCCATTGCCTCTAGAGCGGCTAGACCAAAACTTTCTGTTTCAGAAGGTAGTAAAAACACGTCAGCGATTTCGAGAACATGCGCCGTATCCCTTAACTTTCCTAGAAACAATATCTTATCACATAAATTTAACTTTCGTGCTAATTGCTCGCAACTGTAGCGTTCAGGACCATCACCAACCATGATTAACTTAGATGGCAACTCAGCATTTACCTTTTCAAAAATACGGATAACATCCTCTACCCGCTTAACCTTTCTAAAATTTGAAATGTGACAAAGTATGGGCTCATTCGCCAGAGCATATTTTAAACGCGTATTGTTTAATCCTTCCTTAGTTTCATTATTTGGAACTATGAAATTATGAATAACATCAATGTGACGAGTGACCTTAAAATGTTCGTATGTAGCTTCCTTCAAACTATGCGATACAGCAGTAACGGCATCAGATTCATTAATACAAAAAGTAATCACCGGCTCAAACGATGGATCTTTACCCACTAACGTTATATCAGTACCGTGCAATGTTGTTACAAAAGGAATTTCGATGCCTTGCGAACGAAGAATCATTTTTGCCATAAAAGCGGCAGATGCATGCGGAATAGCGTAGTGAACATGAAGCAAATCAAGTTTTTCATTTCGTACAACGTCTACCATTTTGGAAGTCAACTCAGTTTCATAAGGTTGAAAATCAAACAAGGGGTAATCAGACACTGAAACCTCATGATAAAAGATGTTTTCACGAAAAGAACCCAAACGAACCGGCTGAGAATAGGTGATAAAATGAACTTGATGCCCTTTCGCAGCCAATGCTTTTCCTAATTCTGTGGCGACAACACCACTACCACCAAACGTAGGATATAAAACAATCCCAATTTTCATGTGCGTCATTTAATTCAGAATATTAATATTTTGATTCTTTCCACCCTAGCGGAAAAAAGAATGAAATGCGATAAATCATGGGTAAAATCTTGACAATCTGCCCTGCCTCATTTTTAACGTTAAAATTATAACTGCTCCTAAAAGGGCTATTTTCGGCATTGATGACATCGTAGAATACACCTGCATTTATTCTGATTTTATGATTGAAATCCCTAGAAAAACCACCACCTATGAATAAGGTAGATAACCATGATTTTGAGGAATTTACATTCACATAATTAATAGGGCAATGCAATGCTTCAAATTCTATTCCAGCAAAAACGACATTCTTTAAGCGATAATGAGCGAAAACGCCAGCGCCATAAATCGAGAAACCAAATTTCTGACCTAAATTATTAGACCATGTTCGCTGCATTCGGAAAGATGGACCAAGAGCAAAATTTTCATTTAATACCGCGGCATATTTTAGATCACCACCAACTGAGCCACCTAAATTGGATCCACTGGCGACCAATTCAAGGCCAATTTCAGAACCATTAAAACTTACTTGACTATAAATTGGGGAAACGAAAGCAAAACCTAATAAAAGAACAATAAAAATTTTCATAATCTTTAATTTTAAGCAAAGATAAGGTGGAAATAAATAGTTCAGCATTATTTCTTAAGGAGTTTCTATCTTTGTGTAAAAATTAGTTTCATGCAAGTCATTGATGGTATCCGAATTTCATCTGAAATAAAACAAGAATTAGCGATTCAGGTAATCGAAAGAAAAACTCAGGGAAAAAAAATACCACACCTTGCAGCTATTCTTGTAGGAAATGACGGTGCCTCTATGTCGTACGTAAATGCAAAGGTAAAAGCCTGTGAAGAAATTGGATTTGAAAGCACACTAATTCGCTACGATTCATCAGTATCTGAAGAAATTTTATTGGCAAAAGTTCTCGCATTAAATCTTGATAAAAGCATTGATGGTTTTATTGTTCAACTTCCTCTACCCCCACAAATTGATGAAATGAAAATCACCCAAGCTATTGACCCATTGAAAGATGTCGATGGATTTCATCCGCAAAATTTAGGGAACATGGTGGTGAGTTTACCTGGCTTTTTGCCCGCAACACCCATGGGAATACTAGAATTAATAAAGAGAATGAAAATAGAAACTGAAGGGAAAAACTGCGTTATAATTGGAAGAAGTAACATTGTTGGTATGCCCCTCAGCATTATGCTTGGACGCAATTCTTATCCTGGGAATTGTACCGTGACCTTGGCACATTCAAGAACAAAAAATCTAAGTGAAGTATGCCTAAAAGCTGATATCATTATTGCAGCAATCGGACAACCAAACTTTATTAAAGCAGACATGGTTAAAAAAGGTGCTGTTGTTATTGATGTTGGGACAACTAGAGTGGAAGATTCTTCCCGTGAAAGAGGCTGGCGTTTGGTGGGAGATGTCGATTATGAAAATGTAGCCCCTCTTTGTAGTTATATTTCACCGGTGCCAGGCGGCGTTGGGCCAATGACTATTGCATCATTAATGATGAATACATTAAAAGCGCTAGAATTGAAAGGCAAATGATGTGTTTTCAATTTTATCATAGTTTCAGCTATAATAAAATAAGCGCTTACAGCTAAAATATTGTTGATTTCCTCAAACAAATTAGTATACTAATTGTTAAAATGACAATAAGTTTATAGAGAAATTAAATAATCGTGAAATTATTTCCTCATATCGTTTTTTTTTTGCTTATTTTTGATAGATAAAATATACATTTAATGAATGTTCCTGTAACGATTTACGCTGAAATGACCCCTAATCCGTCTACAATGAAATTTGTGGCGAACAAATACCTATTAATTTCCGGAGAATCTGTTGAATTTGTAAGTAAACAAGATGCCAAAGGGTTTTCACCTCTTGCAGAAGCCTTATTTGATTTCCCATTTGTAAAAAGCGTTTTCATTGCGGCTAATTTTGTAACGATTACGAAAACTAATAATGTTCCATGGGATTTTATTACCATGCAGTTGCGAGAATTTGTTAAAGATTGGATTTCTGAAGGAAAAGAAGTGCTAATACAAATGCCTCAAGCTAAAGAAACAACATCAGAAAATAATTCCTCATCATCTGCAGATGAGATAGCTACTTTTGAACCAAGCGATTTAGACGAAGCAATCCGATCACTTTTAGACCAATATGTGCGACCTGCAGTAGAAAATGATGGAGGAGCAATTGATTTTTTAGGCTTTAAAGATGGAACAGTAAGTGTTAAAATGAAAGGTTCTTGTGCTGGTTGCCCATCCTCCACTGCAACATTGAAAGGTGGTATCGAAAATCTATTGAAGCAACACTTACCTGAAGTAACAAATGTAATGGCAGTAAACGAATAACAACCATCAACTAGAAAGAAATTGATACTTAAAGAACAAAATATTGTGGGTCAGGTGCAGAATAATTTAAAGGAATCTTTGCAGCGCTTCTTTGGATTTAGTCAATTCAAAGGTGAACAGGAAGCTATTATCAATAATATTTTGAGTGGTAAGAATACCTTTGTTATCATGCCAACAGGTGGTGGGAAATCACTGTGTTATCAACTTCCAGCATTAATAAGTGAAGGAACAGCCATTATTGTTTCTCCCTTGATTGCATTAATGAAAAATCAAGTGGATGCAATGCGTCATGTAAGTAATAATGATGATATCGCCCATTTCTTGAATTCTTCCTTATCTAAAGCAGATATTTTAAAAGTAAAGAAGGACATTCAAGACGGGAAAACCAAAATGCTCTATGTTGCACCAGAATCACTTACGAAGTTAGAAAATATTAAGTTTTTAACATCTGTCAACATTTCTTTTTTCGCCATTGATGAGGCCCATTGTATTTCAGAATGGGGGCATGATTTTAGGCCAGAATACCGGCGTTTAAGAGAAATATTCGAGAAGATTTCAAATGTTCCTATTGTTGCATTGACTGCCACTGCTACTCCGAAAGTTCAGCACGACATCCAAAAAAACTTGAACATGTTGGATGCTACCCTTTATCAATCATCTTTTAATAGGGATAATTTATACTATGAAATTCGTCCCAAGCGAGATGTTGAAAAGGAAATTATCAAATACGTAAAGAGGCACTCAGGTAAAAGTGGAATCATCTATTGCTTGTCAAGGAAAAAAGTGGAAGAAATTTCTGAAGTACTGCAAGTTAATGGCATAAAAGCGCTAGCCTACCATGCAGGATTAGACTCCACTACAAGAGCGAAGCATCAAGACATGTTTTTGATGGAAGACGCAGACATTATTGTTGCAACAATTGCATTCGGAATGGGAATTGACAAACCGGATGTGCGCTTTGTAATACATCATGACATTCCTAAATCCATAGAAAGCTATTACCAAGAAACCGGGCGCGCAGGTCGAGATGGTGGAATTGGAGAATGCATTGCGTTTTATAGCTACAAGGATATTGAAAAATTAGAGAAGTTTTTACAAGGAAAACCAATCACTGAACTTGAAATAGGGCGACAATTATTAAATGAAATTGTTTCTTATGCTGAAACTTCGGTTTGTAGAAGGAAATTTATACTGCACTATTTCGGAGAAACATTTGAAGAGAAAAATTGCAATGAGCAGTGCGATAATTGTAGAAACCCACTCGAGAAAACAGAAGGTGAAGCCAGTGTGACAAACTTATTAAAAGCGGTAACAATTCTCGAAGAAACCCAAAAGGCGAAACACTATTGCGCTTTTCTTTCAGGGAATCTTACATCTGATATAAAGGCATACAAACACAATTTACTGCCCTTATTTGGTGTGGGAAAAGAATTTGATGAACACTTTTGGAATGCCGTGATCCGTCAAGTAACCTTAGGTGGCTTATTGTATAAAGACGTCGAATCATTTGGGATCTTAAAACTTACCGATGCAGGCAAGGCATTTTTAGCTAATCCGAAGTCGTTTAAGTTGCTGAAACAACACGATTTCTCCAATACAGATGATGACGACTCTATTATTTTAGGAGGAAAAGGTGGTGTATTTGATGAACGATTATATGATTTACTTATTGACTTAAGAAAATCAATTGCAAAAGAAATGGGAGTTCCACCCTTTGTTGTTTTTCAAGAACCATCTCTAAAGGACATGTGTTTTCAATACCCGATTGAAATAGAAGAATTAACCAATATTCAGGGAGTTGGGGTTGGAAAAGCGCAGCGGTATGGCGAACCATTTATCGCTCTAATTGCCAACTACGTTGAAGATAATGAAATTGAACGACCACAAGATATGGTGGTTAAATCCTTAATTAATAAATCTGGATTAAAGGTACAATTGATTCAAAACATTGATCGAAAATTACCCTTAGATGATATCGCTAATAGCCAAGGCAAAACGTTTAATGAATTGTTAGATGAAATAGAATCTATTGTTGCATCAGGTACGCGGGTTAATATCAATTATTACATCAATACGCTATTAGACTTGGATAATCAAAATGAAATATTTGAATGCTTTAACAATGCAAATTCAGATGACTTAGTGACTGCATACCATGAGTTAGATGGCCTCTATACGGAAGAAGAACTTCGTTTGGTGCGCATTCGCTACATGAGCGAAATGGCTAACTAATCTTTAAAAAGTTCGGCGATTGAATTGCGAGATACAGCATGATAATACGCTTTTGATTTATCAAAAACATTTTTTGCCCAAACTTTATCTTCAGGATTTTTCACTAAAGCTTCATAAATTGGCATGAGGTATTTTCTCCTCCCAACCTTTGCAATAAACTTTTCAATGTTTGGTCTGATTACTTTGTTCCTACAATTAATATTTAACACAAACCACTCAGATGCTATTTCAGCATTGTTTGAAGTACTAAAATTCAAAACGGAATCTAAATATTGAAGTTGTGGAATTGTAATGCTCTTATTGCTTAAGGTTCGAATAAATGTTTGCCATTCTTGGACAATGTACTCCTCCTTCTCAAAAAATTCTCTTATTTCAATCCTCTTTTTCTTTCGGGTATTTTTTAATTTAAGCCATTCATAACTTATTTTTGGAGCGAAAATATCTTCCCCTTGAATAAACCTGTTGGCAAAAGATTCCATGAATCTAAGTCTTGGAGAATTAATAATTAAACAATTACTTGGTAAACCTTTCTCATAAATCCATTCATCATAATCAAAGGAAAGTTTGTTTGGAGCTAATAACATACTCTCCAACTCGTTTACAAACGAAAATGAACTAACCGACTTATACATATTCTTCTTGAAATATTCTTTTAAAAATTGGTCTAATTTTTCCCGCCCGACTTTGACCTCCAGTGTTTTAAGAAAAAAAGCGCCTTTAACATATGCAACACTTGTCATACCATCATCAGGATTCCGATTCTTTAAATTTAAATGCAATTTAGTGTCCTCGGGATGTTTGCCCTCTAAAATTTCTTTTAATTCAGCTTGCAACTCCTGAAATTCAATTTGTGCTAATATATCCGCCACTTCTTTACCATAAAGAACTTCCATTATGCGCTGTTCGAAATAA
Organism: Flavobacteriales bacterium; assembly: GCA_947475095.1. Classification (GTDB taxonomy): domain Bacteria; phylum Bacteroidota; class Bacteroidia; order Flavobacteriales_D; family Crocinitomicaceae; genus UBA952. The sequence continues at coordinate 7,270 of CANJLG010000005.1, forward strand.
ACAGTAAATCCTTCATTAAGCCAAAAGTCATCCCAAGTACTATTAGTCAGTAAATTACCTGACCACGAATGAGCCAACTCATGAGCAATGACAGAAACTAAACTTCTATCCCCAGCAAGAATCGTTGGATTAACAAATGTTAGTCTAGGGTTTTCCATTCCTCCAAATGGAAATGAATATGGCAAAACCAATAAATCATATTGCTTCCACTGATAGTTTCCGTACAAGGAAGAAGCCGCTGAGATCATCTTAGGTAGTTCCTCAAATTCATATACGCAAGTGTCTAATAATTCCTTTTCTGCATACACACCGCACGTTGATGTATATGGATGGTAAGAAATATCACCTACAGCTAAAGAAATTAAATAGGATGGAATAGGTTGGTCCATTTCGAATTCATAAATTCCAGAAGCATTTTTTTCTTTTGGATTTGTAGCACTCATCAAGGCAAGTAGGTCTTTGGGAACTTTTACTTTTGCATTATAGGTAAAACGATTCGAAGGAGAATCCTGAAGCGGTATCCATGTGCGTGTTAATATCGCCTGCCCTTGGGTATACAGAAAAGGTTTCGTTTTGGAACTTGTTGACAGTGTGTCAAGCCAATCCAACGCTTCGGAACCTTTTGTAGTTTGATAATAAATATTTACCTGGGTAGTTTTTGCATTTACTTTAACCGTTAGTGGCTGACCTAATATAGAATCTACATCGAATTTCCCAATTGTAAAATCTGCTTCTTTTTCATTTCCAATTTTTCCTGTTGTTACTTTTTGAATAAGTAAATTTCGCATGTCGAAAATAGCTTCTGAGGCATTGTTGTTTTTCATCTCATGCCTAGCCACGCCATAAATAGTCTTGTTTTGGAAATTTACGTCTAATTCAAGGTCCAAGTGAACCGTCTTAATTGCTTTAAAATTAGCATAGGAATGAGGGTCATGTATAGTATCATTTAACGAAGCAGTAGAATGTAGAGGATGTGTAGATGTTGCAGAACAAGAATGTAAAACAATTCCGAAATAAAGTAACAACAAATATAAACCTACCTTCATTTCTTAAAAGATAAAATTCCAAAACGTTCCTTGCCCCTAGTTATCGCATAGAGTAACAATTCCTTATCTTTTTGATTTAATTTCATCATTTTAGGAATTACAACTGAAGATAACTCCTTCCTTGAAAATAAGGTCTTTCTTGCTAGTTTTCCGGTTTCTGTATTAATTGAACAAATCGCCACGGCATTATTTCTTCGGGATAAATTATAGGAGTATATCTGTCCATCAAATTGAGAAAATTCACCTAGTTCATCATAATTTCGCAGGTTATCGTTAAAAATAAAATGAAGGTCTTTTCCATTCGTAAAACTCTGATAGGAGCTATAAGGCCCACCATCATTAACAGAAACTTGTTGTTTAGCAATTCTTGTTTCCCAGACAAATTTTCCATCTACTCCTATTCTGAAGGCGATAATATCATTGTAATAATATGTATTGGTGGTATTTGATATGCCTGTTCGAGAATCATAATTGGTTCTGGTTTGAATAAAATATTTTTCTAATGAACCAATAGAGGAACCATCATCCAAGGTAAATATGGTGCGTAACTTATAATCATAAATTTGTGGTGATTGACCATTATTTTGAAACCTCCGTTCATAACGATCGAATTGACGATCAGTCATATTATCTTTCAGGATGTCCTTCCCAAATGGAATTAATCCCCTTGCTGTCATCGTATCTTTATTCGCATCAATCCGAATAGAAAAAATACCTTCAAGCCCCTGATAATTGCCATTGCCATACAATCCTGATAAACTTATAATATTGCTGTCATTCGAAGAAATAAAAATATCATCAATTCTTTTATCATCAACATCAACACTAAACTCTTTCAAATCGCTGTTATGAATTTTATAAATATGAATGGCTTTAAAGTTCTCATACGCTTTATTGAGAAAACGCGTATTACTTTCTTTATGTTCTGTCAAAATAAGGTAATAATCCCCGGTATTAGAGATGTGATCCTCATTAATGGTAGACATATTTCCACTAAATGGCAGAGTGTATTCTCCTTTCTGAGTGGTTGTTAAGGCAGAATCTAATATCACATAGCCATAAAGATCGCTCACTTCTTTTCGTCCAGGAATTTGCCAAACAACCCCAATATAACGTCTATTCGCAGAACTGATGATGTTAAAATTAGGCTTCGCACCAAGATTAGCATTAACATATTCAGCCAATAAAGTAGAAGGACCTGAAGGTAATAAATCTTCACCCAATTCTTGGCTATACAAACCCATTGTGCCATTCGCTTTATCAGATAGAAAGACAATGAGTTTTCCTCCATGGTACAGTGTAGATTCAATGGTAGCAATTCCCGATTCAATAACCGGTTTAATACGCGCTTGATTCACCTCAATCATATTGTAGTGTTCATTTATACGATAATTTCCAAGTAATCCTGACCACCGGAGAGTATAAAAAGATGAATTTTCCTTTGGAAGAATGTCAATTAAATAACCCGAGCTTTTAATAGGCGGACCCCATTCGACAGGAAATTCCTGACAAAATAATGGCAAGGATAACATAAATAGCACCGCACTAATTATGACTTTCATAAGGTATCATTTACGAGTTGTACACCAAGATAATTCCATGGTGTTATATTTTTAAGTTCATCTTTTAGCGCTGAAGAAATTGCGAGCGTATCAATGAAATCATGAACAGTATCTTTGGTTACTTTTTCATTTTTCCTAGTCAATTGTTTTAAAGCCTCGTATGGCTTTTCGAATTGCTCTCTGCGTAAAATGGTTTGGATCGCCTCCGCTATTACTGCCCAATTATCTTCCAAGTCTGCTTTTAATTTGGCTTCATTCAATACCAACTTATCCAATCCTTTTAAAGTAGATAAAACTGAAATCAAACTATGACCTAGCGGAACACCAATACTTCTCAAAACAGTAGAATCTGTTAAATCACGCTGTAATCGCGAGATCGGTAATTTAGCAGACAAATGTTCAAAAAGGGCATTGGCTATGCCTAAATTACCTTCTGAATTCTCAAAATCGATGGGGTTAACTTTGTGTGGCATCGCCGATGACCCAATCTCACCTTCTTTTAATTGCTGTTTGAAATAATCCATGGAAATGTAGGTCCACAAATCTCGATTTAAATCAATCAGTATGGTATTCATCCTTTTTAATGCATCCAAAAGAGCCGCTAAGGTATCGTAATGGTCAATTTGGGTGGTTGTTTGATTTCTCTTTAAACCCAATGAATCCAAAAATGCATTGCTAAAATTGATCCAATCAGTACTTGGATAGGCGACATGATGCGCATTGAAATTACCGGTTGCCCCACCAAACTTTGCCGTGGAAGGTATAGATTTGGCCACACGAAGCTGACCTGCTAATCGTTCTTCAAAAACTTGAATCTCTTTTCCCAATCTGGTTGGGGAAGCAGCCTGTCCATGCGTCCGTGCCAGCATAGGAACATCTTTCCACTGAATGGCGAAATTTCTTAATTTACCAATCACCTTTTCATATTCGGGGAAAATAACCTGTTCGAGGCCATGCTTTAATGACAAGGGAATTGCGGTATTGTTAATGTCTTGAGAGGTAAGTCCAAAATGAATGAATTCAGCGTACTTTAACCATCCTTCCCCTTCAAATTTGTGTTTTAAAAAATATTCAACCGCCTTCACATCGTGATTGGTTACCTTCTCCGAATCTTTAATCCATTGGGCATCTGCCTCAGAAAAATCCTTGCACCAACTTCGCATCAAAGCGATGCCACTTTTCGGGAAATCAGAAAGAGCTGGTAAAGGCAATTCGCATAAGGCAATAAAATAGGAAACCTCAATAAAAACCCTGTATTTTATTAGTCCAAATTCAGAAAAAAATGGCTGCAAGTTACTTGTTTTCGAATGATAGCGACCATCTATAGGTGATATTGCTGTTAGTGGATTAAATTCCATGCGTGCTTATGAATTAACATCGTTTATTAAGCTTCCAAAGATACGCTTAAAGGTTGATATTAGGAAGGAATCGGTATTAAATCGCTAGATTATGTTCACGAAGCACTTGGTTCAAGGATGTTTTTAGATCCGTCGACGCTTTTCGCTGCCCAATAATAAGGGCGCAGGGAACCTGATATTCACCTGCCGGAAATTGTTTTTTATAGGTGCCCGGAATTACTACACTCCTTGGCGGGACAAATCCCTTATATTCAACTGGATTTTCTCCTGTTACATCAATGACTTTAGTAGAATTCGTAAGCACGACATTGGCACCTAAAACAGCTTCTTTGCACACCCTAGCTCCTTCTACAACGATGCAACGAGATCCAATAAATGCATTATCTTCAATAATGACAGGTGAAGCTTGAAGGGGTTCTAATACGCCGCCAATTCCAACGCCACCGCTTAAATGAACATTTTTACCGATTTGCGCACAGCTACCAACTGTTGCCCATGTATCCACCATCGTACCAGCATCAATGAATGCCCCAATGTTTACAAAAGATGGCATCACGATAACGCCAGAAGAGATATATGCCCCATAACGAGCAATCGCTCCAGGAACAACTCGCACACCTTGCGATTTATAATCAGACTTTAAAGCCATTTTATCATAAAATTCTAAAGGACCAACTTCAAAAACTTCCATCTGACGAATCGGAAAATAAAGAACAACTGCTTTCTTTACCCAATCATTAATGATCCAAGAGCCGTCGTTCCTCGGTTCAGCTACGCGCAGTAATCCTTTGTCAAGTTGGTCAATAACAGCTTCTATTGCTTTTATTATTTCTGGATTTTGCAACAGAGCTCTATCTTCCCAAGCAGCTTCAATTAATTCTTTCATGATGAAAATTTTAAGCAAAAATATACTTTTTAGAAGGGGTATTGATACCCAAAGATAGATTTAACGTTAAATAATAATTAATTCTTAGTTGCTGGTTGAATTGAGCCTATCAGATTTTGGCACAAATAACAACAAGATAAATCCAGCAACAAAAAATACGATTAGCGCCAAAATTGACGTTCGAATATCCAAATACCCTTCAATTATTCCAAAAGTAAGGGTTCCAATTGCTAAACCAATTTTTTCCGCTAAGTCAAAAAAACTAAAATAGGAAGTGATTTCATTTGTTTCTGGCAGTAATTTGGAATAGGTAGACCTTGATACCGTTTGAATGCCTCCCATTACTAATCCAACAACAGCAGCTGCAATATAAAATTGCCAAGGCTCATAAACGACGCTAAAAACAGCCACGCATAAACCAATCCATATTAGGATTGAAATACCAATCGTTTTAATATTTCCTATTACAGCTGAAATTTTTGACATCACAAAAGCACCACCAATTCCAAGAAATTGAATAATTAAAATACTTATAATTAAATCAGAAGATTTAATTCCTCTAATTTCTTTATTTGCGAAAGCAACTGCCATCACCATGATCGTTTGTACTGCCATATTATACATGAAATAACTGCCTAAAAATCGCCTCAAATGAATATTCGCTTTAATTTCAATCGCTACTTTTTTGAGCTCTTTAAATCCTCTAAAAAAGATGCTTCCTTCTGATTTATCTAAACTAGGCAATGATTTCGGGAGGAAATAAAATGAATACGTAGCAAAAATAATCCACCATAAACTAACCAATGGAAAGGCAAACTTTATTGGTATTGTTTTCGTGAAAACGGTAAGAATTAATATAATAATCAATAATAATGAACTGCCTAAGTAGCCCATCGAAAATCCCCGAGCACTAATCTTATCGTGCTCACGATAATCAGCGATTTCAGGCAAATACGAATTGTAATAAACCAAACTTCCCCAAAATCCTATGCTCCCAATAAACAGCGGTAAAATGGTGATTCCGAGTTCAAATGGCGTACCATCAACACCATGATTATCCGCACTAAAAAAGTACAATAAGCCAGAAGCTATGGCGCCCATGTAACAAAAGAATTGCATGAATAATTTGCGTTTCCCACCCGCATCTGCAATCCCCGAAAGTATCGGAGTTAATAAAGCAACAACAAGGTATGAAACAGCAATTAAATATGCATAAAACTCCGTATTTTTAAACTCCATGCCAAAAAAAGAAATTATATCATAGGTGGTTTTACCACTTACCTTATCTTTTATACTCGTGTTTACCTCGTAGAGAATCGGAAAAATAGCAGAACTGATAATTAATGGATAAACCGAATTGGCCCAGTCATACATAACCCATGCACGAATGGTTTTTTTATTCCCTTTTTCTATCTTCGTTTGGCTTGCCATGACTTTACTTATTTAAACATTGGCTATTATTATTTTAAGGCTAAAATTACAAAAGAAATAAGCATCTGTAGTTGAAAATGTTTTTGAAGAATTAAATAAAGTGGCAATTGATTCGATAAAAAATGAAAAAAGAAAATAAAATAGTATTATTGTGATAATTATTTTTGATCATGAAGTATTTTATTTATTTAATTGCCACAGTAATTGTTTCAACAAGTGTCGCTCAAAAAAACGCCGTGTTTAGTGGTGAATTAGTCTATAATATCGAAAGAATAAACCCTAAAGACTCCATTCCAAGTAAAATGCTTGTTTATGCTAAAGATAGCCTCTTAAAAATCATTAACTTTTCTTCTACATTGGGGAAACAAGAAATGATAAAACATTTAAGACTCAATCGATCGTATGTATTAGTTTCTACAACTAAAGGCGATTTCGCTATAAAAAGTGACCACAACAAAATGAACGATACCACCCAATCTTATACCTTCACTAAGAAATTTGGAAGAAAAAAAATAGCTGGTCTAAAAGCCAAAAGAATCATTGTTAGTTTTAAAGGCGTCGAAAAAAAATTCACTTTTTACTACACACCCAAAATTAATTCGATTTACAACGGTTCATTTCAAAATCTCCCAGGATTACTCTTAGAATACTATTTAGTGAATGAAAATGGCTTGTTTAAATACACGCTTGAAGATATAAAAATATCCGATCCGCCTTTGGAAATATTTAGTATACCAAGTAAATATAAAAAAGTAAGTTTAGAAGAATTTATTATGCAAGTCTCAGCTCAATAAAAGGCTAAGTTTATTCTCTTTTATTAACTAACAAAGTGTTGTGTATAGATATCAAACAATTGTATTAATTGCCTCAATACAATAATTATCTTCGTAAAATAGGAAACAAAGATGGTAGATAACGAATATACACCCAAGGAAAAGGATAATTTAGAAAAGGACAATTCCAAAAGGAAGACAAATGAGGCCGGTAATAAAAAATCTCAGGAAAAAGAAATTAAAAGCCCTTCTGCTAAGATAAAAAAAATAAAAACCATTTTAGGGGCGCTTCTAGTATTAGCAGCCGTCTTTTTTTTTATAGCCTTTACCTCTTATATTTTCACCTGGAAGATCGATCAAGATGCGATTCTAAACACTTCTTTTTTTGATTATATATTCAATTCCGCTATTCCTGCTCCAGAAAATTGGCTTGGTAAATTTGGCGCATGGATGTCTCACGTTTTTATTTTTAGTGGCTTTGGAATTGTATCTTTTGGTATCTGTTTGATCCTTTTTATTTTAGGAATAAAACTGCTATTTAGTATCGATTTATTACCTTTTAATCGAACAGCTACCATAACTGCATCTTTTATGATCTGGGGTTCATTTTCACTGGGTTATTTTTCCAAATACATTAATTTTCTTGGAGGGACATTTGGCTTCTATTTAAATCAATGGTTAATTACAACAATAGGAAGTATTGGCACAATCTCATTAATACTTGTGGCTCTTTACCTTATTATAACTATTCTTTTTAATCCAAACTATGCGCTTCTTTTTTCTTTTTTGTCCTTGAAAAAAGACAAAGAGCTAGAATCAAATTATAAGGATGATGATCAATACGAGGAAGATTCTCATTATAGCGATATGCACGTCATAAACACTATTAAAGATGACGAAATTGAAAAAGAAAATATATCCGAAACAATCCATTTTGACGAAGAAGAAGAGGAAGAAGAAGAGGAAGAAGAAAGTGATTCTGAATTAATTGATTTGACAGAAGATGATGATTTTGAGGTTGAAGTTGCTAAAGAAGAAGCATTAGTAGAGATCCCCGTGACTGCTGAAACCGCTCCAAAAGAGGATGAAGAAGGATCACTTGCTGAAAAATTAGTCGCTGAATTTGGCGTCTATGATCCGACTAAAGATCTTGATGGTTATTTGCTCCCTCCCATTGATCTGCTCAAAGAATATCCGGCTAATGGATCTTCAGTAAGTAAAGAAGAACTCGAAGGAAACAAGAATAGAATTGTCGAAACGCTATCAAATTATAAAATTGATATAGCAAAAATTAAAGCGACAGTAGGACCTACAGTAACGTTATACGAAATTGTACCCGCTCCTGGTGTTCGGATTTCAAAAATTAAAAATCTTGAAGATGATATCGCTTTAAGTTTGAGCGCGCTTGGGATACGAATCATTGCACCAATACCAGGAAAAGGAACTATTGGAATCGAAGTACCTAACCTAAACCCCGAAATGGTTAGCATGAGGTCCTTAATTGCTTCTGAAAAGTTTCAGAATTTTGATGCTGAATTACCAATTGTCTTGGGCAAAACCATCACCAACGAAACGTATGTATTCGACTTAACAAGAATGCCACATTTACTTGTTGCGGGTTCAACAGGCCAAGGTAAATCCGTTGGATTAAACGCCATCTTGATTTCATTGCTCTACCGAAAACATCCAGCGCAAGTAAAATTCGTATTGGTCGATCCTAAAAAAGTGGAACTAACCCTCTATAACAAAATTGAACGTCACTACTTAGCAAAACTACCAGGGAATGAGGATGCTATAATTACCGATACCTCGAAAGTGGTACATACCCTCAACTCCCTTTGTATTGAAATGGATGATCGTTACGAACTTCTGAAAATAGCGGAAGTACGTACCATTAAAGAATACAATACCAAATTTATTGCCCGACGACTAAATCCAGAAAAAGGACATCGATATCTTCCTTATATTGTCGTGCTAATTGACGAATTTGCAGATCTAATTATGACTGCCGGAAAAGAGGTAGAACATCCAATTGCAAGAATAGCGCAGTTAGCAAGAGCAATAGGAATTCACCTGATTGTAGCTACTCAACGTCCATCCGTAAACGTCATTACAGGAATGATTAAAGCTAATTTCCCTGCGCGAATGGCATTTAGAGTGCTATCAAAAATTGACTCTAGAACAATATTAGATACATCCGGAGCAGATCAACTCATAGGACGAGGTGATATGCTCATTACGAGTGGATCAGACATGATTAGGCTTCAATGTGGATTTGTGGATACTCCCGAAGTTGAGAGTATTTGTAACTTCATTGGCGGTCAACGAGCCTATCCAGAAGCACTAATTCTACCGGAATATATTCCTGAAGGTAGTGACTCAGGAGCCGACCTTGACATGAATGAAATTGATGCAATGTTTGTCGATTCAGCACGGATCGTGATCATTAATCAACAAGGGTCTGCTAGCTTGCTTCAACGAAAACTTAAACTCGGTTATAACCGAGCAGGTAGAATCGTTGATCAATTAGAAGGAATGGGAATTATTGGCCCTTTCCAAGGAAGCAAGGCCAGAGAAGTGCTCTTTAGTGATATTGAATCTCTTGATGAATTTCTGCGAACAAGAGGCCTCATCTAATTAGGCTTAATCTATTTTTATTCTAAATCGAATTTCATTAGCTTTGAACCTTATTTTTAGCGCATGAAATTAATTTCCTTACTTCTACTCTCTCTACTTTATTTAACTTCTTTTTCGCAAAGCACCTTCTCACCCGAAAATGTGCTTGGTTATAAAATTGGGAAACAATTCACGCCTCATGATAAAGTAGTTGACTATTTCAACACCTTACAAGAAGCCTATCCGAAACAGGTTCGCATAGACACCTATGGAAAAAGTAACGAGCAGCGTCAATTGTATGTCGCAATAATTGCATCAGAAGAAAACCTAGCGAGACTGGAGGAAATTCGTTTGAACCACCTCAACGGTGTCCAGACAGAAAATTTAGCTATTGTTTGGCTTAGTTATAATGTGCATGGTAACGAAAGCTGTGGTACCGAAGCCGCTATGCAAACTGCTTTTGAATTACTATCCAAAAGAAATGAGCTACTCAAAAATACAATCGTTATAATTGATCCTTGCCTAAATCCAGACGGTAGAGAGCGATATGTTAATTATTATCGTCAATATGGACCAAAAATCAATAACCCAAATCGCAGTGCAGCCGAACATAATGAACCTTGGCCTGGTGGTAGATCCAACCATTATTTATTTGATTTAAATAGAGACTGGGCTTGGTTAACGCAGGTAGAATCGAAACAACGGATTCAACTCTACAACCTTTGGCTGCCGCATGTACATGTGGATTTTCACGAACAAGCCATTAATGAACCTTATTTTTTTCCACCAGCAGCTGAACCATACCACGAAGTCATTACACCTTGGCAAAGGGAATTTCAAACAGAGATCGGAAAAAACCATGCGAAATACTTCGATCAGGCTGGATGGCTATATTTCTCCAAAGAAACTTTTGATCTTCTCTATCCATCCTATGGTGATACCTACCCTACCTTCAACGGTGCAATAGGCATGACCTATGAGCAAGGTGGTAGCGGGAGAGCAGGATTGTCTGTTTTAACGAATACAGATGACACCCTCACCCTTTATGATCGCGTTCTACACCACGTTACAACAGGAATTTCGACCCTTGAAGTAAGTGCGAATATGTCAAAAAAACTCATCGTAGAATACCAAGATTTTGTGAAAAATAAAAATTACAACTTCAAAAGCTTTGTTCTTGATGGCAAAAGTCCTAACTTAAATGCACTACTAAAACTAATGGATTTACATGGAATAAAATATAAATCAACAGTGCCAATGACTACTGTAAAAGGCTTTGATTATTTTTCATCAAAAGAAGGTACTTACAAAACAAAAGAAGGCGATATAGTTATTTCTACTAATCAACTCAAAGGGACTTTAGTCAATGTGCTATTTGAACCAAAAACAAAATTGAAGGATTCCCTAACCTACGATTTAAGCGCTTGGTCCTTACCATATGCATACGGGATTTCAACCATTGCATCCACAAAATTGATCGATGGAACAAACTACCAGCGAAAACCAATTGCTAAGGCCTCCATCAATAAGGATAATTATGCCTACTTATGTCGGTGGGATAATATAAATTCGGCGCGATTTCTAAGCCAATTACTCGAGGTAAATATTAAGGTTTCATTCAGCGAATCTAACTTCGAAAGTGATGGGGCCAGCTATAAAAAAGGAACCTTAATCATCCTTAGAGGCGAAAATAACATGCCGGAATTTGACGAATTACTGGCGAAAATTGCGTTAAAAGAAGGGGTGGAAATTCACTCCACAGCAAGCGGAATGGTTGATAAAGGATTTGACCTTGGCTCGTCGAAGGTGAAGAATATTCCAAATCCGAAAATTGGCATCTTAGCTGGAACAATGACTTCGTCATTATCCGTTGGAGAAAATTGGCACTTCCTCGAAGAAGAAATGAATAAAAGCGTTAGCCTCATTTTAGAAGACGAACTCGATCAAGCGCTTAATGATCTCAATGTGCTAATTGTTCCAGAAGGTGATTATACGCCAACAAGTAGCCTAAATGATTGGGTAGCAAATGGCGGGAAATTAATAGTAATTGGCAATGCTATTAATACGTTTATTAACAATGAATTTTATAACGTTAAAGAAAAAGACCTGCAAGTAGATTCACTTAACGAACATGTTTCATACGAAAACAACGAAAGAAATCAAATTAGTCATACCATTAATGGAGCTATTTATGCTTGTGAACTTGATGAATCAAATCCTTTATGCTTTGGTTTAGGAAGCTCTTATTTTACCTTACGCGCAAGTCCAAATAACTATACATTAACAGATGGAGCAATAATTAAAATAAAGAAAGAAAATGCGCTGATTGCCGGATTTGCAGGAAGTTTTGTTAAATCCCAGCAGGTAAATGCCATGATAGCAGGAGTTGAAAGCAAGGAAGACGGCTGCGTTATTTATTTTATTGACAATCCATTGTTTCGTGGATTTTGGGAAACTGGGAAGTTACTAATGTTGAATGCCATTTACTTCGTGAATCAACAATAAACCTCACTCGATTTAAGAATTCTTAATGAATTTTCTTTTATTAAAAGTACTATCTTTGCACTTGATAATTTCAATTGCCAATCATAAAATACTATTAACAGTGAAAAAAATATTCTTTTGTTTGCTAACTCTCTCTCTTGGAGTATTGATGAACAGCTGTAATGTAAAGAGCCAAGAATCAAATGTCACTACTAAACTTAATAATAAAAAGGATAGTTTATCATACATTCTAGGAGCTACTAAAGCGAAGTCAATAATTAAAAGTGGTGTCAAAGTATTCGAAAACTTAGATAAAACCCAAATAATCAATGGATTTAATGCTAAGGTTGAGACCTACTCACCAGACTCATGTTTATTAATTCTTAAAAAATTATTCGGGGAAAACTATCAAGACTTTAATAAAACATATGCTAAAGAGGGCTCTCTTTGGATGGGTAAAATGACAAGATATGCCTTTCAAAGCGATATGGTCAGGCTTGGCGCTAATGACCAAATCAACTATGATTTGGTTAAAAAAGGCTTTGCAGATGGTCTAAACAGTAAGGATGGATTTTTGAGTGATGATGTTATGAGAATGACAATTCAAAAATTTATGATTGGTTTAAATGAAAAAAATGGCGCGAATATGATGGCAAAAGCCAAGCAAATCAAAGGTGCTCAAATATTTGATAATGGAGTGGTCATAGAAACCTTAATCGAAGGAAGTGGACCAATGCCTGGTTTATCAGATGATGTAAAAGTGCATTATATTTTGACCTCCGCGATTGGTGATACGATTCAAAATTCGTACAAAATGCCTAACAAAGAAAATATAATTGAACCAGTTGCATTAAGTTTAAATGGCGGGGTTGTTCCGGGTTGGTCCTTTGCTATTCCAAAAATGAAAGTTGGTGGCACCTATCGCTTATATTTACCATGGAAACTTGCCTATGGCGAACAACAAGGTAGAGAATCTCTCTGTTTTGTAGTGGAATTAATTGCGAGAGGAAAATCAGGTAGCTTTACAGCGGTTATGGAAAATAAACCAGAAGTAAAAAATAACTAAAAATTATGAGGGAAATAATAGCTTTTGGAATACTTTGCTTTTCGTTGATACTGAATAGTTGCTCTGAAAAAATTGACCTAATTGGTGACTTTAAGGAAACAGCCGTTATTTATGGCCTATTAAATCAAGCGGATACACTTCACTATGTAAAAATAACACGTGCATTTATTGGTCCAGGAGATGCTACCCAAATTGCACAAATAGATGACTCTAGTTATTTTGACCAAATAGATGCTACCATTAGCGAAGAATTAAATAACGTCGTTATCCGCACATGGCAGTTGAAAGACACCTTAATACAGGACAAAAATACAAATGGCGTATTTTATGGCCCAATTCAAAAGGTTTATTATTTTAAAACCCTTGCAACTGGCCAAAATGAAGTTCAAATGATTTCTTCTAATCCAAGTTTTAGTTCACTAAATAGAAACGCAGTTTATAAATTAAAAGTAATCGTGAATAATGGAGAATTTGAAGTGAACGGCGAAACAGAACTAGCACGAGGCCTTTCTACAAATGCGGGATCTCAAAACTTCATCTTTAAGTTTGCAGACAATCCCGGGGAATATATATCATCATCTGTTCTAGCCTCTACTGGTGTTAGTGACGGTAATTCTTTTGTCGTGAATACTAAATTAGATGTTGAGTACAATGAATACATTGGAAATAATAAAACCTTGAAATCATTTAGTTGGGTCTTAGGGGAAGCCGATGTGAAGCCTAATACAAGTAAAACGTTTGTCGCTCTTGGACAAACATTTTATAACTTAATCAAATCAAATGTGGTAGCTGATCCACAAATTACACGACGAACGTTTAATGGAATACGCATAACATTAACGAGTGGCGCAGAAGATTTATACAATTACATGGTCGTAAACAAGCCAAGCAGTAGCCTTGCACAAACAAAACCTTCCTATACAAACTTGACAGTAACTAATGGAAAAAGAGTCATTGGCATATTTTCATCAAGACAAACATATACAGTATTTAAACCATTCATTTTTGGTCCAGGACAAGGTAATATTCGTGCAATTGATAAAAAAAGCACCAAAGAATTATGTAGTGGCCCTATTACAGGATTACTCTTATTCTGCTCGGACCACCCGGGTGATAATGTAGTAAATCAAGAAGAATCCTATTCTTGCCCGTAATTCAATAGGGAAAAAACAAGAATTATAGGTAATTTTATTGTAATGACTGATCGAACAACTTTATTTGTAGATATCGTGCTGCCTGTGCCTATTGCGCAAGCATTCACTTACCGAGTTCCTGTTGATTTCAATAATCAAATGCAATTTGGTATTCGGGTAATTGTTCCTTTCGGAAAAAATAAACGCTTAACAGGTATTGTTATAGCAATTCACGAAAATGCACCCCTTAATTATCAAGCTAAATACATTGAAATTATCTTAGATGAATCTCCTATCATAACACAAAAACAATATGATTTATGGTGTTGGATTTCAAAATACTATTTAGCACCCATTGGAGATGTTATGAATGCAGCACTCCCTTCAAATTTTAAATTAGCCAGCGAAACTAAAGTGGTTATTCACCCAGATTATGACCCAGCACTTGATGAAATTTCAGAAAAAGAACGCTTAATTGTCGCTATTGTAGAAGAGCGACAATCAATTGATTTAAAGGAATTAGCAGAAATAACTGAGCTAAAATACATTCAGCCCATTATTAAAACATTAATTGAAAAACGAATTATTGCTACCCAAGAAGAAATTAACCAACGCTACACTCCCAAAACAATTACTTGTCTGCAACTCAACGAAACGTATTTAGAGGATGAAGAGCTCAATCTTTTGGTGAATCAATTGGCAGCTAAACCTGGAGCAGAAAAGCAAGTAGAAGCGCTATTAATTGCCATTAAATTAGCGATGGAAATCGGAGGTTTGACACAAGCCATTCCAAAAAATCAGTTGCTAAAAATGAATGCTAGCGCCTCTGCACTAACAACATTGGAAAAAAAAGGTGTTTTCCGTAGTGTGAAACTGCAGATAGATCGTCTAGTTTCAAATGAGAAAGACCAAGTAGCCTTTAAGCCCTTAACGCCTGTTCAGGCAATTGCGCTAAAAGAAATTGAAGATGGATTTAAGGAAAAACCAATTGCCTTATTGCATGGAATTACAGGTTCAGGTAAAACAGAACTATATGTACAACTCATACAATCTTATCTCGATATGGGGAAACAAGTACTTTATTTGTTGCCTGAAATTGCCCTGACAACTCAATTAATTCAACGATTGTCTATTTATTTTGGAAAGCAAATTGGAGTATACCACTCTAAATTTAACCAAAATGAGCGCGTCGAAATTTGGAATAAAGTATTGGCCAACGATAACAAGGAATTCAGATTAGTAATTGGCGCTAGGTCTGCTGTCTTTTTACCATATCAAAATTTAGGATTAATTATCGTTGATGAAGAGCACGAAACATCCTTCAAACAATATGATCCATCACCAAGGTATAATGCAAGAGATACTGCTATTATTCTGGCAAATAGCCACAAAGCAGTTACATTACTAGGTTCAGCCACACCAAGTTTCGAATCGTACTTTAATGCGAAACAAGGGAAATATAGCCTCATAGAATTAAATGAACGCTACAAAGGTGTTCAGCTACCAGAGGTTATTTGTGCCGATTTGAAAAGTGAACGTAAACTAAAAACAATGCAAACCTATTTTTCCTCTTTATTACTCGAGGAAATAGAAAATACACTTAAACGGAATGAGCAAATAATTCTTTTTCAAAATCGACGAGGGTATACGCCAAGATGGTCTTGCGAAATTTGCAGCTGGACACCAAAATGTATCCATTGCGATGTATCGTTAACGTACCATAAATTCGGAAACACCCTAAAATGTCACTATTGTAGCTATATAACTGCTCCAATGGGGTCGTGCCATGCCTGCGGAAGTAATCGATTGAAAATGGTTGGATTCGGCACCGAAAAAATTGAAGATGATTTAGAACTGCACTTTCCTAATGCCGTTATAAAAAGAATGGACCTAGATACCACGCGTTCAAAAAATGCATATGCTGAAATAATTAACGATTTTGAAAACCGAAAAATCGATGTGCTAATCGGAACACAAATGCTATCCAAGGGCCTCGACTTTGACAATGTTACCTTGGTCGGAATTATGGATGCAGATATGCTATTAAATCGACCTGACTTCAGAGCATTTGAAAGATCCTTTCAATTGATGACACAGGTCGCAGGAAGAGCAGGGCGCAAAGAAAAACGAGGAAAAGTAATCATTCAAACCGGTCAAATTGACCATTGGGTAATCCAAAAAGTAATAAACCATGATTTTATTGGCTTCTATAAAGATGAAATCATCGAAAGAGAAAATTTCTACTACCCACCTTATTACAAAATGATTGTAATCACAGTTAAACATGTTTCAGAGCAAGTGCTTAATGTGGCAGCCAATGAACTTGCTAACAACCTGAAAAATGTGTTTAAAGAGCGCGTATTAGGACCTGAATTTCCAATTATTAAGAAAATTCAAAATTTATTTTTAAAGGAAATCAAAATAAAGTACGAAAAAAGCCTATCAGATATAAAAGTAAAAGAGCGCCTTCAGGCGCTCTTAACTGAATTTTATTCAAAACCACAAAACAAAAGTGTTAGAGTGGTCATTGATGTTGATCCTATTTAACCCAAATATTCCTGAAGCATCTTGTTCTTGGAAGTATGTTTTAATCGGCGAATAGCCTTTTCCTTAATCTGTCGTACTCGTTCTCTAGTTAATTCAAAACGGTCTCCAATTTCTTCAAGAGACAATGGCGCTTTTCCTTCAAGGCCATAGAACATTGAAATAACTTCACTTTCACGAGCAGTTAAAGTTGTTAATGAACGACGTATATCACTTCGTAATGATTCCAATACCAAATTACTCTCTGGACTAGGTAAAGAATCGCCTACTAGTACATCATACATATTTGAAGATGACTCATCACTTTCTATTAAAGGAGCATCCATGGAAATATGCCGACCATTTTGTGCCAACGATTGTTTTATTTCTTCCGTACTACAACTCAAAAATTCAGCAAGCTCCTCAGCTGAAGGCGGACGCTCAAATTTTTGCTCTAATTCTGAAAATGCACGATTAATTTTATTGATGTTCCCTATTTTATTCAACGGCAAACGGACTATTCTTGCTTGCTCTGCTAAAGCCTGCAGAATAGATTGACGAATCCACCAAACCGCGTATGAGATAAACTTAAATCCTCGCGTTTCATCAAAACGCTCAGCGGCCTTAATTAAGCCTAAATTACCTTCATTAATTAAATCTGGCAACGCTAAACCTTGATTTTGATATTGCTTAGAAACTGAAACAACAAACCTTAAATTTGCCTTGGTCAAACGTTCCAATGCCAATCGATCCCCTGCTCTAATTTTTCTGGCTAGTTCAACTTCCTCATCTGCTGAAATTAAGTCAACACGACCTATTTCTTGTAAGTATTTGTCGAGAGAAGCTGTTTCCCTATTCGTAACCTGTTTCGCGATTTTTAGTTGCCTCATAATTTTAATGTTTGTTTTAAGTGAGTACCTTAACGAAAGAAATTCAATAAGGTTAGGCTATTAATGAAAAAAACATAAAAAGATTACACATAAATGAAAATTAGTGCAATATTTTAGATAATTCTAGACGTATGGATGAATATTTAATTAATATCCAAGTTTAGCACGCACCCTACTCAATACTTCTTTTGCAGTTTTTTGGGCTTTTTCTGCCCCTTGAGCCAATATAAGATTCAACTCATTTTCATGAGTGATGTAATAATTATACCGCTCCCTTTCAACCTTAAACCGATCTAAGAGTAGTTCTAATAAAGCCTGTTTTGCATGACCATAACCGTAAGCGCCAGCCAAATACTTCTCGCGCATTACAGATGTTTCCTCCTTGGTTGCTACCAACGAATACAAAGCAAAAATGGCACAGGTAGTTGGATCTTTTGGATCTTCAAGTGGTGTACTGTCGGAAGCAATAGACATTACTTGTTTTTTAAGGTCCTTTTCTGAAGCGAAAATATCGATAAAATTATTCCGAGACTTACTCATTTTTTGACCATCAGTACCGGGAATCAGCATGGTATCCTCATTAATTTTATCAGATGGAACCACAAAGGTTTCACCCATCTTAGCATTAAACTTGACTGCAACATCTCGCGTCATCTCAAGATGCTGCAATTGATCCTTTCCGACAGGAACAATATTCGCGTCATACAATAAAATATCAGCCGCCATTAACATTGGGTAAGTAAACAATGCCCCATTAACATCCTCCAATCGATCTGATTTGTCTTTGAAACTGTGTGCTAAGGTTAAACGCTGATATGGATAAAATGCTAATAAATACCACATTAATTCAGCTACTTCTGGTATATCACTTTGTCGATAAAAAGTCACCTTATCGGGATCGAGACCACACGCTAACCATGTAGCAGCAGTGGACATGGTGTTTTTCTGTAAAACGGAAGCATCTTTAATTTGAGTTAAAGAATGAAGATTAGCAATAAAAAAATAAGCGTCATTATTTGGTTCATTAGCTAGCGCTATTGCAGGTAATATTGCCCCCAAAATATTACCTAAATGTGGGGTGCCTGTACTTTGTATTCCTGTTAATATTCGCGACATGCTTGGCTATTTAAAACAAAAATAATTAAAAGCAATTTAATGAAGCCCTTTATTTTATCTTGTTATTTCACTAACTTCGAAAAATGAAATACTTTAAGGGCATATTCGCGAACCTTTGGAAAATATATATTGCCTTAATATTTATTTTCTTCGCTATTCTTTTGTACCCTTTTCTTTTCGTGCTATTATTGAATACCAAATGGAAAAAAACAAGCTTCAATTTTTTTATTTTTTGGAGTTATTGTATGCGAATTTGCTGTTTTTATCCTGTAAAAAAAGTATATCATGCTCCCGTACCTGATGGGCCTTATGTAATTGTATCAAATCACGTTTCCTATTTGGATATATTTTTAATGTATTCTTTACTTCCGAAAGCGCCATTTGTTTTCCTGGGTAAAAGTGAAATACTTTCTTACCCTATTTTACGCACATATTTTAAAAATCTAAATATTCCGGTCTACAGAAATGATAAATCAAAAGCGGGAAAAGCATATATTGAAGCATTGAAATCGGTGGGAGCTGGCTGGTCATTGGTCATTTTTCCTGAAGGAACCATTCCAGACGATGATGCACCTAAAATGATTGATTTCAAACAGGGCGCATTTAAATTAGCGAAGGCCTTAAATGTGCCTATTTTACCACTAACATTTGAAAATAATCACAAATTATTCTCTGATCCTACTAATATTTGGGGACCAGCCAGACCAGGTTTATCGGTGGTTCACTTTCATAAGGCCATAACACTTGATGAAATAAAAAAAATGGAAGTAAACGAATTAAGTGATCATTGTTTCGAAATTATTTCCAAGCCATTAGTTAAGAAATACCCAAATCTTTATTAATTTCGGGACATGGAAATCAACGATGAATTAATTGACCATTTATCTTATTTAGCAAAACTTAAATTTGAAGGGCCTGAAAAAACTGCTATTAAAGCCGATTTAATCAAAATAACAGGATTTATGCAAAAACTGAGTGAGTTAAATACTGATGACCTTGAACCCTTAATTTTTATGACTGAAGAATCAGGAAGATTACGGGAAGATGAAACGGTAGTGACGATAACTCAAACTGAAGCCCTTCACAACGCGCCAAAAAAAGATAGCGATTATTTTAGGATCCCTAAAGTATTAGACAAATAAATCACCTCACATAATCCTGTTTTTGAACAAGCATATATTGTTCGTTCTCCAACTTGATATATCCATAATCATAGCAAAAATAATAATTGTAGCCCTTTTGGGTTTTATACAGGTTCGTGAAGTAATGAAAATTAAATCCTTCCTCTGCTAAACTAATTGCATCAAATGTCTTTTTTCCACTTGGATTTAACTGGGATAAAATTCGGCGATTCTTGCGTAGAATTCGATTAATTCGCCTAACAGTAGCGTTGCTATCCTCATTCAAGCGATTATTATAGGAATTGCGACAATAATCACCGCAAAATTTTTGATCTTTTCTTCCTGAAAGCTTCGTACTGCATTCCAAACAAACTCGAACATCCATAATCGCTAGGTTTAATAATCAAATCCAAAACGAAGAAAAGGAATGAAAATTCTAGATTGAAAAAAAATAAACAAAAGAAAATGAGAAGGTGCTTATTTCACGATGATTTTCATGCCATCTTCAACAATTATTGTATTTGGAAAAATCGCTGTAGCTTCCGATAAATGAACCTCACATGTAGGATATCGCGATGAAAAATGGCCAATATATAATTTTTTAACGCCAAGTTTCAAGGCAGCACTTGCCGCTTGTTCGGCGGTTGAATGACACGTTTTTTTTGCCCGATCCTTGTGCTCATTAGTAAAAGTGGCTTCGTGGTAGAGAACAGTGGCATCGGATACGTGCAAAGAAAGTTCCTTAAAGGGTGCTGTATCAGAACAATACGCATATTTTAATGGCGGAAGCGAGGGAAGCGTAAAATCAGTATAATGAATGGTGGTGCCATCGATTAAAGAAACATCTTTTGCTTGCTTAAGCAAGCGATAATGTTCCTGTTTTATACCTGCTTTTTTAATAGCTGCTAAATCTAATTTTAAGACTGAAGATTTTTCTTCAATTAAAAATCCAAAGGTTTGAATGCGATGCTTCAAAGGAAAAGCAAATACTTTTAAGTGAGTATCCTCCAAAATAAGTTCTTTTTCACTTGAAGCTAAGGGTATGAATTTTAAATTGAAAGACATCTTAGACATTCCAGCTTCAAACTGAGCTGTCAAAATTGATTCTAATGGAGCAGGTCCATAAATAACAATTCCTTGATTTCTTCCTAAAAGATTCATGGTACTTAATAAACCAATTAGTCCAAAATAATGATCACCATGAAGATGAGAAATAAAAATATGACTAATTTTTTGAAAATGAACACCATATTTTCGCATTTGCGTTTGAGTACCCTCACCACAATCTATTAATAAATGACGGTTATTACAAACAATGTATTGAGAACTTGGTGCCCTATGTGAAGTGGGTACCGCAGCACCGCTGCCAAGCACAACAACTTGAAACGGACTACTCAAGGCTAGATAAAGCTTCTTCTTTTGTAGAACAAATAATTAACACTTTATCCAACTGAGCTATTTCAATCATTTTTAAGACCGACGCCTGTAATCCAAATAAAACAAAAGAACCATTGGTATCCTTACAAAGTCGATTCGCAACCAAAATTGCACTCAAACCTGATGAATCGCAATATTTTGTTTTTTCAAGGTTAAAAACAATTTTATTGCTTCCTGTCTTGTTGATATAGGTAAAAACCGTTTTAAGTTCTGGCGCATGGATTGAATCAAGTTTTTCAACGTTAGAAATAACCAAAACAGACTTGCCAATGTATTCAGTTGAGAAATTCATACTAAATTGTTTTGCTCAAATGTAGAAAAAATCAACGTTCAATTTTCGATGCGAGCAAATAAATTATTGCCATTCGTATGGCGACACCATTTTCAACCTGATTTAGTATGATACTTTGATCAGAATCTGCTACTTCGCTTGTGATTTCAACCCCTCTATTTATTGGTCCAGGGTGCATAACAATGATTCGTTTATCCAATGAATCAAGTAGTTGCTTGTTTAATCCAAACAACATAGAATATTCCCTCAGAGAAGGAAAGAAATTAATTTCTTGACGCTCCAATTGAATACGGAGCATGTTGGCCACATCGCACCATGCTAGTGCCTCTTTAAGATTATGGGAAACGCGAACCCCTAAATCAGCAATATGTTTGGGAATTAAGGTAGTCGGACCGCAAACCATTACCTCAGCACCTAATTTTTTTAAGCAATAAATATTCGATAGTGCGACACGGGAATGAAGAATATCGCCAACAATTACAACTTTTTTACCAGAAACATCTCCCAATTCTTCTCGGATTGAATAGGCATCTAAAAGCGCTTGCGTTGGATGCTCGTGCGTTCCATCGCCAGCATTAATGACTTTCGCTGAAATTCGTTGTGATAAAAAATGAGCAGCACCGGGATTTGGATGGCGCATTACCACCATATCCACTTTCATTGATAATATGTTATTAACCGTATCGATTAGGGTTTCCCCTTTTTTAACCGAACTACTCGAGGCACTAAAATTGACAATATCAGCCGAAAGTCGCTTCTCAGCCAATTCAAAAGACAAGCGTGTCCGAGTAGAATTTTCGAAGAATAAATTAGCAATGGTAATATCTCGAAGGGAAGGAACTTTCTTTATAGGACGATTGATAACATCTTTGAAGCTATCTGCCATCTTAAAGATCAACTGAATATCTTCATTCGTTAAATCACGAATACCCGTTAAATGATCAACACTTAAATTATTCATTTCCTTCTTTTGTAAATAATAATACTTGGTCTATTCCTTCTGTTTCTAACCAATCAACGGATACCCGCTCCATTTTTAATGTATCCACTGACTTTCCGTGGTAATCTGCTTGAATGGGGAGGTCTCGGCTAAACCGACGATCAATAAGAATAAGAAGCTCCACCTTAGCTGGTCGTCCAAAGGTTAATAATGCATCCAAACCAGCTCGTATTGTTCTTCCGGTATATAAGACATCGTCCACTAATACCACTTTTTTATTTTCAATACTAAAGTCAAGGTTTGTAACGCTAGGAAGCAATTGCTTTTCCGTTCTACGGAAATCATCACGAAAGAAAGTAATATCCAGATTTCCACATTGAATAGAATGACCTAAAATAGATTCTAATTCGTTTTTAAGTCGCGCCACAACTTGAACGCCACGGGGTTGAAGACCAATAATTACAGAATTTTTGAAATCGTCATGGGACTCTATTAATTCATGACAAAGGCGTTTGATGGTTAACTCGATTTGTTTTGCATTTAAAATAACCTGCTTTTCCATCGCTGCAAAGATAAGGTTAATAATAACAATGTCAAAAATTACTTTTGATTATGAGCCTTAAGGTATATTTCTTAGTTAAGATTATACTTTATGAAGAAGACTTATCCTTAAGTTTTAGATGAACCGAACAACATTTAAAGAGATTCAATAAAGTTTATTGAAGATCTCAGGTAATTTCAATTACGATAGTGTTTTGAAATTAAATCACTTATTCGGAATGTTATTCGTTTAATAATAAACAAACTGCGTAGGCTTTTATCGCTTTTCCTTCACCAAAAGAATCAACTTGTTCATGCGTCGTTGCTTTAATAGAAACCGCATCAACATCAATTTTCAAGATGGAGGCAATTAACACCTGCATCTCTGATATAAATGGATTTAATTTAGGATTTTCAAGCACAACAGTGCTATCAATATTGATAACACGATAGTTTTTCTTTTCAATTAGCGAAAGCACCTCTCGGAGCAATATTTTTGAATCAATTCCTTTATACTTGGGATCCTTATCAGAAAAATGAAAGCCAATGTCCCTCAAATTCGCAGCACCTAGCAGTGCATCGCAAATCGCATGAAGAAGAACATCTGCATCAGAATGACCTAGAGCGCCAGTTACAGAAGGTATTTTTATGCCTCCGATAAAGAGCGGAAGACCTGACTTGAGTTGATGCACATCAACTCCGTAACCAATGCGCAAATTCATGCAGAGAAATTAATTAGCATCCTTAGATGCTGGTTTATCACCTAAATATAATCGAAGGGTAAAACGTAAGGTATTAGCTAAAGGACTTTGTCGACCATTCAACGACGCTAAATATGAAAAATCTATTCCAAACATATTGTATTTTAAACTAGCACCTATATTCATAAATTGTCTATTACCTTTATTCTTACTTTCATAAAAAACACCTCCCCGAATAGCAAAAGTATTATTGTACCACCATTCTATTCCTCCAGCTAAATTTATTTCAGCCATTTCCTCTTTAAACCTTGTTCCTTTAACAACTTCATATGTTCCGTCAGGATTCTTGATGTATTCGCCATTAGCATCTGTCGCTACAACACCCGGTGCGTCATAAAACGATTGCAGCATTCCGTTAATAACACCTACATCATTTGTTCTACCAGACATTAAATCGCCAAAATTAGAACCAACAGTTGAATTATAACTTGCTGGAGTAGGAACTAATAATTTTTGAATATCAAGAGAAAAAACCACTTCATTGTATGCATCGAATTTTGCTAAGAAAGAGTTGCCTATTTTAAGGTTCATTGGAATAAAATCCCGCTGCGACAATTCAGAATAGGCCACTTTATTTCCTATATTATTTAAGGTAGTAGCGAAGGTATAAATCCCTTTCGTTTTGCCAAATTTTACTTTATCGTTATAATATGAAAACGATAAATCAGCAGCTCCAACAACGCCAGGTTTTGTGTTAACGCCTGCTACTGTTAATCCTCCAGTTAAATTTGAATATGCAAACTTGCCATTTACGCCAATACTAAGTTTATCAGATAACTTAAACGCATAAGCACCTGTAAGCTCAAATTCACTTGGTTTATCCTGTCGGAGTTCATTACCTGAAGCATCGGTAAAGGTAATTTCACCCAGACTAAAATATCGTAATGCACCACCAATTGCGTGTTGTTTATTGATTTTATAGTAGCCAGATAAATAAGAAAGATGAATATCATTGGTTAATTGTCTCAACCAAGGAGTATAAGACAAGCTTATTTCCGATTTTTTTTCGGAGAAAATTAAGATGGAAGTATTCCAATAAATAGAACTTGAACTTGGGCTTAAAGCAGTTCCTGCATCCCCCATTCCACCGGCTCTTGAATCAGGTGTTATTGCCATAAAAGGAAGTGCAGTAGTGATGGTATTTAGTTGCAAATCATTTTGAGTAGCTCCACCATTGGGCTGTGAAAAACCTGTAAAACAGGTTAAAATTAAAGCGATAAAAAGTATAAATTTCATTTGTCCGGAAAAATTTGGGTAAATATACGTAAAATGATGAATTTTATTGTATAATTATTTTAAGACAACCAATTTTTCAGTCTTTTGAGCCAAAACACCTTCAGACGTTTTTAAGGATAAGCGATAGACATAAACTCCGCGAGCCAATTGGTCACCATAATCATCTTTTCCATCCCATGAAATACCATCAGTCCTAAACCCTTGGGTTTGAACTTTTTCATTTATCGTTTTTACAACCTTTCCCGAAATAGTATACACCTGAATTTGAACATCTAACAAATCACACGATTGATTATGCTCAAACATGAATTTTGTGCTGCTCGTAAATGGATTAGGATAATTATAAAGATTACTGATTACCCCATTCTCACTTGCCCTGACAAGAAAATTAACTTTTGTTAGGGAGGAGTTATTATTTACATCCCAAACTTTCAATGAAAGCGTATGAGGCCCATCTGCTAATTCCGGTAATTCATACCGAATACTTCCAGACTGATAGGTATCTAAATCTGAGGAATAATAGTCGTTTAAATTAATTGATGCCGACGAATTTTCATCAATAATTGCTGTTAAGTCATGTCCAATTCCATTTCCAACAGTATTTATACCATTTTCATCAAAAATTTTAGCGTAAAGTACAGGAGTTGCATCCGTTATGCCTCCATCAATAAATTTATCATCATTGAGAAAGAGATCTACTTCGGGACCTGTGTTGTCTAGAACTCCAATTGGATCAATCCCACCAATAATAAAGGAAGTATCGACCCCTGCAGCATCAATTGCGTCATTAAATGCATAATAACTTATTTTTCCACGACCATAATTAAGAGCTATATCCTTCGGCACGATAAACGTAAATGAGAATAAGCCATTGACAACAGAAGCCTTCCCTTTGTAGACAAGGTTTCGCTGTAATTCATAGTTAATTAAAGGCGACGTATCATCTTGTCCGAGTGTAGTAAAAACTTTTGTTTTATCGAAAATTGAAGGTAGTACAAAGCCATTAAAATTATTCTGAACATTTCCCAAATAATCTTCCACGTGACCTTTAATTGTCACCTTTCCTAAGGCTTTAATAGTATCCATTACAACGTAAGCTTGACCGTTTAAACTATCCGTTACTACTTTTAACCGTGGCAAGGCAATTTTAAGCGCCGGATCCCCAATCAATGTAAAACTTCGTTTATTGTCATTACTACCGGATTGATTTTTTGTAAGGCGAACAATTTCACCAAAAGTTTTAGGCTCCATATTCGCATCTCGCTCAAAAACATTATTGTAGAATGCTGTACCTGTTGCTGTATTAACTCCAAAAAAAACAGAACGAGTAGTTGTCATTAAGGCAATAGCGCCTCCATTTGGATTTAAGGCGAGCCATTCCCCTGCAGAAATTCTATTGGGGTCATCAAATTTTGTAAATTCACAAGTAGCTGAAACAAAAAGATGTAGCGCATTAATATTTTGCCATGATTGAATTTGAGGAATAGTTACAACTCGTTCTTCGGCCAAACCAACTTCTCCGCCGTGACCAACATAATTCACAACTAGCGCGCCCCTTTCTACGCGATCAGTAATAGCAGAATAAACTTCAGGGTATCTTTGTCCTCCAGCAGATGTTTGTTGTGGGTATGCATCAAGGTATAATTTATCACAATTCATTTCTCTGTGATTGGATTTCACAATGTCATACTGTGGCTCTGTATCATTATTAATAAAATACCCCCCCTCTTCATCGTCAGAAATTTGAATATATTTTAATCGCCAATCACCAAAAGTGCGATTGGTTGTAGAATCTAAGCAACAATTATTATTACTTGAACTTAAAAATTGATTTGATCCATTTTTAAGATAATGTTCAATTTTATCCACCTGTTGTTTCGCCTCTGTAACATTACTTACCACCAACCTACCAACACCTACATCCAGCAAATCAGTTTGATTAATTGCTTCATTATCCCCTAACATTCCAAAAAAATCATCCGTTACCAATGCGTATATGTGATATTCACTATTATCAACTTGATAGGTTAACATATAGTTATTATTGTTTGGCAACCGATCCTTAGGATCATAGGTTCCATCGCCGAAAAGCAAAAGGTACTTAGGGGCAAGACTTCCAGAAACCAAATTAGCTCTGTCATAAAACATTTTAACAAACATGCGAATTCCGACTGCATCTTTTGCGCCGGAACTAAATTCATTATATACCTGTTCATCGGTGACCACATGAACAATCAAACCTTCCTCTCTATGACGATCTGCTAGCCTGTTCGCTTGTTCATAAAACAATGAATTGGTTATAATTAAATAATCTGCCTGCGCTAATCCATGAAGATTTTGGTAATTAACCGTTCCAATTTTATCTGGCTCATAGAACAAACTTCCATTTGAAGCAACAAACTCTTGATATTTCATGTTTTGTTTGAATGAGAATGTATTACCGGCTCCAATCATGTTACCTTGAATAAGTTGAGGAATTTGCTTGTTTGTTACATCCCAAATAAATCCTTGAGTAGGAAAATTAGAAATTTGATATTCCCCTAATAAAAGAGAATCTGAATTCACTAAATTTCTAAAGCCGAATTGTGAGCTATAAAACACTAGATCTCGTTTCGCATTAACTAAGATACGGTCTAAATAAGTTAGGGTATTTGGACTATTTCTTGTGATACTTACTTTAAATGCCAATAAAGAACTTGGAGTAGAAAAAATCATTGATTTCGTTGATCTAACAAAATCATAAGGGGCAGAAGGCAATAAATCACTCAATAGTTGTGTACCATTGCAGGAATATTGTTGCGCAGTATTCGCTGTACTCCTTGAATTAGTGGCAATAGCTGTTTTAAATTTTACAGGAAAAGTAGTTACAATATTGGGAATGGAGAAGTTAAAAGTGCGTTCTAAATCAATATCAAACAACTCGCCATACCAACGTTGACCTCCGCCAACCAATGAAACTAAATCGTTTTCATAAACATCCCTGTAATCATAATCAGTTACGACCACATCTGGATTACTCGTGATTAAAGGTGCGTTCTGAATTCTAAGTGGTGGCACATTGGGATTTACATTGATAAAATAATAGGAAAAATCCGAATAAACATTTCGTTTCTGATCAAACTCCACCGTTCCATTGGGATACCATCGATGTGGTCCTCCACCATAAAAAAGCACATAATCTTGATCATTAAACACCCCGTCAGATTCGCCATTAATTTGAATAGCAATTTGAGCAAGATCATCTGTTCGAGGTACAGAATTTAACTCTGGCAACATCCCTTCACCGTTCCCATATACATGAAGATGAGCAGGGTTTAGATTCGACACATCGATTCCAACGGAGCTTAGAAAATTCTTATCTAATTTATAGATGCCATCGCGGGGAATTGCGATTTTATACCAAAAGCCTGAACCATCTTGAAGAACTGAGTTCGGTGCAAAATCCTTTAGCTGATACTGAGAAGAATTAGCAGGCTTAATTTTAACCTCGAATTGTATAACACGATGCACAACATCATCAATTGTTACGTATGGAATACTATACATAACCATAAACGCTTCTTTTCCAGCTTTAGTAATTTTCAATTCCAGCTGAACGTCATCCGTTACAGAAACAGAAAATCTTTTCAAAAAGGAAACTTCTGCAGCAGTGGCAGGAGAAGTATTATAGCTTAGTAATTCAACAGTATATCGATCATTTTTTAGCGCAATCGAATGAAAAAAAACAGGGTTAACGTTATCTAAAGAATTTCCTTTAATTGATGGAACCAATAACGATTCATCTTTAAATTTTAATGGAGCAGGATCCAACCATGGCACGTCAATAATAAAAACTTGAGCAGAAGCGATTAAAGGCAGAAAAAGAAATAAGAGAATTGGAAATATAAATGATTTCATAAATAAAAACAAAATTAATAAGGAATGCGATTCAAAAAACGAAAGTGTATTTTATTTATTTGATTTTATTTACGATATTTGTAACCTAGTAAAACTAAACTCGTACTGAACCTCGTGTTAAAAAGAAGTGAAAATGTTAATCAATTAGCCAATAAACTATTTTTATTAGTTTTTTGCCTATTGCTATCCCAGGATGTTTTGCATGCTCAAGACCCAACATTTACTCAGTTTTACTCTAATCCACTTTATTTAAATCCTGCACTTGCGGGATCCACAGGTTGCCCTAGAATAAATTTAAACTACAGAAATGAATGGCCGCAATTGACGGGTAATTATGTTACTTATTCTGCGTCATTTGACACCTATTCAAAAGATATTAATGGCGGAGTTGGTTTGATGGCAACATATGATCAGCAGGCTGAAGGCACCATTTCAACCACTATGTTAGGGGGTATTTATTCCTACAATTTGAAATTAAATAGAAAAACTTCTTTAATGTTTGGTGCAAGAGCAGCTTACTATCAAAAATTCTTAGATTGGAATAAATTAACTTTTGGAGACATGATTGACCCAAGAAGAGGTTTTATCTATCAAACGAATGATGTGCCACGTGGGGGCAAGCGTGGATTTTTTGATGTTTCTGCTGGAGCTGTAATTTTTACTAAACTATTTTATGCAGGTTTGGCTGTGCACCATGCAAACCAACCTGATGAATCAATGATATTGGGACAATCTAAATTACCAGTTCGATTAACGGCTCACATGGGTGGTACTCTCCCAATAGGTAGACGCGGTAGGTACTCTGATGGAACAAGTTTAAAGCCCGCCATTATTTATCAATATCAAAATGGATTTCAAGAACTAAACATAGGGGCATATCTTAATTATAGTTCCTTAAATATTGGTGTCTGGTATCGTAATAAAGATGCTTTCGTTTTTATTGTAGGTGCTAAAACTGACAAATTTAATATTGGATACAGTTATGACTTAACGGTTTCTAAACTAGGCAATGGATTAACGGGTGGTTCGCATGAAATTTCCATGCAAATTAATTTAAAATGTAAGAAAAAGGCAAAGAACTTTAGGAAAATATCTTGCCCTTCATTTTAAAAATGTAACGAAATGATAGAATTTAATTTTATTTTTGCTAAAAATAGATTACTTATGAAAATGTCAGACATTAAAAAAGTAAGTGTAGTTGCCCTGTCATTATTGATTTTAGGGAGTTGCGCACAAGATGAATCTACCTCTACGGGTTGGAAATTCAATAAAACCGAAAATGGTGGATTTGAGAAAAAAGACGTCGGTGAGCAAGAAACAGGCCCAGGATTAGTAATGATCGAAGGCGGAACATTCACAATGGGTCGTACCGAAGAAGATGTAATGGATGATTGGAATGCTCGGGCAAGTAAAAAAACAGTTTCCTCATTTTACATGGATAGAACGGAAGTTTCGAATTTCCATTGGTTAGAATATGTTTATTGGATGAAACGTGTTTATTACAAGTCATACCCTCATATTTATAAAAAATCTTTGCCTGATACACTTGCATGGAGATCACCACTTTCTTATCAAGAAAAATGTGTGGATTATTACTTTAGGGATCCCCGTTATAGGGATTATCCAGTTGTTGGCGTTTCTTGGATTCAAGCAAACGATTTTTGTAAATGGAGAACAGATAGGGTTAACGAAGCTATTTTAGTTAGAGAGGGTATTATCAATTGGCATTTTGCAGATAAAGATGAGTTAGGAGTTGCAGATTTAACTACAAAAAATACGTACGAAAAATATCGTTCAATCCCTGAAAATATGTTTAACACAGAATCGTATTTATCTGGACAGTATAATCAAACGACAAAAACAGGGTACACTGTATCGAAAGATGCGGCCGGTGCATTTAAAGATCCTGTTACAAAAAATGATAAACCGAGAGATCCATACATGTTGGATAACTATGATCCTATTTATGCCGAAAAAGAAAAATCAAGTAACACCGATAACCCAAGCTACTTCCGTGGAAAGCGACAAGTTAGAATTGAAGATGGTATTTTACTCCCTAAATACAGACTCCCTACAGAAGCTGAATGGGAATTTGCAGCAAGCGGATTGATTGGAAACCTGGACCCTAACTCAGAAAATATAGATGAGCAAAGGATTTATCCTTGGGATGGTCATTATGTTCGAAAAGATGAAGAACAATTTCAAGGCTCAATACAAGCCAATTTTGTTCGTGGAAAAGGTGATTATATGGGTGTTTCAGGTGCTTTAAATGATGGTGCAGACATAACATGTCGTGTAGATGAATATTGGCCAAACGATTATGGTTTATATAACATGGCAGGTAACGTTTCTGAATGGGTTTTGGATACTTATCGTCCTTTATCAAGCGAAGTTACAGATGAATTTATGCCATTTAGAGGGAATAACTATCAAACGAAACTATTGGTACCAGATGGCTTGTATGATAAACAAGTAAAAGCAACCGAAAACATTTATGATGTTTATGGGATGAAAGAATTTGTGAATGAATATGCTAGGGTTAAGTATTTATCCATGACAAATAACGCTTTAGACTTATCAACGAAATTTCAGGACAACTATAAAAATCAAAATAAAACTACTGGTGGGCTTGATTTTACAGTTGACAAATTTGGTGTTTTGTTAAGCGATACGCTTACTTTAACAGCTGATAGTGCTGCAGTATCAAAAAGCAAATCCCCAATAAGTTGGGTTATACTTAACGGTAAATTTGTTGGCGGCACAAAATCAACTGATAAAATTGTCAAAGTTGTATTTTCAACTCTTGGCGAACAGACGATTAAATTGTCTCAAGGTACTGTTAGTGAGATAAAAGAAAATTTTATCAAAGTTGTGAGAAATAATTCTGAATTAAATGCCTATGTAAACACTAAAAGCAGCCAATTTAAAATTAATTCAACTCAAAACAAACAGAAATACCAATTTAATAGCCCAAGCAATTCTTACTTGGCCAACTCAAGTCAATATACCTTGAACGACAGTATACAATTTGCTGTTCTAGATGACATTAATGCATTATTAGATACTGCTATCTATTTATATAATAAAGGCAACACTATTAAAGCATCTGCATACATTGAAAAGGTTTTATTTGGCAATCCAAATAAATCAGTAGATCCAAGTGATTTCAGAAAAGGATTTGATAAAGAGAATGGTGATGTGGATAAGTTTGGGGTACCATTACTTGTTAAAGATGACCAAACTGGTGGTGAAGTCAATTATTTCAGCATATTCACTGATGATTATCTAGAATTAAGATTTAATGACTACAAAACAGATCCTACTATATCATCTTGGTTAATTACTCTCAGAAATGGCTGTAGTGAATTTATTGTAGAGAGCCGTGGTAAACAACGATGGAGGAACGTTACGGAAGAAGAGAATGTAGGAAGATTAAATTACCGCAAAGACGATTATATCGACTACTTAGATGGTGATTTAGAATCCTCTATTTACTATAACAATAAAATTAGAAAAGACGAAATCAATTCAGGTAAACGAGATGGTTCTCAGGTAGTATATCAAAGTGAGCACGAAAATTTCGACCTTGAAGGAAAACCTATAAATGAAGGTGCAAATGGTTCTCCGATGACCTTGATTTCCGACAAATCTAAAGTATATAAAGGTGGTTCATGGAAAGATAGAGCGTATTGGCTAGCTGCTTCTAATAGACGCTTTCTTGATGAAGATAAATCATCAGCATTAATTGGATTTAGATGTGCTATGGACCGTGTGGGTGACGTTCGTCAAAGTACTAACAAAAAGAAACGTAAATAAATTTACTATTAAGCCCCTAGACTAAGGGGCTTTTTTTTTGTCAATATGAGATTGTTTGATTTGTTTTACGAAACATCAGAGGTTTGCATCGATACGCGATCCATTACAAAAAATTGCTTGTTTGTTGCGTTAAAAGGAAATAACTTCGATGGAAATGATTTTGTGAATGAAGCACTATTGGCTGGCGCAAAATATTGCATATCTGATCGTTTAGCGATTTGCAATCAGGTAAACATATTTTATGTTGAAAACACCCTAGAATATTTACAGAACCTTGCCTTATCCCATCGAAAAAAATTTACTATTCCAGTCATTGGAATTACTGGGAGCAATGGTAAGACAAGCACTAAAGAACTAGTAAATTGTGTACTAAGTAAGCAATATCATGTACTTTGTACTGCTGGAAACTTTAATAATCATATTGGAGTGCCGCTTACCCTACTGAAACTAAATGCAAATCATGAATTAGCCATCATTGAAATGGGGGCGAACAAACATGGTGATATCGCTGAACTTTGCGCAATTGCTGAGCCTACGCTCGGAGTAATAACTAATATAGGGAAAGCTCATTTGGAGGGATTCAAGGATTTTCAAGGCGTTTTAAAGACTAAAAAAGAATTGTACACCTCCATTAGTCAAAAAAAAGATGGGGTGATCTTTTATAATGCGGATGACCAACTATTAATAGAAAATCTTCCAAATAACATAAAGAATATTTCATACGGCATCTCTCAATTCAGCGATCTATGTGGTGAACTATTGGCGCTTAATCCAAGGGTTAAACTACGCTATAAAGACGGCGAATATAATTCTCCTGAGATTCAAACTCAACTCATTGGAAAATATAACTTTTACAACTTTTTATGCGCAATAAGTATTGGAGTATATTTCAAAATAAGCCACGAAAATATTAGAATAGCAATAGAACAATACATTTCAAAAAATAACCGCTCTCAAGTAGAAATAACGGCAAATAATACAATAATAATTGATTGCTATAATGCTAATCCGAGCAGTATGCATTCAGCATTAGAGAGTTTTCTTATGATAGAAGCAGATAATAAAATAGCTATTATTGGAGACATGCTTGAATTAGGTACAGACACAAAAGAGGAGCATGATAAAATAATTAAGTACTGTAAGGAAAATGAAATTAACTACTTGGTTGTTGGTGAATATTTTTCGAAGTCTGAAGTAAATCCGAAGATACGGTTTGCATCAACAAGCGAATTACTAGACTATTTAAACATTACGCCACTGAAAAACAACTTAATTCTATTAAAAGGCTCAAGAGGAATTGCCTTAGAAAAATTACTTTCTTCGCTGTAATATTTTTCTTTCAAATACTTAGGATCCGAATTGCATTAGGAATGCTTTTAAGAAAGGGTCAAGATTTCCATCCATAACAGCTTCAACATCGGAGGTTTCAATTCCAGTACGTACATCCTTCACTAACTTATAGGGCTGCATAACATAATTCCGAATCTGAGACCCCCACTCTATTTTCTTTTTCCCAGCTTCAATTTCATTTCGTTTTTCAAGTCGTTCACGCAGTACCAATTCATATAATTGCGAACGAAGAAGCTGCAGGGCCTTTTCTTTATTTGCCAATTGAGAGCGAGATTCAGAATTTTCGATGATAATACCAGAAGGAGCGTGACGTAAACGCACAGCTGTTTCCACTTTATTTACATTTTGCCCTCCTGCTCCACCTGATCTAAACGTTTCAAAACTCACATCTGCAGGATTCACATAGATATCGATATTATCATCAACGAGTGGATAAACGTAAACTGAAACAAAAGAAGTATGCCTTTTCGCATTTGAATCGAATGGTGAAATTCGAACAAGTCGGTGAACACCATTTTCTCCTTTCAGATACCCAAAAGCAAACTCTCCTTCAAACTCAATGGTAACTGTTTTCACACCCGCCACATCACCTTCCTGAAAATTAAGTTCTGTCAGTTTATGCCCTTTCTTTTGTCCCCACATCATATACATGCGCATGAGCATAGACGCCCAATCACAGCTTTCCGTACCTCCAGCACCCGCAGTAATTTGCACAACAGCACTCAAAGCGTCTTCTTCGCCAGAAAGCATGTTTTTTAATTCTAATTCTTCAACACCTGCTTGAATTTCATTAAAATTGAAATCTACTTCTTTTTGATCAGCAGCGCCTTCTTTTACAAATTCCAACAAAACAGCAAGGTCTTGGGTAGCACTATTCAGTCGATCAAAACTATCTACCCAATATTTCAAGCCACGGATAATCTTCATTTGTTTTTCGGCCTTTTGAGGGTCATCCCAAAAATTCGGATCCTGAGAACGAAGTTCCTCCTCGCGTAATTGCTGTCTTTTATCACTAATTTTCAAGTATACTGAGATTTCCTCCACCCGTTTGATTAGTTCCTTATGTTGTTCATTCGTCATAGCGCAAAATTAATTAATCTTTAACAACAAAAGAGATATAAAATTTCTAAGCTTAATAATAGAAATTATTTACCTTTGAAATAAAATAAGAAACATGAGTATACCAGCAGAATTAAAATATACCAAAGACCATGAATGGGTTAGAATGGACGGTGACATTGCCATCGTAGGAATTACGGCGTTTGCGCAAGGAGAATTAGGCGATATTGTCTATGTAGAAATAGAAACTGTTGGTGAGTCTTTAGATCGAGAAGAGGTTTTTGGATCAATTGAAGCTGTAAAGACAGTATCTGATTTATTCATGCCTTTGAGCGGTGAAATTTTAGAACTCAATGAAGCTTTAGAAAGTAATCCAGAATTAGTAAACAGCGACCCATATGGAGAAGGCTGGATGGTTAAAATAAAAGTGTCTAATCGCAGTGAATTAGATGAATTATTGGGAGCAGAAGATTATACCGGATTGGTTCATTAAAATTACTTAAATAAATATTGGATAAAAAATAAGTCCCCAAGATGATACCTATGCTAATTTTTCTGCAAAATGTCTTTTCGATAAATAAAATGTGTAAGTTTAATTCATTAACCTAAAAAATATAAAAAATGAAAAGAAAAATTATGAATTATGGCATTATGGCATTAGTAACAATGTCGTTTTTAACAACAAGTTGTGGTGGTAAATCAGATGCTCCTATTGGTCCTGATAAACCTAAAAAAGGTGATTATCCACTCACAGTTGATAAAGCAATGAGTGGAGATTTCTCCCAGTATTATGAGGTAACCAAAGCAGTATTGAAAATCGAGGATTATGGATCTAAATTAATGGTTGAGGTTAAACGTACAGATGTTGCATTTGAGGAAATAGATTTAACTTCATTGAAATTTGAACATGAGGGGTCAGGAGGAAAATATCAGTATGATATTAAAGCTGATCTTTTAGGAGCTAACGATTTACCTACTGAAAATAGTTTAGGTCATCACGCAAATGATCCATTTGTTACTATGCGCTCCTTAAAAGCTGGCGAAACAGTATGGTTAGAATTTAGCGCTAGAGATGCTGATCCAACCAAGTCTAAAAAAGTTAAGCTTTCCTCAACGTTAGTTGTAAATCCAAATTATGGGGTAAGTTCTTCATCCGATGGATCAGATTCAGACTCAGGTGATGGAGACACAGGCGATGCAGGTGATGCAGATGATGAAGGCGATTCAGACGATAGCGATGATCTTGAAGATGCTGCATCTAAACTTTTACTAAAAACTGGTAAAAAAGCAATTGACCTTATGGAAAAATCTGAATACCTTGACAGAGAGATTGAAAAGGCAAAAAAGAAATTATAATTAGAGTCTATTCTTTAGAAAAAAAAGACCTGCATCAGCAGGTTTTTTTTTTCTAAATTTTTAAATGAAAATGGTGTTAATCAAACCATACTTTTGAATTACTGTATTCAAGCCTCTCGTTTATGATAAACTAGAGTACTAAAATACCTATCCAATTTACAGTTATAATTTTTGTAAATAGTATTATGTCTCTAAATATTTGACTTAATTTATGTTTTATTATTTCAACATCTAAAAAATTTACTTTAGCTTGAATAAGATACGGAAAGCCTAATAATTAAATATGGGAAGACCTGATTTATGATTTTGATAAATAATCGTTTGAACTTATAGATGGCCAAATACTTTTCATTATATCATACAGAAGGATGTTATTAAACATAAATTCAAACGCTTTAAGGTAAACCTAAAAGGGAGTCAGAAATAAGTGTTTTTTCCTGTATAGATGAATGAGATTATTTAACGCCTAAAAAATGGTCGATTCTAAATAATGATTTGTTTAAATATCAATCTTAGCATATTTAGCATTTTTCTCAATAAAGTCTCTTCTTGGCGGAACATCATCCCCCATCAACATGGAGAATATCTGATCGCATTCTGCGGCATTATCTATTGTTACTTGTCGCAAGGTTCGTGTTTCAGGATTCATCGTAGTATCCCAAAGTTGCTCAGCGTTCATTTCACCAAGACCCTTGTAACGTTGCACACCAACAGATGATTCATTTCCTCCGCCTTTAAGATCATGAATTAAGCGATCACGCTGATCTTCGTTCCACGCATACTCAGATTTTGTTCCTTTTTTAACTTGATATAAAGGAGGAGTAGCGATATAAATATAACCATGCTCAATAAGTTCCTTCATAAACCTAAAGAAGAACGTTAGAATAAGCGTTTCGATATGGGAACCGTCGACATCAGCATCACACATGATGATTATTTTGTGGTATCTCAGTTTTTCCATATTAAGTGCTTTGGAATCTTCTTCAGTACCTATACGAACACCCAGTGCAGTATACATATTCTTGATTTCTTCGTTCTCAAAAATTTTGTAGTGCATTGCTTTCTCCACATTCAAAATCTTTCCTCTAAGAGGCATGATTGCCTGAAAATGGCGATCTCTACCTTGCTTAGCAGTTCCACCTGCGGAGTCACCTTCGACAAAATAAATTTCACAGAGCGCAGGATCTTTTTCGGAACAATCGGCTAATTTACCTGGCAAACCAGATCCAGTAAGTACACTTTTACGTTGTACCATTTCGCGTGCTTTTCTAGCCGCATGACGTGCACGAGCAGCGAGAATTACTTTTTCAACAATTAATCGCGCTTCAGCTGGATGTTCTTCCAAATAAGCCGAAAGCATTTCGGAAACCGACTGGCTCACTGGCGCAGTTACTTCTCTATTGCCTAACTTAGTCTTCGTTTGACCTTCAAACTGAGGTTCTTGAACCTTTACAGATAAAACAGCGGTTAATCCTTCGCGGAAATCATCACCATCAATTTCAATTTTTTCTTTTGCCAGAATACCCGAATCAGTAGCATACTTTTTTAAGGTATTCGTTAATCCTCTACGAAAACCAGATAAGTGCGTACCACCTTCATGTGTATTAATATTATTCACATATGCCTGAATATTTTCACTGTATGACGTATTGTAGGTAAGTGCAACTTCTACAGGAATGCCCTCACGTTCGCCCTCAAAGTAAATAACATCTGAAATTAGGGCTTCTCGGTTACGATCAAGGTATTGAGCAAATTCACGCAGACCACCTTCCGAATGAAAGGTAACAACGGTATGTTTGCCATTTTCATCAGCCTGCCTTTTATCGGTTAGTGTAAGGGTAATCCCTTTGTTCAAAAAGGCTAATTCACGCATCCTAGCGGCCAGGGTGTCAAAATTATATTCAGAATAATCGAAAATTGTTTTATCAGGCGTAAACGTTACTTCTGTTCCATTTTCAGTTGATTCACCAACCACCTTAACATCATACAAAGGTTTGCCGATATTATATTCTTGCTGAAATATTTTTCCTTCTCGTCTTACTTTTACAGAAAGGTGTTCCGAAAGAGCATTAACACAAGAAACACCCACACCGTGAAGTCCCCCAGATACTTTGTAGGTATCCTTATCAAATTTTCCGCCAGCGTGAAGCACGGTCATAACAACCTCGAGAGCAGACTTCTTTTCTTTTGTATGCATCGCAGTTGGAATACCACGACCATTATCGATTACTGTAATTGAGTTATCTTCATTAATGTAGACAATGATGCTATTACAATAGCCAGCTAATGCCTCATCAATTGAATTATCTACCACCTCATAAACAAGATGATGTAAGCCTTTCATGCCGACATCGCCAATATACATTG
Organism: Flavobacteriales bacterium; assembly: GCA_947475095.1. Taxonomy (GTDB): domain Bacteria; phylum Bacteroidota; class Bacteroidia; order Flavobacteriales_D; family Crocinitomicaceae; genus UBA952. Next base: position 46,326 of record CANJLG010000005.1, read on the forward strand.
CGGGTCTTTTTCTGACCGCTTCTAAACCTTCTAAAACCTGAATATTATCTGCTGAATAATTATCCCTTCCTTCTTCTGTCATTGTTATTTAATTTCGTTTAACGTTAAAATTAATTATATAACAAAAATACAGAAAAAGGCACTATTATAAATGCACAAAAAGCACTTAAACCCTTAACTTATCAACAAAATTTCAACGAAAATCAACCTTTTATCCAATCGACAATAGAAGCGTCCATTGGGGAGGTTTGAGGAGAAATAACCTTCACTAAAAAACCTTCTTCATCCAATAGATATTTTTGAAAATTCCATTGAACTTGGTTATCTTCTAAACCATTTTTAGCTTTTTGGGTTAAAAACTGATAGATGGGATGCATATCCTTTCCTTTGACAGAAATTTTGGACATCATTGGAAACGACACTCCGTAATTTTTTTGACAAAACGCAGCTATATTTTCATTTGAACCAGGTTCTTGCCCCATAAAATTATTTGCAGGAAATCCAACAATAACAAAATTTTGATCTTTAAACTCATTGTACAAACGCTCTAATTCCTCATATTGTGGGGTTAGACCACATTTAGAGGCCGTATTTACGACCAACACTTTTTTTCCTTTTAGTTGTGCTAAATCATACGATTGGCCGTTAATATCTTCACACTTAAATGAATGAATAGATAATTTAGGATCGTAAGAAAGGTTGGAATTAGAAGTCATGGTGCACGATAGATTCAATAATAAAACAATAAATAAAATTTTCATAACAGTGTTTTTATGATAAACAACTTAAGAAATAAATAGTTCGAAGGTAACAAAGTAAACCTTTTTCGTTTTAATACGAATAATAAATAATGAAAAAAGCATTTCTATCTTTATTTATTTTGTGCTTTCAGTTAAATTGCATTTGCCAGCTAACACTCTCAGGCACATGGCAAGGCCTACTTACTCGGGAAAATCAAGGGTGGGATTTATCAGAACCAATCTATTTTAGCATCACTTGTATTGGATCATCTATTAATGGAGAAAGCCGAGAAGAAAAGTACAACACATCGAGTTTTTGCTCAAAAATAATCTATGGAAAACTAAGTGATGGAAAATCGATAAAATCAATTGAATTTAGCCAAACAAGTACTTCAAGTAAATGGAGTGATGGTGCCCCATCATGCTTACTTTCTTTTTCCTTAAAATACAATGATACCACGGGATATTTCGAAGGAAGCTATTCAAGCACAACCTGTCCAACACAAAAAGGGTCTGTCAAGCTGTATAAATCAATAACGGAAGTGAATCAAAGTCCTAAACCATTGGTGCCACACACATGGGTAGACCGTTTTCGTTACGATTTAATAGTGGGTTTATCAGCCCCTGATCAGCGAAAAAAGGAATTAAAAAACTTCAAATTTGAGTCAATATATTTTGACTACAATTCGGACATAATTCCAGCAAATTTCAATTCTTATTTAAATAGCATGGCCCGAATAATACTAGGTCATTCTGACTTAAGAATAAAGATTATTGGTAATACTGATTCGGACGGATCTGATAAATTTAACGAAAATTTATCACGCAGAAGAGCAGAATCACTAACAATCTATTTAGAAAATCAAGGGGTAAAAAGAGACCGAATCATCATTGAATACAATGGCGAAAAGTTGCCAATTGACTCAAACAGCACGCAAGAGGGAAGGCAAAAAAACAGACGCGTAGACTTTAAATTCATCTAATTCCTACCCTAAATCCGCTATTTTTTTGGTCAAAATATCAATAGTAGAAAGCGCGTCTTGTTCTTTCTTTTTTTCACTTTCCACCACAGAACTGGGGGCACTTGACACAAATTTTTCATTTGACAATTTTCCTTGAACGCTTTTAAGAAAACCCTTGATATATTCTAATTCAGCAAGAATTTTATCTTTTTCAGCGGCAGTATCCATTTCCTCTCCAAAAGGAATAAAAAACTCTTTTCCTTCCAAAACAAAAGAAAAAGCACCTTTCATTGATTCATTAATATATTCCAAGGTTGATAAATTCCCAAGTTTTATAATTACCGAATGAAAATTTAATTGACCATTTACTTGGCCTTTAACAAAAAGTGCCAGTTTTACCTTATTGGCAATATTTTGTTGCTTCCTAATATTTCTGATATTTGAAACCACCTCTTCACACTGATTGAAATTAAGTAATAATGCATCATCAATCTTACCAGCCTTGGGCCAAGATGCTACAATAATATCATTTTCTTTCTTGTCATTTCCAATTAGATGCCATAATTCTTCTGTAATAAAAGGAGCGAATGGGTGCACCAATATTAAAAGTTTCTCAAAAAATGCAATGGTAACTTCCTTTGACAATTTATCAATAGGCTGTTCATATCCCGGTTTTATGATCTCCAGATACCAAGAACAGAAATCGTCCCAAATCAACTTATAGGTAAGCATTAGCGCATCAGAGATTCTAAATTTGTCAAAGGCATCATTAATTTCTAATAAGGTCTTATTTAATTTACTTTCGAACCAATCGATCGCCAAATTAGCCGAATGTGGTTGCTCAAAATCAACCACTTCCCACGCAGACACAAGGCGATAAACATTCCACAATTTATTGGTGAAATTTCTACCTTGTTCACATTGTGATGTATCAAAAGGTAAATCATTTCCTGCGGGAGATGAAATAAGCACGCCAACTCGAACACCATCTGCTCCATACTGTTCAATTAAGGCAATCGGATCAGGCGAATTACCCAATGATTTTGACATTTTCCGTCCTAATTTATCACGAACAATTCCAGTGTAATAAACATTTTTAAACGGCATATCACCTTTGTATTCATAGCCTGCCATCACCATCCTTGCCACCCAAAAAAACATAATGTCAGGGCCAGTTACGAGATCATTAGTTGGATAATAATAATTAATTTCCGGGTTGTTAGGTTGAGTTAATCCATTAAAAACGGAGATGGGCCATAACCAACTTGAAAACCAAGTATCAAGGACATCTTCATCTTGCCTAAGTGCTTCTACTTTGTATGCGACACCCGTTTTTTCTTGCGCTAGACTAGCCGCTTTTTCGGCGGTAAGTGCTACAACAAAATCATTTACCCCTTCTCCGTAATACCATGCAGGAATTCGATGTCCCCACCACAATTGCCTAGAAATACACCAATCCTTAACATTTTCCATCCAATGACGGTAGGTATTTTTAAATTTTTCCGGATAAAATTGAATGGAATTATTCATTACATTTTCCAATGCTGGCTTCGCTAGATCTTTCATATCAACGAACCATTGCATGGAGAGTTTTGGTTCAATTACAGCCTTTGTACGTTCGGAGAAACCAACTTTATTGATATGATCTTCGGTTTTTGACAAGAAACCCGTTTCATGCAATTCTTTTTCGATTAATTTTCTTACCTCAAATCGATCAACACCTTGATAATGCAATCCATATTCATTCAAGGTCCCATTTTCGTTAAAGAGATCAATTGAAGCTAGATTAAACTTCCTACCAATTTCATAATCGTTAATATCATGTGCCGGTGTAATTTTAAGACAACCTGTCCCGAATTCCATATCAACGTAATCATCTGTTAAAATAGGAACAATACGATTTGCAATTGGAACGATTACGCTTTTCCCATGCAGGTGAATAAACCGCTTATCTAAAGGATTAACGCATATTGCCGTATCACCAAGAATTGTTTCGGGCCTTGTCGTTGCAATAGTTATCCATTCATCATCTAGGCCATCTATTTTGTAACGAACATAGAAAAGACGTGAATTCACTTCTTTATAGATCACCTCTTCATCGGAAACCGCGGTTAGAGCTTCTGGATCCCAATTCACCATTCGCACACCCCGATAAATTTTACCTTTATTAAAAAGGTCTATAAAAACATTTACAACCGATTCAGAATATTCTTTATCCATCGTAAAATGCGTTCTTTCCCAATCGCAAGAAGCGCCAAGCTTTTTTAATTGTTCTAGAATAATACCGCCGTGCTTATCTTTCCATTTAAATGCATGACCTAAAAACTCATCACGTGTTAAATCGGATTTTTGAATCCCCTCAGCCTTTAATTTTTGAACTATTTTTGCTTCAGTAGCAATTGATGCGTGATCCGTTCCAGGCACCCAACAGGCGTTTTTCCCTAGCATTCTAGCCCTTCTAATCAAGACATCTTGAATGGTGCTATTGAGCATGTGACCCATGTGCAAGACACCGGTAATGTTTGGAGGAGGAATTACAATTGTATAAGGTTCCCTGTTGTCGGGCACAGAATGAAAATACCCTTTTTCCATCCAATGGGCGTACCATTTCTCTTCTATTTTGCCTGGCTCAAATATTTTAGGCGTTTCCATCACTTAATTTTGGCTCAAAGATAGAAAATTATACTGCTCAACATATTAAGTAAGGCATTACTGTGGAAATAATATCAAAAAATAGTACGGTTTTTTATTATGCCCTTCGGACTATTTTTTTCTTACGAAATCCCACCGATCACATCCAAGATGGAAGGGTAGCATTTTTTAAGTTTTGCCGGTATAGCTGAGGGTTTTACCCAACATACACTTGTGATTCCCTCTTCTTTCTGCGGAATTAGTTTTTCCAATCCATCATAAGTCATTAAAAACCAAGCTGTTTTCTTTAAATAAGAAACCCCATCAACTTCATAAGCATGGTAAGTATTCGTTATTTTTTCTACAATTTTAGGCTTTTTTAATAAACCACATTCCTCCCTAACTTCACGTACAGCTGCTAATTTATTTGATTCTTTTTTTTCGAGCTTCCCTTTCGGTAAATCCCATTTACCTAAACGATGAATAAAAAGTAATTCCTTATCCCGAGAAACAAGACCGCCGGCTGCTTTGATGTTATTAAACATTCGAAAAAATTGCTTTAAGCTACGCTTTGGATTTTTTGAAATAAGCTGAATTTGTTGATCCTTAAGTTCAGAAAAACTATCTAAAAGCTGAGCGAAGCTTTTAGGAAAATACTTCCCCAACAACACTTGCACCCCTTCAATTTCTTCTGTAACAAAGAAAAGTTGAACGTTATCAATAAAAACTTTATACTTTTGTGTCATGATTAACAACAAAGATACAGCATTTAGAATTGCTGAGGAATTATTAAAGATCAAAGCTGTAAAGTTGCGACCACAAAATCCGTTTACATGGGCATCTGGTTGGAAGTCACCTATCTACTGTGACAATAGAATTACCCTCTCCTACCCTGCCGTTAGGACATATATTCGCCAAGAATTCTGCAGTGCCATACTAGCAAACTTTGGTAAACCCGATGTTATTGCTGGCGTTGCAACAGGTGGTGTACCTCAAGGGGTATTAGTTGCCCAAGAATTAGGCATTCCTTTCATCTACATTAGAAGTGCATCAAAGGAGCATGGAATGGGAAATTTAATAGAGGGATTATATGAAGCTGGGCAGAAGATAGTTGTGGTTGAAGATTTAATTTCAACAGGAGGAAGCAGCTTAAAAGCGGTTGAATCTTTAAGAGAAGCAGGATTAATTGTAAAAGGATTAGCTTCTATATTCACTTATGGATTTAGTTTAGCAGAACGAAATTTCGAAAAAGCAGAATGCCCCTTCATAACTTTAACCGATTATTCAACACTAATAGATCAGGCATTAAGTGCTAACTACATTAACGAGGAAGATTTAGTTGAGCTTAGGAAATGGAAAGAGAATCCATCTAAATGGACTAGCCCCGTAAAATGATTATCAAAAGTGACCGTATAGACGTTGCAGCAAGCAAGAATGAAATAAGAGATTTTCTACTGAATTGCAATCATTATCATTTATTACTCCCAGAGGACAAGATATCCAATTTTACAGCCACCGAAAATCAATGTAGTTTTAAGGTACAAGGAGGAATTACGATTCAACTTATTCAAGATGGAATCGATCAAGATGGCAATGTTTTACTGAAGTCCGGAGAAAATAGCCCTTTTCCATTTAGCTTAAGTGCTAATTTAAATGAGGAGGGTCCAAATACCAGTGGTGAGATTGAATTTGATGGAGAACTTAATTCATTTTTGGCGATGGTTGCTACTAAACCCTTACAGCATCTTTTCAATTTTATGGCTGATAGATTAAAACACCAATTTACATCAAAAAGCTAATTTCTTTATTTTTAAAGGCTCTAATTTCGCCAAGGATATTAATTTCTAGCTCCCCACGATCATTTACACCAACAATAACTCCCTCAAATTCTTGGTCTTGTGAATTAAAACGATGATTCTTATTCAATCCATACAACAGTGTAAGGTAAACTAATTTAAGTGATTGGTGATCGCTTCCGATAAATGAAATCCAATGGTTAAATTCTTTTGTTAATTGCAATGATACCTCATCAACACTAAATTCAATACCGCGAATTAAGGCCATACTAGTTGCCCTAAGATTTAAAAATGAAAGCTGATTAATATTTAGGCCAAGCCCAAAGACCATTGATTTTAATTTTCCATCACGTACATTATTTTCAATTAAGATACCGGAAATTTTTTTACCACCGACAAAAATGTCGTTAGGCCATTTGATTTCTGCCTCAATTTCAAAATGCTTTAGACACTTAATTATAGAAATAGAAAGACACATATTAAATTCCTGCAAAAAGTCAACTGACAAATTGTCGGGAAAATAAATATAGCTACAAAGCAAGTTTTTTCCTGTCTCTGACTCCCACAATGAACCCCTTTGTCCTTTTCCTGCCGTTTGAGCATCTGCCAAAATCAAAGCGCCATTGCGACAAAGTTGTTCTTCAATCAAGTTGGCAGCAAAATTGTTGGTGGAGTCGACCTTATATAAACGAAAAATTTGATTTCCCAAGAACATTTTAGCCATTCTATTTTTTATAGAGCAAAGGTAAAATTAAAATATAAGGCTTAGATTTGTAAAACATAAAAAATTAATGCGAAAAAGAAAAGACACAGAAGCCTCCGAATTACTTTATAAAGCCATAGTTGAGGGAATGCAAGAAAACAAAGCACAAGATATAGTTGTCTTAGATTTGCGGAAATTATCAAGTGCAGTTTGCGATTACTTTGTAATATGTTCAGGTGAATCGAGTACTCAAGTAGATGGTATAGCAAATTCTGTAGCAAGGTTTACCCGAAAGGAACTACAAGAAAAGCCTTGGCACATCGAAGGAAAAACGAACAGTGAATGGATACTATTGGACTACATCGACGTTGTGTGCCATATATTTTATAAAGACGCCAGAAAATTCTATGAACTTGAAGAATTATGGGCAGATGGAGAACGAACTAATATTCCCAATATTAATTAAAAATTATGGCAAAAGAAAATAAAAAAGGTGGTTTTTCAGTGTATTGGATATATGCAATTCTAGGGGTAAGCTTAATTGCTTTTCAGCTATATATGAGCGGAGATTCTCAGGTTTCCATTTCAGACAAAAAAACTTTGTTCAGTTTAATTGAGGCTAAGGGAGTAAGAAAAATAGAGATCATTAACGAAAAAAGCGCTGAGTTTTATTTATCAAAAGAAGGCGTTGCATACGTTAATAGTATGAAAGGTGGTGATTATGAAACCATCAAAAAAGCATTTAAGAAGGAGGGGGTAGTAAAAGGAAAAGAAATTGTATTTGAAATCGAAAACATTGGCGACCTTGGAAACTTTCAACGTGATTTAGATGATCGCAAAGCAGCGTATGAAATAGTTCCACGCGTTAATTATTTATCCCAAATACTTAGCTATATATTGCCATTTGGTATCATTATCCTCATTTGGATTTTTGTCATGAGACGGATGTCAGGAGGTGGCGGCGGCGGCGGCGGTGGCAGTCAAATTTTCAACATTGGTAAATCTCGGGCTCAAGTTTATGACAAAGGAAAATCGACCAATATTACTTTCAAAGACGTAGCAGGATTAGCGGAAGCAAAAATAGAAATTGTTGAAATTGTTGAGTTTTTAAAGAATCCAAAAAAATATACTGATATAGGCGCAAAGATTCCGAAGGGCGCTCTTTTAGTTGGTCCTCCAGGTACAGGAAAAACCTTGTTAGCAAAAGCAGTAGCTGGCGAAGCGAAAGTTCCTTTCTTTTCTTTATCAGGTTCGGACTTTGTAGAAATGTTTGTTGGGGTTGGCGCTTCACGGGTACGTGATTTATTTAAGCAGGCAAAAGAAAAAGCTCCTTCCATCATCTTCATTGATGAAATCGATGCTATTGGTCGTGCTCGAGGAAAGAATAATGGATTTAATTCAAATGATGAGCGCGAAAATACCTTGAATCAATTATTAACCGAAATGGATGGCTTTGGGACCAATTCTGGTGTAATTATTTTAGCAGCAACCAACCGCGCCGATGTTCTAGATAGTGCTTTGATGCGCGCAGGGCGCTTTGATCGTCAGATATATGTAGATATGCCCGATTTAAATGAGCGTAAGGAAATATTTCAAGTACACTTAAAGCCATTAAAATTAGAGCCAAATTTAGATGTTGATTTTCTTTCCAAACAAACACCAGGTTTTTCAGGTGCTGACATTGCTAACCTTTGCAATGAGGCGGCATTAATTGCTGCAAGAAATGGGAAGAAGAAAGTTGAAAAACAAGATTTCTTAGATGCTGTAGATCGTATTATTGGAGGACTAGAAAAAAAGAATAAAATAATAACCATTGAAGAAAAGAAAGCAATTGCATTTCACGAAGCTGGGCATGCCACAATATCTTGGTTATTGGAATATGCACATCCATTAGTAAAGGTAACAATTGTCCCGCGCGGCCAATCACTTGGAGCAGCATGGTATTTACCCGATGAGCGGAGCATTACCACTACAGAGCAATTACTTGATCAAATGTGTTCGGCATTAGGCGGTAGAGCTGCTGAGGAAATTACATTTGGAAAAATTAGTACGGGAGCTCTAAGTGATTTAGAAAAAGTTACGAAACAAGCCTACGCAATGGTCTCCATTTATGGTCTGAATAAGAGGTTAGGTAATGTATCCTTCTATGACTCTCAAGGTAGGGATTCCTTCACCAAACCTTATTCTGAAGATACGTCAAGAATCATCGACGAAGAGGTGAGCATTCTAATCGAGCAGCAATATCAACGTGCCTTGAGTACCTTAAAAGAGCATGAGGATAAATTAATTTTATTGGCTGAAAAACTCTTAAAAACAGAGGTTATTTTCAAAGAAGATTTAGAATTAATATTTGGTAAACGTATTTGGGATAAGGATAAAGAATTAGCAGAAGAAATTCTACCAAAGCCAAAAAGACGTTCTAAAAAAATTGTTCCACCTAGCGACGAATCTGAAGCGACGAATGCCTGATTTAGTATGCATACTAAACACCAGTGATCAATATTTTTTTGAAATATGTAGGTGCATCCTAATAGATAATAAGATAGAATTCAAAGAAAAAAATACTGTTGATAGCATGTATCAAAATTTTGGGAGCTATTCCTTATACGTAATTCCTTCAGCTGCTGAGCTTGCAAAACAATTAATTGAACCAAGGCATGAATAATTTAGCAATTCGTTCAATTACGGGACTACTATTTGGAACCGTTGTTATTGGATCTATTCTTTGTGGGCCTTACACGCTTATCGCAACATTTTCTACTTTTATGTTGCTTGGTTTACTCGAATTTTACCGCTTATTTAAAGACCAATCTTCCCTGAAAATAAGCAAAGAAATAGGTGTTTTTATTGGTGCTTTTATTTTCATCATATTGGTTGGTATTAGCATGAGAATACTGCCTATTTTATGTATTTCATTTATATTCCCCTTGTTTTTCACACTGGTCTTAGCTGAACTTTGGAAAAAGCAAGAAAACCCATTACTAAACATAGCATTATTGGTTTTTGGAATTATTTATGTGGTGCTGCCTTTTTATTTAGCGATTGATTTAAGCCTAGGAAATACCTCATACATGCCCAAAGTAATTGGGATGTTTCTACTCATCTGGACAAATGATACTTTTGCATATCTCACTGGTCGATTAATTGGTAAGACTAAATTATTCGAACGAATTTCACCCAATAAAACATGGGAAGGAACCATTGGTGGCGCGCTATTTACAATACTATTTGCTTACATTATTGGACAATACATCAATGAAAGAGAAACATTTTTCTGGATGATTTCAGCGGCCATAATAATACCAGGTGCCATATTTGGTGATTTATTAGAGTCCTTATTCAAAAGGAGTTTAAACCTTAAAGATTCTGGCAATATACTTCCTGGTCATGGAGGAATTCTAGATCGATTTGACGCAGCATTATTCACCATTCCATTTTTCTATTGCTGGAATATTGTCTACTATTATTGGATTAAATAAAATAAAAAATTGCCCAATTCCATCATATTTAGTAATTTCCCCTAATGAAATTGCACAGAGAAGGATTTTCTATCCTACTAATATCCCTTTTAATATCGATTGTAATAGGAATTACAAACTACCTTCTTATTAGTAGTGAATGCCAATGGCTATTCATTTCTATAGAAGCGCTTAATGTAGTTATACTTCTTTTAATAGTTCAATTTTTTAGAATTCCTAAGCGACATAAAGAATATGAGTCGGACCAAATAGTATGTCCTGCTGATGGAGAAGTAGTTGTTATTGAAGAAACAATAGAAACCGAATACTTTAACGACAAACGCATACAAATTTCCATATTCATGTCGCCATTGAATGTCCATGCTAATTATTACCCAATAAACGGAACCGTTTGCTATCAAAAATACCATCCTGGAAAATTTTTAGTGGCATGGCACCCAAAAAGTAGCACCGAGAATGAACGAACAACAATGGTGATAAAAACAGCTGATGGTACAGAAATATTAGTGCGTCAAATTGCTGGAGCAATGGCTAGACGAATTTGTTACTACAATGAAATTGGCAGTATAGCAAAGCAGGGAGAGGAATTTGGCTTTATAAAATTTGGTTCAAGAATTGATGTTTTTTTACCTTTAAATACAACACTTTCAATTGAAATTGGAGAAAAAGTTCAAGGAAAATTATCCATACTTGGAAAACTCAATAATTAATTAATATATTTACAAAAAATAAAAGACCATGAAAAAACTACTTTTAATCTTAACATTAACCACATTTGTGGCTCCAATGGCAATGAATGTCTATGCTGCGGCAAACGGTACTAAAATTGAATTAAATGATGATGACAAGAAGAAGAAGCGTAAGAAGAAAAAATCTTGTTGTGCAACTGAAACTAAAGCTTGTGGTACAACCGAGCAGAAGGCTTGTTGTTCTAAGAAAGCAAATTAATTAATAAAATTTAATAAAAGAAACCACCTTTAAGGGTGGTTTTTTTTTGTCAATTAGAATACATTTTAGCATATTCTGATTGATAATTCTCCATAATTTTCTTCCTTTTAAGTTTCAGTGTAGGTGTTAATTCATTCGCTGAAATAGAGAACTCCTTTTCCAACAACACAAATTTCTTAATCTGTTCCCAGTTTCCATAGTGTTGATTATAATGACTTATTTCCTCGTTAATGCGATCATTCACTACCGTTGACTGAGCAATATCAGCATTAGTTGCAGTACTAAAATCATGTTCCTTCCTTTCTGCCCATTCACGAATGAAAGCAAAGTTTGGAACAATATAGGCAGCTGGAAATTTTTCACCTTCTCCCACCACCATAATTTGTTCTATAAAACGCGACTCTTTAAATTTGTTTTCCATGGCTTGAGGAACAATATATTTACCTCCTGAAGTTTTAAATATTTCTTTTTTACGATCCGTAATTTTTAAAAATTTTCCTTCTTGAAAAGTCCCAATATCACCCGTATGGAACCAACCATCCTCATCAAAAACCTCGTCCGTAGCTTCTTTATTTTCAAAATATCCCATCATTACATTTGGTCCTTTAACTAAAATCTCCCCATCCTCGGCAATTTTAACTTCCACCTTTTCAATGAGCTGACCAACGCAACCTATTCGGACACCTTTTAAAAAACAATTAACAGATACAACAGGAGATGTTTCAGACAAACCATAGCCCTCAAGAATTGGAAGTCCAGCAGCAAAGAAAATACGTGCTAATCGCGGCTGTAAAGCAGCACTTCCAGAAGCAATCGCTCTCACATTTCCCCCCAACGCTTCCTGCCATTTTTTAAAAATCAATTTTCTAGCGATACCTAATTTAAATTGGTACCAGGTACTTTTACCCATGAAATCGTACTCTTCTGCCAAGGAAACGGCCCAAAAGAACAACTTCCGTTTGATCCCGGAAAGATCCTCTCCTTTCGCCATTATCTTATCGAATACTTTTTCGATTAAACGAGGGACAGCTGAAAAGACCTCAGGCTTTACTTCTCGAATATTTTCCCCAATCGTTTCCATGGATTCTGCGAAATAAATAGAGCAACCTAAATACATGTACAAGTAATGTAGCATTCGCTCATAAACGTGACATACAGGTAAGAAAGAAAGTACTTTAGAACCTTGTGAAGCTGGAATTGGCGCTATACACGCTTCCACATTTGACAATAAATTTATGTGTGAAAGCATCACTCCTTTCGGATTCCCCGTGGTGCCGGAAGTATAAATGATTGTCACCATATCTTCAGGGGCCACTTCAGCCATACGCTTAGTAACCTCACTTTCTTCTATTTTAGAGGCTTCTTCATGAATCGCTTTCCAATTTGTTGCTCCTTCCACTTCTTCAAAAGTAAAAACTGAGCTTAGAGAAGGCGTATTGGAACGTATTTTCTCGACTTTATCAAACAATTCTTTATTAGAAACCACGATTAATTTCACGGAAGCATTATTGATTATAAAAGAATAATCCGATTCGGAACTGGTAGGATAAAGCGGCACTAGAATTGCCCCTATTTGTTGAACAGCAATATCGAAGATATTCCATTCCACCCTATTATTAGCTGATACAGAAACTCTATCACCTTTTTGAACATTGAGCACAATTAGCCCCCTAGAAACAAGCATGACCTCATCAAGAAATTGTTGTGTTGAGGTTCCGATCCAATCGCCTGCTATTTTGGTAGCAAACATCGTAGCATTCGGATAATTTTTTAATTGGTGATAGGGAACATCAAAAAGTCGTTTAGCGTAGAACATAGGCTTATTTTATTAAGCGAATATAACCAAAAGGTTATAAAAAAAATACTCCAAAAAAGGAAATAAGAATAATACCTATAATATTCAAGACGAATCCGGCCCTTGCCATCTGTCCCATAGAAACAAAACCTGAAGAAAAAACAATAGCGTTAGGTGGTGTTCCCATCGGAAGCATAAAGGCACAACTTGCCGCTAAGGTGAGGGGAATACATAATTGCAGGATATCTAATCCTGCCGATTTAGCGAAGGCAGCAACAATTGGAACACAGATAACTACTAGGGCTATGTTCGATAATAATTCTGATGCGAAAATAGTTATAGCGACCATTGCTACAATAATGACAAAGATCGATTCATTATTAAACGATGTGAGTACATCCGTTAAAAGAGCTACGATACCGTTCACTTCTAACATTTTAGCAAGCGCCAATCCACCACCAAAGAGCAATAAAATTCCCCAAGGTAATTTTTCAGTATCCGACCAGTTTAACAGTGGCTTTTTCGTTTTATTAGCCGGAATAATAAAAAGTAAGACAGCGCCTAATATGGCCACGTTTTCATCGTCGTATTTTATTGGTGTAAGATTACTGATTAAATCCTTAAAAATCCATAAAAAAACCACCCCGCTAAATACTAAAACCAACCTAATTTGTTCTGTGGACCAAGGTTTTTTCACAATTTTAAAATCATGTACATCCAATCGTTCTTTACCCAGCGAAAAATAAAAATATACGTAGGTTATGAAGAGCATTAGCAAGCTTATGGGCAAGGCAATTTTCATCCACTCAAAAAACCCAATAGTTATCCCATAGTTTTGTTCTAAAATAGCAGCCATTTGCGTATTGGTTGGCGTACCGACAAGCGTAGCCATCCCACCAATACTCGATGCATAGGCAATCGATAGGACTAAATAAAGACTAAATTTTGATTTTTGATGTGCTACAGGAAGAGCGTGAATTATAGCCATTGCCATGGGAAGCATCATGAGCGCGGTGGCTGTATTTGAAATCCACATGCTAATCAATCCGGTACTAAAAATAAAACCAAGTAAAATTCTAGGTTTTGAATCCCCAACAATAGTTAATATTCCGTGGGCAATTTGTTCGTGCACCCGCCATTTCTCAAGGCCTAAGGCCAAGATGAATCCACCCAAAAATAAATAAACGTTGCTATTTCCGTAAGCACTTGCTAAATCAACAGGTTTAAGAATTCCAAGTGGAATAGCTAAAACCAAAGGAAGAAGCGCTGTTAAATAAATGGGGATGATCTCTAAAATCCACAGAAAAACCATTAATCCACCGAGTGCAATCGCATTCCAAAAAGTAGATTTTCCACCTGAGACAAACAATATGAAAAAGAAACCAATGAACCCTAGGAAGGCAATAATTGATTTCCACTTCATCCTATCCTCTTACTTGTTTAAAGTATTTAAAGCATCAACAAAATAATCAGATTTAGTCTCAATCTCAGTGTAGATAGCTCTAAATGCTGCTTTGCCTTTCGCCTTATTCATTTTACTTAAAAGATCATCTTGAAAATCTGCCACTTCGGTAATTAATTTTTCAGAAGCCTCTATTTTTTTTGAGTCAGCAATTTGAATAAAATAACACTCATCAACTACATCAAAAACCATTTCATTAAGGCCTTTCTTTAAACTTCTTTTATTTCCCATTTGTATTTTTTTTTATCAAAAGTACTGAGTTTAATCTATCTTTTATTGTCATTACCAAAGATATTTTTGTCTTGTTACGATTGAAAGCGTTGCCATGCAATAAGATTAAGTAATTTTACAGGCATGAATTATCCCATTATCCAACTCAGAAAAGCGAAAGATCATTCCGTATTAAGAAAACACCCTTGGGTATTTTCAGGCGCAATATTTACCGACACCAGTGCCATAAAAGACGGTGATATCGTTGCCGTTCACAACCATCGAAACGACTTTTTGGCCATTGGTCATTTTCAACATGCGACCATCTCAGTTAGAATTCAAACATTTAAAAATGAATTGATTAACGCGCATTTTTTCACTGAAAAGCTTAAAAATGCCCTCAAGTTGCGCTATGATTTGGGGCTTGACAGCAAAGTGAATTCCATCTTTAGAATTTGTCATGGCGAAGGAGATGGATTACCAGGATTAATCATAGATTACTACAACGGTGTTGCCGTTATTCAATGTCACTCGATAGGCATGTATCGTTGTATTGAGGATATTTCCATAGCACTACAAACCATTCTCAAGGGAAAATTAACAGCTATTTATTCTAAATCTTCTGATACGCTTTCAAGTAAAAATGAAATCGAAGACGCCTATTTATTTGGAGCATGTGAGCTACCTCATCAAGCAATGGAAAATGGCGTTGATTACCATATTGATTGGGTCAATGGACAAAAAACAGGGTTTTTCATTGACCAAAGAGAAAACCGAGCGATCCTTGGTCGGTATGCAAAAGGGAAGAAGATCTTGAACACTTTTTGCTATTCAGGTGGATTCAGTTTACAAGCATTGTATAAAGGAGCAAGCATTGTGCATTCCTTAGATAGTTCAAAAAAAGCAATTGCATTAACCGAAGAGAATATCCTACTAAATACATTTAAAGGAAAGCATGCGTGTATTGTTGCAGACGCCATGGAATACCTGAAAGAAGTAGAAGAAGCTTACGATATTATCGTTATTGATCCGCCTGCATTTGCCAAGCACCGCGATAAGCGTCACCAAGCCATCCAAGGGTACAAGCGTTTGAATGCACACGTATTTAGGCAAATAAAACCAGGCGGGATTATTTTTACATTTTCCTGCTCACAGGTTGTTGATAAACAACTTTTTACCAATACCATTATTGCAGCAGCGATTGAAGCAGGACGAAACATTCGAATTTTAGAACAGCTGCACCAACCTGCAGATCATCCTATCAGCGCTTTTCATCCAGAGGGCGAGTATTTAAAAGGCTTAATTTTACAAGTGGAATAATGTTAGATTTTAGGTACAAAACACTTTTAGGGGTCGCATTACCCATGATGGTTTCTGGATTTATTCAATCGATCGTATTAATAACCGACGCATCATTTATCAGCCGTTATTCAACAGAAGCGTTTGATGCCTTAGGAAATGGCGGATTGATTTACATTACCTTTTACATGATGTTATTAGGGATGAGTGATGGCGCACAGATTATCATCGCTAGAAGAATTGGTGAAAATCGCCTTGAAACGATTGGCCGTGTATTTGGGACCAGTCTTTTTACATTGTTCCTTCTCGCGATAAGCATGTTTTCCATCCTCTATTTTGTAATTCCCGATTGGATAGTAAGTTATTCAGCAAATAAAAATATTGCCCTACTCCAAGGAGAATTCCTACACATACGTTCCTTTTCCTTGTTTTTTGCCATGATTACATTGAGTATCCAAGCAATGTTGATTGCCAAAGGGAAAACGGTTGTGGTATTAATTGCCGCATTAATTACCGCAAGTACAAATGTGATATTAGCCTATAGCCTAATATTCGGAAATTTTGGTTTGCCAAGAATGGGAATTGAAGGCGCGGCACTTGCTTCGACATTGGCAGATGCTTGCAGCATGACTTTTCTAATTATTTACCTCTACTTCTCAATTGAACGCAGAGAATACCGCTTATTCTCCTATTTTTCGTTTCAGCTAAAATCATTTATTGAGTTATTGAAAGTGGGTACTCCCCTATTAATTCAAGGTTTCTTCGCCTTAGCGACCTGGACCATGTTTTTTACTTGGATTGAGCAAAAAGGTCAATTTGATTTAACGGTATCTCAAAATATTAGGTCCATCTACTTTTTAGCCTTCGTCCCTATTTGGGGTTTTGCAGGCACAACAAAAACATATATTTCTCAATACATAGGAAGCGGTCAGTTTGACGCATTACCCATCATACAACGCAGAATTCAATTGCTCACATTTGGGTTTTTACTCATTACATTTCATGGCGCCCTACTCTATCCCGAGGCCTTAATTCGTATGATCAATCCCGAAGATATGTATATTCAAAAAAGTGCTGAAATACTTAGACTAGTTTCTTGCTCGATATTATTATACGGATTAGTATCTGTCTACTTTCAAACGATCCACGGAAGTGGAAATACCCTCGTATCCATGTCTATTGAAATAGTTTCCGTAGGCATCTATACTATTTTCAGTTATTTATTCATAAAAGTTTTTCAATGGGATATTTATTGGATTTGGACCGTGGAATATATTTATTTTAGTATTTTAGGAGGCTTGTCCTTGTTTTATTTAACCTTTTACAATTGGAAAAAGAAAGTTTTATAAGTGATTGCCCTTCCTTACGGATTGTGTTTATGGGAACGCCATCCTTTGCCGTAAAGACGCTTGAAACAATTTTGGATAGCCATCATCAAGTGGTGGGAGTTGTAACAGCTATGGACAAACCCGCAGGTCGAGGAAAAAAAATTAAAGAAAGTGATATCACTGTGTTTGCGAAGGAACAAGGCTTGAACGTCTTGCAACCTGAAAACTTAAAAGACGAGCAGTTTGTGGCTCAATTAGAATCCCTAAAAGCAGATCTTTTTGTGGTGGTTGCCTTTCGAATGTTACCAAAAGTAATTTGGGCAATGCCACCAAAAGGCACTATTAATTTACATGCTTCGCTATTACCAGCTTTGCGAGGTGCAGCGCCAATAAATTGGGCGATTATGAACGGACTCAAAGAAACGGGCGTCACCACCTTCTATATTAATGAAGTCATCGATACAGGAAAAATAATTGATCAACGCAAGGTATCAATCGGCGAAAACATGAATTGCGGAGAATTGCATGATGTATTGAAAAATGAAGGAGCAGAATTATTACTTGAAACAATCAATCAACTTTCAAGAGGAGGCATCCAAGCAATGGAACAAGAATCAAAGGTATCGACAGAAGCGCCGAAAATTTTCAAAAAAGATTGCGAAATTAATTGGAACAACAAATCGCTTGATATTCACAACCAAATCAGAGGATTATCTCCTTACCCAGCTGCTTGGTGCATTCTTTACAACCGAAAAAAACAAGAGCAATTTCAATTCAAATTATTGGCTTCACAACTTAATAATCAATCTCCTAAAAGTGATAGCAAGCAACTAATCTTAGGAGAAAACGGCATCCTTTTCCCTTGTTCAGACGGGTTTATAGCTATTCAAGAATTACAAGCAGAAGGAAAAACACGAATGAATTACAAGGCCTTTATTGCCGGTAATGATGTTAGCGATTGGGAGCTTATTTAGAATTAGATAGAAAGTACACTACAGCATTAAAAAAAATATTGAACGTATTGTAGTTTATTAAAAAAAGTTACTTTTAACTATCAAAGTATGAAGTATGGACGACTTTAAATCCAATAAAAAGCAACTAGATCAAGAGCTTGATCGCTTTATTTCCTTGCTGAGTGAATTATTACCTCGTTATCATGAGCTCCTAGAAAAAGAAAATTTATCTCAGGATGAACTAAAAAACTTAGGGGAAATAGAACATTATTTACTAGGTGTAAACGCTAAAATAATTGAAATAAAAAAACAATTAGAACAAGATCTTTTCGGTCAATCCTTGAGTATGTACTACCAATTAAAAAATGAAGCAATCGAGGGCAATGCCAATTCGAAGTTGAAGTTAGAAAAATTGCGAGATGTATTTGTTGGATTATTAAATTCCGGAGAAATTATAAATTATAACTAATTTTACTTGTCTGATTGAATCCACATCAACTACCATTTTTTAATTTTAACCCAGCATAGATGACCTTAAATTCTACCAAAATTGCCGTAATTGGAGGCGGGAGTTGGGCAACCGCTTTAGTGAAATTATTTACAAACAATAGCAACAATGTTTATTGGTGGCTCAGAAACGAGGAATCTATTGAGCATTTATTAGCCTACAAGCATAATCCTAATTATTTACAGGGAGTAGAATTTGATTTAAGTAAAATCACAATTAGCAGTAAGCTACCCGAAATTATTTCTGCAGCAGATATCATTGTGATAGCAACTCCATCTGCTTTTTTAACTAGCACCTTTAGTGACTTCCCAACAGAATTAATTAAAGATAAAATTGTGTTTTCAGCGGTAAAAGGAATCGTACCAGAATACCATGCTATCCCAGCGCGATATATTCACAAAACGTTTGGGACGCCATACGACAAAATAGGAATTATATGCGGACCTTGTCATGCGGAAGAAGTTGCCCTTGAGCGCCTATCCTATTTAACCATTGGGTGCACAACACCTGAAATTGCTGAGCAAGTTTCTGCTTTATTACGCTGTCGATACATACGAACAAGCACCACCGACGATTTATTTGGCACCGAGTTATCAGCCGTGTTAAAAAATATTTACGCCCTAGCTAGCGGAATATGTGCAGGCTTAGGTTACGGTGATAATTTTCAAGCAGTTTTGGTTTCAAATGCTATTCAAGAAATTGAACGATTTATTGATGTGGTTAGCCCAGTTCATCGCGACACAAAAACCAGTGCCTATTTAGGCGACCTACTCGTAACTGCATATTCCAAATTTTCACGAAATCGGAGTTTTGGATTTATGATTGGCAAAGGCTATTCCGTAAAAACCGCCCAATTAGAGATGAATATGATTGCTGAAGGGTACTATGCAACAAAAAGCATTATGGAGATAAATGCAAAATTTCAGGTAGACATGCCAATATTAGATATGGTCTATGCCATTTTATATACCCGTAAGTCTGCACGAAATGAACTAAAATTATTATGCGAAAAATTAAGCTAAGCCTAATAAAATTATGAGAGTTTTTAAATTCGGAGGGGCATCAGTAAAAGACCCAGAAGCAGTAAAAAATGTTGGCGCTATTCTTTCGCTTTATGAAGGAGAGAAAATAATTGTGGTTGTTTCTGCCATGGGGAAAACCACCAATAAACTAGAGGAGATCCTTTCTTGTCTATTGGCTAATGAACACCTAAAATTTCATCAATTAATTAATGACTTACAGGCGTATCACCATGACATTTTAGGTGAATTATTCAGAGAAAAACACTTTAAAATATTTCAAGTAGTAGACCAAATTTTTGATGGATTAAGGCACTTATCTCAGGAAAAAATCTCCGATAAATTAGGCTTTGAATACGATCAAATAGTTTCTCTTGGAGAACTAATATCATCCCATATTGTACATGAATACCTTATTGAAATGGGCTTTAGGTCTTCATGGCTTGATGCCCGTAAAATAATCCGCACAGACACTAATTATCAAGAGGCTAATGTAGATTGGGAAAAAACTAAGGAATTAATTTCTAAAAGTATTGAGCCCGCATTCATCGGATCGAACATTCTTGTTACACAAGGATTTATTGGTCATTCTTCAGATGGATCAACCACAACTTTAGGACGAGAAGGGTCTGATTATTCGGCAGGAATAATTGCTTATTGCTGTGAAGCTGAAAACGTTACCATTTGGAAAGATGTTCCTGGCATGTTGAATGCTGATCCAAAATACTTTCAGAACACAAGAAAACTGGATAAAATATCCTTTAAAGAAGCCATGGAATTATCCTATTATGGCGCAAGTGTTATTCATCCAAAAACAATCAAGCCCCTTCAAAATAAGAACATTACCTTATTTGTAAAATCGTTTATTGAACCACTAGGAGCAGGAACAGAAATTCAATCAGAGACCAAAGACGATGGACTAATTGCCTCTTTCATCATCAAACAGGAACAAGTATTATTTTCGATTATACCGAAAGATTTTTCCTTCATCGACGAGCAAAATCTCCATGGAATTTTTGAATTACTAGCAAAAGAGCAGATCAAAATTAACTTGATGCAAAATTCTGCTTTAAGCTTTTCAATTTTAGTAGATGCAAAAAAAGTGTCTATCCCTAAGCTTTTAAGTGTATTAAAAAACACCTTTAATGTTAAGTACAACGATAACCTCGAGCTAGTAACTATTCGACATTACAATTCGGAAACAATTGAATCAATTTGCAAGGATAAAATTGTTATTATTGAGCAAAAGACAAGGCATACAGCTCGGTTTGTTTTAAAAGCCAAGGCATAATTATACCATAAAGAAGGTATGGTTTTACAACCATTAGATTTGTAAATTTGCACATGTTAAAATCACTTAGCGAAATAACATTAGGCGAAATAGTAATTGTTGAATCAATCACTCATCCCTATTTGTCGAATAAACTAATAGAGATGGGAATGCAGGCAGGCACGGAGCTCGAATTACTTTACAAAGCGCCATTTGGCGATCCTATAGCGATTTGCATGCATGGTTCATTGATTAGTTTGCGCTTAGACGAGGCAAAACACATACACGTTACTAGTTTACCAATATGATAATATTTCCCTCAACTGCCCTATGAAAATAGCATTATTTGGGAATCCTAATACTGGTAAAAGTTCTATGTTTAACTTGCTAACCGGACTACGTCAGCAAGTGAGCAACTTTCCCGGTGTGACCATCGAGAAAAGAAGTGGGACTTTCAAGATTGGTGTTCAAAAGCATCAGTTGACGGATTTTCCTGGTACTTACAGCATCTATCCACATTCATTGGATGAAGAAATTGTTAGTCAGGTTGTTACAAATCCTACACACGAAGACTTCCCAGAACTCGCTATCGTAGTGGTAGAGGCTTCTAATTTGGAAAGAAACATGCTGCTGTTCACACAGCTGTATGATTTAAAGATTCCACTTGTTTTGGTCTTAAACATGTGGGATATTGCCGAAAAAAACGGGATTAAAATCGATATCCCAGCATTGGAATCACTATTTCCGGGAACACCTATGATTACGATGAACGCCCGAATAGGACTTGGCAAAGAGCGCCTTTTCGCAGCCATAAGCACGTCAAAAAGAGCGCAAGAAGTTATTCCCTTTTACAATGGTTTCTTTCCGAGCCCAATAAACGATAAAGATGCCCAAAAGCAAGAAATACAAGATCGCTATGAAAAACTAAGGGCAATATTGCCAACGATACAAGGGAAAAAGTCATCGGTTAAAAGTACCTTTTCCAGAAAATTAGATGCTATTCTAATCCATCGATTTTGGGGATATTTTATTTTCTCGGCCGTTTTGCTGATTATTTTTCAATTCATTTTTGCCTTTGCCACTTTTCCAATGGATTGGATTGAACACTTGTTCATCACATTAAGTACTTGGTTAAGCGGCGCACTTCCTGATGGCGTATTTAATAACCTACTTACACAGGGTATACTACCTGGAATTGGTGGTGTGTTGATGTTTATACCTCAAATTGCCCTGCTATTTTTTTTCATAGCCTTATTGGAAGAAAGCGGTTATTTATCGCGCGTAGTGTTTATCATGGATCGACTTATGCGGCCTTTTGGTTTAAATGGTAAAAGCATTGTTCCCTTAATGTCGAGCGTTGCCTGTGCCATACCCGGCATTATGGCTACTCGGACTATTTCAGATTGGAAAGAACGATTAATTACCATCATCATCGCGCCCTTAATGAGTTGCAGCGCAAGAATACCCGTTTATACCTTACTGATTGCATTGGTCATTCCAAAAACGTATGTTTTTGGTTTTATTAGCTTACAAGGCTTGGTTTTATTTGCGCTTTACTCCTTAGGGCTGGTCGCAGCTCTATTATTAGCTCTTATTCTTAAAAAATTCATTCGGTCAAAAGACAAAGGATTCTTAATTATGGAAATGCCTGAATACAAAAAACCGAGGTGGAGTAATATCATGATTTCTATAACAGAGAAGATCAAAGTATTCGTTTGGGATGCAGGAAAAGTAATATTAGCTATTTCAATTATCCTTTGGGTACTGGCTGCCTATGGTCCATCTGATAGTATGTCATCTAAAATAAGAGCTGTTAAAGAAACCTCCTTATATAAAAAATCGACTGAGCCCCAAAAAGAAACCATGATTGCCTCCGCGAAATTAGAAGGCTCATTCATTGGAATAACAGGGAAGTATATCGAGCCAATCATTTCCCCTTTGGGTTACGATTGGAAAATTGGAATATCCCTTATCAGCTCATTTGCGGCACGAGAAGTATTTGTTGGTTCATTATCTACCATTTATGCTGTACATGATGAAAATGAACGGCAAGAGAACCTTCAAACTCACTTAAAGGAAGCACGAAGATCAGATGGTACTCCGGTTTATTCATTAGCAACAGGCGCATCCCTTATGGTCTTTTATGTATTCGCAATGCAATGCATGGCCACTTTGGCAGTAGTAAAAAAAGAGACGAAAAGTTGGCGTTGGCCACTTATACAATTAGTTATAATGGGAATAATGGCATATGTTGGCGCATTGATTACCTACTTCATATTGACGTAAATTAATTACTTTTGAATATGATTCAGGAAATAGCTGTTGTTTTATTGTTAATCCTTTCCCTCGTGTACTTATGTTATCGAGTAAATCGAAAATTTTTCAGTAAAGAAAAAGGATGTGATACTTGTGCTTTTTCAGGAAAGGAAAAAATAGAACCTCTAAACTAATCCTATTAAAATCTTTTCTATCTTCACAAGAAAAAATCATGTCGCAGAATAGTGAATGTCAATTATACAAATACAACTCATCCTTTTTTCTATTAAAAAAAGAAAAAGCAGCCTATTTCGCACAAAATTTTTTATTGAATGAATTAGATGATGACCATGTTGCATGGCTAAACTTTCATTCATTGGCCGATATGCCTTCCATCGAAACCCTGTGTTTAAACCTTCAAATAGATAAGATTGGTATAGAAAATATTTTTAGTGAATCACGGCGTCCAAAAGTAGAAGAAAACAATGGGTATATATTTTTCAATGTAATTTCAGCCTTGCCTAGTCAAAATTCAAAAGACTTATTACATAAAGACCAACTCACTTTTTTCATCGCTAAAAACTACCTGATCTCTCTTCAATCATTGGATGGTAATCACTTTGAAGACGTTAGAAATAGAATTGAAAAAGACAGGGGTAAAATTCGTTCTAAAAAAAGTGACTTTTTATTATTTAGAAGCTTAGAGGCCATTGTAGATAATTATTTCGAAGTGTTAGACAATATTTCGGAAGCCATGGAAATCATCCACGAAAAACTTCATAAGTCGATAGACAAATCACTTCTTTTAAAAATTGAATTGGAGAGAAGAAAATTAATTGAACTTAAAAAAATAGCAAGTCCAATGCTTGATATTAGCATTCAATTACTCGGAAGTGAATCGACCTTAATTGATAAAAGCAACCACGTTTATTTTAATAGTCTGCACCATAGTTGTTCGCATGTAGTTACAGAAATTGAATCACAAAAACAGATATTAGATGGCATGGCGAATTTCTATTACGCCGCTCAGGGTCAGCGAATGAATGAAATTATGAAGGTATTAACCATCGTTAGCTCCATCTTCATCCCCCTGACTTTTATTGCGGGCGTTTACGGAATGAATTTTAAATACATGCCAGAATTAGCGTATAAAAATGGCTATTACATCGTCATTGGCATCATGTTTCTGATTGGAGCTAGCTTATTTGCCTTTTTTGTGTCAAGGGGTTGGTTAAAAAAAAGAGATTACACTAAACAAGAATAGCTTATACAAGTTTTGATGATTTAAGTGAGGCTATATTTCAAAAAGAATTTTAACTTTGTTCAATAATTAAAAATTACATTAAAAACAAAATAGGTCATGGGTAAAGGAGATAAAAAAACCGCAAAGGGAAAAAGAGTAATGGGCTCATATGGTAATACACGTAAGCGAAAAAGTGATGAAAAAGCAATAATCGCCCCAGTTAAAATCAAAAAAGAGAAAAAAGAACCAACGGTGAAAAAAGCTGCTCCTGCAGTGAAAAAAGTCGCTGTTAAAAAACCGAAAGCAGAATAAATTTAAAAAGCTGTCCTTACCGACGGCTTTTTTTATACCCAAAAGATAAAAAACTTAAAAAAAATAAAAATGAAACATAATTTTGGTGCTGGCCCTTGTATTTTGCCTCAAACAGTATTTGAGAAAGCTGCTGCCGCAGTATTAGATTTCAATGGCTTGTCCATCCTTGAAGTATCTCACCGACACAAAGATTTTGTAGCGGTGATGGATGAAGCAATTGAATTGGTCAAAAAAGCATTGAATGTTCCGACTGGATATTCTGTTGTCTTTATGCAAGGTGGGGCATCTTTGGGTTTTACCATAGCGGCCCTTAATATGATGCGTGACAACAAACGGGCAGGATACTTTAATACAGGAACTTGGGCCTCTGGAGCTATAAAAGAAGCTAAAAAAGTAGGAGTAGATGTTTCCGTACTTGCAAGTTCCGAGGATAAAAATTTCAATTATATCCCAAAAGATTATACCATTCCATCCGACTTGGATTATCTTCATTTCACCTCAAACAATACTATTTACGGCACACAATACAAGCAATTTCCGGTAACGGATCTTCCATTAGTTTGCGATATGTCGTCTGATATTTTTTCTCAAGTAATTGATGTATCAAAATTTGATTTGATTTATGCTGGTGCTCAAAAGAATTTAGGGCCAGCGGGGGCAACTATTTACATTGTAAAAGATAGTGCTTTAGGAAAATCTACTTCGCCTTTTATGCCAAGCTATTTAGATTTAAAACAACAAGTCGATAAAGAATCGATGTTAAACACACCTCCTGTATTTTCTGTATATGTAGCGCTTTTGAACCTTCGAAATTTACTAGAAAATGGCGGTGTTTCAGAAATGGAAAAACGCAACATTGCAAAAGCAACCTTACTTTACAACGAAATCGATCGCAATACGCTCTTTACTGGCTCTGTTAAAACCGAGGATCGCTCAAACATGAATGTTACCTTTACCCTTAACGACGAATCCAATAGTTCTGCATTTGATTCAGCTTGGAAAGCTGCAGGAATTGTTGGCTTACCCGGACATCGGTCAACAGGCGGATACCGTGCCTCTTTATACAATGCCTTACCCATTGAAAGTGTGCAGGTATTGGTGGATGTTATGAAGCATTTTGAATCTCAAGGATAAAATAAATTAGTAATACGAAACCCAATATATCAATGAAAATATTAGCTAACGACGGGATATCAAGTAAAGGAAAAGAACTTTTAATGGCTGCTGGCTTTACTGTTATAACTGATAAAGTCGAACAAGATCAGCTATCAAAAACGGTAAACGAACAAGGAATCGAAATGATCTTGGTTCGCAGCGCCACGACAGTAAGAAAAGAAGTGATCGATGCCTGCCCAAATCTAAAATTAATTGGCAGAGGAGGCGTAGGAATGGACAATATTGATGTCGCTTACGCACGTGAAAAAGGAATTACCGTGATCAACACACCAGCATCTTCGTCACAATCTGTGGCAGAGTTAGTAATGGGACATTTATTTTCCTTGTCTCGATTTCTCCAAGATTCATTTAAGAATATGGAAAGTGGTGATTTTTCAAGCCTAAAAAAGAAGTATGCTAAAGGTATTGAATTAAGAGGGAAAACCATTGGAATTATTGGCTTTGGAAGAATTGGACAAAGCCTCGCCTCCTATGCCTTGGGAGCTGGAATGGATGTGATCGCAGTGGATCAGTTTACTACACCAATAAATATTAGTGTGCCTATTGGATTGAATAATAATTTTGATGTTGAAATCACGCCAACTACAGACTTGAAAAGTGTATTAGGAAAATTGGATTACATTTCTTTACACGTTCCAAAACAAGCAGATGGAAGTGCGGTGATTACAGCCAATGAATTTTCAATAATGAAAAAAGGCGTGCTAATCGTAAATGCATCCAGAGGAGGAGTTATTGATGAAAATGATTTGTTAGTTGCTCTTGATGAGGGAGTAATTGGCGGAATTGCCTTAGATGTTTACGAAAACGAACCCAACCCAAGGAAAGATTTATTGAATCATCCAAAAATTGCTTGTACACCGCACATCGGGGCTGCAACATTAGAAGCACAAGATCGAATTGGAGAAGAACTTGCTCAATTGATTATCGGGCAGTTTGGGAAATAACAATTGATTGAATCGTTAATTGCAACAGAGAGAATGTTAAGCTAAATTGAGCTAGATTAATAAGCTGAATTCGGAATGCACACATCTTACTTTAGAGGTATAACAACTGCACTAATAAGCCATGAAAATGTGGCAGTTGTAAAATGTCAATATAAATGATAGATTTGTACAAATCATTGATATGCATAGACTAATATCCGATAATATTGAAAAAATTAAATCATTATGCATAGCTAATAATGTTCAGTCCTTATTTGTTTTCGGTTCTGTTTGTACAGATAATTTTAATGACGAAAGTGATATTGATTTACTCATCTCTTTTAAACCTATGGAGTACGGAGATTATGCAGACACATATTTTGATTTAGCTGATGAATTTGAAAATCTATTTCAACGACCTGTTGATTTAGTAACGGATAAATCTTTGTCTAATCCATATTTTATTAATTCAGTGAACCAAACAAAAACTTTGCTATATGAATAATGAAATCAATAAATATCTATTTGATATTCAAGAATCTATAGCATCCATTGAAAAATACCTTGGAGAAAACCGTGATTTTAATGTATATATGACAGATAAAATGTTGAGACGAGCAGTAGAACGCGAATTTGAAATTATTGGAGAAGCATTGAGTCGAATAGAGAAATTGAATTCAACAATTAAAATATCGAGTAAACGTCAAATTATAAGTATGCGAAATCGAGTTATACATGGGTATGATAAAATTGATAATGAGATAATTTGGGGGACAATTATTAGACATCTTCCAACTTTGAAATTAGAAATTGATGGTTTACTAGAATAATTACCTACTGGTAGTAACAAAAAGAAGACAAAACGAATCTAAATGATTGTCTCTTCGAGAAAATTAATCTTCTATTATCTCAATCGATTCAATCATATCGCCTTGATGAATGGCATCAATGACATCCGTTCCATCGATTACTTTTGCGAAACAGGTATGAACACCATCTAAATGAGAGGTGTTATTTCTTGAATGACAAACAAAAAATTGAGATCCACCGGTATTTCGTCCAGCGTGAGCCATGGATAATACGCCACGATCATGATATTGATTTTCGCCAGTTAATTCACAGTCAATTTGATATCCAGGCCCACCTGTTCCTGGCATACCATTAGCTCCAGATCGAGAATTTGGACAACCACCTTGAATAACAAAATCGTTTAGGACACGGTGAAATGTCAATCCATCATAATAGCCTTCCTGTGCCAATTTAATAAAATTAGCAACTGTTTTTGGAGCGTCTTTGGTATAAAAAGAGACAAGCATATCTCCCTTAACTGTTTTAATAATTCCTTTCATTAAATAATTTTTGGGCAAATTTATGAATATAATGCCAATAAATATCAAATCTGTTGAAAACTACGTTGAAAACCCCTTAAAATAAATCAAATTTGATGTTAGGCGAATATTAACTTTGTAAATAGCCAATAGAAATATTCATTATATGTTTGGAACATTTACAAAGAAAAAACTTAGTGACAACCAAGTTGCCAACATTTTCATAAATGCACTATATGATTCTGTTGATAATGGGTTTGGCGTAATCGCTCAATGGATAAATGAAGATCCAGCTTTTGTTGAATCGCCTAAAATTGATTTGACAAACAACAATGAATTCGCTTTAATTGTGATTTCAGGTAATATTTCATTACTTGAAGGAAACTTTGAAAGCAACCAAGCGGAACGGGTTGAGAAATTAATCTACCAAAAGCTAGCGACGATTTACGAACTTTCCGAATTGGATATCCGAAACATTATTAAAGAGTACAGAAGTTTTATTAATAGAATTAACATGCCGTCAAAAAATATGATTTATGGTATGTCAAAGGCCGTATTTTACAAATACAATTTAAATAACTTCCAAGACGAATATTTCAAGCGCATGCAGGTTCCAAATCCATTATTCTTAAAGAGAATGGATGATATTATGGGTAATTACCTTTGGAATTGGGAAGCTTTCTTTAAGAAGTATAGAATATAAATATATCGGCTCACTTCAATAAAAAGTAGTCCGACATTCGATATCTGTTTTTTTTTATAGTCGTTCATCTCCCCCTTACTTTAGTGTTGATCTTAAAATCTAGACCATAAAATATTGCGCCCTAAGATCCTCACTTATGTTCTTCGAATATAGCATTTAACCAACGAAGCATTCCAAACATAAGAATTGCAGCAGCGCAAAGTAATACAATATTCACGTAAAAGAAGTTAGCTTTATTTTCGTAATTATCCCACATTGAACTAAGCACTCCAGATAATTTATTTCCAATCGAGGTTGATAAAAACCATCCACCCATCATTAAAGATGTTAATCTAGGGGGACTCAACTTCGACACTAATGAAAGACCCATAGGACTCAAGAAAAGTTCTCCAATGGTGATCACGACATAGGAAGAGACAAACCACCACGATGAGGCTTTAACCATTCCATTATCATTTGAATAAATAGCAACTACCATTACAAAGCAGGAAAGCCCTGAAATTAACAGTCCAAATGCGATTTTGGTAGGTGTAGAAGGTTCCCTTCCCTTGCGCCCCAAGAAGGAAAAAAAGGCAATTAGCAAGGGAGTCAAAATAATAACCCAAAATGGATTAACAGACTGAAATAAATTAGTGTTGAAGGCATAAATAGATTCATTTTCAGCAGGAAGATTTTCAGGTGGCATATTCTTAAAATACGACGGGAAATTCCATTCCATCAGCTTTTTATCTTTGATTCGGAATTGCTCATCCATAACCACGACAGAGTCTTTTTTATAGGTGATTTTCTCAGCAAGATAGAGACTTTTCATTCCAGGAAGAATGGCGGCAGGTATTTCGCGATCAGTATATCGTTCAGCCCAAGTATTCAACGTAGAGCCATTTTGTTTAAAAATTGCCCAGAACATAAAAACCACAGAGAATATAGCCAACATTGCAGCAATAGGTCTTTTTTCCTCCTTTGGAGATTTATACAATAATCGGCCATAGAAGAATATGATGGGTATGCATCCAAATAAGAAAGCGTCATTAGTAGCTGAACCGACCAACGGTTTGGGCAGCATTAAAGCCAATAAACCAAATCCGATGGAAGGAAGCAGGATCACTGAGAAGATATGTAGTAATGACATATCGCTATCAGATTTTGGCTTAATAACATCTGCATGCTTATAATGCTTCGTTCCAATCCAGAAAATAGTAATGCCTACAAACATTCCAATTCCTGCAGCTAAGAAAGCAGCGTACCAACCGTAGATATTGAACAGGGCAGCTCCAAAAAAATTACAAACAAACGCTCCTATATTAATACCCATATAAAAAATGCTATATCCGGAGTCTTTTTTTGATTTATATTCTTCTGAATTATAGACATTTCCTAGTAAGGTGGAAATATTAGGTTTAAAGAAACCATTTCCTAAAATGACTAAAATCATGGCAACATATAACATGTTTTTATCATGAACAGACATCAAACAATAACCTATACCCATCATTATCCCACCAATGGTAATAGACCTTCGATATCCTAAAATACGATCAGCTAGTAGTCCACCGATAAAAGGTGTTAGAAAGACAAAAGCGATAAAAGTCCCATATAAATCAGCCGCCTCTTTCTCTGTAAAACCAAATCCGTTTACAGAATCTTTAAGGTATAGCGTAAAAATTCCAATCATCAAATAATAACCGAAACGCTCCCACATTTCGGAAAAGAATAAAAATGGAAGAGCTTTAGGGTGTTTCTTAAAATTGAACATATTAAAATTTAGATTAACCGATGGTTTTTATTTAGATGAATTAAGAAACTCCTCTCATCAATTTCTTAAGGAAAGGAGCAACAAGAATGACTACTACGCCTGTAATAATTCCGTAGATGGCCAATTGATGATATCCTTCTGTGTATAGATTTAGTTTCACAGTAGTACTTGCGTTCTGATCTGGCGATGCCATGCCTGCACCTAGAATTCCGGCAACATATTGTCCATAAGCGCTCGCTAAGAACCATAAACCCATCATAACACCCCATAGTTTCTTAGGAGAAAGTTTTGTCATGAGGGAAAGGCCAATTGGCGAAAGAAACAATTCAGCAATAGATATTACAAAATAGGCAGCTGTAAATACAAGAAGTGATGTTTTTCCATCCGCACCCGCAAAAAATCGATTCACATAAAAAACATAGAAAGCACCGCCAAGAAATAGAAACGCTAATCCGAATTTCACAAAATAATTAGGTTCAATTTTCTTGCGCTTCATCCAAATCCACAGCAAGCCTATCAGCGGACTGAAAATAATAACAAATAAGGAATTGGATGAATTATTAATGACATTTGGATCGATATTTAAAGAGAAAAGATCTGAGTTCAGGTTGTCTTTTGCGAATAAACTTAAAGAACCACCACTCTGTTCGAAGAAAGCCCAGAAAAGAATAGATAGGAGAATAAATACGAGCGCTGCGAGCATCTTTTTATTTTCTTGCCATCCCAACTTAAGCATTTCATACATCAAATACATGAGGGTTGCAGGACCAATGATGTACATGAAAATGTCCGTGTAATGCGTATTGGTAATCATGATGTAAATACCTGGCAGGATTAAGATAGACCCTGCATAAACCATCCACTGATTTCTTTTAGCACTTGCTGGTTTTGCTGGTATTGGCGCCAATCCGATAGGACCCAATTTTGATCTTGTTAATAAAAAAGTAGCTAATCCAACAATCATAAAACCACCAGAAAGTAAAAAAGCTAAATCCCAGGTATACATTTTCCCTACATAAACACAAATGGCTCCACCGAGCAGCGCCCCGACATTAATACCTGCATAAAACAAACCGAAACCTGCATCTCGACGCACATCACCTTCTTTGTACAACTCACCTACCATGGTGGAAATATTTGGCTTAAAAAAACCTGTGCCAATAATAAGTAAGCAGATGCCATAATAAAAATAATGCTCTGCTGATATACCCAGAACAACACTTCCTGAAATCATCAAAATTCCGCCCCACAGCAACGATTTCTGGAAGCCTAAAATTTTATCGGCAAACAAGCCACCAATGAATGTAAAAGCATAAACGAATGCTTGAATGGCACCATATTGTAGATTAGCATTCTTATCGCTTAACAATAAGACATCTACCATAAAAATGGTAAGCATGCCACGATTTCCATAGAAACAAAAGCGTTCCCACATTTCTATAAAAAACAAATACCACAATTGCTTGGGGTATTTGCCTTTAAAATCCTGTATTTGTTCGAGGGTTAACTTATTACTCATAGTTATTCATGGCTTTTATTTCTAATTTTTTGTTTATAAATAAACGAATCAATCAGTTTATCCTTGAACTTCTATATGATCATTGTGCATTCTTTTTTCCAACCAAGAACAAAGGAAAAACAAGATTGCTGCAGCAACTCCGGACATTATGATGAACAATATAAAAAACTCGTATAAGTTAGTAATTTGAAATCCTAAAAACTCAGTAGCCCCTCCTTTTCCGTCTTCGCCACCAGGAATCAAGGCACTCAAAGTTCCTGCAAATTTGTTTGCTGCAGCATTGGCCAAAAACCAAGTACCCATCATTAAGGAAGAGAGCCTTAATGGTGCTAATTTAGAAACCATGGATAAACCAATTGGAGAAAGACATAATTCTCCGATGGTGTGAATAACATACAAACCAACTAGCCACCACATTGAAACTTTATCGCCCATCCCTAAGCCTTTTACAGCAATCGCTATTACAACATATCCCATAGCCACAAGCCCTAATCCTATCGCCATTTTTTTAGGAGATGATGGCTCTAATTTTCTTGCGTATAAAAAACCCCAAACCAAAGTCATGAGTGGAGCAAGCGCAATTACCGCCAAAGGATTCACCGATTGAAAATATGATGCGGGCATTTCCCAGCCAAAAATGGTTCGCTCCGTTTGGCGATCAGCAAAAAGAGTTAAGGAAGCCCCAGCTTGCTCAAAAGCTCCCCAGAAGAAGATTACAAAAAATGCCAAAATAAAGATGACAGAAATTCTTTGAATTTCAATTTTACTTAAGCTTTTATCGCTAAAAATCAAAACAGGCATCAAAATCATAGCTCCGTAAATAAAGTAACTAATTATATCCACATTGCTTTTGAACATTTGTTTAAAATTCAACATAAAAAATATTATAAAAATGGACCCCACTATTAAGGCAATACTTTTAAGGTCCAATTTTTTAACAGGCAAACCAATGTGTTTTCCTTCCTCAGAAACAAGGTATTTTTTTTGTCCCCAAATAAAGGCCACCAAACCTATCAGCATCCCTATTCCAGCGCACAAAAATCCCCATTTAAAATCCATGGAACCGCAAACCAATGGCGAGAAAAATGCCCCGAGATTAATTCCCATATAAAAAATTGTAAATGCGCTATCTATTCTTCGATCGTTAGCCGGGTATAATTGCCCTACCATGGTTGATATATTTGGTTTAAAAAACCCATTTCCAATAATTATGGCAGTCAATCCCATCCACATGAGCATTACCCCACCATCTGCACCTGCAGAGGCGCTAAAAAACATAAAAAACTGACCAATTGCCATGAGTAAGCCTCCAATGACAATACTGCGCCTATTTCCCAAAAATTTATCACATAAGTATCCTCCCAAAAGCGGGGTCAAATAAACCAATCCGGTATAACTACCATATATTTCTGATGCATCCGCATCTTTCATTAGCAATACTTTAGTCATAAATAATATGAAGATAGCACGCATTCCATAGTAACTAAATCGTTCCCACATTTCTGTAAAAAAGAGAAAATATAATCCTTTTGGATGCCCAGATCTTGTTGAAATTGTATTCGAATTGTCTACTTTATTTTCCATGATTTTATTAATTTGTGTGAGCCGAATTTAATAATAATTGTTTACGATTGATTAAAAAATTATAAAAATGAGTTGAAGAAATTACAAAACAAGAAATCTATTGCACTTTACACCGTCAATTATTATAGGATAATGTTATACTTTTCCTTATCTTTACGTTTCAAATCCACTAACAATTTTAATTATGAAAAAAATACTTTTACTCTCATTCGCTTTTTCAATAAGCTTTTTCCATTTTGGACAACTATTTTCTGATAATTTTGACTCGTATACCGTTGGGTCTTATTTAGGGCCTCAATCATTAACATGGTCTACTTGGTCTGGAACCGAAGGTGGCGCAGAAGATGCTACCATCACTGCCGCTCAATCTAGTTCAAATCCTCATTCAATCTATTTCTCTTCCACTGCGGCTAATGGAGGACCTCAAGATGTTGTGCTAAAGTTTGGACAATTATACAATTCTGGAATTTTCACACTACAAAATAAGTTTTATGTGAATACAGGTAAAAAAGCCTACTACAATATTCAAGGGGCAGTAACGATTGGGAATTTATGGGCATTAAATGTTAATTTAAATGCAGGAAGCTTAACGATTGATGATGGAATCACTTCTAATTTAGTCAGCACTACTTACCCGCAAGCCACCTGGTTTGAATTAAAAATTGTAGCCAACTTAACGTTACAAGTATGGAAGGCTTATATCGATGGTGTATTGGTTGGAACTTGGACAAATGGAGTAAATACAGTAGCTTGTACTGATTTTTTCCCTACTCAAAATTCTCAATTCTATGTTGATGATGTAAGTTTTGATCACCAAACCTACACGCTTCAAAATTTGAATGCGATGGTTTCGCAATTAAACGTAGGTGGAAATATTGCTGGTCAAAATGTTACCCCATCTGTTTCCATAAAAAATGCTGGTGTTACTGCCATTACCTCATTCAAAGTAGATGTTACTTACAATGGAACAACCTATACTCAAAATATAACCGGGGTTAATCTAGCAAGTTTAGCAACGAATAATGTTACTATGCCTTCCATGCTATTGATAGCTGGAAGTCAAAATGTTGTGGCAACAGTTTACGATATAAACGGTGGAGTTGACAATGATGTTAGTGATAATGTAATGACGCAAAGTATCAATCCAGTTGTTCCAGCTGCAGGTAAAATGGTTGTAAGCGAAGAAGGAACAGGAACTTGGTGCCAATGGTGTCCAAGAGGTGCTGTTTTCATGGATGACTTTAAGCAAAAATACGATGGATTTTGGGCAGGAATTGCTGTTCACAATGGTGATATAATGACTGTAACTGATTATGATGCAGGAATTGGCGCTTTCATCTCTGGTTATCCAAGTGCTTTAGTTGATAGAGGTAGCGAAGTTGATCCATCAGGAATGACACCAGACTTTTTTGCTCGATTACAAACACCTCCAGTGGCTACATTAATTAACGGTGCTACGTGGGATGCAAGTACCAGAATCTTAAATGTATCTGTTAAAGCAACATTCGCTTTACCTGCTACAAGCAGCTATACTATGGCTTGTGTATTAACCGAGGATGCCGTAACCGGTGTAGGTTCTGCTTACAATCAATCAAATGCCTATGCAGGAGGTGGAAATGGCGTGATGGGTGGATTTCAATCGTTACCAAATCCTGTTCCAGCGTCTCAAATGGTTTATGACCATGTTGCGCGAGTTATAGCGCCAAGTTTCACTGGATTTACTGGAGCATTTCCAGCAGTCGTTAACGTGGGAGAAAATCACATTGTTAACTTTAGCTTTACCCTACCATCAACTTGGGATGAAAATGAAATAAACATCATTGGAATGATCATGAGCCCTAATGGTAGAATTGATAATGC
Source organism: Flavobacteriales bacterium (assembly GCA_947475095.1). GTDB lineage: Bacteria > Bacteroidota > Bacteroidia > Flavobacteriales_D > Crocinitomicaceae > UBA952. The sequence continues at coordinate 82,086 of CANJLG010000005.1, forward strand.
AGGAACAGCTACCATAACGGAAGCCGTTACAAATGGATATGAAAATGGAACTTTTGCTGGACTTTTCGATGCATTGCCTAATCAGATAGATGCTGCAATACAAATTTATCCAAATCCTGCCTCTGATAAAGCGACTATTGCCATTACTTTAGAAGAAGCGAACGATGTCTCTATTGAGCTATTTGATCTTAACGGAAACTTGCTAAAAGCTGCTACTTACTCAAACTGGCTAGGCTTATCGACTGTTGAGATGAATACAAATCAACTTAATTCTGGTGTTTACCTAGTTAAAATTAACATTGGTGGAGAAATCTCAAGTAAAAAATTAGTTGTTGAGTAACAAAAAATTTCTGAAAATATAAAGGGGCTTCTGCCCCTTTTTTTATGCCAAAAAGTTAATTTTGCACATGCAATTTTCAAAAGCCTTTGTTCGATTTAATTGGTGTGCCATAATCCTTATCTATCTCATTATTACAGCTGGAAGTTTTGTTCGTATTTCGGGCAGTGGCATGGGCTGTCCAGATTGGCCGAAATGTTTTGGAAGTTGGATTCCACCTACCTCAGCAGAAGAATTACCAGCTAATTACAAGGAAATTTTTCTCGCCAAACGAACAAAAAAAGTAGAAAAATTCAATCGTCTCCTTCAAGCAATAGGCATGGAAAATACAGCCACTAAGCTAAGTAGTGATCCTGATATCTATAAAGAGGAATCATTTAACGCAACAAAAACATGGGTTGAATACATTAATCGTTTATTGGGTTTTTTAGGCGGTAATGCGCTTCTTTTTGGATTTGGATGGTTTCTCCTTTATTATAGGAAGTCACCATTAATTTGGCTCTCAGCACTAAATGTAATCCTAATAGGAATTGAGGCTTGGTTCGGTTCTATTGTAGTTGCAACTAATTTATTGCCCTGGACAATTACCATCCATTTATTACTAGCATTAATCATTTTGCTGATTCAGTTATATATTATCTATCGTTTGAAGCCCAGAGAAGTGCAAAAGATTCCACTTCCTAAAATGGATTTCTACATTTGGTGGTTTATTTTCGGAATTAGCTTTTATCAAATGTTTTTGGGAACTCAGGTTCGAGAGTATATCGATGTGCTGAATAAGTCGGGATTGGGGCGTGAAACATGGAGTGATCATTTTGGAATGGCCTTTTTTATTCACCGTAGTTTTAGTTGGATGGTACTCGCATTACTTGTAATTATTGCATGGAGAAATGAAAAAAACCACAAGATATCCATCATTCGTTATGCCATCATTATTCTTGGATTTGAATTGTTTGCAGGCGTTATGTTGGCCTACTTTGATATGCCAGGATTAGTTCAAACCGCTCACTTAGTTTTTGCAACCGTATTATTAGGAATTCTTGGAATGGGTATATTTAGATTTACTCTTGTCCGATAAAAATCGGACGATATTTTCTTTGTCCTTTTGTCTTGATACAAAAGAACGAAAAAATCAAGGCTTAGTATTTCATTTTGTTTGCAATTTATTGTGATTTAATTATTTATGAGTTAGGGCAAACAATTTTAACTCCTTTTTGAAACTGAAATTTTATCAAATGTTCTTGCAGAAATTTTAAAAATTGAACAGTTTCATTGCAGTTGATAAAACCATGAAATTCAAGGCCGAATATTGTTTGCTACTATTCACTATATAGTTTTCTCACTTCGAATGAATTCTTGGTTTTTAAAATTGAAAAATTTTACTGGAACGATTGCGAATACTCAATTAACGCCTATTTCATCGAAACCAAAAATATTTAATGTTGGATGAGAATGTCAAAAATTTGATTTTTATTACTAAAAATTTATACCTTAGAAAAAAATACAGGCGCTATGAAACAACTCTTACTTTTATCATTGGTCCTTTTTACAGGTGCCCTTTCTGCTCAAATCACCATCGATCAAGGCGATATGCCAAGTATTGGTGATAACATCCCTAGAAAATCCGATACCATGACCGTACATCCTGGTCCTGGCGGAAGTGGCCCCAACCAAACGTGGAATTTTTCCGGAACCAGTTCGTTCGTAATTAATGAAAATACATCGGTCGTTTCCGTTGCTTCTACTCCTAGCGCCAATCAATTCAGTAGCTCCAACCTAGCCATGACAAATGATAATGCGAGCTATTTGTACTTCAACAAATCGGCGCAAAGTTTTACGACACAAGGGTTTTCCGGCGATTTATTGGGTACGGGTGTCATCAATGCCGTCTTCACCCCTGCCCTAACCTTACATCAATTTCCAAGAACCTTTGGCTCTACTTTTACGGATACTTATGGCATCAACGTCACGATTCCAGGAGCTTCCATTAACCCATTAATCAGCCAAATCAATTATAGACGCTCTTCTGTTGTGAAAGACACCACGGATTCTTGGGGTCAGTTAACTACACCGACCGGAACATTTGACGTCTTGCGCGTACACAGCACGGAAATTTTTACAGATTCCATATTAGCGCTGCCTCTTTTTCCACCCGTTTGGCAATTAATTTCCGTTACCACAGACACCACCCACAGCTATTCATGGCTTGGGAAAGGCGGTAAACTTGCTATTGCAGAGATGACTTTTGATTCTTTAGGCGCGCCAAAAATCTTCAAATGGACTGAATTACCTGGTCTTGGTGTAGGGTTGGAGGAGAGTACATCGGACTTCAAAGCATATCCTAATCCGACTTCCGATTATCTTTGGATTGAAGGCATTAACGCAGAGGACATCACCTTGAGCGACCCTTACGGAAGAAGCATAAAGGTTGTTGCTCAACAAGTGGGTGAGCAAATTAAAATAAATATAGAACATTTGCCTGCGGGAGTCTATACCATTCAAACCAGAAATGCACAAAACCTGAAAGTGCTCAAAATAATTAAAAACTAATTCAATTGAAGACCATGTCAATAAACTTATGATGAATTAGTTAGGTCGCTTAGCAAGCCAAATTTGGTAAAATTTATTGGGTATTTTTTGAAAATACATCTTCAACCTTGGCTTGATTATCAATAAATTAAGAATTAAACATTCTTTCCACTCACTTATTTCTCTCCAATCTTTTCGTTTTATGATTTTTCTCCTCTCTCTCTTACTCATTATCGCCTCGGAATACTTGTTCCTTCATGGACTATTAGAGCATGGATTCGTTCTTTTGGCCTTCATTCAAGGAAGCGTTTTTATTGGAAGCGTTGGTTTATTGTTTTTCAATTTCCGTCGACACACTCAAAATTCCAATTATCGCTTGATTTTCACCTACATGGGTTTATTCATCGCATCAGGAATTCCCGCATTGGTTTACTTGATTCCAGGACTTTCTTATGTATTTTTCGACCTCCCTTATTTACAATGGATAGGTTGGACTTTTTCCGCCCTCATCTTCTTAGGAATTCTATACGGCATTCAGTTTGGACGTTGGAACTGGAAGGTTCACTCCTTGGATTTGTCCTTCCCTCACCTACCCGATTCAATGGATGGCTTGCGCATCATACAAATTAGTGATGTCCACATTGGAAGCTTTTTACAACGCTACCACAAGGTTAAGAAAGCCACCGACAAGATAAATTCGCTGGATGCCGATTATGTGTTTTTCACCGGAGATTTGGTCAACAACAAAGCGGATGAAATGCATGGTTGGGAACCTTTATTTTCCTCCATTAAAGCAAAAAAAGGAAAGTTCAGCATTCTCGGAAACCACGATTACGGTGATTACGTGAAATGGGGGGAGCCAAACGAAAAGCAAGAAAATTTAAGGCATCTGATTGAGATTCATCAAGCCATTGGATTCCATCCCTTGTTGAACGATGCCGTCGAATTAAGCGAAGGCGCTTGGTTATTGGGAGTAGAAAATTGGGGGAAAGCACCTTTCCGACAGAGTGGAAAATTATCAGAAACCTTGTCGAAAGTCCCAGCGGATTCCTTCAAAATATTATTGTCACATGATCCAAGTCACTTCGATGCACAAGTAGTTGGACACACCAACATCGACCTAACGTTGTCCGGACACACGCACGGTATGCAATTTGGCATCGAACGGTTTGGAATCAAATTCAGTCCCATTTCCTTCAAATATCCAAAATGGGCAGGATTGTATGAAGTGGAAAAACAGTACTTATACGTCAACCGCGGATTCGGATTCCTTGGTTTTCCTGGACGCGTTGGCATTTATCCGGAAATTACCTTGTTCACCCTGAAAAAACAGCATTAAGACGATTTGTTTCCGTATTAAATTATTTCAGTTATTTCAATTTATAGCTTGTCTAAGAGGCTTACCTAATAAGCTATAATGGTTTAATTAAATTTTAAATCTATTACGGTATCTTTCATGATTTCATATGGAGAAACTTCCAATAACTCACCTTTTGTAGTTTTAACCATATAATTAAGATAATAACTTAAGTCGTTACCGCCTACCTTAATTTCAATAACAACTACCCTTGATGAATCCGTTTTTAAGAGAGCCATGTCACCGGGTTTAAGCTCTAAAGCGCCACCTACTTGATCCCTTAATTTTGCATTATACACCAAAGATCGCATAGGCCAAAAATAGTCAAGGTGAGTCTTTATAGAATCCCGATCTTTATTTAATCGATTATATTCTCCTTTTAAGGAGCCGAGGTTTTGGGATAAGTTTGACAACTTTTCATTCATTATATCCAATTGCGACTTATGGAGAGCCCCTTCATTCGATATCGATCGTACGAGTAAATAAACAATAAAGCTGGCAAAAAGAGTTATTGAAACAATAATTAAAATCAATCGAATCTTGGCTTTCTTTAAATCTGGAATAGAGGACATAACATAAAATTTTCAATGAAATTATGAATATATAATGAATTGCAATTATTATTTTTAAATTCGATAAGAACAAAGTCTTTCATTATCAAGAAGAACCTTATTGGTCGGATATTTTTAGTACATAATCCATGTCTTCTATGAAATGATGAAATTTATTATACACTAACACATCTTCTGATTAAAATAAACACATTTTCGACTTGTATTTCTTAAAGAATTTTCTACTTTTGCAAACCAATTTTTACAAAACATAAAGTTGTTTTATTGGTGATTAATATTGGTCCTATAGCTTCCCGTCGCTCACTACGTTCGGTCGGGACAGGCGAACTCGCTATAGGACGATAAAGAATGTGAATGTTATCTTCGGATAATTTGGTCCTATAGCTCATTCGGTTAGAGCAACTGACTCATAATCAGTAGGTGCTTGGTTCGATTCCAAGTGGGACCACCAAAACAAAAACGAGAATGAGAGCGAAAGCGTCATTCTCGTTTTTGTTTTTCTTCATTCTCTTTCTGCTTCTCTTTCTTTTTGATTTATAAAAGGGGAATCTTTCCACTCCAAAACGCCCTTCAAATCCTTCAGCAAGTTCGATTTATCCAAAAACATTCCTGCCCCTTCTAGCGAAAAAGCAAAACCATTCTTTGAAATGTATTGAATTCCCAGAGGCGCATAGGCAACCAAGGTACCATAACCATCAAATCCACCCGAACCACCACCGCCAATGATTGAGGCAGCACCTATTGCTGCCCTAAATACGGAGCAAATCTTGTTGGATGTTTGCTATTACCCAAATAATATCTTGATGCAACATGGACACCTGAAATAAATATTACCGAACCTAGCCCCGCTTCAATACTCCAATTGTGGTTAAAATAATGCTCGTAATTAATGGACAAAAAGCTAGGGCCACCAAGGCTGTAACCAACCAAATTTTTAAAGATTAATCTGCGATTGATCGAATCTTCTTGAGTAGTTTGACTGTGCACTAGGTTCCCATGCGCACAAAAAAGAATCCAAAAAATCACAAAATAACGCTTCATAATAACTAAAAATATTGGTCAGATACCTTGTTAAAGTCAACTTGTTGACGGGATAAACTTAAGGCTTACACCTGACTTATCATCTTAAAAACCCCAGCCAATCTTGAATTTTGAACTTAGATAAGGCAAAAATGCAGAGCCATAATCAACTTCTTTTTGAGATGAAAACGGTTCTGAATCATTAGGCTGGTCTACATTGGGAATTTTCCCAACGGCACTAGACCATAAATATTGAATGCCTATACCTATAGAAACATCGATAAATAAGCCGCATTTTTTCTGACAGAGAAAGCCACCACTAAAAATAGCTGCTACATCGTTTCGATTACTTAAGTAAGTTCCACCACCCGTAATTTGACGTCGAGTTAATTGCATGCCACCAAATTGGATGGACTCAGCTAAATAATAACCTGTATTTTCGTTTGGCTGATTATTGAATTGAAGCGCATGAGCCAAATTGACGATACACAATGGCCATAATATCTGCTTTCTTTTGAGATAATGTTTGTGCTGCAAATAGGCTTTAAATCCTATCGCTTTTTCCATTCTTGGGATAAAGAATGAAATATCATCTGTCTTATCAAGGTTTTTGCAAACGTTTATACCAGCAACCAAAGAATGTGGTCCTTTTAAGTGCCTTTCATAACTTAAGCCATTACTGATCCCTTTGTATTTAAAATCTTGAAGAGCATCATCAATAATAGACAAGGAAAAGATATTTTTTTTTAATGTTGCTTGGGCAGTCATGCTGAAACAGATAAAACTTACAAATAAGACTAAGGGATATCGCATATTAAAATTTTTAAGGCCAAATCAAATACTAAAAAGTCATGCTACTTTGAATCAAAATTAACTAAATTGTTGATTTTTAGGAGATAAATATATGAAAAATAGTTCAGATAACTTTTTTTGCTTAGAACGCCTAATAGAAGATATGGAAAAAACCAGTATGCCTGCCCGTTTGACCTGTAATGAATTGATATTCTACTATATAATAATACACTCCTTCTACCACGGGAATGCCGTTTGATGCTATTCCATCCCATGCTTGGGTAATGTCAGTGGTTTGAAATACCAACTCACCCCATCGATTCACAATTTGAATTGAAACATTGGAAGCATTGCAATTTTCTGTCAAAAGTAAGCCGTCATTTATCCCATTTCCGTTTGGCGTAAATACATTCGTTGGTAATACCTCACAAATGTCATTCGTTGCAGGTGGTTCGTCGTAGTCAAAACAAGGATCCCCAATTTTACCAACAAAAATGTCTTTTTTAATATTTCCAACTAGATTGAAATTATCAAAGCTGGCAGCGCCAACATAATAACCACACGTAACAAGGTTGCAATTGGAGTCTGCAAAAACTGAAGTGCCTCTATCCTCTGATGCGCCACCTCCTTGAATAACCCATCGCCATTTGCCTAGGGTGTCGATCGCCGCAACAAAAGCTTGAACACTATCAAGACCAGCATCTATGTTAATGTCGCCACCAAAAGAGGCATTGCCTCTAAATTGACCAGAAACGAAAATATTGTGTTTATTATTGGTGGTAATCGCTGTGCCCCTATCACTTCCACTGGATGAGCCTGCTTTTTTGACCCAACTCCAAGTTCCATTGTAGTCCATTCGGGCGACAAAAATATCTCGTCCACTTGGACCTCCATTGTTATTGACAGAATCTAAGCCAAAGCCAGCTCTGTCTTTAAATTCACCGGTGATATATACGTGTTGATCTGAGCCAATAGCAATGCCATCGGCTCTATCGTCCAATACTCCTCCTCCTGATCGTGCGAAAAGATGGTTCCCATTGGCGTCGTATTTTGTAATGAAAGCATCTTGTCCACCACTCGTGCTTAGGGTATTGGCACCGAAGTTCACGGTATTTCTAAATCCTCCGACTACGTATGGGTTTCCCAATTCGTCCACTGCCACCCTATTGTCTTTTTGTTGATCTTCTCCATCAAAGGTTTTTACCCACTGCCAAGCTCCTGCTGTAGTTATTTTAGCTAAAAAGGCGAGAGAATCGTTAGTTGATGCCGTTGTGATGGAACCAAATTCCGCGGTGCTAGGACCATTCGCTCCAAAACAAAAACTGGAGATAAAACCTGTTAGGTAAATGTTTCCATTTTTATCTGAGGCCACATCGTGCCCATGGTCGTCCCCCACATCTGTTCCCACTACATCCAACCAAATGAAATTGCCGTTAGAATCTAACTTTAGAATAAAAATATTATCCGTGTATTGAGAAGGTAGTGCAGCGAACAAGGAACCAAAGGTTATCGAACCCCAACACGTACCTGTAATGTAGATGTTATCGTTTTCGTCCAAGCACATCCCTAAGCCACGATCGTCGTAATAGTTTATTCCGTTTTTCACCCATAGATATGTTCCATTAGGATCTATTTTAGCGATGAACACCTCCTTGCTATGTGCAAAAGAAAAAGGAGTTAGAATACCACCAAAAAAAGCTTGTTCATTATAGTAACCAGTAACATACGTGTTTCCAAAACCATCCATCACAACATCCGTTGCTTTATCCGATAAGGATCCTCCACCCTTTACAACCCAATCCCAATTTTGAGCAGAAGCAGATAAACCACATAGAAAAAATAGAATCGCAACTAAGAAAGATTTCAACATGGATAGAGTATTAACATAAGGTTAAAAGACAATAAAATTAACATTAAGTTGCTTTGTGCAAGATACATAATAAAGTGCTCAATTCTTACATAAGCGATAAGAGGAAAGACAATATGAATTTATAAATGAAAGCTTGCATAAGGGAATGATTTTATTGAAATAAGACTTGGGTACCGTGCCTCTCGACTACGCTCAATGCCCTTTAAGTGAATCGAGCGTAGTCGAGAGACACTTATATTGAAACGTACAGATATTTCGGTTTGTCATAGGATTACAATAATATCACGAATTGAACTCAAGAAATAGAATCAGTCCATCTGTAAAGCCTAACATTTTCATATTTTTAGCTGAGATGGACCGAATAAATAGTTACCTTAGTTCTATTAAAATATATTATGATTGTTAAAAAGAGTAAAATGAGGGGTTTTAGCGCTCTAATTAAGACCTTTGGGATTCTTATTATGGGCTTTTATGCTGAGGGATTCTTTTCACAGGTAACTGTAGACTCTCCTCTCTATCAGACACTTAAGCAAAGTGGTCAGCTAGGCACCGTACAGGTAATACCTAGTGTAAGCACATTAGCACCCGCTAAAGTAAAGCCCAACAACAGTAACAAATCATCTGCTTGCAATTGTTATGTGGAGCCAGATGGAACCTATACCTTAGCCATGCAACCCAACGACGATGGTTCATCCGTTTTTATCCCAATACCATTTAGCTTTAATCTTTACGGTACGAATTATACGGGAATTTACATTAATAACAACGGAAATATCACCTTTAATGGTCCTATGGCAACCTTTTCTGCCTCTGCGTTTCCTTCTACTATCAACTCCATTGTAGCCCCATTTTGGGCAGATGTGGATACCCGTAACGGCTTTGGACAAGTAGTTTATAAAATCACACCAACTGCCGTATATATCAATTGGGAAGATGTTGGTTACTTCAATATGCATGGAGATAAATTGAATACTTTTCAACTCATCATTACCAATGGTAGCGATCCTGTAATTCAAGGTGGAAATGTCGCATTTTGCTATCAAGATATGGAATGGACGACTGGAGATGCATCCTCTGGAATTAATGGATTTTATGGGATTCCTGCCACCTGTGGCGCAAATTCAGGAGACGGTACTTCTTACTTCTTGATTTCGTATTTTGACCATGCCGGAGGTAGTTTCGATGGCCCGCAAGGTCTACCCGATGGCATAGATTGGCTCGACAATAAAAGTTTTGCCTTTGATGCATCGAATACTGGAAATATACCGCCCATCGCACAAGGCATTGCCAGCTGCGACACATTTAAAATCTGCTCTATTGGAGATACCGCCATCTTTTCGCTAGATTTCCTTTCCCCAGAGGTTAATCAAACGACGAGCGTCACTTTCTCATCAGGCGGACTAAGTACATTGACTCAATTGTCCAATACCAGTGGAAATACAGCCAACATCATACTTCAAGCCGTGGGTACCAGCACCAATCTCGGCATTTACAATGTTTTAATTACAGCCACCGACAACAATGTGCCTCCAGGCGTAACCGTTGTTCCTTTTGTCATTCAAATTGATACAACCCTGAATGCCTTGGATTCTTCCTTCCTATTGGCTACAAATATCTGCGGAAGTGTTGATATTGGCGTGGCTTTAGGGCCTTATGACACCTATCTTTGGGATGATTTTTCAACCGACAGTACCGCTACCTTGACCACCTCACAAAATTACGGCGTCACCGTGAGCCTCGATGGATGCTACCGTTACATTTCAAATGATTTTATCATCGCCCAACCCGTTAGCATTCCACTTCAGGGAAATTTTAGCTATTGTCCGCCAGACACTGCCACCTTGATCGGACTCCAAAACCCAGGAAGTTATTCCTCCATCAATTGGGGGCTCAGCAATCCAGCATTGAATAACCAGCCGAGTGTTTATTTACCTATTGGCAGCTATACCGTAACCGTTATGGACTCCTTGGGCTTGTGTCAATCGGACACAACATTCTTGATTACCGGGTCAAACTCTGCTATTATTTTTAACGATACGCTCATTTGTGAGCCAATCTTTCAAGCACCTGCAGCCGTTTCGAACGGGGGAACATGGACCAGTACGTCCAATCAAGTGAGTTTCAATAATGCCAATAGTTTAAGTCCCATCATCACCTTTGGAGCTCCTGGTATTTATTCCGTTTCATTTGCAGACAATGCCTGTAATCAAGTATTAAATACAAACATTACCTTGCCCATGGATCCATCGGTTCAGGCGGATGTGGCAATTTGTGGCTTAAGCTACAACATTACAGGAACGCAAGCAGCGGCTGGCGGTGGCCAATGGTCTTATGTTTCAACACCAGGAAATACCATCAACTATAACCCGTCTAACCAAAGCTTGAACCCGTCTATTTCCACCCAGCAGGCAGGTATCTATCAAATGATTTATACCGACGCTATTTGTAACGAAAGTGATACTTTTCAAATCCAATTTCAGCTCATCCCTGCTATAGATATCGACACCTTAGCTTGTAATTACCAATTCCAAGTAACAGGAACAATCAGCGACCAAGGTGGTTTGTGGACCGCCTCCGATACCTGTATTCATTTTGTGAATGCAACGAGCAACAATCCAATGGTTTGGACCCAATATGCGGGGATTTACACCCTAACCTTTACGGATGACGCTTGTAATGTAGCCTTAAGTGCTCAGGTACATTTTCCACCCTACTTAGCAACTGTTTTGTTTGATACCTCTTCCTGTGTTGGCACGAGTATTAAATTAATTCCATTTACGCTACCACAAGCACAAAATTCAACTCTGGCGGATTATACCTTACAAAGTAATTATGTTGCTAGCTGGCAAGGCCTTTGGGATAACGGAAGCACCATGCCTAGTTTAAGTGTTACAGATCCAGGAACATACACGTATACCGCAAGTAACGATTGCTATTCATCAACGGACTCGGCCTTGGTGGATTTCTACTTGTGTGAAATCACTGTTCCCAATATCATATCTCTTTCGAGTACTGCAGGGAATCAATTGTTTTTTGTGAATTCAAGTGGAATTATTTCATTTCACTGCGTGATTTTAAACCGTTGGGGCAACTTGATTTACGAGTACAACGACGCGAGTGGCTCATGGGATGGGATGGATAAATCTGGGAAGATAGTGACGGAGGGAACTTACTTTTACCTTATTGATGCCGTAACTGAAGGAGGCAAGGAAATTCAACTCCACGGATTTGTGGTGCTTGAGTATTAAATACATGTCTTGGTAAGGAAAAGCTAAAGTGCAGCTTGATTCCTTTTATTTAATTGGCTTGCAGTATTTATGATAAACGCGCAATAGCTGAACACCTTTGGAAGTCTGAAATTTAGTGGGGATCGTTAATTTCACATTGTGTTTCATGTAATATACATCGAAATGTAGATGGGCGGAGGAAGAATACCCTGTATTACCCGATAAACCAATAAGTTGACCCTTAAGCACAGCATCACCTTTTTTCACAAAAACTTTCTTATGGCTTAAGTGCCAATATGCAGCGTATGTTCCGTCATCATGCATTATAATAACATAATTTCCATTGTTTGTGTATTTTTTAAAAGGACCGCCTTTTGAGTTATTATCTTCAAAATTACTCACCACACCTTCGCGTGCCGCCAAAACTGAATTTCCTTTTCGAAGTCGAAAATCAAGGGCATATTGTCCCTTATGTGAATAAGAACCGTTATATCCCTGTAAAACATATACTTTCAATCCAATTTCGTAAGGCAAATCATATACATAAGAAGTATCAATAGGATTTGCCACATTTTGGGAAAATGCAGAATTTACTATTAAAACTATTGATAAAATAAAAAGTGCGTTTCTAACTTTTAAAAGCATCATGATCTCATGTTAAAATTAATAAAAAGCTCCTAAAAAATAAAGATCAAGCAAAAATGCGCTGCATGTAACTTGATAATAACCTGCGTTCCCTATGGCATCATCCTTTAAATCGGAGAGAATCAAAGTTTAATGATTCCTTTCGAGATTTTTTGATCTTTATAAACACATTGCAACCAATAGGTTCCGTGCGCAAGCCCAATCGTTTCTAAACTAAATGGCGATGCAGGTTGGTTCAGCTCCATAAGTTTCCTTCCGCTTGCATCAAAAAGCATAAAAGTATAAGCTTCATCCTGAGGCAGGTTGTGCGTTATTGTTGGGTTATTCACTGAAGGATTGGGCATGATATTCACTTGAATTTCTCCCTCTGTAACATTAATTAACTTGGATGACTCGGCTGTACATCCTAAGGAATCGGTTACAATCATGTTTACCGTATAGTTACCCGGTGAAGCATATACATGGTTGACTTGTTCTCCCTCAACCGTTATAGTTTGATCGCCAAAATCCCAGATATACTGACTAGTTGGCCCATTTAAACCGGAAAATGAGTAGTTCACATCGCCGGAAATGTATGTTTGCAAGAAGGTAGAATCGGGTATGGACAAAGCCACTTGCATGGGAAAAGATGCAAAGCAGCCATACATATCGTTGAGTTCTAGTGTGTATAAACCGGCCGAGTCGAGCACAATCGCTGGGGTTTCGGGTCCTGGTTTCCAATTATACGAATAAGCAGGATCGTACGGCGCTTCGTATAGTGTATTCAAGCAAACCAAGGTGTCTTCCGGAATCGAAATGGTTGGCAATACAGCACCAAAAGGTGCTAAGGTCGAATCCATCCATGCTAAGCGATCCTCCAAAAAGTTTTTCATATTGGTAATTTGATCGGTATAGGTGGAGTTCCCTAAAGTTTGCCAAACTGAAAAATTTCGAGCCGAGGGCCCTTGCAAAAGCACCCCAGATAAACTATCCACAAAATCTATGAAGTTAGCCGTTTTGAATTCATCCTGACGCAAGGTCAGCCATCGGCAAGCCAATTCGTGGCGATAAATGCTATCCGTATAAAGCTTCGACCACCAAAACGGAAAGGGCCAATATGGGTGAGTGTTTTCCCATACCCAACCAGAAATCGGATCACTCGCCATGGCGCGATCATAATCCCAAGGTGGACCAATGCACAACTTACCGCCATCGGTATCTTTCTCCTTGTACATGTAAGTGCTGCGCCCATAACTGTCGTAGTTCATGCTGAATTCGTTAACGATTAGGAAATCGATAAACGTACTGACATCAATCCAATTCCGATATCCAAGCGTTCCATTCATAAAACTGGAGGCATTTAAGGCGTTCTCAAAGGAATCCACATACGTTTTAATATAATTAGCTTGCACCGTTGGTATGGAATCAGCTTTGGGGTAAACGTATTTAAACTCAACGGGGTTCGAAGTAGTAGCACTATTTATTGGTGCATAAACAGAATTCCAACTTCCAGGATCGCCGTTGATGTTCATTTCTATGATGTAACCGCCTGTAAGATCACTTCCTGTTAAATCATTAGCAGACAATTTGGCGATATCTAGGCGATTTTTATCTCGTTTTACTTTCTCGGTTAAGGTATAAACCCCAATGTACGTTCCATCTAAAAAGATTTCGCACAATTTAGTTCTAGGAGCATAGCGCCCCATGCGACGAGCAAATTCGTAGGTAACTGTATTAATCAGTAAAGAGTTATCCAAGTACTCGGCTTTAAATAACCAATCGTTTTCTGAAGGAAGTCCCAACAGTGTCGTATCTATTTTAGATCCATTTACATCAATCAAATCGAAATCATAGTTTTTCTTTGGATACATCGGACCTGTAAACCCCTGAAGTTCAGTCATTATATCTCCTTCGTAAGCAAAATTGGTTTGATTAACATAATTCAACTGACCTAGACCATTGTCAATAATTTCCATGTGCACCGGCACTTTAATATCATTATTGATGGGATTACCCAGCGAAGTGAGTTTGATAATTGGTAGCACACTAGAAAGCGGACCATCGTATGAAATCACAAATGGAATACCACCAGAACAGGGATTATTTCCATTTAAGCCAACTCTAATTATGTAGGTCTCACCAGCAGTTAAGGTAGCGTCTAAATCCGCTTGTAAACCGCAATTATTATTATCATCGTTGAAGTACAAAGATCCTGCACCAGTTCCCGCAAAATCTACGTTGGCACAATCACCGTAGACCCACAGTTTCGTGTCACAGGTACTTAGGTTACAGGTACTAATGGAATAGATTCCGGTAGAGTCCGGGATGAATGAATAATAAGTATTCGCCTGTGGGGCGACCATTGAACCCAATGTGGTAGGCAAAGGATTCTCGCAGATACTTCCCTGCGGACAATTAAAAGAATGCGTAGCGATAGTTTGAAATGCTCCACCAGTAGCCATTTGGACACCGTTCCAAAGAATAGTATACGATCCGTTTCCGTATCCACAGCAAATACCATCACCATAACTATCGTAAATTTCAAAACGAACACAGGATGATGAATCCAAACAAACAACAGCAGAATTAGTCGTTCCATTGGATACTTGTATATTATTTGCAATCAAGCTCCAGCTTGTTTCTCCAGGATAGGTATCAGGAATAATGTTGATCGCTACTGGCCATTGCCCCGAAGCACATTGAGCCAATGAAATAGCATGAACAAAGCAAATAGCCCAAGCAAAGATTAAACATTTCAAAAGTTTCATACGCTAAAACGTTTAAACAAATTTAGTCATAATAAATTTATTCCTACTTTTGAGAAGGAGTTCGAAAGAATCGTGAATTACATTTCTTTGCGACAGGAAAAAAAGAATGGCATGAAGGTACGGATTGTAGTATTTTTAACCCTTTAATGTATATTTTTTTCATATATGAAATCATTTATTCTTATTGCAGTTTCTATTTTTATAACGCGTCAAATCACCTGGTCACAATCCATACATGACCTTGCACGAACAGGAACGGTAACATTAATGGAGGAACACCTTAAAATAGTCCCAAGTGATTTGAATACAATATCGGAACAAGGCATGACAGCATTTATTTTGGCCTCGTATCGAGGAAATAATGCGGTTGCAAAATTATTGATGGATAAAGGAGCCGATATTGGATATTGCTCCCCCGAGGGAACTGCGATTTATGGAATGATTTATAAAGATAACTCGGAGCTAATAAAATACGTTTTGGAAAAAGGATATTCTCCAAATGATACGTGTCAATTTAGTCAATTTGGGACTCCTTTGAACTTTGCTATGAGTTTGAGACGCTATTCGATTATTTCTTTACTGCTGGAATCTGGTGCCAAAACAGATAACATGAATTCACAAGGGCAAAACCTGAAGGATTTGCTATTATTTTATAAAGACGAACAATTAACTAAACTTTTTGAATCTTATGAAAAATAAATCACTACTCTTCATTCTACTTGTATTTTCTCAATGGTCTTTTTCGCAGACGTACACCACGGGCGTTGTTAATTTATCGTCAACAGCAGGCCTAAGCATGTCTGTCAAACTAGATGTTAATACCAACGTAACAATGACTTTAACCGGACCGTCAGGACGATGGTTTGCCCTCGGATTTGGCGCCTCAGCAATGACAGCAGGTACTGATGTGGTAGGTGTTCACGCTTCGGGTTTATTGCCAAATTTCGATGCCTATTTAACCGGTTCCGCTGCCCCAGCTACGGATGCCCTACAAAACTGGACAATCACATCAGATCAAGTAACGTCAGGAATCAGAACCATTATAGCGACACGTGCATTGAATACAGGAGATGCTAACGATTATATCTTCACGGCAGGAACGGGAACTATTTCGCTGATATGGGCTAGAGGAAATACGGCTTCATTCAGCTATGCTTACCATGGAAATGGAAATCGTGGTATTGTCAATGCGACATTCTCGTTGTTACAAGCCCCGCCCCCTTTAAGTATTTCTCCTGCCAGCACATCAATTTGCGCGGGGACTTCGGTTACCCTAACAGCTAATTCGTCAGCTGGAGTTAGCTATTTATGGAGCCCTGGGGGACAAAGCACCGCAAGCATTACTGTAAATCCAAGCACAACGACAACTTACACCTGCACGGCAACTCAAAATGGCGCGAGTTCAACCTCAAACAGCGTGGTAACTGTAAATAGTATCCCAAGCATCAACAGCATTCCAAATACCTCTTTTTGCAATGGTTTATTTACTACCGCATTTACTTTTTCAGGAACACCAGGGGCAACATACACTTGGACGAATTCAAATTTAGGTATTGGTCTACCTTCATCAGGAACGGGAAATATCGCTCCTTTTCAAACACCAAATACCATCACGACTTTAACAACTGGAACTATTGTGGTTACCCCAACCTTAAATGGATGTTCTGGAACCCCACTTATATTTAGCATCTCGGTTAATCCTACCCCATCGATTTATCAATTTGATTGGAACTATTGTCACGGAGAAATAGCCATACCAGTTGTATGGCAAAACGGATTTGTTGCTGCAAATAACGTAGTTTGGACAAACTCCAATACAAGTATTGGCTTGGGAGCTTCAGGAAGTGGAAGTTTACCATCTTTTACCGCCTTTAACCTTAGTGCAAATCAAATTATCTCAACAATTGTTGCAACCCCACAATTTGTAAGCAATGGAGTAGCATGTAATGGATCACCATTCACCATTTTCTACTATATAAACCCACAACCACTTGTTAATGCCATTCCCGACATCTCTATCTGTAGCGGCGATACATTGGGTGCCATTAATTTTTCAGGCGTTGCAACCAGTTATGAATGGACAAATTCTCAAGCATCAATTGGGATCCCGGTAAGTGGTACAGGCAACATTAATTCTTTTGTGCCTCAAATTACAGCTGGGAATTCAAACAGTGCTCAGGTAATAGTAACGCCCCAATATTTTAACTATGTTACTTGTATTGGGGTAGCCGATACCTTTCTAATAACTGTTTCCAATACCTTATCCTCCACAATTAATCAAACTGCTTGCGACTCGTTCATTTGGAATGGGAATACACTTACATCAAGTGGGGCTTACAGCGCCATGCTCTCGAGTGTTGGGGGCTGCGATTCATTGGCTAACTTAAATCTAACGATAGAGATTTCGCCAGTAGTTCCCATAGTAAGTGTTTCTAATGGCAATCAGTTCATGGTTTCCCCTTCCTCCATTCAAAGTGGTGTAAGCTATCAATGGCTTACCTGTCCTAATTTACAGCCTATCTTTGGCGAAACGGATTCAGTTTTCACGGCTATGGCAGGAGGAGAATACGCTGTTGTGGCTACCAACGGATGTGGTTCTGCCGTATCCGATTGTAACTTTGGCTCAGGAGCGGGACTACAAACAGCATTGGATTTATATGAGGTATATCCAACGGTTTTAAGGTGTGGCGAATACTTGCATTTGCCAGCTAAGCCATTTGATTTAGTGGATTTACAAGGCCATTTAATTCGGGCTATACCAGCATCCATGACACAATTGCTCATGGACTATCCCGCAGGACTCTATTTACTGAAGAACGGGCAGAAATCCATTAAGATTATGCTGATTCATTAGGCTTTTGGTATAGTAGCAAAGACCCAATTCTCATACTCCATTAATCGAGCTTTAGAAATTCTTCAAAATTCACGATAACTGGTGGAGCTATGGATTTTTTTTCAAGTTCTTTTTCAAACGCTTTTATTTGGTTTGTTTTTAGTTTGTCAAAGGCTACTTTGGCATCTGAAAATCGTTTTTTGAGAAGATTTATATTCTCAATCTGCGAAGAAGAGGGAGCTCCAAAGTAAGAGGCTATAGTGCTGTAAATGTCCCCAAGTTTTTCCCTGAGTTGTGGTTCACCTGCTCCAACATAATTATCGCCTTTTGTCACCACTAATTTATCGCGAAGTGCATCTAATTCAAGATTTAATGCATCTGCGGCTTTATTTTTTCCAGCGTTTTTTGCCTGGTAGTCTGCCACTGAAGCATCCCAACTATCAATGATGAATACAAAATATGCCAAGTCCTGAGTCATATCAAATAGTTCGTTGGTTATTTGCTGCTGTTCTTTTCTTTCAGCAAGCGTAAAGGCTGATTTTGGATCGTAAAGTACTTCTATTTGTTGTTCGAATACTTCATTTCCTTTCGTGATTCTTACGGTGTATTTACCTGCGATAACAGTAGGTGGCGTACCTGCAGCACCTGCAATGGTTTTTCCTTTCGCTACTTTTGGCGCTTGGCGATTAAAGTTCCATTCAACCGTATTAATTCCTTTTTGTTTTCCAGCTGGACAGGTGGCCATTAATTTGCCATCTTTATCGAAAATTTCTAGCGTCATTTTCCCAAAGGTGTGTCGTTTAGAAAGGAAATATTTAATCTGAGCAGCATCACTTGGGTTATCCCCAACAAATTCTACTGTACTGCTAGTGCCTCCGAAAGAACTTTTTTCGCTCATAACAAAGGGTTTCGAATCAAAAAAGTGAAGGTTTTTTGTAATGATATCATTGGTTATGAATCGCAATGGCGAAACATCATCTAAAATAATGATGCCTCTTCCATGGGTTGCCACCACTAAATCATTGCTTGCTGCATGCATTTCCATGTAATGAATGGCGACACTTGGAAAGTTATTTTCGAACTTCGACCACGAAATACCGCCATCTAGGGTGATGTATAAGCCAAGTTCGGTACCTAAAAACAGCAAGTTTGGATTTTTTAAATCTTCTTGAATGTTGCGTGCAAAAATAGGTAAGTCTTTGGTGACAATGCTTTTCCACGTTTGTCCGAAATCATTTGTCATGTATACATATGGATTATAGTCGCCTTTTGTATAACCTGTAAAAACAGCATAGGCCTTTCCTTCACCAAAGACACTTGCTTCAATATGATAACACCATGTATTAGCCGGTAGTCCTTTAATGTTTGCAATCACATTTTTCCAATTTTTCCCTCCATCCGTAGTTACTTGTATATTTCCATCGTCTGTGCCTACCCAAATCACTTTTTCTGTCAAGGGAGATTCGGTCATGGTAAATATGGTACAATGGTTTTCAGCACCTGAATTATCCGCAGATAAGCCACCTGATTCAACTTGGTTTTGTTTGGTTTTATCGTTGGTGGTAAGATCAGGAGAAATCTTAGTCCAAGTATTTCCCATATCGTTGGATACATGAACAAATTGGCTTCCTGCAAAGAGGCGATCAGCTTGGTGCACGCTAGTGGTAATGGGTGTATTCCAATTAAATCGAAGTTTTGGATCACCACTAACGGGGTATGGCTTAACCACTCGTATTTGTTTGTCTTTTGTATCAAAGCGCCAAATTGCTTCTGCCCCTTGCATTTCGGAATAAACAATATGTGGTAAGGTGGGGTGAGGATAAACCCTAAAGCCATCGCCTTGTCCTACTAATTCCCAATCGCGCGCTTCTATTCCTCCCGGGCTTGCAGAGGGGCCATACCATGAATTATTATCCTGTAGGCCACCATAAACGTTATAGGGCGTTCGATTATCCAAACTCACATGATAGAACTGGCTTAGCGGTAAATTTTCAATAATTTCCATGGTTGTTCCACCATTTAAACTTCTATACAAACCTCCGTCCGTAGCAACGAAAACTTTTTCAGAGTTATTAGGGTCAAATGATATATCGTGAATATCGGAGTGCATTGAGCCTAAACTTTTAAACGTTTTACCTCCATCTCGGCTCAAGGAACCAAAAAGACCTGCTTTAACGATGATATCGGGATTTTTGGGATCCACGGTAATTCGTGAAAAATAGAATGGTCGAACTGTTAGCCCAAAATCACCGTTCATAAATTTCCATGTTGCTCCACCATCTTCTGAGCGGTATAAACCTTTATCTTCCGGTTTTTCACATTCAATAACAGCATAAACGATCGAAGAATTCGAGGGGGCAATACTAAAAGCAATTCTTCCTAATTTTCCTGTAGGGAAGCCATTGTGGATTTTATTCCATGTTGCACCTCCATCGATACTTTTGTATAGGCCACTATTTAGTCCACCTGAACTAAACGAATAAGCGCTCCTTCGGAATTCCCAAAACGAAGCATACAAAATAGAAGGATTTTTAGCGTCAATAATTAATTCAGAACAACCTGTTTTTTCATTAATGTAGAAAAGTTTAGTCCATGTTTTTCCACCATCAGTTGTTTTGTAAACCCCTCTATCTTGGCTATCACTCCATAATGCACCCAAAACACCAACATAAACAGTGGATGGGTTTTTAGGATCAATTTGTATCGAAGAAATTCTATCCGATGTTTCAAGGCCCATTTTCGACCAGTTTTTTCCGCCATCAGTGGTTTTATAAATGCCATTGCCTAAGGAAACGCTGTTTCTTGTCCATACTTCCCCAGTTCCTACCCAAACAGTATTATCCGGATCGGAAGGATCAATAGAAACCACTCCGATGGATTGACAATATTTATCAAAAATTGGATTGAACTTAACGCCTCCATCGTTTGACTTCCAAACGCCACCACCAGCGGAGCCAATGTAAACTATATTAGAATTCGTTGGGTGCTGCTCGACATCTGAAACGCGTCCACTCATTAGAGCAGGTCCAATGTGTCGGGCCTTAAGATCGCCGAAATAATCAGCACCTACAATTGCATTGGAAGATTGCGCTTGCATCACTATGGTACATAGCATTGACAAGCAAATGATAAACTGCTTTTTCATTACACGATATATTTAATTTTACTTATTGTTCAGGATAAACAAATGTTTTCTCATCTATGGAAGCATTGATAAGCACTTTCTCAAAAGAAATGGCTTGTGATTCGCCATCTTTTAATCCTTGAGATATGGAGAAAGGGATAATAACACCGTTTACTTCTTGATAATCGCTAAATTTCGATTGACCAATTTGGCCTTTCATTTCGCCTGAACTGATTTCCGATTCCTTCAGTAAGGGAACATTTGAATCTTTATCAATATAGTAATACTCTATATTTGGCACTTCTTTTCCTTCAACCAATAGCGTTTTTTTTACTAGTTTTAATTTGTGACAAGCTACTCCATCTACTTTTTCTTCTCCTTCAAGTGTCAGGGTATATCCTAATTTTTTGTAGCAAACTAAAGCATCTGGAAATTCTTTTGACGCTCTCATTGCATTTTCATTGTCGTCTGAAGTGCTTTTCTCCGCTTTTTGCGTCATGAAATTCGTGCTCCAACTTGTTTTTCCATCAAAGGCCCCTTGGATTATTTCCTGCCCTTGAAAATTTATTTTAGTGTACATTCTACCATCCTTCATTTGAGCGATTTCTAAGGGGATTTTCATCCCTCCAGCATCAACATTGGCAGTCATAAGGATGCTTTTTACAGCCTCCCATTTAGCTCCACCAATTGCTTGGTAGTAATTGTTAGCAATTTCTTCTGCCGTTTGAGACATTGAGAAGAAAGAAATAAGGCTTAGAGCACCTACTAAAAATATTTTTTTCATAGCGTTTAAATAAAGAATTTTAACAAAAATACACTTTAATATTTAACTACATACTTTTAATATAACTATCGAACACATCATTATAAAGGATGCCTTTTTCAGTCCGCTTCTTTGATAGCTGCTTGAGTTCCACTAAGGCCCAAAGTATAAATTCTTTCAAGAAATTCACATCCTCTTTAGCAAGCTCGGGTTGATACGTGCGTAATAATTCATCAAGCGGTTTTAAGCTTGACAATACCTTTTGATACTCTTTGTTAGTGGCTTCATCTGAAAGCTCGATATTATCCGCTTGTACAAACCAATCTAACACAGCATCATAAACGGTGGTTTGATTTGGCTTTTTAAGTTTTTCAATTTTCGGAAAACGCATTAAAAACAAGGTTTTAGTCGCTTCACTAATCAAGTGATTCGCCACAAAATCACTCCCTTCTTGTTCGCCTTCATACACCAACTCTACCTTTCCGGTAATCGATGGAATCATACCCATTAGATCGCTAAACCGGACGGATGTTTGTTTTTCACCATTCAGCAGCG
The DNA here is from genome assembly GCA_947475095.1 of Flavobacteriales bacterium. Taxonomy (GTDB): domain Bacteria; phylum Bacteroidota; class Bacteroidia; order Flavobacteriales_D; family Crocinitomicaceae; genus UBA952. The sequence continues at coordinate 104,457 of CANJLG010000005.1, forward strand.
AGCGCCTTTCAGCAGTGCTAATTAGGTTTTCATAACCTGTAATGCTCATTCGCGCACTCACCCCACTTTTAGGATCTACAAATTCACTCACGCGAGCCTCAAAAGCAATTTGCTCAAGTAAATCTTTTGCCAATTCCGGCACATAAACGTCAATCGATCGACTGCTCGATTTTTCTATTTCTTGTTTAGTGATCCGTTTTGCAGTCGATAAATCATTTGCGTAATGAGTTAGTATTTGCGATCCGATGCGGTCCTTAAGAGGCGTAACAATACTTCCCCTGTTGGTATAATCCTCTGGATTTGCAGTAAATACAAATTGAAGGTCCAGGGCCATTCTTAATTTGAAGCCACGAATTTGTATATCGCCTTCCTCCAAAATATTAAAGAGTGCCACTTGAATCCTAGCTTGTAAATCAGGTAATTCATTAATTACGAAAAGACAACGATTTGCGCGCGGAATCATTCCAAAATGCAAGACCCTATCATCTGCATAACTGAGTTTTAAATTTGCTGCTTTAATGGGATCAATATCACCTATGAGGTCGGCAATTGTAACATCAGGAGTGGCTAACTTTTCAAAAAACCGCTCATCCCTATGAAGCCATTCAATCGGAGTTGCGTCTGCTTTTTCACGAATAATATCTTTCGCAAAGCGACTAATTGGAGCAAAGGGATCGTCATTGATTTCACTTCCAGCAACAACTGGAATATATTCATCCAATAACTGAATCATTAACCGTGCGATTTTAGTTTTTCCTTGTCCTCTCAATCCCAATAAATTAATATTATGTTTCGATAAGATGGCGCGCTCTAATTGTGGTATAACAGATTGTTCGTAACCATGCATTCCCTGAAATGTTTTTTCACCTGCCTGAAGAGCCTGAATCAAGTTGTCCCTTAATTCTGTTTTAATAGATTTGGAAACATACTTTGCTTTTTTTAAGTCACCAATTGTTTTTAAAGTAGTATTCATAGTATTAGTTAATTCGTTTTTTTCGGTTGCTTTCATAATCGTGAAAAATCATTTCTCCAAGTCCTTTTAGTCCGGTAAAAAAAGCCTTTCCTTTATTTGATTTGGTAAATTCTTCAATAAAAGACTTAAGATAAGGGTCTTGTGCGATCATAAATGTTGTAATTGGAATGTGCAATTTTCTAGCTTGCGCTGCCATCGTATAGCATTTATCGACAATGAATTGATCCAATCCGTTGCTATTTTTATAGTATTGTCCGTCTGGCATTCGAACACAGCTAGGCTTACCATCTGTGATCATAAAGATTTGTTTATTGGTATTTCTTTTTCGCCTTAAAATATCCATGGCTAGCGCCAAACCTGCCACCGTATTGGTATGATATGGCCCGACTTGAAGGTAGGGTAAATCTTTAATCTTTATTGGCCAAGCATCATTTCCGAAAACAATTACATCCAGGGTATCTTTAGGATAACGCGTGGTAATCAGTTCTGCTAAAGCCATGGCCACTTTTTTAGCAGGCGTGATTCGATCTTCACCATATAAAATCATACTATGACTAATATCGATCATCAGCACCGTACTCATTTGAGATTTATGGTGCGTATCTTCAATAATCAAATCCTCTTCAGCTAAGGTAAATTCACCAATCCCATGATTTATTTGCGCATTTTTTAAGCTTTCAGTAATTGATATTTGTTCGATGCTATCTCCAAATTGGAAATTCCTAAATTCTCCTGTTGACTCATCGCCCTGACCACTTTTTTTTGATTTATGACTGCCAGAACCACTTTTTTTAATGTTTCCAAAGAGCTGTTGCATCGCATTTTTACGAAGGGCACGTTCTGTTTTTGCTGTAATTTTTAAGGCCGCTGGACCTTTTGCTTTAATTTCTTCTCTGAGATAGCCTTTCTTTTTTAGATCTTCCAAAAAATCATCCAGCGTATACTCGTCACTTGTCAATTTATATTCCTCGTCTAAAATTTTAAACCAATTTAAGGCTTCGTCCACATCACCAGAGGTGTGCGTAATCAATTCACTAAAAATCTCGAAAAGCCTTTCAAAATTTGATTGCTCAGGCGCTTGATAAGGGGTAAAAATAAAACCTGATTTGAAATTTTCGTTCATATTTTACAAACAAAAAAAAGGATAAATAGTTTTCACACGCTGAGGGTTTGAGTTTGGGAGTGCAAAGTAGTATTAATCCAATGATATACTAATCAAAGAGGCTAAAAAGAGCGTTTTTTTATTTCAATAGGAAAAATAGGTGTTCAGCCTAAAGCGCATCAAATTTCCATCCGTCCATTTCTTAAAAACGTCAAAAACATGCTTTTTTCACTTAAAAATACGTTTTTTTCATCAAAAAACGTCTTTTTTTAGCATTATTTGAAGGTTTTTGAAAAAATTGATTTTTGAAAAATCAGAATTCAGAAAACTTTATTTCAGATGAACGTTGAATGTTCTACTCAGAAATCTTCTCGTCGATTTTTTTATCGGCTATAGCGCCAACTTTTTCATCAACTTTTTCAGATACATGTTCTTGAACCGATTCAGAAACAGTTTCTCCAACTTTATCAAAAACAGCTGCACCAGCAGAATCTGCAACTCCGTCAGCTATTCCTCCAACAGCTTCGCCAACAAATAATTTGATGACCCATTTAAATAATTTTTTCATGTATTGATTTTAAAGTGTTCTACCTAAATTTTAAGACACCCAAATATAATGATTTTATTGATAATCAGGCATGAATTACCTATTTTTTTCAATCCACCTTAGCGGAAGAAAGCCTGGGTTATTTTTAGTGGTGATTCAATCGAAAGCAACATTTATCGCAAACTTCAATAATCAAAATTAATACAATAGCTTATCGCTTACTGCTATTATTTGTATCGTTTCGCACCAATTGGGAAATAAATTATGCTAGGCAAGTCTCTAAATTATATTTTTCAGACTTTATCCGCTTGACAAATAATGGCTGTAATTTCTCCATTGATTACGTCAATCCTAAAGTCCAAAAGGTTATTGGTGTTTTTTCCAAAACTTGTATTATTTACAAAATGTATTTTATAAACCAACATATAGTCACTTTTTTTATTGTAGTTGTCATAAAAATCGTAATAGTCCAAAATTTCAGTGAGCTCTACGGTAACATTTTGTTTATTTTTGAGTTCTGATAACGCCACATTTAAGTAATGTTCGTCAATTTTTTGATTAGGATTTTTATTTAAAACATTCAAATCATCATTCATTAAACAAATAAATTGTAGTTTGTCTGATGAATACGACCAAAGAAAATTTGTTAATTGATCAATGTCTTGATTGGTTACCGAACCTGTTAGTTTACTTTCAACAGTTTTGTGTATTTCATCGACTTTGGCCAAGTTCAAACTATCTTCAATATTTCTTTGAGAATAGGAAATATATGAAACTAATACGACAAAAGATAAAAGAACTATTTTCATAATTGTTTTGATGAGCAAGGTGAATAAATGTTAGCTTCTTGATATTTCAATGTATAATCCAACTGAATTTTATAAGATCATATATGAGATGATTTGAAATGGTTTTAAATTAAAATAGTAGATTTTAAAAATGGTAATTACAATGAGTTAAAGGAAAGCGAGTTTATAGATGTTAGATGTCTCTATTTTTTGATATATAACAATGAATCTACCTTCTCAATTGAGATGACCGAACTACGAAAAAACGCTTTCTGTTCTTCCGTAAATTCATCCCACGTATTTATTACCGCTTGCTCAAATTCTGACATTTTTGAATAATCAGGTGATGGTAAAGTTGAATTTGAAAATGTTGAAGGGGCAATAAGTTTTTCAGATTCTTTTGGTTTCCATGGTGGAAATTTAGAATCAGCCCTACTGAAATTTTTCTTTGGATAATAGGATTCGTTTTTCTTAAAAACTGAACATGATTCCAAACAGCATATTATTCCGATTAAAGAAATGTATTTTATCATAACACTTGACTTATATTAAATCTTGTAAAAATCAATAATTCCTGGATATAGAAACTTAAACATAGGATACACCACAATAAATAAAGAATTCTTAAATGGTTACATTAAATCATACGTTTATCCCAACCAACACAATAAAGCAACTGAATTAAAAAATTGAAACAAATTCAGTTATTCTGGTTATGGTTCAAAACGAAAACTAATTATTTATGAATACCTTCTTTTTTACCTTTATCTCAGTGAACTCAATTTTTTGTTTTTCACAAGAAACCCAAAAACAATTAAAAGATCCGACAAGCAACCCTAATGAAATTTCCACCTTGTTGGCTGGTCTTGATAAAGACGCTTTGGAACCGTTCAAATCAATTTCAAAAAGTGAAATCGTTCTAAAAGAAGCGAACGAAAGTGAAATCTTAGTCGAAGAAATAACAATTGGTTGTGGTAATAATTTCTTTTCAGAATCAGAAAATCAGAATGCCATGATAGTAAGGGGTAAGTGGTGCGGTGATCTCTATTTTTGGGCAGCAATAAGCATGGGAACCCAAATTACTGAGGAAGCTTTTCGTAATAGTGAATTGTTTACCGGTGAATGTGTCGACCAAGATTCCGCGGGAAATCTAATAGCAAAATACACTTTTGAAAACGGGAAATTAATTTGTCTTTCTCATTTTCATAAAAACGGGAAAGTGTTTCAAAAATATTCTTTTGATAAAGGCATTCCGAATGGAATCAGTTCAGAATATGACACAAAAGGAATTTTATATTTCAGTCGCACGTATGAACAAGGTATTTTAAATGGTCCCTTTTACGAAATATATTACACCGATGATCCTGATTGTCGAAAACGTATTGATGAAGGCACCTACACTAATAACGAGAAGCTACTCAATAAATCTGTATGTAATTAGTTTGTTAATTCCATAAAGAGTCGCCAATAAGAACCATTTTAGTAGAATAATTAATAAAAAAATAAAGCCATGAAAATATTACTTGCTTCATTATCACTTTGCATAGCCTCGAATTTGTTTTCTCAAACAATTAATAACAACCCTCAGCCAACAAGCGTTGCTCAATATTCTGACACACTGGAGTATGATTTGAACAAATTCACCGCAGAATACGCAGTTGAAATTTCAACTTGGCCCCAAGAAAGAAAAGACTGGTTTAATACATTCGCATATACTCGGGGAAACATTAGAATTCCAAAAGAACCAATAGTTTCTCCGAAATGGAATGAATAATATACAGTATAAACTCTATTCTTTAATACAACGAATTGAAAAATAATCTGATGCTGAAAGGCTATCTGGTTTATTAATGGTAAGGTCTGATTTTATATATAATCCATAAAACGCTTTTATTCCGGTAGAATTAGATGACCAATAATCTAACGTATTTGACCAAATTCCTGAGCCGGATGTCACTTCACGATTACTTGCACTATAGTGACCTGTCAGTCCTAAAGCAATGCCATATTCATCAGTTCCTTTTCCAAATCCTGTATGATATGTTGCTGTTCTATTATAAGTTACCTCAGGTCTAAACTCACCTTGTTCTGTCCAAGAACGTTTATTTTTACATGTACTACAAGGGTTATTTTGTTTTTGCTTTTCAGTCCAATAGGAACAATTAGAACAATATACTGTTTTCACACTATAAAATCCACCTGTTTTTATGGTAAATGGTGCCTCATATGTTTTTATTTTCTTGTATAAAGCAAAATTAGGAGTCCATTCATCACCAACATATTTATTCCAAAAGTTTTCAAGATCTATTTTTGTTGGTAATCTAAATCCTTGAGGGCAGACGTTTCCCTGTTTAATTACATATCCATTATATAAGTACCCATCTTCTTTTATTATTGTTTCAATTGAAATATTCTGTACTAAATCTGGATACATATAAGCACCATAATTTCTATCATTACCCCCACCTTTTTCAAAAGGGATTTCTGCTCCATCATTATATCTTGTTACTCTCAAATTTTCAGCCATCCAAATTGTTCCTCCGAGATTAACTGTTTTGTATGAGTTACCATCAATGTCAGTTACAGTTGAATTACTTTGATTGTTTGTATTAGAGGTAGTGGTTGAATTGGAGGTTGTAGAATTTGGAATATAATATTTGAATTCGTCATTTTCATAATAAGCTTCATCAGAATAACCTCCATCAGAAAATAAATATCTACCAATTCCAGTACGTTTACTGTTTACCCAATTTCCAATAAATTTTCGATTTAAATCAAAAAAGAAATACGTTCCCCAGCCATTGAATTTCATATCAACAAAACTACCTTCAAATTGGTCTCCGTTCGGGTAGATATATTTCCCCTGCCCAGTAGCATGATTATCTTTAAAGTCACCTTCATAAATGTGACCAGTATATTCTTCACTAAGATAATATTTCCCTTTTCCAGTTCTTTTGTTTTCGATAAAATCACCTATATATTTATAACCATTATTCCAATTATAAGTTCCTTTTCCAGTTATTTTAGAATCTTGAAAATAACCTTCATAAGTGCCATTATCATATTTAAAAACTCCATAACCATTGTTACAATCTCCTGATAAACATTGTGTGTATGAAAAATTGACTAAAAAGAAAAAGAGAATTGTATATAAAATTGACTTCATAGAATTTATTTTTTTGAAACTTAAATTTAGATTCGATTAAAAAAAATTAATGTTTTGTATTTCATAAGATTATCATTAAAAATGTTTATTTGAATTTGGAATTTGTCCGATAAACCAATTACTAATTGCTATTCAGATTATAAAACAAATACTTTTCATGATTTTTTTTTGAAGTGACATTTAACGTCATAAATTTAATAAAACCAATACAATTATTCTATTTTTTTTAGGTATTTATTATAATATAACCTAATCATGAACAAAATTATTTACCAATTCTGTTATCATAATCATAGAAACCATTTTGAAATGCTGGATAGAATCGCTAACACATTGGATTACTATAAAGAAATGAATGATATAAAAAGATTCTCCTTAAATCTAAAACTTTTCAAAGATAAAACAGAAATATTATTCGTTGATATTATCCCACATTTTATGCTTCCAGAGATCTATACTTTCAATTTTGAGGAATCCATGAAGGAAATAGAGATGTTTGAAAAAATAATCAAACAATGCTCAATTTTGTTAAAAACAATTCTGACCCAGAAAAAACGTTGGTAACACGTCTTGTTCATATTTTCAAATTATTGACAAATGAAACAAGTTAGTTTATTTATCTTGAATTTAATTTCTTAAAATAGTTTTACTCATTAAATGGGTTGATGAAAAAGAATAATAAAAAGAATAATGAAATATGTTTCGAATAATTATATTTTCACACATTTTTTTTTTAGATTTGGTAAAAAAATTTCGATTTACACATCACTCGAAGTTATTATTAACTAAATCTCTCATGATGTGGAGAGTTATATATTATGGCAACATTACATTTAGTAAATTCTACTACAGGTGAAGAATACGAAGTACCTGAAATTGACTTTTCAATAGTCAAACCAAAAGACATTTTAACCAATACCGATTTAGGACTTCCACCACCTCCAGCAGGGGAAACATGGTGTTTGCTTAAAGGTTCTGCCACAGTAGATGATAATACTACCTTGCAAAATTTAGGTTTCCAAGACGGTGATAAAGCAATGATAGTTGCAAAAGTATCCGGTGCACGATAAAACTACTATATGAGTAATTTTTATAATGACACGCTGCTGAAAGAAGAATTCACCTTATTACAGCAAGTTCAGAGAGATCGAGAGGTTTCGAGGTATATTACAATTAGTTACGAAGATCAGTTAACTGGAAGCGAAAGAAACATTTCCTTAGCACCTTCTAATGGTTTGTATCCTGAAAAGTTCTTCGTGAAATATAGGTTGCCTGTTTATATCGCCCGAGGCCAAAAACGTGATGATTTTGAAGCAACTGCCGAAATTACGATTAATGAAGAAGTTTTAAAATCCAAAAGATCAGATAATGGCCCTCATACAGTCTATTCTGCAAATTTTGAGGCTTTTAATAAACATATAAAAGGAACAACTACTATATGTTTTGGTAATGCATGGATGATTGCGAAAGATCATGGTTTATGGTTTTATATTTTGACATTAGGAGCAATGATAAATCAAGATAGTATAGTTACCGACGAAAAAAATAGTAATCATTTTAATCCTGATGCAGGAGCTTATTGGGTGGAGCGTGATATGCGTCCAGTTACTCCAATAAATTGGCCATGGGATATGGCCATGAAAGGGGAAATTGTAATTAAACCCACAACAAAACCTCAATTAATCATCAAAAAAGTTGGTTCAGAAAATCAAGGAGGTGTTGTAAATAAAATTTCAATCGTAAAGAAAGGTACTGATTCAACGGCGATTGAACCAAAGAAAATATCAATAATTAAAAAAACAACATGAGTGATCCAGGTTTTTTTGCTCGACAAAATTTGGTGCTTGGTGAGGAAGTGGGAGATGTCATACGCAATACAAGAATTCTTGTTGTTGGGGTGGGTGCAGGAGGTAACGAGTTATTAAAAAACCTCGTTTTGATGGGGTTTGGAAATTTCACCTTGGTAGATTTTGATCCGATTGAAAACACAAATCTTTCAAGGACAACCTTGTTCACTAAAAAAGATATCGGAAAATCAAAGGCGATGGTTGCTGCTGAAAGGCTAACCGAAATGTGCTTGCATGATTCGCCAAATATTATTGGTGTTGATGCTAAAATACAAGACATAGGAAGTCAAGTATTTAAAAATCATGATTTAGTCGTTTGTTGTGTGGACACAAAAAATGCACGCGTTTATATTAATGATTGGTGCGTTCGGCTCAAAAAACCATTTTATGAAATGGGGTTTGAGAAATTTGTTGTTCAAATTTCGTTTTTCCCCAATCAATCATTATCAGATCCTTGTTTGAGAGATTTTATTGGCGATGCCACCTTTGATGGAAGACGTCAAAGTTGTTCTAAGTTAAAAATGCATGACACGCAATTACGTCATATTCCTACCATACAAGTGGCGGCTGCATTAGCAGGCGTGTTCGTGGCAACAGAAATTATTTTATTCTTGAAAGGCGAGTCAAAATTACATAACAAGATGTTACAATATTCGGCTCAGTATCACAGGATTTTAGAAATTGATATTGAAAAAAGCGAGAAATGTTCCGCACATAGCAGCCATGACCTACCCATTTTTAACTCAAAATTAAATGGCAGTAACACATTTAAAGAATTATTTGAAGAATTAAAAATGGAACATAATCTCGAATGTTATATTTCTTGGACAGAAGAGTTTATTTACGAAATTGATTGCGAAAAATGTAATAGAGGAATTTTAATTAAAAAATTCAAATCTGAAGTTTACGATAATGAAAGATGGTGTTTGGATTGTAGGTCGGCTTACACTGAAGATCACCCCGTTACGTCGAAATGGTCAATCAATAAAAGTCTTTTTTTAACGAATGACAAACACACGTTTTTCTTAAATCTGTCAATGTCAGAGTTCGGTGTGGTAAAGAACGATATTATTGAGTTAAGTGTTTTAAATAATGAAATTCAAAAAATATTGGTGATGATATGAAGATTATAAAAACAAAATCCATTCAGGCAAAACTTTCGTCAGAAATAAAGGAAAAAGAATATCAAATTTTACATTCTAGAAAAGAATTGCATTCTGACCACATTCCAAGTTTTTTTGTTTATATAAATAATCTCGCATGGAACGCATTTTTAGGTCATGGAAACAATGTTTATAAGGAAACAGGTAATGAATCGCAAGGGATTTTTATTGGGGAATATTTTAAAGACGAGATTGGAGAATTTGTAATTGTTAAAAGTTATTGCGAAGGTTTCGGTGACGCTAACAGGGCTTATGTTGAAATGTCAGAGGAATCCTTATTTTCAATTGCAAACAAATGCAAAGAAGAGGATGCTTTGATGTTGATTTGGATACATACACATCCGAATATGGGGGTTTTTTATTCATCTGTTGACAATAACTGCCTTAGGGCTAATTTTTATATGCCTTTTCAAATTGGTTTGGTGGTAGATATTATAAGAAAACAAGTCGCTGGTTTTAAATGTTCAGCAGGCGAAATTAAAAGGTTTCAGGATTATGCTTTATTGAATGTTATAGATAGTAGTTTGGAGAAACCCTATCATACGAACACAATAACTATCCAGAAAAAAGAAGAAATAACCATTCAGGTTTCTGTTAAAAAACCTGATTTAGAAGATAACACAGATTCTGATAATAATATGTCACAAGGTCAGGAGTCAGTTGAAGAAAGTCCGCAAAGCATGGTATTGGAGGAAGAATTCAAAGTTGGTTTAGCTCAAAATACTTCAACTGATACAACTATAAATGAAGACAACACAAAGGGCGTTGAAATCAACGAAAACCAATCCAATGTTGATTCTTCGAGTTCGAAAGAAAACAGTACCCAAGATAGTCAAAGCGAATAGATAATACAAATTTCAATGCCTGAAATAAAAAGATGTGTTTTATGTAAGAGGCCTAGATCTAGAGCTATTCAGGAACAAGTAAGTCAAAAACAAACTTGTCCTGACTATAATTGCCATTTCAGAAATGAAATATTATCAAAAATTCAAGAGGCCATTCAAATAAAAATAGTAAAGAAAGCTTCTCCTTCCATAAGAATAATTAAGAAATAAATTATGTTGAATATATTTATCAGCATTCGAAATGTATTCACTTCTTCTGAAAATAGAAGATGCACTGGATGTAAACGAAGACTTGATAGGGCAATAGACGAACAAATTGGGCGAGATTGTCTTTGTGATACAGATAACTGCGTATTTATTAAAGAAATTACGGAGGCAATCGCTTTGGCAAACCAATCAAAAGAACCTGAATTAATTACTTGGGAGTCAAATTTAAACACAGTGTTGCAAGGAAAAGAAGTTACCTTGAAATGGGAGGTGAAATATGCGAAAAAGGTTTTTATTTCCGGAATAGAAGATGTTCCACTAAAAGGTGAAAAAAATATAATAATTAATGAGTTCTCAAGCTTTTCACTACATATTGTTGACTTTCAAAATAAAGAGTATATAGTAGAAAACACCATCGAAATTGGTGTATTGGATTTACCATTAATTAACATTGCAAGTGAATTAATAAAAATTGAGGAAGACGGACAGGTACAAATTACTTGGCAAGCGGAACATGTAACAAAAGTGATCTTTATTGATAATAACAATCGCATCGATGTAAGTGATACGAATCACTATTCTGTAAATCCAACTGATACATGTAACTATTCCTTAGAATTTCAAGCGCTCGATAGCATCACTTTAATTAGGAAGGATATTATAGTTGAAGTATATAAAAAACCTTTAATCCATTTCTTTAAGATTGATCGTGATTTAGTTTTAACAACGAAAGCTGTTTATTTAGAATGGCAAACCGAATTTGCAAAAAAAGTAGAAATAAATTTTGGAATAGGAGAAGTGGCCTCATCTGGAAAAACAAGACTTTTTTTCGAGGAGAATGTAAGATTGCTCATTAAGGTGTATGGTGAGCTAAGTGTTATTGAGGAAGCGTTGGATATTTATGTATTTCCAAAGCCATTAATGGAATCTCTTTTGGTTGGGACTCCAAATTTTAATTATGAAATAAAAATACCAGATTACAAGTTGAATTTTAAAAAAATTGATGTCAAAACACCAGTAATAGAATTTAATGAATTCAAAATTCCTAATTTTCAAAGTGCCAATAACATATATAATATTAATGCCAATCCTAAAATGATTGAACTTGAAATTCCAGAATATTTATTAAATAATATCATTAAAGAAAGTAATTTAGTTATTAAAAGTTTATTTTAAACGTAAATTTATTGTTATGGGGAATTTTATTTTTAGGCGTATTGAGACTTTGTTTCTTTGGTCATCAGGAGCAAATCTTGAAGTACTTGAACAAGTTCCAACCGAAAAAAGCAAATATTTTGGTATAGGAGGAACGATTGTTTTCACCGCATTAATGGCGAGTTTTGCAGGAGGTTATGGTTTTTTTACTGCATTTAAGAGTTTTGAATTAGCCATTCCGTTCGGAATTTTTTGGGGGTGTTTAATCTTTAATTTAGATCGATATATTGTTGCTTCTTTCGGAGTAGGGGACGGAAAAAAAACGATTTCCAAACAAGAGGTAATCGAAGCGTTTCCTAGATTACTAATGGCCATAATATTAGGCTTTGTGATTTCAACTCCACTAGAACTAAAGTTGTTTGAAAAAGAAATCAATGCCAAAATTGACACAGACATTTCACTAGTTCAAAAGAAAATTATTCGTTCAGCAACTGAGGATGTACAAATCAAATCTTTGAATCAAGAGAAAAGTAAACTTGAAAAAGATAATCTGTCAAGGCAAAATATTATTGACTCAAAAAAAACTTTTTGGGAACAGTCAGAAAAAGATAAAAATGACGAATGGAATACTGGGAAGTTTAGTGGAAAAGTTGGTAAAGGTGGCTATTACACTGATCTTTTAGAAAAAGCAAAAAATGCAGGGGTTGATTATCAAAAAATAGATAGTCAATATTCAGCATTAAATATAAAAGATTTTGGGCAAATTGATAAAATAAATAAGAAAATTGAACAGCGCGAGGAACAATTACGAAAAGAGGTTGCTAATCAAAAGACTGTACAAGCTCAAAATGATGGTTTGTTGGCGAGATTATCCGCTCTAAACGAACTCACAAAAAAAGAATGGACATTGTGGGCTTCGAAATGGTTGATTACGCTACTTTTCATATTTATTGAAATTGCTCCCATTTTATTTAAAATGATGACAGAACGTGGTCCATATGACGATATTATAGACAGAATTAAGCATGATACGATGGTAAGGCAATTGGAAATTCAGTCAGAACTAAATCAAGAGATTAATAGTTCTTTAAAAATTAGTGAGCAAAAATCAATAATGAAAATGGAAAAGGAAATTCAGACTTATGAAGAATTATTAAATGAAATATCCAAAGTGAAGAAAGAACTTTCAATAATTTCAATTAATAAATGGAAAGAAGAGCAATTAGCTATATTAAATAACCCTACCTCACCACCACCCTCTGATTCCATATCTTAGTTTAGTTTGTCTGATGAGTATGTCCAAAGAAAATTTGTTAATTGATCTACATCTTGAAAATGAACTAATGTTGATTTATCACCTCTTTTGCTCTTAATATTTTTTGTCCTTACAACAGCTTGGGGAATTTCCTTTAACTTCCTGAAATAGGTTCTTTTTAAATGGAGAATGCCCTTTAAGTTATTGAATGAATTGGCAGAAAACATGGTTTCAAATGTTGATAACAAGCGCGTATTAAATTCTTGTTCTTCTTCCGTAAAGCGTTGAATGAGTACTGTTTTCATAGGCCTTGTTTTTAATTCGTTTCAAAACTAACATTCAATTGTGCAGTATACCTGCATAGAATAATTCGTGGGTAAAGCGAAGTGAAAGGGGTGTGTTTTTTTCACTCTTAGCCATTTTTTTGCCATTTCGCAATTGGCAATTCTTGTGCCATGTTATAATAGTGCTATTTTAGTAACATTATCATATAAAGTCTATCAATTTTAATATATTTATATCAAAATTTGATAATGAAAACATTGATATCTTGGGTGGCGCAAAATAATGACTTTGAAAATGGAGAGGTGTTAAGTACTGGTCCCACCTCTATTTTTCACAAATACTTCTTCAAAGGGGATCGCCATTTTATTCTTTCCACCCGAAAAGGAGACGATACACGAACGGAGCTGTTAGTCAATTATTTAAGGATAAACTACCCGGAGCGAATCATTGAATCCGTTTATTTGGATATTCACGATCCCATAAATCACCGAGAAATCCAATCCAAAGTCACGCCGTTTTTAGCGAGCTTAAAGGATGACCAAATTGCTCTTTTTGTTTCTCCAGGCACACCGGCCATGCAAGTGGTTTGGTATTTAAGCCACATGAGCATGAACTTGAATACAACGCTATATCAAACAAGAGAAGCAAAGCATACCGCACTAAAAGACAAACCGGAAATTATTAAAATTGACTTTGCAAAATCCTCTTTGCCAGTTACCGCGCTATATCATCAAGAGGAAATAAAACGCGTTGGACCAAATGAAGACTATAAAATTACGCCAGCCATAGAAAACGTCTATAGCAATGCTGAAAAAGTGGCGCAAACAGATGATGTTACCGTACTCATTCTCGGAGAAAGTGGCACAGGCAAAGAAAATTTGGCTAAATACATTCACAAAAATTCCATTAGAAAAGAAAAGCCATATATAACGGTTAATTGTTCGGCCTTTAATGATCAGTTATTAGAATCGCGCTTGTTTGGCTACAAAAAAGGGGCATTTACCGGAGCGGATAAAGATACGATTGGTTTATTTGAGATGGCAGATGAAGGAACCATATTCTTGGATGAAATAGGGGACATTTCTCCCTACATGCAGCAATCTTTACTTCGTGTTTTGCAAGAAAAAGAAATAATGCCGCTCGGTGGCAAACCAAAAAAAGTAGATGTTAGAATTATTGCGGCCACCAATCAAAACCTGGTTAAGTTATGCGAAGAAAAACACTTCCGTTGGGATCTTTACTATCGCTTATCTGTGGTGGAATTAGATGTTCCTACGCTCATGCAAAGAGGTAAAACGGATATTAAAACGATGATAGACTTTTTTTTAATGCAAAAGAAAAAGCAACTTAAAAAAAACAAAAAGTTAGTTCTAGACAAGGAGGTAGTTGAAATATTACTGAATTACACCTATCCGGGTAATATAAGAGAGCTTGAAAATATAATTTCGCGTCTTTATGTATTTAATGATGAAATCGTTTCTGCGGAAGTTCTACCCAAGCGATTAAGTCAAGAGCCGGTAAACAAGCCCATGAATTGGGATTTCGTAGAAAAAGAACACATCGAAAAGGTACTAAAACATTTCAACGGAAATAAACGTCAAACAGCTTTAGCAATTGGTTGGGCGATCAACACGCTCAACGCGAAGATGGAAAAGTATGGATTAGAATCGTAA
This sequence comes from Flavobacteriales bacterium, assembly GCA_947475095.1. Lineage (GTDB taxonomy): Bacteria > Bacteroidota > Bacteroidia > Flavobacteriales_D > Crocinitomicaceae > UBA952. The sequence continues at coordinate 119,463 of CANJLG010000005.1, forward strand.
ATTTGCATTTATGAATCTTTTGACAATTTATTTGGATTTTGACGGGACAGTTGTCGAACATGCCTATCCTGAAATTGGTGCAGTCAATCCACGAAGTTTTGCCGTTATCCGCAAATTACAAAATGCTGGACACCGAATTATTCTGAATACCTACCGAGCAGATCTTGCAGACGGTTCACTTCAGGCAGCACTGGATTTCTTAAACGATATAAACAACGAACTATTACCGATCACAGAATGCACGGAACTTAAGATTCACCCCCCTGCATGGAATTGGGAAAAAACCCTTGAAGAAGGAATTTTGTATATCGATGATGTTTGCGATGGCACACCAATGATTACAAATATTGCCCTACCCTTTGGATTGATGGTAGATTGGAAAACCTTAGAAGAATGGTTCACTGAACAAGGAATTATTTGACTTTTAGAAAACTCTCAAAGAATCTACTATAAATCGCATCCTCTTTACCACGCACTTGACCTATAAAATTAATATAGCCTTTTAGCTTAGAAAGAAACGCGTCACCATTCTTGTCTGATACGCATTCTATTGAATCATAATGTTTTTGAGCGGCTGCTTTTATTCCGTTAAGTCGCAAATCAAATAACATGGCACGGACCTTTTTAATCAACTTCCGGTCTACATTCACCTTTTCATTAACCACCAAGCCTGTCACCGTTTGCTTTTTATTATTCGCCCGTTTTCGTAGCTTTTTTTCATTTACTCGAAAATCATGCTGCGAAATGATCAAACGAATGCTACTAATTTCCTCTATTGTAAACGATTGGTCACAAGAAAAGCTTAGGTCATCGGCATACCTTGTATAGTTTATTTCTCTTTCTTCACACCAGGCCATTAATTGCTTGTCAAGTGGAAGACAAACCAAATTGGATAACACAGGAGAAGTGGGAGCGCCTTGTGGTAAATGTCCGTTAATGGTCGTGAGTAAAGTTATTGCATTCGCCATGTTTTCCGTAAATTGAAAAATGTCGCTTTTAAACAAATCCCGAATTCTTTTTGCTTTAATAGAAGGAAAAAAGTTCTCTAAATCCAGATTCAAAACCTGTTTTTTTCCAATGTGAGGCAGGGCATTTTCAACGATATTAGCTGCTTTTATCTGATCTCGGGGATGAATTACAAATCCATGGGCGCAGGTGGGTTGGATCCCCAAATAAATACCTTGCAGACTCTTGTTTATTTTTTTTTGAATCCGTTTCAACAATTGATTCGGCGCATCTATTTGGCGATTTCCACCGCTTTTCTTAGGGATGAAATAATGACGATAACTTGGTTTAGCAATTAGATCTTGAATAGCATAAAAATCAACTTTTAAGTAGGAGCAAAGGTCAATTGGGCCTTGTAAGCCCAAAAAAGAAAGGGCAGCTTGCTCATAATCTTTTATGAATCGCCCTTTTCCCTGCCTATTTTTATAAAACCCGCGAGGCTTTCGGTTCCTTTTTTCAATTTGATTTTCAATTTGATTCGCTAAGGTCATCTTATTCTTCGTTACTTTTAAAAAAGAGCCCTTACCATTTATCTTTAAAACGATACGCATGCGTGTGGAACGCAGTGGAACGAGCATGCTTAGCGAAGCTCCATTCTGCCTCCCACTTTATTATGGGTTGCAGGTGCACAACCTCAGGTCGTTATCAATTCGACTCATAAATTTTAGGTAAGGGCTCAAAATTTTTATCTTAAAAAGGGGCATCTTCTTCACTTTCATCCTCTATTTCATCCAATCGATCTTTCGGCAATGAAAAATATTCAGGTTCAAAGGATTCAAAGGAGGTAAATTGCGGATCGTGTCTAAGTTTAATTGTCCTCAAAGGCCCGTTTCTATTTTTTGCCAAGATTAATTCCATTAAATATTGATTACTATTCCCATCTTCATCGAGCACTATGCCATAGTATTCAGGCCGATAAAGAAAGATTACTTTGTCTGCATCTTGCTCAATTGAACCACTCTCCCGCAAATCGGAGAGCATTGGCTTCCTTTCACCCCCTCTTTGTTCCACCGAACGACTTAATTGACTAGTAGCAACAACACAAATAGTTAGTTCTCGCGCAATATTTTTTAATTCCCTGCTAATGTATCCGATCTCCAATTCCCTATTATTTCTGTATCTAGTAGAATTTAATAATTGGAGATAATCTACAAAAATCACTTTTACCCCTTTTTCCTTCACATGCTTCCTGCACATTTCTTTAAACCCGGACATGCCATTTGTATTCCTTTCATAGATAAACAATTGCAAGTTTTCAATTTCTTCAGCCACCTTCATGATGGATTCCTTTTGCTGTTCGGTAATGGTTGAATTAATAATTCTATCCGCAGGAATTTTAGAAATTGCCGCCGCAATCCGTGAGGTGAGCATTAATTCAGAAAGCTCTAAAGAGTAGTACAAGACAGGAATTTGCTTTGCTATATTCAAGGCCATATTTACTATTAATTGTGTTTTTCCCATGCCGGGCCGAGCTCCAATTACCACAAATTCCCCAGGAAATAAACCTCCCAGCGCCTCATCATATGAAGATATACCCGTAGGAACTTGCTTTTTAGAATTGCTCCTTAAATGATTGGCTGCATATTCTTTAAAGATGTCCGAAATCTTCTTGGAAGTGTAATCATTCTGATCGATGATATCATATTCCAACAGGACTTTCCGAACTTGTTCCATTAAAACACCTTGTTCATGGTGAGGATTCTCTATTATCTTTTTTAAGTGCGGCAAGAAGTCTTTTTCCATGAGTTAAAAAATTGAATGTGTAAATACGACTTCGCATTATTCAATTTTCAAGCCAAGCCAAAAGCCCAACAAAACGGCTTAAAACAAACATTTTAAATGTCTATGTTTGATTTTAATGTCAATTTTTGATATTGGTTGTGTGGGATTCGATGTGATTTTACGAAAGATGTTGGGTCCTAAAAAATAGTTGGAAACAGATTACAAATAAAGTGCTCGCATCTTCTCATTTCGGCCTTCCACAAATGCAGTAACTCCCTCTTTGTAAATCAAATAATCTTCGATGCCATTAAACGTTGGTATGGAATTAAATCCATCAAAGGGAAGATAGAATTTGACGTGATGTTGTGCATCGATTAAGTCGTTAAGTAAGAAAAAATCAACGTAGCCCTGGAAATCTACAAATAAGTCGAAAAAGGATTGATAACGAGTTAATGTCTTACTTAATGGACTTGAAATTCCTAAGTAATGTCTGCGAATGCACTCCAATGTTAAATCAAAGCGATCATCAATATACGCATTAATCCCACGAGCTTGATTTATGGTTGGTTGGCGGTTGATTTGTTTATTTGGAAACAGCAGGTAGGCTCCAATCGTTGATCCAATTTCGAATAACGCATCTACCTCATCAGGAATCTGTCTAACTAGATCTTGTTTCCTATGTTGATTTCGATACGAATGCGTAATAGCATCGCTACCAAGATAAAATGTTCCTAGTTCAGATTGGTGATATAGATATGACTTGGGATGCTCTTCACTCAAATGAAAATGCTTGCCGTTTGGCAGGGATTTACTCCAGAGAATTTTATGATAGGATTTAAGCGTTTTACTGTGGGCGTCCGGATCTTTACCTCTTGAATCACTGTATGTTTTAAATGTTACATCAATCATATCAAATCGAATATTGGCTCAAAGAATTATGTTCTTCCAATCGACGCAAAACATCGCTTGTGAAGCCTTTGTAATAAATTTTTTGGGGATTACAAATAATATAAACTGTATATGTTTCCATAAATAATGGATTAAACTAAAAAACAAAAACCCTAAGATATTTGATACATCCTAGGGTTTTCTAATCCTCCAGCCATAGAGGCTTTTCTTTTTAACGCTTTAACGTTCTGTGCGGTCTGGACGGGA
>CANJLG010000006.1 GCA_947475095.1 Flavobacteriales bacterium
ATTAACAATTGCTGGTGTTAAACTAGCAGACCACAGGTCTGAGGAGTTTCCCGATATATTTGTTGTAAATGCTGAAGCTGAATCTCGTTTTGCCCCGCTGATGATGTTTCCATTGTATGCGAAATAAAGAGAGTCGATAGTGTAAGACCCAGCGTTACAACCTCCGTGTTTATGGGTCACTTCAACACCTGTAATAGTGGCGCCAGCAGGAATGTTAAGGTCTAGATCGTAAAAATAAAGTTGATTAGAAACATTGTTTGGGTTAATTAATACAGCTACTGGCGAATTCGCAAAACCACTGCCGGTATATCCTAGCGGATTTGTAATTACGTACGAAACGAGCCCATTTGGAACAGCAATATTAGTAGCACTGTCAGGAATCCCAATAGAAGATGTTTGTGAAAAAGCATCTAGGCTTATCAATAAAAGAAATGCTGTTAGTGTTGTTTTCATTTTTAAAATTTTAAGTTTTACTAATTCATTAGACGTCAAAAATTGTCGATTGGTTCCCTCTAAACTTGCCCATAACGGTTTGGGGCTTTGCGTTCGGGCGGGATAAAAAGCACTAACGCTTGGTTAATGTACAAAAGTTTTTAAAATGCACAAAGGTTGAGGCTTTCACTTCAGCCCGCCTGACGCAAAACCCTTGTTACCTGCTGGCGTTATTTCTGTTTCAATAACCATTTTATTAATTCGTCATTCTCCACAATGCTCCAAGAATGTGGATGTCTTCTATTGTCGGGTTTTCTGTACCCTTTATTTTGTGTCGTTACTAATTCTGCAGTTTGATTTCCGAGTCTATTCAGTTCATTAATCATTGCCGAACCTTCGGTCGAATTCATACTTGTAAAGTCAGCACTACGTTCTTTTAACCACCAATTTATGTCAGGTTCTGTATATATTCTCAAAGGTAGATTGATTAGTTTCTTAATCGCTGTCTGTGTTGTGTCTGAAAATGAATAAGGTGAAAGACTGTAATATTCAGTAAGATTTGTTTTTGGACTTCCACCTGTTTCTTTTTCAAGTCTGTCTATCATATACACGTTTTCTTGATTGGCATCATTATTTTTTGAAAGTCTAATATCTCTTTTCGCTGAATTATAAAATCTTTCAAAGTCGAGTGGTGGGTCAATTGTAAAAACCGCAGTTGGTTTAATTGTAGCATTTTCAGCATATTTTATCGCACAACTACCACCAATTGAAAATCCGCCAATGTAAAATTTTTGGTCAATAAGTTTGTGCTTAGAAGTTACATCTTTTAAAATTTTGTCAAAAGTTTGTTGGCTTAAACTATCCACGCCAAAAGATAATACACCATCTTGAAAAGTTGGGATAATTGTCAATATTCGATTTTGAGCTAACTTTTTTGGCAAGTCAGTCTGCTGTAAAACATTTTCTGCTGTTTCTCCAAAACCTGGAATAAGAAACAAATATCCTGTCCAAGGAAGTTTTGGTGGATATATTATTGTGTAACAGTTTTTTGTCGTGTCCGTTTTGTCAAGAAAGACTTTCTCGATTTTTGGGTTAAAAGCTTTCTGTCCATTACAGTTAATCGCAAAAAGTGAAAAAGTCAGAATTATTAAAAAAAGTCTATTCATAGATGTCTTCTCTTTGTTTATGTTGTGTCGTCCTACGCTTGCTGCTAACGTTTTGCGGCTACAAGAAGTTGGCGATTTCGGAGACGAAAACTGTCTGCCACCACTGAACTTGATACGAAGTACAAAGCTTCATTTAACCACTGAACCGCCAATTTCTTGTAGGTGCTGTTATATGCTGTGCTTCTTCTCAAGTTAATGATTTGTCTTGCCAGGAATGAATGATGCACTTGGTTTTACTTTGTCGTTTAAGATGTCCAAGACTGCTGTCTTTAACTCGGGATATTTATAGTTGTCATTGAAAACGTATTGCCAATATGTAAAATGAGATTCGCCTTTTACTAAACATAAAACGTATTTATTCTTTGAGCCGTTCATTCTAATTGCAACGCTTGATTCCGAGTCAATACGATAAGCGATTTTTCCATTGTCGTCCATTATATAAAAATGGTGTTTCACAAACATAAAGTCGTCTGGTTCGTCAAAGTTCTCAAATGCCATTACTCGTTTTCCGTTCCAAATAAACTGGTCAAAGCAAAACATCTCTTTCATTTCTTCTTGCAATTTTTTTGCTTTGTGAGCAGCATATAGTTTTTGTTTATATAGTAGTGCTTTGTCAAATTCGGTAAGAGAATAATACACTTGAATGAGTTTTGCCATTGCATGAAAGTCTGTCGGATAAGCAGAAATATGTTTCTCTAAAGTTTCTTTTGCTTCGGGTAACTTTCCTGTCAGTTGTTGCATTAGTCCCAAGTTGAATGAGCAGTTTTGATAACTGTCGTCACTTGGTGTTAATTGTCCCAAAGCTGTTTTATATGCAGATAAAGCATTTTCAATTTTGTTTTGCTCTTGATAGATTTCTCCCATTAAAAGCAAAACTCTGGTCTTACAATTTGGAAGTTTGGAAGCCTTTTCAAAATATACAATTGCAGAATCTTTATTTTCTAATGAATAGTAGGCTTCACCTTTCCCTGCATAAAAGTCAGGCTCATTTGGTAATAAGGCAATTGCTTTGTCAAAGTATGGCAAGGATTCGTTGAATTTGTTGGCATAAAACAAAAGCATTCCTTTGTAATAATACATATCATAGTCAACGGGTCCTTTTTCAATTGCTAAGTCAAAATATTTCATAGCGTCCTTGTCTTCGGACTTCATATAATGCGACATAGCCTTGTAATACAAAGCCTTTGCAGTCAAGTCTTCATTTTTCATTGGCTTATACTTAATTATTTCGTCATACTTTTTCTCTTTGTAGAGTTGTTTAAAGTTGTCGGCTAAGTCAACCTGCCCGTATGAATAGGTTGCTAAAAAAATCATTGCAATTGTCAGTAGTTTTTTCATTGTTGTGTCATTTGTTAGCATAGCATATAACTTACTTATACGCGCTATAAACCTTCCTCAAGCACACCTATTTGGTTGTATATGCGCAGGTTTATTGCGTTAGGCTAAAATAGTGAGAATTTTTACTTATCACCTTAAAAATCACTTCTAAATTCCTGTTTAATCAGAAAAATAGTTGATGCGAATGTACTGACTTAGCTTGTTACTAATTTCTTTTATTAAGACCATCAAATTAATAAAATAGCTTCTAGCGAAACAATAAACCTTGATAATGATTATTTTCGCTTGATAAAAACGATCCTTGCCCCGAATGATACGAACTGAAGATGTTGACTTTTTTAAATCGATTGTAGGAGACCAATTATCGCTCCTAGATGCGGAATTAAAGCACTACGGCCACGATGAAACAGAAGATTTGTCGTTTCCACCGCATATTGTTTTAAAGCCTTCCGATCCAAATCAAATAAGCGCGATCCTCGCCTATTGTCATTTGAATAAAATCCCTGTAACTCCCGCTGGCGCTAGAACAGGTCTCAGCGGCGGTGCGCTGCCCATTTTCGGTGGCGTGTTGCTTTCGATGGAAAAATTCAATAAAATTTTACACATTGACGAGGAGAATCACCAAGTAACGACCGAGCCTGGCGTGATTACGCAGGTTCTGCAAGATGCGGTAAAGGAAAAAGGCTTGTTTTACCCCCCAGATCCTGCTAGTAAAGGTTCCTGTTCGATCGGTGGAAATGTTGCTGAAAATTCCGGCGGACCTAAAGCGGTAAAATACGGCGTAACGAACGAATATGTACTCAATTTAGAAGTAGTACTTCCAACAGGGGAAATAATTTGGACGGGCGCCAACGTGCTAAAAAATGCCACAGGATATAACCTTACCCAATTAATAGTAGGTTCAGAAGGAACGCTTGCCGTGGTTACCAAAATTGTACTCAAATTAATTCCGCATCCAACGCATGATTTGTTAATGCTCGTGCCATTTTACAATGCGGAAGATGCTTGCAAGGCAGTTTCTGCCATTTTTATGGCGGGAATCATTCCAAGTGGCCTTGAGTTTATGGAAAGAGACGCATTAATTTGGACCCAACAATTTATTGGAGAAAGCAGCATACGAGTTGCTGATAATCATGCCGCACATTTATTGATTGAAGTAGATGGATTCGACCCTGAACTATTAATGATTGACTGTGAAAAAATAATGACCGTTTTGGAGACATTCGAACATGATGAAATTTTATTTGCAGATTCAGCGGCTCAAAAACAAACCCTTTGGACCCTACGTCGAAAAGCGGGCGAAGCGGTTAAATCGCAATCAATCTACAAAGAAGAAGATACCGTCGTGCCACGATACCAGCTTCCAGAGTTGCTGCACCATATCAAGCGAATCGGGAAGAAATATGGTTTTCAATCCGTTTGTTACGGCCATGCTGGAGATGGGAATTTACATGTGAATATCATTAAAGGAACGCTGAGTGATGAATTTTGGGACAATGAATTATCTGTGGCTATTCGAGAATTATTCACCGAGGTGGTTCGAATGGGCGGTACGATTTCAGGCGAACATGGTATTGGATTGGTTCAAAAACCCTATATGGATATTGCCTTTCCTGCGGTAAGCCTAAACATAATGCGCGAAATAAAAAAGGTCTTTGATCCTAATGGTATTTTAAATCCAGGAAAAATATTTTAACCTTATTTCGTAAGCCACTTTAGATTGCGAGAGTACAGGAACACAAACAGACCTGCAAAAATTGTATTAATCAGAATGAGTATCGATGGAACATTTACTGGAGCAACGAATGCGTAAACAGATAAAATCGATAGGAAAGAATATACGATGTAAGCATGAAAACCAAGTTTCATTCTTTTTAACATCATAAAAGCGCTTGCAGCACCAATTCCAGCGATAAAAACCGCTAAAAGGTTGAACATAATGAAATTAGCATACATGGCATCGTTTATAGCTTCCATTTTTGTAAATACATCCACAAAATAATCCATTTTAAGCTTTCTTAATTCAACAATGGATCTTGCCAATTCTACTTTTGAATCTTCAATTTCTTTCTGTGATGGCTTTCCTGCTAAAAATGATAAAATACCACCTAATAAAGCAAGTCCTGTATTCAATAGCGTTAATATTACTAATATGAGAAGGAATCTTGGTGCTCTCGTTGGCTGCATGTCATTCTCGATTGTTAAATCTAAATCTGTTTCTTTCATAGTTTCATAGTATTAATTACAAAATTTTTGGCCAATTGCATATCAGTAAAAAGCGCTCTATCTTCTTCTAGGCGGTCTACATCGTCCCTAAAATCAGAAACTAATTGTTCCAAAACAGGCGAAGATACTAAAGGTCTACGGAACTCAATTGCCTGAACTGAATTTAATAATTCAATGCCCATAATGGAATAACAATTATCTATGATTCGAAATAATTTAGTAGCGGCATTCGCTCCCATGCTAACATGATCCTCTTGTCCATTGCTTGAATCTATGGAATCAACCGAAGCAGGCGTACACAATTGCTTATTCTGGCTAACTATTGACGCACAGGCATAATGAACAATCATTAAACCTGAATTCAAGCCTGGGTTGGCAGTTAGAAATGCAGGTAATCCCCTACTTCCTCCTATTAATTTATACGTTCTTCTCTCCGAAATACTTCCCAATTCAGCCAAGGCAATTGCTAAAAAATCCAAGGATAACGCCAAAGGTTGACCATGGAAGTTTCCTGCTGAAACCACATCATCATCATCCGGAAAAATAGTAGGGTTGTCCGTTACAGCATTTATTTCTCGCTCAACAATTTTTGCACAATGATCAAAAACATCTTTAGAGGCTCCATGCACTTGAGGTATACATCTAAATGAATATGGATCTTGAACATGCGTTTTAGTTCGATTAAGCAATTCACTACCCTCCAGAATTAGACGGAAATAAGCCGCAACTTCAATTTGCCCAACCTGATTCCTAATTTCATTAACATTAGATTGAAACGGCTCTTTTCTGCCATCAAACGCATCCAATGATAAGGCCGCAATTTTATTAAATTTAAGCCACATTTTAGAACAATGATAGACTGCATAACTAGCATAAGCACTCATAAACTGAGTCCCATTCAATAAAGCTAGTCCTTCTTTTGACTGCAAGACTAAAGGAGAAATTCCCAGTTGATGATGTAATTCTTTTGAAGGCATTTTAACTCCCTTGTAATACACTTCACCCTCGCCAATTAATCCTAAAGAAATGTGAGCTAAAGGAGCTAAATCACCAGAAGCGCCCAAACTTCCCAATTCGAAAACCAAGGGTAAAATATCATTATTATAGAAAAACAAGAGGCGCTCTACTGTTAAAACATCAACACCTGAATTTCCATGAGCCAATCCAATTGCTTTAAGAAGTAAGATGCGTTTGATAATTTCACAAGGAATCTCAGCCCCCATTCCACATGCATGAGAAATGACAAGATTACGTTGAAGTTTCCCTAAATCAGAAGCTGAAATCGCAGTATTGCACAAGGATCCAAATCCTGTATTAATTCCATAAATTAATTGATCTGAATTTGCTATTTTTTCATCTAAATAAGAACGACACTTAATGATTGCCTCTTTCGCTGATTCACTTAACTCAACTTGACAATTAGAAGCAATAACATTTTCAAAATCATTAAGGCTTATCCATTGATTGTCAATATAGTAAATAGACATATGTAATGTATTACTTTTTATTAAATTCAGCGAAATCTTTTGCGAAATAAGTCAAAATTCCATCAGCACCAGCACGTCGAATGCTCAATAGCATTTCATAGACAGCTAGATCATAATTCAACCAGCCATTCTGAGCAGCAGCGTGAACCATAGCGCATTCACCACTAACGTTATACGCCGTAATTGGAATCGGAAATTGCTGTTTCAACAAATGAATAATATCTAAATAGCATAATGCAGGCTTAACCATAAGCATATCTGCTCCTTCTTCAAAGTCTAATTGGGCCTCCAAAAGTGCCTCGCGTTGATTCGCTGGATTCATTTGGTAGGATTTTTTATCGCCAGCTTTCGGAGCTGAGTTCAATGCATCGCGGAATGGACCATAAAACGCAGAGGCATATTTTGCGGTGTAGGACATAATACTAGTGTCAGTGAATCCTGCTAAATCGAGTGCTTCCCTAATGTAGCCTACTCGCCCATCCATCATATCAGAAGGTCCGATGATATCAACGCCAGCTTGTGCTTGAGCCACCGACATTTTTGCTAAAATAGGAAGTGTTTCATCATTTACAATTCTGCCATCTACAACGAGTCCATCATGTCCATCAGACGAATAAGGATCCATGGCAACATCACTCATGATGGCGATTTCAGGAAAGGTTTCTTTTAGTTTTCGAATGGCCTTGAGGTAAAAATTATCGTCCGCATAACTATACGAAGCAATGGTATCCTTAAGCGATTCATCAACAGCTGGAAATAAATCGTAGGTATAGATACCTAGGTTCATACAGGTTTCAATTTCCGGAATTAATTGATCCAGCGACCACCTGTAATTATTGGGAAGAGATGCTATTTCTTCCTTTATATTTTTCCCATCCTTCAGAAAAATAGGATAAATTAAATGCTGAACACCCAGTTGGGTTTCTTCCACCATGTTACGTATGGCGGCTGACTTTCGATTTCTTCTAGGGCGAATATTCATGATATAATTTACATTAACATCCCACCACAAACGTGAATGGTTTGACCAGTGATGTAAGCAGACATATCTGAAGCAAGGAATACGGTAGCATTGGCGACATCAATGGGCTGTCCACCTCTTTTCAAAGGAATACTTTTTCTCCAACTTTCTACCACCGTCTGATCTAATACTTCCGTCATTTCGGTTTCAATAAATCCTGGGGCAATGGCATTACAACGTATGTTTCTCGATCCTAATTCTGCAGCAATTGATTTAGTAAAACCAATTAATCCAGCTTTCGAAGCAGCATAATTCGACTGACCAGCATTTCCCTTCACTCCAACAACAGAAGACATATTGATAATTGACCCTTTTCGTGCCCTCAACATTGGTTGCTGCACCGCTTTCGTTAAATTAAAAGCAGATTTAAGATTGGTATTAATCACTTCGTCCCATTGTTCTTCAGTCATCCGCATTAAGAGCGTATCACGCGTTATCCCAGCATTATTAACGAGAACATCAATGGTTCCAAATTCAGCTACTATATCCTCCACTAATTTTTGTGCTTCATTGAAATTGGAGGCATCAGAACGAAATCCTTTAGCAGTAACACCTGCAGCACTTAACTCCGCAGCCAATACATTCGCTTTTTCTTCTGATGATAAATAAGTAAAAAGAACCGTTGCACCTTGATTGGCACATTCTTGAGCAATCGCTTTTCCAATTCCCCTTGAGGCTCCTGTAATTAGTACAATTTTGTTTTCAAGTAATTTCATAACATTAATTTTACGGTGTAAAGATACAGATAATGTTTTTTAGGGAACTAAATTCCTTATTTTTGAACATATGAATTTTAAATTAAAAAATATAAATCGCAGCATTTACAGCGTTTTTTTCTTTGCCGCTATAGTAAGTGGATTTATTTTTACTGTTTCTTTTTCACTTAAAAACCGAAAGCCAGCAAAAGAAATAGCACTTAAAAATAAACTCGCTGAAATCCAGGTTCAAGACGGAGACATCATTTTTCAATCTTCCTATTCTAAACAAAGTCAAGCGGTTGAAGTCGCAACAGATTCGAAATATTCCCATTGTGGCATTGTGTTTATCGAAAATAATGTCCCATATGTATACGAAGCTGTGCAACCAGTTGGAAAAAGAAAAATGACAGAATGGATTAGTAGTGGTGTTGACCAAACGTATATCGTAAAGCGATTTAAAGGAATAGATACGCTAAAAAATGCATCTCTTTTAAAAATGAGGGAATATGCAGCCTTACAATTTGGAAAAAACTATGACGCCTATTTTGCATGGTCAGATAAAGAAATGTATTGTTCAGAACTCGTCTACAAAATATACATGAACTGTATTAATTTCGAATTAGCAATACCGAAACCACTAAGAGACTTCAAAATAGATGCACCTGTTGTAAGGAAAATAATGCGCGAACGCTATGGGGATAATATTCCATACGATGAATTAATGATTTCTCCAGGTCAATTGTACGATTCCCCTTCCTTAATTACGGTGTATAGTAATGAAAAATAAAAATGCCGTTTTTACAATCTGGCTAACAGGCTTATCGGGCTCAGGCAAGACAACACTAGCAAATGCGCTTGGGGAAAAATTCAAAGAAAAAAACATTAATTATTTCTGCATTGATGGCGATATTTTAAGAGCTAGCCTTTGTAAAGACTTAGGGTTTAGCGATGAGGATCGAAAGGAAAACGTGCGACGCGCTTCTTGCCTTGCAAAAATGATGAATGACCAAGGTCAAATAGCGATTGTTTCCTTGATATCACCTTATAAAGTAGATAGAGAAACAGCAAAAGAGTACATTGGCGAAAAGAACTTCATTGAAATATTCATCGATTGTTCTTATGAAGAATGCGCTAAAAGAGATCGTAAAGGCTTATACAAAAAAGTAGAGGATGGCGTGCTTTTTCAATTCACCGGGAAAGACAGTCTATATGAAGCGCCTGAAAATCCTGCTGTACATATTAAAACAAGCGAAGTAGATGTGTCCACAAGTCTAGGAATGATAATTTCTGAAATTGATCGAAGATTTCCTCTGTTTTTATCTTAAAGTATTAACTTTGCTTCATGTCAATTCAACAATTATCACCTCAAGACTGTAGCGATTTAATTGCTAGGAATTCTAAGATTCAATGTATTGACGTGCGAGAGCATTATGAATATGAATTGGGCAACATTGGATTTACAAACATCCCAATGAGCGAAACGGCATCAATTAGTGAGAAATTTAATCCTGCTCAACAAACGATCATTATCTGCAGATCTGGAAAAAGAGCGGAGGCAGTTGGGAATTTATTATTGAAAGAATTTCACTTTACCGATATCATAATTGTTGATGGTGGTTTACTCGCTTGGAAAGCCTCTATTGATTCTACTATTCAACTCGATTAACATGGAATTTTTCAACGAACTTTTTGCCATATTTCAGCACATTATTAAATTAGATTTCAGTTGGTTTTTTGAAAACTATTCATCCGCCATTTACATTATTTTATTCGTTGTTATTTTTGTTGAAACTGGATTGGTAGCAATGCCTTTTCTTCCTGGCGATTCTCTTTTATTTACTGCTGGAATCTTTGCCGCTTCAGGGGAATTGAATTTATCGTACTTGCTTATATTATTACTTATTGCTGCCGTTCTAGGTGATAATTGTAATTATTGGATTGGAAGAAAAATCGGTTTACGCGTATTTCAATTGAAATTTCGTTCCAAACAAATCGTCAATAAGAAATACCTTGATCAAACAGAATTGTTTTTTGTAAAAAATGGTGTAAAAGCAATTATCATGGCACGCTTTGTACCTTTTGTTCGCACATTCGCTCCTTTCGCAGCTGGAATAGGCAAAATGAATTATAATCGTTTTTTCTTGTTTGATTTATTGGGCGGCTTTTTATGGATTTTCAGTCTTACGCTTGCTGGCTATCTTCTTGGAGAAGTAGAATGGATAAGAAAAAACATAGATTTAGTATGTCTTGGAATTATTTTTATCTCTGTTTTGCCAATGCTTTACGAGTTAATAAAAGGCAAATTGCAAGCTTCGAAAAAATAATAATTCATCAATAAAATAGCACCTCGACACGTAATTAATATGTAACCTTTTATTTATTTTTACTTCTGTGCAATTTTATTTAATTTTACGTCGTCTTTCGAAAGTAAAAAAATAAAAAAAATGATAAGAACGTTCTATTTCCTGCTCTTTAGCATAACACTTTTTTCGGTAAACAAAGCATTTTCTCAAGTTTCGGGTTGCCCCAATGCCGATTTTTCACAAAACTCTTTTGTCAATTGGTCTGGTGCAGTAGGTAATTGTTGTGGAATCAACACGCCTACCCCAACACCTGGTGGAATTCAACCTGGTCAGCACGAAATTATGACTGGAGGTATTGATCCTGCCGTTACCTGTTTTGCATTGTCAACAGTGCCTCCAGGCGGAACTTATTCTGCTAGAGTTGGAGATGGTCAAGGGATTGGCGCAATGGCTGCTAGATTACAATACAATTTCACGGTAACCCCACAATCCAATTTAATTATTGTTCAGTATGCGGTTGTTTTAGAAAATCCAGGTCATAGTGTGATGCAACAACCACGTTTCGAAATTCAACTATTTGATCAAGCAGGAAATCCTATTCCCTGTACCTTCTACCAAGAGGCAGCTTCGGGAGGAAATCCGGGATGGGGATATTGTGGTGGTGGTCTTCAATATAAAGACTGGACGACTTTCGGGGTTGAAGTGACCAATTATGTTGGACAAACTGTTACCCTAGATGTAGCAACTGGAGATTGTTCTCAATCAGGACATTATGGATACGCTTATGTTTCTGCTTCGTGTAGCTCACTTAATTTATCTGCACTCTACTGCGAAAATGGCAATAGCAACTCTGCAACCTTATCTGCACCCGCAGGATTTGCAAACTATGTTTGGACAGATGCTGCTCCACCATATACGCAATTAGGTGTTGGTCAAACCATTAATATTCCCAATATTACCCAAGATTCTGTTAATTGTGCCATTACCTCCTCGAACGGTTGTATTGCCAACTTAACCACCGAAGTATTACCTGCAGAAGTCGTTGGTAGTATTGTAGACTCGAACGTATGTGCTGGAAATCAAACCTTACTTTACAATTTAACCTCATTTACCAACTCCGCTGTTGATAGTATTTTTTGGTCATCATCTGATGGTTATACCGACACCACCTTCAACTTCAATCACACTTTTCCTGGCCCAGGGATCTACAATGTTGACCTCATTGTTCAGAATACTGCAAATTGTATAGATACCGTTTCAACGACCGTGGAGGTTTTCGAAAACCCAATAGCTTCCTTTGGCTTTGACGACGTGTGTCTCGGGCAAACGGCCGTTTTTAATGCTAGTAGTAGCTTACTTGGAAACGATACCATTACTAATTATTGGTACGTAAATAATGATACCTTAATTGGTGACACCGTCACCGTTTATTTTAATGGTCCAAATAATTATCAGGTAGATTTAATTGCTTTGACTGAAAATGGTTGTTCGGATACCATTTCACAGCAATTCACTGTATTTAATAATCCAACTGCCAACTTTACCATTGCAGAATCTTGTATCGATGACGCTGTTCTTTTTGACAATACGACGGCAAGTATTTCATCCTTTACCCAATTTGGTTGGTATTACAACAATCAGTTGATCGATACCACATTAGATCTCAGTTACATTTTTAATACCCCAGGAAACAATACCATGACCTTGGTAGCAGTTGATTCCTTTTCATCTACTGTTTTTTGTGACGACACCATCAGCATAAATTTCTTTGTGCACGATTTACCTATTACATCTTATACAGCAGATACCATTCAATGTGAAGATGTTGGTTTTGTGATTAATAACTTTTCATCGGTTTCAACAGGAGAAACTTTATCATACGAGTGGACCATCTCAGGAAACCCAATCAGTACCACGCCCAATTTAAGCACAGTTATTAATAACGCCGGTGTTTATCCCATCAATTTAACAGTTACATCTTCCTTTGGTTGTGAAACAGATTCGACCATAGACATGTATGTGATGGCGACACCTGTACCTCCTGTTCTCAGCTTTAATACACCTGAGTGTCCTGGAGATGACTTTTTCTTGACAGCTGTTGGCGAGCCTAATTCAACCATTTTGTGGACTGGACCAAACAACTACACCTCTACGTTATTCAACAGTACTTTTCCTTTAGATGAAAATGAAATGGGAATTTATACGGCGTTTTTGACCTCAGAATACGGCTGTATTTCGGATACCACGCAGATTGACGCAACCATTACCTATACCATGACCTTCGATGATTTTGACTTTCCAAATGTCATCACTCCAAATTCAGATCAAGTAAACAATGAATTGGATTTAAAATCGTACTTCATGACCTGTGATGAATTTACCCTTTATATATTTAATCGCTGGGGCAACTTGGTTTGGGAACAATCCCAAGATTCTCCTTTCTTCCGAGGGGTTGATAAAGGTGGTAAAGATCTAGAAGATGGCGTTTATATTTACAAACTAGTGTTTGAAAACTTCGAAAAGCAAGGATTTATTCACGTTGTTCGTTAATTAAAACAAACTTTGCAGTTCTTTTTTAAGATATTCCACTGCAATATTTGTTGGCAATTCTCCAACTTCAGATGTAGATGCTAGAATAGCTGAAGAGAGCATAATAGAATCCGTGCTTGCTCCGATTTTTCCACTTGAAATATTGATGAGTTTAATCGTTTCCTCCTTTGCATCTTGAAGGAGTTTCCAACCCAATGGTGAGATAAACAACTGTTGGGCAACATTGTGATCATATTCATCCCTGATTGTTTTTAATAATTGCGCCTGAAACATAGAGGCGGGCATCTCCGGGTTTTGCATTCTCATAACTAGACTATTAGGGTTAATTCGCTCCAAAAATAGTATAGCGCGCTGGTATGCCTCAACCCTATTTGGCAAAAAGAATTCTTGTCGCTGTTTTCTTAATTCCGTCATTAAAATAACCTGTTCAACTCCTTGATGTTTGCGAAGAAAAAATACAACAATAAATAAGATTGATCCTGTAGATACTAGCAAGGAGCAAAAAAAGATTAGTTCTGTCATGAAAATGGTTTTGATTGCAAATATACTAGCATGTTAACAAACTTTAGTTACAATATTCTATTTTATACTTTGCTTTAATATCTTTACAACATAAAAATTAACTATGGCACCCACAATAATAACTATTGTTCTATTCGCGTATTTTGGCTTACTACTCTTTATTGCCTACCTAACCTCAAGAAAAACAACGGCTAAAAGTTTCTTTACAGGAGATAAAAAAAGCCCATGGTACTTAGTTGCTTTTGGCATGATTGGCACATCATTATCAGGCGTGACGTTTATTTCCGTTCCGGGTGGTGTTTTAGAAGGTGGCTGGTATTATTACCAAATGGTCTTGGGTTTTTTTATTGGCTACTTTGTCATTGCTTTCGTACTTCTTCCCATCTATTATAAACTGAATCTCACCTCCATTTACCGATATTTGGAACATCGCCTTGGCTTTACTGCCTATCAATGGGGTGCTGGATATTTTATATTATCTCGCACGCTCGGAGCAACCGTTCGTTTATATTTGGTAATAAATGTACTGCAACTCTTTGTTTTTGATTCATTAGGCATTCCTTTCTGGTTCTCGAGTGTTTTAATTATCGTCATGATCATAGCATACACCTTACAAGGTGGTGTGAAGACAATTGTTTGGACCGATACCTTACAAACGGTTTTTATGCTCTTAGCGCTAGTGGTATGCATTTTTGCCATTCAGTCTGAGCTCAATTGGAGCTGGGGTCACATTTGGGATCAATTGGAAAAAACAAACATGACTAAACTTTGGAGTACCGATTATTTACGGAAAGATTACTTCCTTAAACATGTTATTGGTGGCGCTTTTATTACCATCGCCATGACAGGTCTTGATCAGGAAATGATGCAAAAAAACATTAGTGTTAAATCCTTAAAGGATGCTCAAAAAAACATGGTGGTTTTTAGCGTTGTTTTATTGCTTGTAAATGCCCTATTTCTTTTCCTTGGCGGCGTGTTGTATCTGTATGCAAGTCAGCAAGGACTTAGTTTTAAACCCGACGATGTTTTTCCAACCATTGTACAGAAACACCTTCCACTTGGCATCTTTATTATTTTTATTATCGGCTTAATTTCGGCACTATTTCCATCTGTTGATGGTGCAATTACAGCCCTCACGTCATCATTCTGTATCGATATACTAGGCTTTGAACGAAATAAAACATTGAATGAAAAACAACAAATTAGGTTGCGGAAAATCATTCATTTGTCCTTTGCTTTGCTTTTCTTACTTCTTGTCTTTTATTTTAAATGGATGGATAATAAGAGTATAGTTGATCTCATATTCTTAATTGCTGGCTATACCTATGGTCCCTTACTTGGTTTATTTGCTTTTGGTATTTTAACAAAACGAACACTAAGAAACGTAATGGTTCCAATTGTTTGTTTGGTATCGCCACTTATCTGTTATTTATTACAAACTAATTCAGCAGATCTTTTGAACGGATATGCATTTGGGCATGAGTTATTATTATTAAATGGAAGTATTACCTTTACCTTATTATACTTAACGAGTAAGCGTTCCGCGGAAGCAATAAAGCAATAAAAAATTAAGCATGAAGATTATTTTATCCGACTTTGAAGCACACTTACGCTTTGCCCCTCTCTCTCTTACGCGCCCAATTGGCGATATTCGCGTAGGATTATTTACCAACCTGGAGCGATGGTCAATTTTATTACCTGATGATCATATAGGCTTTCAATCAGAAAGTTACTTGAGAGATGAATTCGAAGAGCTTAACGATGGAAAAATCGTAAACGCTTGTATTATTCCAAATGAAGATTTTGTCGCTTCCATCGTTTATCTGGAAGACAACTGTCGCTTAATGCTTGGCAATAATACAATGGCAATCAGTGGGACTGGAAAGAATATCATTAATTATAAAGGAGAAATGCCTATTCTAATTAATAACCGCTGGGAATTACTTTCAGTAAATGCTGCGGCGATTAGCAATGATATCGATCTTATTAAAGAAAGTATATCATATCAGAAAATCCCAAAAGATGTTATTGTAATTGGGCCTAAGGATTCAATTTATTTAGAAGAGGGAGCAATCCTTTCCGCTTGTACCTTGAACTCAAAGGAAGGTCCAATTTATATTAGCAAAGGTGCAGAAGTGATGGAGGGCGCACTTATTCGCGGTCCGTTTGCGCTGTGTGAAAATGCCGTTGTTAAAATGGGCACTAAAATTTACGGCGCAAGCACAATTGGTCCATTTTGTAAAGTAGGAGGCGAATTAAGTAATGTAATTTTTCAATCCTACTCAAACAAAGGACATGATGGATTTTTAGGAAATTCATACATTGGCGAATGGTGTAATTTAGGTGCAGATACCAACGTTTCCAATCTAAAAAATAATTATGACTCAGTGCGTTCTTATTGCTATGAGAAGAAAGAAGAAGTCAATACAGGTTTACAATTTCTAGGTTTATTTATGGGCGATCATTCTAAAACAGGTATTAATAGCATGTTTAATACGGGCGCTGTTGTTGGTGTATCTTGTAATCTATACGGAGCTGGCTTTTTCCCTAAACACACGCTTTCATTTTCATGGGGTGAACCCAATGCACTCGAACCATTTAGAATTGAAAAATCCTTAGAATACGCCAATAAAATGATGGAAAGAAGATCAGAGAAATTATCGGCAGAAGAGGAAAATATATTAGTGCATCTCAAAGATGTCTATGGACTAAAATAATGATTAGTCGATAAAATAAACCGGTAGCCGCATATAGCTTTGTTCAAAATATGGACTATTTTGATATAAATAATGCAGTTGCATCGCTTCAGACTTCCGAAAGTCAAGGTCTTCTAATTTCCGTGTTTCAAAAGCACTTTTTAGAGCAGGATTATTTGTTAAGATCTCATCAATTTTATCTACAAAGACATAGGCAGAGAAATATTCCTTTTGCTGTAAATAAGAATCGAAGAAATTCCAAGAGAAATAACTATCCTCCATTTGAGGCTGAAGCACAGCGTGGATAAATTGACTATTAAATTGATGAGCATCAATACGGATATCTCCTTTTTCAATGATTACCTCTTCATCAATAAATTCAACTTTCGTATTACTGTGCTTAAAATGTCCTTCCCATGGCTTGCTTAAACTCGAGAAATCGCGTACAATAGCCACTTTGCATTTCGTTTTATAGGATGAATCTACCACTTGAAAAATCACACCATTCGCTTTAAGTCGCTCAATTATTGCTTTTTCTTTACCCGCTACACTATAAAAATGGGGAATTGAAATAGAATCGGTTGCGTGGTAATGGTTAAAATATGGAATGTATTTTTTATAAGGTTTACTTCGATCGTAATATAATCGGTTTACTTGTGTTGTCGGATGGATCGGTCTTGTTGCCTCATACCCCAAAAACTCGATTGAATCCGTTATGGCTATCAATGAATAATTAAATTTAAGATGTTCTTGTTCGACTGCCCATTCCCCTGCTTGTTTTCTAGCATTTTCAATGGCTTCCATATGTTGATTTGTCCATTGATATAACACATCGATAAATTGCTCCGTTACCTTTACTCTTTCTGGGAAAGGCTTCAACATATGCGTTTCGACTGTAAAACTAATGGCGTGAAATAAGCTAGCATATCCCATAGCATAGCGCGGCAAATCATTGAATGCTACAATGCCACTTTCAGGAGTATCGCCTTTGAGTTCAACATAAGGAACCATTTTTAATTTCTTGTGCATGATTGGTAGCAATTCATCATACGTTAAAGAAGCTATTGAAGGCGCCAGCCTTTGTTTTAGCGATGAAATATACGTAAGTGTATATTGGTAATCCGCCCCATTTGAAACATGCGTATCAACAAACACATCCGCTTGTAAGGCCTGAAAAATCGTTGAAAAAGTAAATGAATTTTCTGTATCCATTTTGATGAAATCGCGATTAAGATCAAAATTACGTCCACTTCCTCTAAAACCATATTCTTCAGGTCCAACTTGATTTACGCGACTTACCCCATTCCGATTCAGCATACCACCAACATTGTAAGCAGGAATTATTGCCACTACAGGGTTATTTGGATTACTCTTAAGCTTCAGTTGTTTTTCGATCCAAATGGCACAGGCATTCACTCCATCTGGTTCTCCAGGATGAATAGCATTATTAATTAGAATTGTTGTTCCAGAACGGGCTTTTTCAAAAGTTGCAATAGAATCACCAGCACCATTCAATACACAAAGAAAAATGGGGACTCCGCAATCCGAATTACCCATGCAATAAAGCTCAATTCGTTTGTCATTTTTTGCAAGTTGTTTGTAATAGTTAATCAATGTAAAATAGTCAGGAGATGTATTTTCAGACCAATCAATCGACTGAGCAAAAGAT
This sequence comes from Flavobacteriales bacterium, assembly GCA_947475095.1. Taxonomy (GTDB): domain Bacteria; phylum Bacteroidota; class Bacteroidia; order Flavobacteriales_D; family Crocinitomicaceae; genus UBA952. The sequence continues at coordinate 18,109 of CANJLG010000006.1, forward strand.
TGATTTAAAAGAAGCACAAGAAAAATAGGAAAAAATAAGAAACGCATGATAAAGTTTTAGTGGCTTAAATCTACCAATTTTCAATTAAAATCAACGTATTTTTGCATTATGCGAATCGATATTCTTACCGTATTGCCAAAACTATTGGAAAGTCCCTTTTCAATCTCAATAATGCAACGCGCTCAAGACAAAGGACATGTATCGATTCACGTTCATAATATCCGGGATTATTCGACCAACAAACATAAAAATGTAGACGATTACCAATACGGTGGTGGCGCAGGCATGGTCATGAGCATCGAGCCTATTGCTACTATTATTGATAAATTAAAGGGAGAACGAAATTACGACGAAATCATCTACATGTCTCCTGATGGCGAATTACTCGAGCAAGGGATTGCCAATAAAATGTCATTATTGAAAAACGTGATTATCCTTTGTGGCCATTACAAAGGAGTCGACAACCGAATTAGAGAACATTACATAACGAAAGAGATTTCCATTGGATCATATGTTCTTTCAGGTGGAGAACTTGCCGCAGCTGTATTAGTTGATACGATTGTTCGCTTACTTCCTGGCGTTTTAAATGACGAAACTTCTGCCCTAACAGATTGTTTTCAAGACGATTTATTAGCACCACCTGTTTACACACGACCTGCTGAATTTAAAGGTTGGAAAGTCCCTGACGTTCTCTTATCGGGAAACGACGAATTAATAGAAAAATGGCGAGATGAACAGGCCATTTTACGCACGCAAGAACGCCGTCCGGACTTATTAAAAAAAGAAAGGAAGGATTGATTATTTCTACCATTTCAATTATAATGGTTAAATTTGTATCTTCTAATTTTACAAAAAAATGATTAAGATTTCAGATCGACTTAATGCAATGGAAGAGTCTGCGACGCTAGCTATGTCCAGAATCAGCAGAGAGTTAAAAGCACAAGGAAAAGATATTATTTCGCTGTCGTTGGGCGAGCCCGATTTTAATACACCTCAATTTATTAAGGATGCGGCGCTCGTTGCCATGGATAAAAATTTTACAACCTATTCACCTGTTCCAGGATATGATGATTTGAGGGAAAGTATTTCAGCAAAATTTTTGCGTGACAATAACTTAAACTATCCAAAAGAAAACATAGTTGTTTCAACTGGGGCGAAGCAATCAATTGCCAATGTTGTGTTGAGTTTAATAAATCCAGGTGATGAAGTTATTATTCCTGCTCCATACTGGGTTTCGTATATCGAAATCGTAAAAATGGCCGAGGGTGTTCCCGTTGTAATCGAAGCAAGTTTAGAAAATGACTTTAAAATAACACCGGAACAATTTTCCAACGCTATTACTCCAAAAACGAAGCTCTTTATTTTCTCTACGCCATGTAATCCAACTGGATCTGTTTATTCAAAAAGCGAATTACAAGGTCTTGCAATGGTATTAAAAGCAAATCCATCTGTTGTCGCGATGAGCGATGAAATATATGAGCACATTAATTTTCTTGGCAAGCATGAAAGTTTGGCTCAATTCAATGACATAATGAATCAAGTGGTTACTGTTAATGGTGTTTCAAAAGCATGGGCAATGACGGGTTGGCGGCTTGGATATATCGGCGCTCCTAAAATTATTGCAGATGCCTGCAATAAAATTCAAGGTCAATTTACATCTGGAACCTGTTCAATAACCCAAAAAGCAACAATTTCAGCCATGAATGCTGACCCAAGTATCTTAAAAGAAATGGTAGAAGCATTTCATTCTAGAAGAGATTTGGTGATTTCTAAGCTCAAAGAAATGCCTGGTGTTATTTGTAATATTCCAGAAGGCGCCTTTTACGTTTTTCCTGACATATCCTTTTTCATTGGAAAACAATATAAAGAATACAAGATTAATTCAGCACAGGACCTTTGTATGTTTTTACTAGCCGAAGGACAAATTGCTTTAGTAAGTGGTGAAGGATTTGGAAGTCCTAATTGCATACGTATTTCTTATGCTGCATCAGAAGAAACATTAAGTGAAGCGATGCGAAGAATGAAAGACGCGCTATCAAAATTAACAGTATGAATTATAATGATGTATTTGATTCCTTTTCTAACTTTCGCGTAGTCGTTGTAGGCGATGTCATGCTTGACAATTACAAAATTGGAAAAGTACATCGAATGAGTCCTGAAGCACCTGTTCCCGTGGTGCTTTTTGAAAAAGAAGAAAATCGAATCGGTGGAGCAGGAAATGTTGCTTTAAATTTAATTGCTTTGGGCGCAAAACCCATTGTTTGTTCTGTTATTGGCGCTGATGATGCAGGAAAAATACTCGTTGATAAATTCACAGAGAATGCTATCTCAAGTGCAGGCATCGTTCAAAGTAAAAATCGTCCTACCACCGTAAAATCTAGGATTATATCCAATAAGCAGCAGCTACTTCGGATTGACCACGAAACAACTGCCCCTATTTCAGACGAAGAATCCAATGAATTGATGAAGAAATTAAATTCCTTGCTGATTGATGGTATTGACGCCATTATTTTTGAGGATTACAACAAAGGAGTATTAACTGAATCCTTGATCCAACAAATCATTGCTTTTGCGAAATTAAATCATATAATTACGTGTGTCGATCCAAAGTTTGAAAATTTTCTATCGTATAAAACTGTTGATTTATTCAAGCCAAACCTAAAAGAATTAAAGGAAGGATTGAAATGTGAGTTTAATATACAAACATCAACAAACAAATTAATTGACGCTGTTTCGCAATTGGAGCAAAAATTAAACAATTTAATTTCCTTAATCACCTTATCTGAATACGGTGTTTTTGTAAAAAAAGGAGATCTCATACACACTGCAAAAGCCCATCCAAGAAACATAAGTGATGTCAGTGGAGCAGGCGATACTGTTATTGCTGTTGCTTGCCTTTGCTTACTATCGAATTTATCGTACAAAGAAATTGCTGAAATATCAAATATTGCTGGCGGTTTGGTTTGTGAACATGCGGGCGTTATAAGTATCAATAAAGATGACTTACTCGAAGAGGTTAATAAACTATTAACTCAATAAATTGTTAAATCAGTATGCCGAAAATCGAAGTTAAACCTTACAACCAAGACGATAAATCAAAAAAGCAAGAAGTAGCAGAAATGTTTGATAACATATCAGCGCGCTACGATTTTTTGAATCACTTCCTTTCGTTGGGAATTGATAAGATCTGGCGCAGAAAAGCAATCAATCAACTTCGAAGTATTCCAGTTATAAATATAATCGATATTGCTACAGGAACCGGTGACTTTGCAATTGCAGCACTCAAACTTAATCCTGAAGAGGTAATTGGCTTAGATATTTCAGCGGGAATGTTGGCGGTTGGCGAGCAAAAAATGATAAAGAATAAAGTCGATTCTATTATAAAAATGCAATTGGGCGACTCTGAAAATATTCCGTATGACAGCAATTACTTTGATGCATTAACCGTTGGCTTTGGCGTTCGTAATTTTGAGAATTTGGAATTAGGCTTGACAGAAATGCTAAGGGTACTAAAGCCAGGTGGAAAAGCCGTAATCCTTGAATTCTCTAAACCAAAGCGATTTCCAATTAAGCAAATATTCGGCTTTTATTCCCGCTACTTCATTCCTTTCTTTGGAAAGAGAATATCAAAAGATGCACAAGCATATTCATATTTACCAGAAAGTGTTGCAGCCTTTCCTGAAGGGAAAGATTTTGAAGAAATTTTACACAAAATTGGCTATAAAAATATAGAATCAACTCTTGTTAGCGGAGGTATCGCTACAATCTATGCTGGAATAAAATAAAGTTGCAACTTTCAAGTTACCTTTGCGTTTAATGAGGCCCATGAAACTATTTCTAACACTGCTTATTTTTATTGTATTGGGATCTTCTTCCTATGCACAAAAATTCAAGCAAGAGCGTTACAAGAATTTTGATAAGCGCATGTTTCATTTCGGCTTTATGCTTGGCTTCAATTCCTCCGATTTTACTGTTTATCAAAATGTCAACGCATATGAGCAATATGGGCTTAAATTATTAGAGAATGATGCACAACCAGGTGGACAATTAGGTATTTTAACAACGATGAAATTAGGTACGCCTGTTCTACGTTTACGCTTTATTCCTACCCTTTCATTTCAAGAAAGACTCTTGAGATATACCTTTGAAGATACCGTTTTAAATAAAGATGAAATTGGGGAAGAACGCGTAAATTCTACCAATCTAGACTTCCCAATAATGCTGCAATTTAGAACCAAAAGGCTTAATAACTTTACCGCTTATGTGTTAGTAGGCGGTCAATACTCTATAGATTTGCAATCACAAGAAAAAGCGTCTCAAAATTACATAGATCCCTATGTTAAAATCAAACGAAATGATGTGCAGGGACAAATTGGTGGTGGATTAGAATTTTTTGCACCATACTTCAAATTTGGAATAGAACTTAAATATTCACATGGTTTTATGAATAGCTTTATTCAAGATAATACCAATATTGCAAAACCAATCAACAAACTCTACAATAAAGTGTGGTCGCTTTCCCTTATATTTGAAGGATAATGGAAAGCATTTCTTTTCAATGTTCACCAGAACAAGCACAAGACGAACAATTTATTGAAAATAAATTAAGAGCGGATAGTGGTATTAAGTATCCAAAAAAGATCTTCTATCGGTGGAAAAAGAAAAGCATCGATGCTAGAGGAAGGAACATCAAAATAAACTGCACCTTCGAAGTAGCAAACAATACGCTCCCCTCCCATTTACATGATTTCAATTTTCTTTCGGTAGCAAATGCTCCTTCGATAATCATTATTGGAGCCGGTCCCGCAGGTTTATTTGCTGCTTTGCGCTGCTTAGAGTTAAATTTAAAGCCTATTATCTATGAACGAGGCAAAGATGTTCGCGCACGACGTCACGATTTAGCAAAACTTAATAAAGAAGGAATCTTAAACCCTGAATCAAATTACTGCTTTGGTGAAGGTGGTGCCGGAACCTATTCTGATGGAAAATTATACACGCGATCAAAGAAACGGGGTGATGTTGAAAAAATCCTACAATTATTGGTTCATTTTGGAGCAGATGATGCCATTCTAGTTGATGCCCACCCTCATATTGGGACCAATAAACTTCCACAAATTATTGAGGTAATTCGTGAAAAAATTATTGAATGTGGTGGTGAGATTCACTTTAATAGTCGTTTAACAGATATTAATATAGAACAGAAACAACTAAACGCAATTCAAATTAACAACGAAAGTTGGAAGAGTACAAAAAACATGATTTTAGCCACAGGCCACTCTGCTAGGGATATTTTTTATTTGTTACACGATCGTAAGATTCGAATTGAATCAAAACCATTCGCACTTGGAGTTAGAATTGAACACCAACAATCTTTTATTGATAAATTACAATACCATAATCGCGAAAACGATCAATACCTTCCACCAGCATCGTATAGTTTGGTAGCTCAAATTGATGGGAAAGGTGTTTATTCTTTTTGTATGTGCCCTGGTGGAATTATTGCGCCATGTGCCACAAGCGAACAAGAAGTAGTTACCAATGGATGGTCGCCCAGTAAACGAAATAATCCCTACGCAAACTCAGGCATTGTTGTCAGTATTGACCCTTCAGATTTTAAAGAGTATAAAACCGATCCATTTGTTTGCCTAGATTTTCAAAAATCAATTGAAAAAGCATGTTGGGAAGCTGCAGGTGAAAATCAAAAAGTGCCTGCGCAAGGTTTAGCTGATTTTATTGACCGAAAAAAAACAGTCAGTTTCCCAAAAACGTCCTATTTTATTGGTGTCACTAGCGTTGAAATGGATACTATTTTCCCTGCTTTTGTGATAGAACGTATCCGAAAAGCTTGCCTCGAATTTGAAAAAAAAATGCCGGGATTTATCACTAATGATGCAGTAATTCACGCTCCGGAATCACGCACATCTTCTCCTGTCCTAATACCTAGAAACCCTGAAACCTTTGAGCATGTTGATGTAGACGGAATTTATCCTTGTGCTGAAGGCGCTGGATATGCTGGTGGAATAGTATCGGCTGCCATCGATGGGATGCGAGCTGTAAATGCTTTCTTCGCCAAAATTGAAAAAGAATGATCTTTTAAAGGTCTAAAAGAAAATAATGCTATTCCTCATACTTTGATTAATTTTACAACATGAAACGTGTTGTAGTAGGACTTTCTGGAGGAGTAGATTCTAGCGTTGCTGCTCACCTTTTGATTAAGGAAGGCTACGAAGTTATCGGTATGTTCATGCGAAATTGGCATGATGAAAGTGTTACGCTTTCGGATGAATGTCCTTGGATTGAAGATTCAAATGATGCGCTCTTAGTGGCTCAACAACTTGGCATACCTTTCCAAGTAATCGATTTAAGTGAAGCCTATAAATCTAGAATCGTGGATTATATGTTTGATGAATATCAACGTGGCCGAACACCCAACCCAGATATTTTATGTAATCGAGAAATTAAATTCGACGTATTTCTTGAAGCGGCAATGAAACTAGGCGCTGATTTTGTCGCCACTGGACATTATTGTCGTAAATCAGACAATAAAGACGGAAGCTATTCTTTATTAGCCGGTATCGATAAAACAAAAGATCAATCATATTTCTTATGTCAAATTACACAAAATCAACTATCTAAAGCCCTTTTTCCGATTGGTCATCTTGAAAAACAAGAGGTTCGTAAAATTGCCATGGAGTTAAACCTTGTCACAGCAGAAAAAAAGGATTCTCAAGGATTATGCTTTGTTGGTAAAATAAGCTTACCCCTTTTTCTCCAGCAACAATTAAAAGCGAAAACCGGAGAAATTATAGAAATTCCACAGGAACTCCCTCAATATGAACTATATAACAACTTAAATGCTACTGCTAAAAATATTAGTGAATTGGCAGCTCCATTCATCTATACAAAAGATATGGGAACTGTCGTTGGACAGCATCAGGGAGCATATTACTATACCATAGGACAACGTAAAGGATTACAAATTGGAGGAAAACCACTTCCGAGTTTCATCATAGGTGTAGACACGATAAATAATCTGATTTATACTGGACAGTCTGAGTTACACAACGGGCTTAATAAATATGCATTAAAGATTGAAATAAATAGTATTAATTGGCTGAATAACAATGTATTATTCAATAAAAATAATGAATTGTCTTGTCGTGTTAGAATACGTTATCGGCAACCTTTGCAGGACGCTATTTTACTTCGAGTAAATGGAGATGTGTTTATTCTTTTTTCAAAGAAACAAAAGGGTGTTACACCAGGTCAATTTGCCGCCTGGTATCAAGGCGATGAATTAGTAGGTTCTGGTGTAATAGAACATTAATTAATTCATACCAATCGAAAAGAAGATTGAATTATCTTGCTCCGGCTCTTTTCCTGCATGGATAATTTTATCCATTAAATCGGCGACTTGAAAGACATTCAAATGACTTTGTTCCCCTAATTCTCGGTGTTTTGACAATTTTAATTTCGCTTGGTGAAGCGACTTCGTTCTTAATGATTCTGTGTTAATGGTCATAACTACTATTTTAATACAGCATTTTGTACGCTAAGTATTAATCAATGTTTCAAACACAATGCCTAAATTTAAAAGTAGTTTAAATCAATTTGCTAAACAGCTATTTAGCAATAAGTTATCTTTATCAAATAGTTAATTTAATAATTGACTGGTCTTAATTATACCACAAGTATATTACATAACCCCAAAGGGGTTAAAGATTTTTAACGCTGGATGTAATCCAGTGAAAAAATATGAAACAGTTCGCTTTTTGGCATGTATTTTTAGTTAAAATCATGACAAAAAGATTTTGTGGTAAGAAAGAGATCAGTCAGTTTAATAAGATATAAATTAATGATGCTGATAACAAAAACCGCTAGGGTCTGAGGTCATTCGTTTACACTGAGCACCTTTTTTTGTTATTCCACTGCATTGAACGGAGGATGACTGGCTACTCGTTTGTTCACGACCTGAAGGTTTATTCGCTTTCCACGACCAACACGAAGTACAAATTGAACTTTCAAGTGAATTTTCTTGCTGATCAGGCAGATTTGGGAAAAAGTTCAAGCCAGTCAGTGCTTCCACTTTATCAATTGAAACGGCAAAACTACTTAAATCTGCCTTCGACCCTTGATTGGGAATGATAAAACCAATGGCTTTAAAGTCTGGTTGGCTGTAGTCTAAGAGGACTTTATAATAATAATTTGGAACCGAAACATTATTGGGTCCAATAGTAGATAATCCTGAACTTAATATTGGACCTGTAACCACGTACAAGGACTTATTTTCGACCGCCCAAGTTCTGACAAGCTCTTCTAATTTTTTCCATATTCCCCTGTTAAAACTTGGGTCTTGAGGACTCATATTACTATAATAAAATGATTCTTGCATGGTTTGGTTGGACCACGACATATCAGCAGCCGGTGCCAAATGCCCACGATCATATCCTGATCCTTTATAATCAGCATTGGTTGCGGAACCTGTTTTTATAGCTGGATCCACGATAAATTTATCCGAGCGGTCAAATTTCTTGTTGGTTTCCTCGCTTGTTAACTCATAAGCAATCCAGATGGCTTGCTCGTGTTCCTCACTGTATAAAAGACTGTATGCAGTATGATGAACAATTGACTTTTCATTTTCCGTTGCCGGAATCTCCATATTTGGCGATGCAAGCACATCTAGCTCAGTAATTACAACACTATCTTTACTAGTCCGGGGAATTGAATCCCTTGTCACATTCTCTATTGGGATTACCTCAACGGGAGTCTGTACATAATTGCAACTAGTACATAAAGCTCCGATAAATAAGATAAAACCAAAAAATACACCCCTTTTTTTCCTCATAATTAGTTCACTAATAAAGTAGCATGAATAGCATCAGCGTTACCAATTTTCAAAGCACAACTATAAAAGCCACATGCCAATTGTTTTGTATTAATGGTAAGTTGACTTACCCCTATTTCAACAATACGCGCTACTTCTTTACCTGAAAAATCAACTACCGACAATTCCACCGTTTCTTTTTTATTATTATTAAAAGTAATAAAAGCATAAGTATCTGACGGATTCGGATAAATAATAAATGAATTTTCTTTATCTTGATAAAAAGGGAAAGTAACTTTCCACATATCTCCACCCCGTTCAATGACGAATAATTCATTACCCACTAGTACTGCATCCACAGGTAAATAAAAGCCACTTACTAAATCTAATGTTGTCATCACATAATTATCAATTGCTGCATCATAAACGAGTTTAAGCTGTCTTAATTCACGCGATGGATCTACAAAAGGACAAGGGATTCCCCAGGGTGAAATAGGTGAAAAACCAGTACTATCTCCGCCAGGCATAAAACTCAAAACAAAACCATCTCCTCTAAAAGGACTTGCTAATACACTATCTTTATCGAAAACCAATCCCAATGGAGATGAATGTGGCGTAAATGTTGAAACGTATGAACCTTCTTCACTTGCTTTCATTACCATTCCTGTGCTAGCGTCACGGTAATAATCACCAGAAACGCCATAATTCCTTACCGGCTCCATAAATGTCACATTCGAAGGCAATGCCGGAAAAGTAGGATCATCCAAAAACCAACCAGCTGCCACTCCCCCACAATTTGGATTCACCAGCGGATCGGTCAAATAATTATAAGGTGAATTAACTAAGGGGTTAATGTTTCCACCCATATTCCATGGAAACCCGTAGTTTTTGCCTTGCCGAATCCAATTCAATTCTTCAGGATCGTCTCGTTCTCCTGAATTATCAATTGCAAAAAGTGAATCATTACCATCCCAAGCAAAATCGTATGCATTTCTTGTACCTGTAGCGTATATGAAGCCACTATTTTCCAACCACAATGAATCGTTAATCAAATGAATGGGCAAAGAAGAAATCGGGAATCGAAACATGCGGCAAGTCATTGGCGTTTCTCGGCAATTTGGCCAAGCTCCATTATTGTCATCCATTTCCCCCAAATGCGTTCTCGCGCCACTACTGACAAAAACATATTGACCACTTGGATCAAGCGAAACACCCGAAAAACCATGGTCACCTGTAGGACTAGCACTAGGATATGGATCACTTGAAACGATTGTTTCCCATAAACGCGTTCCATTTGCTTGAGGCGTACCTTTTGAAATCATAGCAACACCAGTGGTACTTGTCCAATTATTTCCTGATAGATAAAGAATACCTTCACGAAAATACAATCCTTGCAAGGAAGAAATTCCATGATCAACTTCTGAATATCGCAATGAATCTATTGCGCCACCAGCAGAATTAATGAACACTTCATAAATATCCCCGCTTATCGTTGAATAAAAAAGATTTCCTGCTTTTTCATCATATGAAATTTTTGTAGCGTAGGGTTTGATTTCGAAAATTGAATCAACCGTTAGCTTATTCGTTAATGGGTAAACGCGTTGTTGGGCAATAGAATAATTATAAAAAAAGAAAAAAGAAAAAAATACGCACCACCCTACTCTTCTATTTCTATGACTAGAAACAAACAAAATGTCGTTAAAAAAAAGTTGGAACATCACTTTATCCAGTAGTATCAAAATCGGTTTTGCTAGTATGAAAACAATATCCATCAAATGTAATAATTACTTGGTATTTTATTGCATTCATCGCCTAGGATTAAACGAGTAGACCTTGAATTAGTGAGATTTGTTTTTCAGTTCAGAATACCATCCATATATTTCCATGGAGGTCTTTGTTTCGTTATTAATGAATTAATTCTTCTTGTGGATTTCAAATGCCTTAAGAGCCAATTAATTAAAAGACAATCTTTTATCTAATTTGATAGAGAACACCTTACACATCCTGGATGTAAGCCTTTAAAATAACGAATACAAAAAAAGGCTGCCCTACAGATAAGGCAGCCTTTTTTTTTTGCAAAGTGTAATTATTTACAATCTTTAGCATCTTCTGGTTTAAAATCTTTACAAGATTCTTCCAAAGCTTTTCCTTTAGCTTCAAGATCTTTTAGTTTACCCTCATCTCCCATTGCTTTCATACCTTCAGCCATAAGTTCCGTCATTTCTTTTTTACAATCGCATGCAGACTTCTTACCACAAGAAGTCATTCCAACAGCAGCTAATAAAGCTACGCTTAAAATAATTTTTTTCATATTAATTTTATTATAGCTTATTAAGGTTAGCTTATAAACCCCACTATTTACCAATTAGAGGATGGCCGTTTTTTCAATTGGTTTCTGAACTCCAACTTGGTTCAAATATAGTAAAATATATTAACTATTTATTTTTAAAAAAAAATTATTTAAATTAATTTCAAAAAATGAGATTGAAAAACAAAAAAAAAAAAAATGAAACCTCGATGTGTATTTTTTATGTCAATTTTGACATCATTTTTGATGATTTTTGCTACTTTGATAATTACACTTGTAAAATTGCTTTTTTTTCGGTCGATTAAAATCTTATCTTAGTGAAAAATCTAAGTTTAAAGAAATGAAAAGTTATATCATTAGCACGATTATTTTAGCTGTATTGGCATCATGTCAATCAAACAGCAAAAAAGAAATTACCGATAAGCCAGTTAGTATAAAAGTGGATTCTATTCCTAAAACAATTAAAAACGAACCTGTTAATGAGGAGCTTAATTTAATCGCCTCATTTCTTTCGGGCAATGAACCTAAAAATTCCGGTGATTTTTCAACAGCGTTTAACACAAGTGAATGGAAGAAACACCAAAGCTTTATCAATAAGGCCTGGGACGGTGTGGTTCTTAAAAGTATTAACCCAATACACGAATGGTCTAAAGCAGAAAAAATTGAAAGAAAATCAGAAACACTTTTCTATCCATTTAGCGGAGCAGATTTTCTATATGTCTATTCCGCACACCCGGATTATACATCCTATTACTTATTTGGTCTTGAACCAACAGGAGAAATTCCCAAAAAGGAGAATGTTATAAATCCTGCATTAACACCCAACATTTTAAATGCCGTTTGTAAATCTGTGGATGAAAATATGACACATAGTTTTTTTATCACAAAATTCATGGCAAAGGAATTTAGTAATCCCGTACTGAAAGGAACCATTCCAATTTTCATGTTTTTCATGAATAGAATGGGGGTAGAATTAACGAGTATTTCACCAGTAGCATTTAATGATGAGGGGAAAATAATTGAAGCAAATAATTTCTCTGTTGGTGTTCGATTTAGATTTTTAGACAAGGGTATTTTAAAAGAATTATATTACTTTTCTCAAGATATTTCTGATGGAGGATTAAAAAGAACACCTGGTCTTAGCAAGATGTTAAACCTAGTTTCCAAAGACGCTACTACCATGATAAAATCTGCTTCATATGTTTGCCACGAAGCGAAATTCTCTGGAATTACGAACATAATAATTTCAAATTCTTTCTCCATTATGCAAGATGATACTGGTGTTCCTTTTCGCTATTTCGATGCTACTAAATGGAACATCCGCCATTACGGAAAGTACACCAAACCTATTCCCATTTTCGCGAATGCGATACAAGAAGATTTAAAGAAAGCTATTATTGGAAAAGAATTACCCCTTCCATTCAGGTATGGATATAATAACCCCGCTAATTTAATGATATCAACTCGAAAGCAATAATAGCTTACAGTAGCAATTGAATCTACCTTATTTAATTTGAATGACCTCACTGTGGATCTGCACTATCACACAAGGCAAATAGAATATTGAAGGTAAGATTTAAATCACCGAACTTTCTCGTCCTTCAGAATATAAATAAAATGAAATCCCTTTGGAGCAAAGCCTTCTTTATAAAAGAATTTATGTGCTTTAAAATTTGTCGTATAGGAGTCCAATGAAAGCATCGTACAGTCATTTTCCAAAGCTTTTTTATGTAAAAAATCAAATAGTAGTTTACCAATTCCTTGACTCCTTTGTATTTTTGAAACAACAATATTATCTAACTCTAAATATTTACCGCACCACAATTTAGTTCCAATCCAAAACCCACTTAAGCCAAGGCAAATATCTCCTTCAAAAACACCGACTTGTCCGTAGTTATGAGGTAGCATTAAATCTAGTTCTGATGAATATTCACTTAAGGTAAGACTGGGATATAAGTCTTGAAGCACCGGCAAATTTTTAAGCATTTCCTCTTTATCTATTAATTCTCTGACGACTAGCATGGCATTACTTTTTTAACTGTTTATCAAATAACTCAAAAATCCTTCGGTACTCATCGTACCAGGAATATGCGGCTCTAAATCCATGGGCTTCTGTTGGATAAACAGCTAATTCCCAATCTTTTTTACCCAATTCTATAAAGCGTTGACTAAGACGAACGATATCTTGGAACTGCACATTGTCATCTACCATTCCGTGCAACATAAGGAGTGGTTTAACTAAATTTTCAGCGTAATATATTGGCGAACTTTTACGATAAGCCTGAGGATCTGTTTCCGGATAATTAAGAATATTGCTCGTGTATTCATGGTTGTAATGTGCCCAATCAGTAACCGAGCGCAAGGCAGCACCGCAGGCAAATTCATTTGGTTTTGTTAATAGACCCATTAAGGTAATGAAGCCACCATAAGAACCACCATAAATCCCAATGCGATTTGAATCAATTCCATATTGCTTCACCAAAAAATCTTTCGCGTCAAGAAAATCATCTAAATCTCGTCCACCCATGTAACGATAAACAGCAGTTCGATAATCTCGTCCATACCCCTCGCTGGCGCGACAATCAACATCGAAAACAGTATATCCAAGATCGCATAATAAGTTATGGAACATGTATTCACGGTAATAGTTGCTCCAATAGTTGTGTGCATTTTGTAAATAACCGGCACCATGAACAAATAAGACAGCAGCACCATTTTTATTTCCTGCTTTTGGTTCATATATTCGAGCCGAAACTGGAATGCCATCACTTGCTTTGAATTGAATTACAGGAGGCTTGCGCCAAGAATAAGATTGAAATTTTGAGGAAACAGAATGAGTTAGTTGCGTCATTTTTGCATTTGGAGTATTATTAGCAAGATATAATTCCCATGGAGTATTCGCATTAGAATACCTTACCAACAATGATTTTTCGTCGGGAGACACTTGCACATCATGATATCCATCAGCACTTAGAATAGGCGTCCAAACTAAACTTTTACAATCTAAGTGATAAAAATCACGATTCCCAGGATGTGTTTTGTTGGCTGTTATATAAAATCGTTTTTTGTCTTTTGATAATTGGACGCCGTGTATTTCAAAATTTCCCGATGTAAGGGCTTTTGTTTGACCTGTTTCTATGTCGTAGGAATAAAGGTGCGAGTAGCCCGATTCTTCGGATTGAAAATAAAATGATTTTTCATCTTCTAACCAACCTAAGACAGCTTCTTCTTCATTCCAAGATGATATTCCAGGGCCACCTATCCACGCATCATCATGCTGATGATTTACTTCCTTAGCAAAGCCTTTTTCTACATCAAGTAACACTATCCAACGGTCTTTATTATCAGCACTTCTAATATCACAAAGTGCCCAGTTCTTGATCTTAGAAAATTGCAGCGGATGAATAAAAATAGATCGGTCCTTATCGTAAAGAGATGAGGCAAGTGTGTCCAGGTAATTCGGTTTTTTACGTATTTCCGAAAGCTTTGAAAAATCAAGCCATTTGATTGTGTCAGACACTAAGCTAACAATCCCCAAACGTTGACTAGGTTCATTATTACTTACTTTAGCACGAGCAGAATTTAATTCAACGCGACCTGATTCAGTTACAAATTCTGGAAACGATGTTTCCAGTTGCATAGCCGATTTAGTCATAATAACAGCAACATATTCTTCGGATGGATTAATTTGTACCGTTGAAACATCTCCAGTACCCAAATATATCGGCTTAGGTTTAGCAAAAAGATGATAATCTCCTTGTTTTTTTCTCCACTCTTTCTGCTTGACCTTATCTTTAAAATAAACAAAAAGTTCATCTTGTTGTGTGACTAAGTAACTGGAGTCAACTGTTGTCATTTTTTGATCACCAAGTTGAAAATTAGTTAAAGGTCTTAGCGTTGATTTTCCTTCTTTATTTTTCCATTCTAGTAAATTAATGCCTTGCTGAAGTATAATTACATTTGGATCGACTACTCGTTGAATATTACTTATGTTTTCAAAACTTTGAAAGCACAATGAGATGTCACCATTTACTTTGTCAAGAGAAGCCAAGGCATTATCTCTTTCGAAGTACAAGACCTTAAAGTCCGCTTGATTCAAATCTTTACCAATGGCTTTTGTCTCTTCAATAGAATCAAGTTGATTAATTAATTTTGTTTTTACATTGTAAGCATGCATAAGTGCTCCCCTATTCGAGCCAGTTTGCCAATCAAAGTAAATATTACTGCCATCGTATGACCAAAATTGATTTTCTGGCCAATGGCCAATATAATCCTGACCAGTCATAATTTCTTTTAAATCAAGTTGACTAAAGCCTAGGAATGGGCCAAACAATAATACAAATGCGAAGCTTAATTTCATGATCTATTTAAGTGTAAAATTACATTTCTTAATGAAAAGTAAATCGTAAAATTCAAGAAATGATAGAGAATAAAATTCAAAAATAGTACTTTCGTAACCGATGATAGGTATTATAAAGCGAATACTAACTAAAGTACTAAGTCAGCAAGGCTACCTTAAGGCCATGCATCGCGGGTTTTATTTCTTATTTGATCTTGGTTTATTAAAACGAGATCAGCGGTTTAAGTTCCACTATAAAGTAGCGTCACTTATTAAAAAAGATTTCACGATAATTGATCTCGGTGCCAATCTGGGATATTTTGCCAAGAACTTTGCTCGACTTGCGCCACAAGGAAAAGTCATTTGCATTGAACCTATCCTACCATTTTATACTATTCTACAAAAGTTTTTAGGTTCTTACGCGCATGTCGAGTTACATAACATTGCCCTTGGGGAAGAAAATGGAAAGGTTGAAATGGTATTGCCGGAATCCAATGGTGTGATTCGTACTGGATTGCCTCATATTATTCAAGAAAATGAAAATGTAAGCACTCAAAAAACGATAGAAGTCGACCTTAAAAAGGGAAGTGAGTTATTTAGTTCGCTTAATCGCATAGACTATATAAAATGTGATATTGAAGGTTATGAATTGATTGTATTTAATGAAATACGGGAGATCATCGCCAAGCATCGCCCGATGATACAAATAGAAATTGCTGAATCCAATATTATGTCATTTATGGATTACTTTGATAAATTAGACTACCTTCAATATGGAATTTGCAACTTTAATATTATTCAAGAAAAAGGCCTTCAAAAAGAAATAGGAGATTTTTTATTTGTTCCTAAAGAACAAAAAATATCATTTGAAGAAAACCATTTGACACCATAAATATGCGCTATTTAGTTTATTTATCGATGCTACTATCCTTAGCCTCTTGTGAAAAGGGAGCGGGTGAATTCATCTTGAAAGGCACGGTGACCGACGCTAGCTTCCAAACTAATTTAGTAGGCGCAACAGTCAAGCTTTACAAGGTTCCTATTGCTACTACACAAGAGGTTTTAGTGGGCACTGTCACTATTGGTTCTGATGGCACGTACGAATTCACCTTCCCGAGAGAAAAAATGGAGCGCTATACAATTCATATTACCAAAGAAAATTATTTTAAGATTGAAGAAGATATTTTTTATTCAAGCTTAACCTTGAGCGCTGACAATATTCGAAACTATTCCACAAAAGCGGAAAGTTGGGTCGCTATACACCTAACAAATTTAAATCCTCAAACTACCGATCATTTGCAATATATAAAGCAAGATGGTTTACAAGGCTGTGCAACTTGTTGTCCCAA
Source organism: Flavobacteriales bacterium (assembly GCA_947475095.1). Taxonomy (GTDB): domain Bacteria; phylum Bacteroidota; class Bacteroidia; order Flavobacteriales_D; family Crocinitomicaceae; genus UBA952. Next base: position 34,929 of record CANJLG010000006.1, read on the forward strand.
TACAGAGCAAAATTATTATGGCGCATTGGATACTACCATTTATTGTATAAATAACGGTAACGAGGTTTATTCTCTTTATTATTGGGTATTTAATAGTTCTAATCAAGGACTTTTATCGACAGTAACAAGTCCATTCGATACAACAGAAATAGTACTTAATTATTAACTTTTCGATACAGTTTAAAAAGTGTAACTTTGATAAAAACAAAATGAATGAAAAAAAATAAAACGTATTTATTTATAGGATTACCAGTTGTTTCGATCGTAATCACACTATTTCTATATGGCTATTCAGATGGGTTTTCAAAATTAAATTCCTCTAAAAAGAGTACTATTGTAAAGAAGCCAATAACTCTTGAAGACACATCCCTCACCTTTTTCTTTGGAGGAGATATTATGGGGCATATGCCAATGATAAGTGCCGCGAAAGTAAAAGACGAAGACAGGTATGAGTTTAACCAATGGTTTCAATATATTAAGCCTTATATCCAAAAATACGATTATGCATTCGCCAATTTAGAAGTAACCTTAGGTGGCTCGCCATATAGCGGATATCCTCAATTTTGTTCTCCAGATAGTTATGCCGAAGCGGCAAAAAATGCTGGATTTGACTTCTTGATTACTGCGAATAACCACTCTCAGGATAAAGGAAAAAAAGGATTAGAAAGAACCCTTGATGTTCTCGACCAATTAAACATTGAACATACAGGGACGTTCAAAGATGGGGCAGAAAGAGAAAAGAAATATCCTTTCATCAAAGTAATTCATGGAAAAAAAATTGCGGTCCTCAATTATACCTATGGAACCAACGGACTAAATGTTGTTGCTCCTAACATCGTGAATTTAATTGACACGATTCAAATGAAAATAGACCTCAACAAAGCAAAAAAATTAACGGCAGACTTTATAATAGTCACCTTACATTGGGGAGCAGAATACCAAAGAAAGAACAACAAAATGCAAACTGATTTAGCTCAGTGGCTTTGCGATCAAGGAACTGATGCAATAATAGGAATGCATCCACATGTGGTTCAACCAATGGAGATTATGCACCCAAGAAACGATAAAACCAAAAATGTTCCTGTTGCCTATAGCCTCGGAAATTTCGTGAGCAACCAAAGAGAGCAATATAAAGATGGCGGCATAGCAGTTGGGATGAATCTAAAAATTGAAAATGGCAAGATCACATTCAAGGATTGGTCCTATCTACCTTTTTGGGTTCAACTTGGCGGTTCACCCCACGGATATTACATAATTCCAGTATCAGATTGGGAGAAGAATTTAGAAAAATATAAATTTAGTGACAGTGAAACACAAAAAATTAAAACATTTGCAAACGACACCAGAACCTTATTAAAGGGTATTCCAGAAATGAAATAGTGTCCATATTTCTAGATTAAAAAAAGTTACTTTTTCATCATTTTTTTTGTGTGATTTTAATTTTTATTAGAAAATTTTTAATTTTGTGTTATCGAAATTTTTCATAGAACTTTTATATGTAACATCATTTAAAGAATTTGTTTTTTATTGGAAATTAATCTCATTTATTAATCATTACTTTAAAATTTTCTATCATGAAATATATTACATTATTAAAAATATTAGGAGTCGGAATTTTAGGTGGGGCAATTCCCTTAGTTATATACCTTTCTATCTCTAATCCATATTTAAAACTTTCAGAACAAGTAATCGATGGGAATAGACTAGCAAAAAATCAACTGGTTAATTCGAATAATCCTAGTGGCCCTGCTGATTTTACTGCTGCTGCTGAAAGTACGATTAATTCGGTGGTTCACGTTACAACAAAAGTTATTCAAACAACCTTTCAACGTGATCCATTTCAAGAATTTTTTTACGGTCCTGGAGCTGGAGGGCGCGAATTAAAACAATACGGAGCTGGAGCTGGTTCGGGTGTGATTATTTCATCCGAAGGCTATATTGTTACCAATAACCACGTGATTGCAGAAGCGAGCGAAATTGAGGTCACCTTAAATGACAACTCTAAGTATATTGCAAAAATAGTAGGCGCTGATCCTTCCACAGATATAGCAGTTCTGAAAATAGAAGGAGAAAAGCCATTTGTCCCGATTGTTTTGGGTAATAGCGATGATTTAAAAATAGGAGAATGGGTTTTGGCAGTTGGAAACCCATTTAATTTAACATCTACCGTAACAGCAGGGATTGTTTCTGCTAAAGCCAGAAACATTAATATTTTAAATGGGCAGCAGAATAAAGACATTGTTCCTATCGAATCCTTTATTCAAACTGATGCGGCTGTTAATCCAGGAAATAGTGGTGGCGCATTGGTAAATACAAAAGGTGAATTAATTGGAATCAATACAGCCATAGCATCACAAACAGGCAGCTATGCTGGTTATTCATTTGCCATCCCTATTAATCTGGTTCAGAAAGTAATGCGAGATATTATCGATTATGGGGTAGTTCAAAGAGGATTCTTAGGAATTGAAATTAGCGATGTTACCCAAGAGATGAAAACCTCAAAAAACTTACTTGATCTAAAAGGCGTTTATGTTGAAAAGGTTCTTGAAAATGGAAGTGCAGCTGGGGCGGGTATAAAGCAAGGCGATGTGATTCTGAAAATTGGATCTAAAGAAGTTAACTCACCATCTGAGTTGCAAGAAGAAATAGGAAAGAGAAAACCAGGCGATAAGATAATCATTACGCTCAGAAATAATAAAGGTGAGGAAACGACCAAAGAAATGATTCTTAAAAGTAAATCCGGAGAGACTGGTATTTTATCAAAGGAAGAGATTAGCAAAAACTCCGCCTTAGGGGCAACTTTCGTGAATTTAAGCGATGAGGAGAAAAAATCCCTTAAAATTACTTATGGTGTTAAGGTTGAAACGATAACAAGTGGTAAACTAAAATCAATTGGATTAACTGCTGGCACCATTATCACAAAAATTAACAACGAACCCATTAATAATGTCGAGGAACTTACAACTAAACTAAATAGTTCTAATCGTGGAATTCTCCTTGAAATTATGACAGAAAGCGGTATGAAAGACTATCGAGGATTTGGACTTTAACTATTTTTATCTACAATCAATGGTTGAAAAGTAGTCGAAAATGTTGAAATCTTAATTTTTCAAATCCTTTTTTTTGGTGTTACTTTGCAGTAATAGATTATTCTAATATTAATCCTTTAAAAGCGCTCTTTCATACATGAGACAACTAAAAATAACCAAATCAATCACCAATAGAGAAAGTCAATCACTTGATAAATATTTACAAGATATTGGTCGTGAAGAATTGATAACCGCAGAACAAGAAGTTGAATTAGCCAGAAAAATTAGAGTAGGAGATCAGAAAGCATTAGAGAAATTAACTAGAGCAAATCTTCGATTCGTTGTTTCTGTTGCTAAGCAATATCAAAATCAAGGCTTAACGCTTCCAGATTTAATTAACGAAGGTAACTTAGGTTTAATAAAAGCAGCTCAAAAATTTGATGAAACACGTGGATTCAAATTTATTTCTTACGCGGTTTGGTGGATTCGCCAATCAATTTTGCAGGCATTAGCTGAGCAAGCACGAATTGTTAGATTACCTTTAAATCAGGTTGGCTCTCTAAATAAAATAAACAAAGCTTTCTCACGATTGGAGCAAGAATTTGAACGTCCACCTTCGGCTGAAGAATTAGCTGAGGCACTTGATGTTCACGAAGATAAAATCAAAGAAAGCCTTAACGTTTCAGGTAGACATGTATCGATGGATGCACCGCTTTCTACAAACGAAGATGGTGGAACCCTTATGGATGTAATGGCGAATGCTGATGCACCCAAAACAGATCACGTTTTAATGGCAGAATCGCTTCAAAAAGAAATCGAAAGGTCATTGAGCACCCTAACTGATAAAGAAAGAGAAATAATCCGCTTATTTTTTGGAATCGGAATGAATCATGGTCTAACCTTAGAAGAAATTGGAGCCAAATTTAGTTTGACACGTGAAAGAGTTAGACAAATAAAAGAAAAGGCTATCCGTAGATTGCGTCATGCCTCTAGAAATAAATTACTCAAGTCCTATTTAGGATAATCTATATTAGCAAGGCTAGCGATTAACATTGTTAGCCTTTTTTCTTCCTATGTATTTAAAATTAATAATATGAGTCAAGATGTCGGCTACGAAAAAGAATTAACAAAGCATATCGAGCACGAAAGAGCGGCTGTAAAATTGCAAAGTTATGTTGGTGAATTACTTTATGAGAAAGGAATTGAATTAGTCATTTTCAGACACCATTTAACGGATGTGACCATTTCTGAAATATTAAACCTTCATGACTACGCAGGAAAAGTTGTAAATAAACCAATAGATGTATTTACCACTTCGGCTTTAGCAGAAATTATTCTATCCTTAAATATCAAACCCTCAAAGTTAGATATTGGCAAATTGGCAAATGAATGGCTTTCGGAATCTAATCAATTCGATTCACAATTAGCCTTCATTCAAAAGAAACTAATTGGCTTTGAACCATCTGATACAAATGAAATCCAACCTAGAGATGTTATTCTATATGGCTTTGGTCGAATTGGACGATTAGCAGCGAGAGAATTAATTCGCCAAGCAGGAAAAGGACAGCAACTACGTCTTAGAGCCATAGTGACTCGAGGAGCATCTGATGCAGACATCATCAAACGAGCATCATTACTGCGAAATGATTCCGTGCATGGCGCATTTAAAGGAACGGTTATAGAAGATTTACAAACGAAATCTTTAATTATAAATGGACAGATAGTCAGAATGATTGATGCCTCAAACCCTGAAGATATCGATTATACTAGCTATGGAATTAACAATGCCCTGGTAATTGATAACACAGGTGTTTTTACAACAAAAGAAGCCCTCACTAGACATTTGCAAGCTCCAGGAGTTTCAAAAGTATTGCTTACTGCTCCAGGAAAAGAAATTCCAAACATTGTCTTTGGTATCAATCAGCAAAAATTAGACCTTGAAAATGAAACAATATTTTCAGCGGCATCTTGCACAACAAATGCTATTTCACCAGTACTTAAGGTAGTAAATGACACCTATGGGATTGTTAGGGGACATATTGAAACTGTTCACGCCTATACAAATGATCAGAATTTGTTGGATAACATGCACAAAAAATCACGTCGGGGTCGTGCTGCAGCTGTAAACATGGTAATAACTTCAACTGGAGCTGGAAATGCAGTTACTAAGGTTATTCCTGAGTTAGCCGATAAATTAACGGCTAATGCAGTTAGGGTTCCAACACCAAATGGTTCCTTAGCAATATTGAGTTTAGAATTAGAAAAAGAAACCAGCATTGAAAGTATTAATAATGCCATTAAAAATGCTGCATTAAATGGAGATTTAGTAAACCAGATTTACTATTCAATAGATCCTGAGTTGGTTTCCTCCGACATTATCGGAAATACCTGTTGTTCAGTGTATGATTCAAGTGCAACAATTGTAGCGAAAAATGGAAAGAATGTTGTGCTTTATGCATGGTACGACAATGAATTTGGGTATACAAAACAAGTAATTCGCTTAGCAAAATACATTTGCAAAGTAAGAAGAGCCATTTATTATTGATTTTTCTTTCATGAATATCGGTGAGCATTAATAAAACTTATTGCTTAACTACCTGTTAATAAAATACATTCTATTATAAATTTGGTTTGAAAAATAATGTAATTTTGCAGAATAATACTAATTTTTAATTCGAGTTATGCCAGCTGATATTTTTGAAAAATTACTTGCAAATCGAGGTCCTTTGGGACAACATGCGAAAGAATCTCACGGTTATTTTACCTTTCCTAAATTAGAGGGGGATATAGGTCCACACATGATTTTTAGAGGGAAGAAAAAATTAAATTGGTCACTCAATAATTATCTAGGACTTGCTAATCATCCGGAAGTTAGAAAAGCTGATGCAGACGCAGCAGCTGATTACGGATTCGCAATGCCAATGGGCGCTCGCATGATGAGTGGTAATAGCAATCCACATGAACAATTAGAGAAAGAACTCTCAGAATTTGTTAATAAAGAAGATACTATCCTATGTAATTTCGGATATCAAGCCATCCTTTCTTCCATTGATTGTATTGTTGATCGCCATGATGTGATCGTTTATGATGCAGAATCGCATGCTTGTATATTGGATGGTGTTCGTTTACACATGGGGAAACGATATGTTTTTAAACATAATGATATAGAGGATTGTGAAAAGCAATTAGAACGTGCAACAAAGTTGGCTAATGAAACAGGCGGGGCGATTTTAGTGATCACCGAAGGAGTTTTTGGCATGCGCGGAGACCAAGGGAAAATAAAAGAAATCGTTGAATTAAAGAAAAAATTTAATTTTAGATTGTTAGTGGATGATGCTCATGGAATTGGCACACTAGGAAAAACTGGTGCTGGCACCGGTGAAGAGCAAAATTGCCAAGATGGCATTGATATTTACTTTGGCACATTCGCAAAATCCTTTGCATTAATTGGTGGATTTATTTCAAGTGATGCGCAGGTAGTAGAATATTTACGCTACAACATGCGATCACAAATATTTGCAAAAGCGTTACCAATTACCTTGGTAGTTGGATTACTGAAACGATTGGAATTAATGCGACGCACCCCTGATTTCAAAAATAAACTATGGGAAATTACTCATGCCCTTCAATCTGGATTAATGGATGCAGGATTTAATATCGGCGATACAAATAGTTGTGTAACCCCAGTTTATTTAAATGGTTCAATTCCTGAATCGACTAATTTAATTTATGATTTACGCGAAAACTACAACGTATTTTGTTCGATGGTTGTTTATCCTGTAGTTCCGAAAGGAATGATTATATTACGCTTAATTCCAACAGCAGTGCACACCTTAGAAGATGTTCAATATACCATAGAATGTTTTTCAAAAATTGTAGGCAAGTTGAAAGCAGGAGAATACATGTCTGATCACATAGCCGAAGTTAATCAGTAGGTAGAAATCGAATATAAAAAATAAGGACATAAAAAAAACCAACAATTAACTTGTTGGTTTTTTTAGTTATAAACAGAAGCTATTTGCTCTTTTTAGGTGCCTTAGGTTTTTTAACAGTTAAGGTTAATTCTTCTTTTCCGTCTTCAATTTCCAAAAGAATCGTATCTCCTTCCAAAAGAGTTGTATTAATAATTTGTTCCGCTAATGGATCCTCAATATATTTTTGAATAGCACGCTTTAGAGGTCTAGCACCAAATTTCTCATCATACCCTTTATCAACGATAAAGTCTTTAGCCTTATCAGACATCTCTATAAAATAGCCCAAGTTTTTAATGCGGTCATATAAATGATCTAGCTCTAAATCAATAATTTTATGAATTTCAGGTCGACCAAGTGACTTGAACATAATCATATCATCTACACGGTTCAAAAATTCAGGAGAGAAAGCTTTACGTAAAGCATTTTGAATCACTGCTTTCGAATTATCGTCTTTAGAATCAACCTGTGAACGAGTACCAAAACCAACACCGGTTCCAAAATCCTGTAATTGTCGAGCACCAATATTAGATGTCATGATGAGAATGGTATTTTTAAAATCTATTTTTCTACCTAATCCATCGGTCATGTGTCCATCATCAAGCACTTGCAACAACAAATTGAATACATCTGGATGTGCTTTTTCGATTTCATCAAGCAGAATGATAGAATATGGCTTTCTTCTTACTTTTTCAGTAAGTTGGCCACCTTCTTCGTATCCAACATATCCTGGAGGCGCTCCAACCAAACGAGAGATTGAAAACTTCTCCATATATTCCGTCATATCAATCCGAACGAGCGCATCTTCCGTATCAAATATATACTTTGCTAATACTTTCGCAAGTTGAGTTTTTCCTACACCAGTTGGTCCAAGAAAGAAAAATGAACCGATTGGTTTATTCGGATCTTTTAATCCTGCGCGATTTCGCTGGATAGCTTTCACCACTTTTTCTACTGCTTCCTCCTGCCCTATCACTTTCCCTCTAATGATTTCGCCCATGTTGACCAATTTACCAGTTTCCGTTTGGGAAATCTTATTTACTGGTATTCCGCACATCATAGAGACTACCTCTGCAACATTTTCTTCAGTGACAATAATTTTATTCAATTTTGCATTTTCTTCCCAGCTTTTCTTTTCTATCGCTAATTGATCCTGCAATTTCTTTTCTGTATCCCGAACGACTGCCGCTTTTTCATAATCCTGGGAGTTGATCACTTTCATTTTTTCAATCTTGAGATCCTCCAATTTATTCTCAATGTCTAAAATTTCTTTAGGGACATTAATATTTACAATGTGAACACGCGAGCCCACCTCATCTAAGGCGTCAATTGCCTTATCCGGCAAATGCCTATCCGTGATATAACGCTCCGTTAACTTAACACAAGCATTAATAGCCTCCGGGGTGTATTCAACAGAATGATGGTCTTCATAACGTTCTTTTATATTCTGAAGAATTTGAATTGTTTCATCAATAGAGGTTGGTTCGATAATTACCTTTTGAAATCGACGTTCTAATGCACCATCCTTTTCAATATGCTGGCGGTATTCATCGAGTGTTGTTGCTCCAATAGCTTGAAGTTCCCCTCGAGCAAGTGCAGGTTTAAACATATTGGAAGCATCTAATGATCCACTTGCTCCTCCAGCACCAATAATGGTATGAATTTCATCAATAAATAGAATGATGTCAGGATTTTTTTCTAATTCTTGCATCACTGCCTTCATTCTTTCTTCAAATTGCCCTCTGTATTTAGTTCCGGCAACTAAAGAAGCTAGGTCTAGCGATACGATTCGTTTTCCAAATAAAATCCTAGAAACTTTTCGCTGAATAATTCTTAAGGCCAATCCCTCTGCAATAGCACTTTTCCCAACGCCTGGTTCACCTATTAATATTGGGTTATTTTTCTTTCTTCTCGAAAGAATTTGACTTACCCGTTCGATTTCCTTTTCTCTTCCGACAATTGGATCTAATCGACCAGCTTCAGCCATTTTTGTTAAATCTCGACCAAAATTATCCAGTACAGGAGTTTTTGATTTTGAGTCATTTGGTTTACGAGTAGTTGATGACGAAATGTTTTCATCCTCATCATCATTATTACTTGGAAACTCAGCTTTTGGAAATTTTTGTCCTTCTATCATAGCTTCATATTCATCTTTAGCATTTTCATATATTAATCCATATTTATTCAAAATTTGACATGCGGCACAATCTTCATATCGCAATATAGTCAAAAGTATGTGCTCGGTTCCTATAACAGCAGATTTAAATTGTTTAGATTCTAAATACGACTGCTTTATTATATTTTCAGTTTGCTTTAAAAGCGGAAGAATTGCTAGTGGAGGGTTTGATGGATTAGATGTCTTTTGTAGTACAACATGTATTTCCTTTTGCAAGACCAAAAAATCCAATTGAAATTCATTGAGTATTTGAATTGCCTTTCCCTCATTCAATTTTAACATACCTAAAAATAAATGCTCTGGGCTTACAAAGTCATGAAATAAGTTTGTTGCTACTTCTCTACTTAATCGAATTAAATCTTTAACACGCGGTGAAAATTTTGCCTCCATAATTAATTGCCAATTATTTTAACAAATATAGGCAATTATCAATGGCTAGTCGCCAAAATTATTCACAATTTATCATTAAAATTTGTTAGTAATTATCCTTTATTAAAGATAATAAACCAAAGAATAATAGCTACTTTTGATAACCTAAAAAAAATTAATTAGGCGTAAGATATCAATACTAAAATTATGGCAGAAGGAGAAAAAATAATTCGGATAAATATTGAGGATGAAATGAAATCAGCTTACATCGATTACTCGATGTCTGTGATTGTTTCGCGTGCTTTACCGGATGTTCGGGATGGGTTTAAGCCCGTTCATAGAAGGGTTTTATACGGCATGCAGGATTTAGGTGTTTATTCCAATAAAGCACACAAGAAATCGGCAAGAATCGTTGGTGAAGTATTGGGAAAATACCATCCACATGGAGATAGTTCTGTTTATGATACGATGGTTCGAATGGCACAGCCATGGTCCTTGCGTTATCCTTTAGTTGATGGACAAGGGAATTTCGGATCAGTGGATGGGGATAGCCCAGCCGCAATGCGATATACAGAAGCAAGATTGCGAAAAATTACAGAAGAAATGTTGGACGATCTAGAAAAAGAGACCGTTGATTTTCGACCTAATTTTGACGATAGTTTAGAGGAACCGTCTGTTCTTCCAACAAAAATTCCAAACTTATTAATTAACGGAGCATCTGGAATTGCCGTTGGTATGGCTACGAACATGGCCCCACACAATCTAACAGAAGTAATTGATGGTATTATCGCCATGATTGACAATCAAGACATGGAAATTGAAGAGTTGCTAAACTATGTTAAAGCGCCTGATTTTCCTACCGGTGGAATAATATATGGTTACGAGGGGGTTCGAGATGCGTTTTTAACGGGTAGAGGTCGAATTGTCATTCGTGGCAAAGCAGAAATTGAAGAGGTTAATGGAAGGGAGCAAATCATTGTAACTGAAATTCCTTATCAAGTGAACAAAGCGGAAATGATTAAAAAAATCGCCGACTTAGTGAACGATAAAAAAATCGAAGGAATTTCAGATTTAAGAGATGAATCCGATAGAAATGGAATGCGCATTGTATTTGAAATTAAACGCGATGCGATTGCTAATGTGGTGTTAAATAAATTATATAAGTTCACTGCCCTACAAACCTCATTTTCAGTCAATAACATTTGCTTAGTTGATGGGCGACCTCGCTTATTGAACCTAAAGCAGATCATGGAGCAATTCATTTTGTTTAGGCATGAAGTGGTGGTTCGCAGAACCAAATTTGAATTGCGAAAAGCAGAAGAAAGAGCGCATATTTTAGAGGGATTAATTATTGCTTCTGATAACATCGATGAAGTAATAGAGATCATTAAAACATCAGATAGTCCTGATCACGCGAGAGAAAGACTTTCTACTCGCTTCGGTTTATCAGAGATTCAAACACGTGCAATTGTCGACATGCGTCTTCGCCATTTAACGGGCTTAGAACAAGATAAGCTTCGAACTGAATTCAACGAATTGATGATTTTAATCGCAGACTTAAAAGACATTTTAGCAAATGAAGAAAGACGTAAGCAAATAATTAAAGATGAATTAACCGACATGCGCACGAAGTATGGTGATGGACGACGTTCATCCATTGAATATTCTGCTAGTGAAATGCGAATGGAGGATCTAATTGCGGATGAAGAAGTTGTTGTTACGATCTCGCATGCTGGCTATATTAAGAGAACGAATTTAGCAGAATACAAAGTTCAAAATCGTGGTGGAATGGGCTCTAAAGGCTCTACAACTCGAGACAAGGATTTCTTAGAACATTTATTCGTAGCAACAAACCATAACTACTTATTAATCTTTACAGAAAAAGGTCGTTGCTTCTGGATGCGTGTTTATGAGATTCCGGAAGGAAATAAATTATCGAAAGGACGAGCGATTCAAAACCTGATCAATATCCCGCAAGATGATAAAGTGAAGGCCTATGTCAAAGTTTTAGATTTAACAGATAAAGAATATACAAGCAATAATTTTATTATCATGTGCTCTAAGTTTGGTGTAATTAAAAAAACCTCATTAGATGCATATTCTCGTCCACGATCAAATGGTATCAATGCCATTACCATTCGAGACAACGATGAATTGTTAGAGGCAAGATTAACCAATGGCGTTAATGAAATCGTTATGGCCACAAGCTCAGGTCGAGCCATTCGTTTCAATGAAGCAAAAGTTCGTCCGATGGGTAGAAATGCCGCTGGAGTTAGAGGAGTAACGCTTACACAAGCCGGAGATGAAGTGATTGGAATGATTTGCGTTGAAGATGTTTATTCGACCATTTTAGTTGTTTCTGAAAAAGGATATGGGAAACGAACCTATTTAAATGATCCAGAAGATAAAGAACCTGTTTACCGCATCACTAACCGAGGTGGAAAAGGGGTGAAAACGATGAATATCACAGATAAAACCGGTAAATTATTATCCATTCAGAATGTAAGGGATGAAGATGATTTAATGATTATTACGAAATCTGGGGTAACGATTCGAATGCACATTGATACCATTCGTACAATGGGAAGGGCTGCACAAGGAGTGAAATTAATCAACCTTAAAAATAATGCTGAGATTGCTGCTATAGCTAACGTACCAAGAACGGAGGACGATGAGGAGGATGAAATTTTGGATGCTTTACCAATTCCAGATGATATGGATGAACTAGCACCTCTTGATGAATTAGATGATGAAGGAGATGGTCCTGAAGCTGACGATATGAACACAAATGATATCGAAGAGGAACTTGACGATGATGATGATGATGAATAATTGAAAAAGCACTCTATGGCATGGTCCTTGAAAACGGGCAGCCATTTATGTAAATTATAAACTAAACCGAAACTAATGAAGATTAATTTTCAACTTATTATTGCCACTATTTTTGCTACTCAAATCGGATTTGGCGCTTTCGCTCAAAAAGCAAATGTTACCGATGCCGCTTTACTCATGAAGAAGTATAATCCAATGTCTGGATTGGATGCATCAATGAAGCTATTAATCAAAGCGAAGGGGTTTATCGATCTGGCTGCCGTAAATTCAGAAACTGCTGAATCAGCAAAAATGCACATGTATCGAGGTGAAATTTATTTTGGCTTAATTGAAATGGCCGCAATGGAAGCAGCTAGCAATAAGACGGAGCAAGACGAAGAAAAAATAAAAGCCTATGAATCTATTGCCAAAGCGTCCTTTAAAAAAGTATTAGATGATCCAAAAAAAGAATTTATTGAAGACGTAAAGACATTTATATCTTTTCGTTCCAATATGTATTTTAACATGGGAATTAGTGCTTATGAGACAAATAAGTTTGAGATGGCTACCCAATTTTTTATTGGAGCAGTTGAGGTTAAAAGTTTTATAAACGAAAAATACCCCGATGCTGCAATTAATGCTCAATTGAGTTTAAGCAGAACAGTGGATAGCCTTATAAAAGTGAAAAGTTTTGATAAAGCGCTTGAATTAGCAGAAGTTGTTAATGAGGCAGTTCCATCAAACATTGATATATTAATTCTTTTAGTCAATATTTACCTTCAAAAAGGCGACGCTATTGGATCAGAAAAATACTTAAATGAAGCACTAGCTATTGACCCAATGAACAAACAATTATACTACGTCCTTGGAACTGCGAGTATGGATTTAAAAGAAAATGAAAAAGCGGAAAGAGCCTTGTCTAAAGCCCTTGAAATAGATTCGAACTACAATGACGCACAATACCAATTAGGGGCGCATTTGTATAATTGGGCCGCTCAATTAAAATACGAAGCAGGTCAATTACCCGAAAATGACCCTTCATATGACCAATTTATCGAGAAAGCAACGAAAATGCAATACCGTTCTTTGGCTTTATTGGAGAAATATATAATTGTTCATCCTGACGATAAATCAGTGCTTGAAATATTACGATCTACTTATTCGAAACTTGGCGACAGTGTCAAGGCAGCTGAGTATAAAAAACGGATTGAAGCCTTAAAAAAGAATTAATCTTTTTTGCTGATAAACAGCTTCTCAGAAGTTAATTAATCTCTTCTCATTCATAAAATCGAATTCCTCATTATCGAAGAGCTTTTTGATTTTTTCTTTCCAAACAAATTATTCGTGTCAAAAAAACAAAGAAAAAGCACTAACTTTGGAGCATGGCATTTGTTAATCCGGGCATACTTTGGCTTTTAAGCCTGAACATTATCCCAATTATCATTCATTTATTTCATTTTCGTCGGTACAAGAAACTCTATTTTTCATCACTACAATTCATTCAGAAAATAGATCAAGAAAATAAATCTACAAAAAAGCTTAAGCACCTTCTTGTTTTACTTTCCAGAATTCTTGCACTTTCAGCCATAATAATTGCTTTTGCTCAACCCTATATTCCTGCATTAAATAATAAAACTAACGCTGGAAAAAATCTAATTGTTATTTATATCGATAATTCTTTCTCCATGACAGCTAAGGGTGTTGAAGGGGAATTAATTTCGGAAGCTCAAGAAGTGGCTAGAAGGATAATCAAAGAAGCCCCAATAGATTGCCATATTATTTTACACACTAATCTACTAAATGGATTTGAAAAAAGAATGCTAACTAAAATTGAAGCTTTAGAACAACTTGATAAAATTAAAGAAGGTCCTATTGCTCGAAATATCGATGAAATAATTAATTGGGAAAGAGATTTCATTAAAAATATTAATGACGAACAAGAACGAATTAACACAGTACAACATATCATTATTTCCGATTTTCAAAAGGAAACTTTTAGTGTTGCAAAACTAAAGAGTGATAAAAGTGGATTTTATTATCCAATTCAAATTAAAGCGCAGTCTTCCGCCAACCTTTATATTGATTCCATTTATTTTGCCTCTCCCCTTCAAAAGCTAGGCGATCAAAATGAAGTATTTGTGAGGGTTAAGAATGAATCAAACGAGGATGCTGCAAACATTGAAATAAAAATTGAATTGGGTACCCAAAAACGAAGTATGTTCGCTGAAATAAAGGCCAACAGTACAATAGTAACTAGTTTTAACTATACCAACAATACCACTGGAATAGTAGAAGGAAAAGTAGAAGTTAGTGACAAACAATTATTTTGGGATGATACATACTATTTTAATTTAAATGTTGCTAAGACAAGTAATGTATTACTGATTAATGGCGCTTTAGCTACTGATGCGATAAAAAAGGTGTTTTCATTGGAGACTTTTTATAAACTAACTAGCGTTGATGAACTCTCATATACAAGTGATCTCGCTGAAGAAGCAGATTTAATTGTTATAAATGGCATAAATGATATAAGCTCAGGACTAGCAACTAATCTAGTTGAACTTTCCGAACAAGGCCATTCCATTGCGCTATTTCCTGGAGAAAACATCAATGTGTCGTCATGGAATTCTTTACTAACTAAACTTACATTACCGCAATTAGGAAATACCATCTCAATAGGGAATAGTATTAACGAAATAGACTATAAAAACCCCTTTTTTATCGGCATGTTTGACAAAGAAAAAAAAGACTTGAGTATGCCATCGATTGCGAAATCTTATAGCTTAATTGATGCCACACAAAGTGCAGCTATTCCCCTATTAAAACAACGCAATGGCAATCCATTATTATTAAAAAGCGCTGGGAATTCGTCAAATTATTTATATACATCTTCGCTAGACCTTTCGTTTGGGAACTTTACACAAAATGCCATTTTCCCTTCCATTTTACTAAGAATGGGCGAATTAAGTAAGCGTAAGCTACCCAACTTTGTTATCATTGGACAAGATTCAAAAATTCTTGTTTATAATACCTCAAACTCTGAGAAACCACTTAGACTTGTCAATAAGAAAGTTGACTTCATTCCGCAATATCAGCGTTTTAATTCAAAGACATCGATTTCGATTGCAGGTACAGAAGCAATTGAAAAGTTAGTCGCTGGTTCTTATCAGATTAAGGATGAAGATGATGAAATTGATCGAATAGCGATTAATTATGACCGTAAAGAATCGTCGAGTGAAATAATGAAAGAGAAGGATATAATTAAGTCGTTTGAAAAAGCAGGTATAAAAAATTGTACCTTTAAAGCGGCAGAAAATGGGCAAAGTATGATGCAATTAAAATTAGATAAACCTTTTGAGTATTGGCGTTATTTTGTCATTTTAGCCCTTGTGTTTTTACTGATAGAAATGGCATTACTTAAATTTTGGAAATAATAAACATATGGCACTATTAATCAAACAAGCTAAGGTTTTAGACTCAAGCTCCAAATTTGACAATCAATGTGTTGATATTTTAATTATTGACGGACGGATTGAGCGTATAGAAAAAACCATTAACTACGAAGGAGCCCAAGTAATCATGAGTAAAAACCTTCACGTTTCAAAAGGATGGGTTGATTTTAAAGCTGATTTTTGTGATCCAGGTAATGAACATAAAGAAACTATCGCTTCAGGTCTTAAAGCTGCAGCAAATGGAGGATTTACACACGTTGGCGTGGTTTCTTCCACACATCCGCCCATTGATAGTAAAGCACAAGTGGAGTATCTACTAAATCGTGCAGGAAACAATCCCGTTACCCTTCACCCTATTGGTTGCATTACCCAAGATCGTAAAGGACTTCAGCTTGCCGAAATGTACGATATGCATCAATCTGGCGCAAATTGGTTTTCCGACGATCATCAAAGCTTAGAAGCTGGAGTTTTACACCGTGCTTTATTATACGTTAAACACTTTAATGGAAAAATCATAAGTTATTGTAGCAATCCTTCTTTAGCAGCAAATGGAATTGTAAATGAAGGAATTGCCTCCACTCGAACAGGCCTAAAAGCTGACCCATCCATTTCAGAAATAATAGCCCTTGAGCAACAAATTTCGCTATTAAGCTATACCAATGGTCAACTACATCTTAGTGGGATTTCAAGCAAAGAAAGCCTGGAGCTTATTCGTCAAGCAAAGAAACAAGGATTGCAAATTACAGCTGATGTTCACCTCATGAACCTTTGCTTTTCTGAAGAAGAAGTGTTGGATTTTGATACTAAGTTCAAAGTTTTTCCCGTTCTTAGAACCAAAGAAGATCGTTTAGCCTTGATAGAAGGAATAAAAGATGGAACAATAGATGCCATCGTTTCTGATCACCGTCCGAGCGATCCTGAGGACAAGGAAATTGAATTTGATTTTGCCTCTTTTGGTACTATTCAACTGGAAAGTATGTATGCGGCTTTAGAAAAATACACCGATATCGGTACAGAAAAAATCATAAGCGTCCTTTCAACATCTTCAAGAACAGTTTTTGGGATACAAAGCCAAACGATTGCTATTGGAGAAATAGCCGACCTTACCATCTTTGACCCTAGTGTTGAATGGTGCTTTGATAAAGAAGCGATTTCATCCGCATATTCATTTAGTCCATTTATAGGAAAAAATGTAAAAGGCAAAGTGATTGGGATCGTAAATAATGGTCTAATTAGCCTAAACTAAGCTCTGAAACGATGAAAAAGAGGCTGTTTTTAAAACAATTTTTCAAGCAAAAGAAAATGGTTGGTGCAGTTGCTCCAAGTTCGCGTTTTCTAGCACATAAAATGCTTAATCATCTGCCTTTATCCACAGTTGAAGTGATTGTAGAACTTGGACCTGGAAATGGTGTCTTTACAAGAAGAATCATTAAAGAAATGGGAGAAAACACCCAACTTATTGTTATCGAACTTAATGATCTATTTTACGAAGAACTAAGTACTTCTATTCAGGATCCTCGGGTTCACTTCTTTCACGATTCCGCCAATAAAATTGGGGAATTTATCCAACAAATTGGAAAAGATAAAGCAAATATTATTATCTCTTCACTACCCTTAGCGAACTTTCCGGAAGATTTAAAAACGGATCTATTGGACTCCATTCATAAGTCTTTAGATGACAAAGGTACTTTTGTTCAGTTTCAGTACTCACTTCAGTCCAAAAAAGCCATAAAAAAGCGATTTGAAAAAACAAAAATAACCTATACTCCTTTTAATTTACCGCCCGCATTTGTTTATTCGTGCATGAAAACGGCAATATCTTAACGATATTCCCTTACCTTTGCGCCAAAATATCGAAACATGTTACATGTTAATAACCTTTCCTTACAATTTGGCAAACGCGTTCTATTCGACGAAGTGAATGTAAAATTTGTTCAAGGAAATTGCTACGGAATAATTGGTGCAAATGGAGCAGGGAAATCCACCTTCCTTAAAATTTTAACGGGCGATCAAGATCCAACAACAGGGAGAGTAGAGCTAGAACCCGGCAAACGCATTGCTTTTTTAAAGCAGAATCACTTTGAATTCGACAAAATACAAGTGCTACAAACCGTGATTATGGGCCATAAAAGGCTCTATGAAATAATGGTAGAAAAAGAAAGCTTGTATGCTAAGGAAGATTTTACCGAAGCAGACGGAATGAAAACAGCCGAACTTGAGGGAGAATTTGCCGATTTAGAAGGTTGGAATTCTGAAACGGATGCTGCTACCCTACTTAGTAATTTAGGCATCGAAGAAGCTAAGCACTATTCCTTAATGGAAGAATTATCCAACGATCTCAAAGTTCGTGTCCTATTAGCGCAAGCACTCTTCGGAAATCCAGATGTTTTAATTCTTGATGAGCCCACCAACGACCTTGACTTAACAACCATTTCTTGGTTGGAAGACTTTCTATTGGATTTTAAAAATACCGTAATTGTTGTATCGCACGATAGGCATTTTCTCGATACAGTTTGCACCCATATCGGCGACATCGACTTCAATAAAATAAATCTATTTACAGGAAATTATTCTTTTTGGTATCAATCATCGCAACTAGCAGCAAGACAACGCTCCGATAAAAATAAAAAAGCGGAAGATCGCAAGAAAGAATTAATGGATTTCATTTCAAGGTTCTCTGCCAATGCCGCAAAATCTAAACAAGCCACAAGCAGAAGAAAAATGTTGGATAACCTAGATCTTGAAGAAATTCAACCTTCTTCTAGAAAATACCCTGGTATTACCTTTCATCAAGAGCGAGATGCTGGTAATCAAATCTTATCCATTAACAATTTATCGAAATCTATTGACGGTAAAACCTTATTTAAAGATTTTACCATAACCGTAAACAAAGGCGATAAAATAGCCTTCATTTCTAGGAATTCCTTGGCACTTACTACCCTATTTGAGGTATTAAACCATAATGTGAAAGCCGATACCGGTGAATTTATCACAGGCACAACCATTACAAGTGCTTACTTACCGAATGATAATCACGATTTTTTTTCCACTAAGATTTCACTCATCGATTGGCTTCGTCAGTATGCTTTAACAGATGAAGAACGAGAAGATGTGAACCTTAGAACCTTTTTAGGACGAATGCTCTTCACTGGCGAAGAAGCCTTAAAATCTGCAACCGTAATTTCAGGTGGTGAAAAAGTGCGCTGTATGTTATCGAAAATGATGTTGGCGAAAGGGAATCTCTTAATGATGGACGAACCCACTAATCACCTTGATTTAGAGTCCATAACTGCTTTAAACAATGCTATGAGAGACTTTCAAGGCACCTTACTCTTCACATCACATGACCACGAATTGGTTAATACGGTAGCCAACCGAATTATAGAATTAACGCCGAATGGCATTATAGATAAAATGATGAGTTACGATGAATACTTAGCAGATGCTAAAATAGTAGAATTACAAGGCTCCCTCTATTAATCTTCACCCTTTGAAAACAATTCACTATAAACTTGATGGTCAACAAAGTAGTAAAAAACTGCTTCAAATTAGCGTTGACTTTCCAGTAAATGCTGAAACAACCCTTCTACATCTGCCCTCTTGGCGACCGGGAAGGTATGAATTGGGGAATTTTGCCAAAAATGTCTTGAATTTTAGCGTATTTAATGAGCAGAAGAAAAAGTGTTCCTTTCATAAAACAAATAAGGATACTTGGTTAGTTGAAACCCCAAATACGCAAACAATAACTGTTCAATATAGCTACTATGCCAATGAATTAAATGCTGGATCAACTTTCATTGATAAGGAATTGCGGTATGTGAATCCTGTTAATTGTTTACTCTTCGCGGATGGCTTAACAGAAAATCCAATCACCTTACTCATAGAACATCCAAGCAATTGGCAAATTGCCACTTCCTTAACAAACGAAAACGGTTTATTGCATGCTGCTAATTATGACGAATTAACAGATTCACCATTTATAATTTCTCCAAACCTTCAATCTGAAAGCTATTCCGTAAACAATGTCCCATTCACCATTTGGATAGTTGGCCATAAACCAATGGATTGGGAAAGTATTATACATGATTTTCAAAAATTTACGCAGCATCAATTTGATGCTTTTGGTGAATTTCCTTTCACACGGTACGATTTTTTGATTTTTAGCTTACCAAATCAAGCCTATCATGGTGTTGAACATCTAAAAAGCACTGTGATTACCTTGGGCCCATCCCATGCGCTTTTCAATAGTTTGTACTCAGAATTACTAGGTATTTCTTCCCATGAATTATACCACGCGTGGAACATAAAAAGTATACGCCCCAAAGCGATGCTTCCCTATGATCTAACAGGTGAGAATTATTCGCGATTAGGTTATATTTATGAAGGAGTAACAACCTATATGGGCGATCTTTTCCTCTTGAAAAGTGGCTTTTTTACGCTCAACGACTACCTAGACGAATTTAGCAATCAAGTTCAAAAACATCTTGATAATCCAGGTCGATTTAATTATTCTGTCGCTGAATCTTCTTTCGATACCTGGCTTGATGGCTATGTACCGGGTGTTCCTGGCCGAAAAGTGTCGATTTATACCGAAGGATGCCTATTAGCGTTTTGCGTAGATGTTCAAATCAGAAAAGCCACCAATAATAAAGTTGGTCTCGATGAAGTTATGAAACGACTTTACTATGATTTCGCAGTCAAAGGCATCGGTATTACAGAGAGTGATTATCAAACAACTCTTGAAAACACTTCAGGCATCTCCTTTCAAGCCTTCTTTGACGCGTACATTAATGGAACGAACCCATACGAAAGTATATTAATTGATTGTTTAGACTACTTAGGCTTATCACTTATACAAGAGCCACTTAGATCATACAGCAAAGCGAAACTTGGGATGCGAACGACCAGATCAAACAATGGTTTTTCGATCAGTGAAATATACCCAGGAAGTCCTGCTGATATCGGTGGGCTTTGCCTTAACGACCAAATTATAGCGATAAATGACCATCATATTTCCAATGATTTGGATGAATTATTAGGGTATTTTGAATTTGATGAAAAGAAGGTACTGATCATCAGAAACCAAAAGATGATACAGCTTACACTACCGGAAGTAAACCGCTATTTCTATCAAAAACATAGTGTTACGATACAAAAAAATCCTAGTGTAAATCAAGAGAAGGCCCTTCTAAATTGGAGTAAATAGTATTCTAAAGAAGCAAATACATTTCACAAAGTTTTACTGGTCATTGCCCTTATTATTTTTTTTTGTTCTTAGGCCTTTTATGGAATCAATTCTTTTGCTAAATTTGATAAAAAAAATAATCATGAAAAAAATCCATACACTGCTTTTTTTATTCCCGTTTCTATTCTCTGCTCAGTCATTTACTAGCATGAATGAGGCAAACATTGGTGACTTAGTCAATTTATACCTTTGTGATTCGAATGCGAATAATTATGCTTCCGTTGTTGGAAACAACGTAACTTGGGATTACAGTCAATTAGCGGGAGTTTTTGGAGTAACCAAAGACGTTCAAATTTTAGACGCTAGTTTAAGTTCCAATTTCACTTCCTTTGCTGGTTCAGCGAAAGTACTGAGTGTAGGAGGCACCCTCGAAACCTTTTATGCTGGCGGAACGGGACGAACCTCTCAAGGTTTTGTTTTTAACGAAGTGAGTTTAGGTGCAGTAGTTGCGAGTTGGAACATCGATCAACAAAATCTAATGACCTACCCATTTGCACTTGGGAATATGGTAACGGATAATTTTTCGGGCAGCATTACAAGTGGCGCAACTGGAACAGTTCCTTCATCAGGGACCTCTGTTTCTATTTATGATGGGGTTGGAACTTTACTTTTACCTGGAGGCAATACGTATACCAATGTATCGAGATACCACCTTAAAGATTCAGCTGTAGCAACTGTTTTTGGAACACCTGTAAGTTTCGTGCGCAATGTATTTGAATATTATGATTTGAGCACCTCTAACCTACCCATTTTCATGGTCGTTAATGTAAATGTAATTTCTGCCTTATTGAACAATTCGAGCACCTTAGTATTGAGCAAGGATGCTCCTACTACATTTGTTGGAATAGATGAGCAAACATCGAAATCCTTTACCATTCATCCGAATCCAGTAGTCGATGAAGTGCATCTTACAGGATTATTTGATAAAAATGAAGGATATAATGTAACTGATTTAAGCGGTCGCACTTTTCTTTCTGGTTTAGCAGACGAAAAAATTAATGTTTCGACCTTGCCATCGGGAAGTTATTTAATTCGTTTAGGTTCATCAACAATGAAGTTCATCAAATTATAATTTAACTATTACGATGCTGAAATTTCGGCTCTATTTTGCTGTTTTCATCATCTCAAGCTTTTGGATATGTTATAGTCAGAACGAAGATGGCCTTTCAATAGAAACCCGCGCCTATTTATTTCATATCGTAAAAAAAAGCCCAATACTTGAGCGGAATATTGGAAAAGCATTTGACTACACTGGACCAATTATAAAATTGCCTGATGGGAAATTAAATTATGATTCCATCGAGTTAATTATCGTAAACGAACCATCTTTACTTATAATACGCAATAATTTAATTGCTACCTCACCGAAAGGATTAATTGCGGAGGCGAGCAACAAAACCGCTATTTGGGAATTATGCAAGCAAATTCAACTCGTTCTTGATAAAAAAAACAAAGAAAATACCCCCCTCATCGATGCCTATTTGAGTCACTTTTTTGATTCAATTCCAAAAAATATAATTAGAGGAAAAATTTACGATGAGCTTTTAAATCCAAGCACAAGTCCAATTTTACAAACAAGTCTTTCCTTAAATGATCGTATAATAATATTGGATCTAATTGGGATAAAAGACAAATTAGAACAGAAACAAGTATTAGATGCACAGAATTACGCGATAAATAAAACCATAAAAGATCGTTCATTTTATATTTATAATTTACTAGGAGGTCAAGCAACCGATTTTGAAAACATATTGTTTGCCAGCGGTGACGGTTCATACACAACAGGTCTTTTAGAAGAACGAGACAAAGATGAATATGGCGAATGGAATAAAGGACTCCCAAAAGCGATCGGATTGTTTCCTTACGACATAGACCTAGTTGGCGGTAAAAAAAAAGAATTAGAAGCTAAACGAATCTGTTCAAGAATCCTAACTACCGTTGGAAACAATAAACTAACTCAATTACACTTTGATGTCTGGGGCTACAACACTTCAAAACAAACCACTGTTGTTATCGAGCGAAATAACCAACAATACCATTTATTTGGCTCAGAAAAAACTCGTTTCTTATCGCCAGATTCAACCTTTTCAAAAGGCATCACCTTTCAACGCGTAATAAACGACTTAGATAATTTCACTTTTAAATCGTTAAAAAATAGCATTGAAGGCAAGGGAGGATATGATGAACAGATTAAAAACACCCAAAAATACATAGCCGAGACATTACGAATGATAAGCGAGCAAGAATCAAAATATTCAAATCTTGAGAGTTTTGATTATGTCACAAAAAAGAAACCGTCAAGGAGCAATCGTAAACTTAGAAAAAAGAATAATAATGGTGGTCCAATATCTATACAGCCCACTACAAAATCAAGACGCACAGCAAAAACAAAAAAACAAACTGAATTAATTGATCTTTATGGTCAATACGATGAATTAAAAGCGCTTGAAGAAGAACTAATAGGAGATCGAATCCCTGTTTTAGAAGAATACACCTTAAAAAAGAAAGTTCTTGATAGCTATCGAAAAAAGATGGGCGAGAATTGGATAAGCTACACTGAAAAAGATGGACTATACACCTACTCAGATGGCGCCACATTCGATATATACACTCAAGAATTCAGCATACCACCTGCGAAAGAAAAAGAAGAACTGATCATTAGATTAATTGCAATACCGGAAGACTTTGAGGGAGAATCATCTGATGAAGTAATGCTACACATAAGTAAAACCGATGCTCAGCCATACTATGATTCGGATTTTCAACTAAAATTTGAGGATCGCTTTGATTCTGATAAATATAATTTCTCACAAACTATTTTTACTCCTTCAGATACCAGCATATTAAAACTAATCTTTCAAGAATTCAATAAAAAAGTTTTTCCTTGTCAAATACAGCTTCAAGCCAACGGCGTTGGTATTTGGAACGGTGAAGCGATCATCCGCGATGAAAAACAAACAGAATTAAATGGATACCCAGGTGTAACAGCAGAAGAAAAGATGAAATCTAGGCAATCAATGGAGTTTAAGCAACTTAGAAGTTCAAATTTATTTATTAAAATAGACCGTGCCTTAACGATAAAAGTAAATTCCTTCACAGACCCTGTAATTTCAAGTATTAATTTGGAAGAACTTAAACTGAATGATATTGAAGAGCAATATAAATTGTCAAAAAACGAACTTCTTTCTGCCCTGCGATGCATAGCATTAATCTATAAGCTGAAAGAAGAATTGGCCATTCAAGCCACAAAGTATTTAACTCAAACAGATTCAAAAAAATTTATTGATAAACTAGACGGTGCCATACAAAAATCAAAGATTCAAATTGGAAATGTATACATCCGATTGAAAGACATTCAGCTTTAGGACAATATAATTAGAAATAAGCCCAAAGGGGTTTATGTAATAGTCTAGTGGTACAATTAAGACCAGTCAAAAATTCTGGAACATTTCGTTTCAATTTGTGTTTCAATAAAAAATCAATCTATGAAAATCATATTAGTAATCATCTTTATTTCCACTCAATACGTATTTGCACAAATCCCTACTGACTTTAATAAGCAGAGAAACGAAATCGACAAAAAACTTATGCTTACCCTAACAACTTGGTCTTCGGCAAATATAATTGCAAGTAGTATTGGTTGGGCAAGCGCTGGAAATGGGGAGGCCAAGTATTTTCATCAAATGAATGTAATGTGGAGTGCTATAAATATAGGTTTAGCCCTACCGGGTTATTTTAAGGCTAGAAATTCAAATTCTCAAATTTCCCTTGGAAATACATTTAGAAAACAATCAGAAACCGAACAAGCATTTTTATTCAACACCGGTTTAGATATTGCCTATCTGACGGCAGGTTTTTTATTAAAAAGTGAGGGGAAACATAACATTCCAAAGCAAGCCCAATTTAATGGATTTGGAAACGGACTTTTGCTTCAAGGAGGGTTTTTATTTTTATTTGATCTAAGCGCTTACATTATTCACCGCCATCACGCTACACTTTTAAATCCAACGCTTGACCGATTAACAATGAGTTCGTCAGGAATAGGTCTTAAGTGGAGAATTGGGAAGTAAATTCATTTTTAACGGGATTACACCTTAAAAAAATCAGCAGGAAAATTGAGCAAGTAAACTTTTTCCTTTGAACGGGTAATACACGTATATAACCAACGATTATAATTTTCATTTCGCATCTGCTCAGGTAAATAACCGAAATCGATCACCACATTTTTCCATTGTCCACCCTGCGCTTTGTGGGCAGTAATCGCGTTGGAATATTTTACCTGCAGCGCATTAAAATAGCGGTTTTTCAGAATAAGTTGGTACCGTTTTTTCTTGTTTTTTTCATAACTATAATCCTTTTCTACTTCAAAAAACAATTCTTTCATACGATCACGTGACAAACTAGGAGCTTCGACATTTAACGCTTCTAAATTCAATAGAATTTCCATTTCTTCTTCATCTGGATAATCCACAAATTCAATGCATACTTTTGCAAATTCAAATCCATATAAAGAAGATCGCTCAAGAACCTTTGTGATTCGAATCGTTTCACCATTCGCAATAAAACCAATTAGAGATTCAGGTTTTAGCCAAAAATAATTATTCTTAACCACCATTAGCACGTCATTTTTCTGCACATTTTCTTCATGAAATAAAATTCTTGACCTAATTTCATTATTCCATTGATTGGCTCGCTTATTCGACATCGTTAATAAAACTGTCTCCTCCATTCCATTTTTATCATAAGACGACTCTAATAATTCACTTAAAATGGAACCATCAATTCGTTGAACCTCCTTCCCATTGGAAATAATAAGAGGCAGAGTAAAGGAGTGTTGATTCCGAATATACGTTGCGACCTCCGTGATCTCAGAACTTGATGCTTGACGCACAATCTCTTTTAATACCGCATCATAAACCGTTAAAGAAGGATATAAATTCGATAAATATTGTCTGTCAAGCGCGGGAGAATCCGTTTGTCCAACAGGTGGTAATTGTCCTGGATCGCCAACTACCATCAACTTACAAGCCTCTCCACTGTAAACAAAAGTGAGCAAATCTTCCAACAAACTATTAGATTGCTTGGCGTCATCAATGCCAACCATAGATGCTTCATCGACAATAAAAAGCGTATTCGTAAATAAATTCTTTGCTTTTACCAAGCTTGAAGCGCCACTAAACTCACCACCAACAAAATAAATTTGCTTATGGATGGTATAAGCCGGTTGCTTGGCATAATTAGCGATTACTTTCGCCGCTTTTCCAGTAGGTGCAAGAATGCGTACTTTCTTTCGACGCGCCAATATCTCATTAACTAAATAAGCGATGAGCGTTGATTTGCCAGTTCCAGCATAGCCCTTTAATATAAAAAGTGGCTGCTTGGCGTCGGACACATAGAATTTATTAAACTCATTTAAGGCTGTATTTTGATCATCGGTAAATATTAATTTAGCTTGATTTGATGAAGGAGTATTGTTAGTAGCTTTATCCATTATGTAATTAAAAACCTTTTTAAAGTAAAGGTATTGTCGTAAATTTGTAATGAACTAAAAATACTAAAAAAAAGTAAGCTTAGTAACTCCATTTAGGAACTAAAAAATAAAAATGCGCTATCAAATCGAATTTTCCGAATTTGCGCTTCAAATCACCTCTCTAGAAGACGATTTGTTAGTAGATACTGCATATCATTTGATCAGCTCAATAGGCGATGAATTAAAAGTAGCCGAGGCAAAATCCTTTATTAAAGAATTTAGTAAATCCTCCTTTCTTCACGCAAATGATTACACGTGTTTTTTCAGAACAACAAATTTTGTCCTGATTCCGAATACTATTTTCGATGACAATGAACGTGTGAACTATTATGAATTAGCTTTCGGACATCCTAATGATTCAAATCAACTATTCACCAGCCAAAACGTGTCATTAGGCGTAACAAGTATTTATGAGATAGTGCCATGGGTCTCAAAATTCTGCGCAGCCTTTTTTCCTAGCAATCCAATTACTGCAACCCACACCACCTATTTAAATCAAGGTAAAAGTATTGAAAACAATGATCTCGAAGGAAGTATATTTTTCGATGAATCGTCTTTTTATTTACAGCTTTTCCAACGCGGCAAATTAATTTATAGTCAAGAAACAGCCATCAATTCCACCGATGACGTCATTTATTTTACTACAGCAGCATTATTAAAACTTCCGATTGACAATTTCCAAGGAGAAATTAAAATTTACCCGAGAAAACAAGAAGATGATGCAGCATCGATTACAACTCTATTTGAACGCATAAAGGAGTTATCTGACCTTAAATTCTCTTCCTTTAATTATGATAACTATCAAACTCAGATACTTTGCGAATAATTAGCGGCTCCTTAAAAAGCAGACGATTTTCGGTACCACCTGGATTTCCTTCGCGGCCCACAACCAATTTTGCAAAGGAGGGCTTGTTCAATATTTTACAACATAGCATTGATTTTAATTCATTAAAAGTATTGGACTTATGCGCTGGCACAGGCAACTTATCATTTGAATTCATTTCCCGCGGTGCACA
Organism: Flavobacteriales bacterium; assembly: GCA_947475095.1. Lineage (GTDB taxonomy): Bacteria > Bacteroidota > Bacteroidia > Flavobacteriales_D > Crocinitomicaceae > UBA952. Next base: position 62,528 of record CANJLG010000006.1, read on the forward strand.
ATCTGTTGTTGCCGTCGACGAGAATTTTACTTGCGCAAAATTTTTAAAAGCCAATGCAAATAATCTTGGGATTACCTCTCAATTTGATGTACAACGAGCAGATTGCATAAAATTCCTTACCAATTGCCATACAAATTTTGATATTATTATTGCCGACCCTCCTTACGAAGCAAAATTTCATGAAGCCATTATTGAATTGGTACAAGAAAAAAAACTCTTATTACCGAATGGACTATTAATTATAGAACATGGGAGGCATTCTGATTTTAGCAAGATAACCAGCTTCAGTTTTTGCCGTATATTTGGGAACGTATACTTTAGTTTTTTCAATGCATAAAATGAAAAATACAGCAATTTTTCCAGGTACCTTTGATCCTTTTACAAAAGGTCATGAAGCCATTGTAAAAAAAGCCCTTAGCGTATTTGACCATATTGTAATCGGTATTGGTGAGAACACTTCAAAACAAACACTCTTTTCAATTGAGAAACGAATGGCGCATATACTTTCTCTATACGATAATCATGAGACAGTGAGCGTTAAAAAATATACAGGTTTGACCGTTAATTTTTGCCACGAAAACAACATAAAACACATCATTAGAGGATTGCGAAATACGAAAGACTTCGAATATGAAAGTTCAATAGCTCATATGAACCATGAATTGAAACAAATAGAAACAGTCTTCTTTCTAACAGACCTTCCCTTAAGTGCTATTAACTCATCAATTGTCCGAGAAATATATAAAGGAAATGGTGCCATTAGCCAATTTGTAACAAGCCCCCAACTACTCGTTTAAGTAAAATGAAAAAAACTAGACTCCTTTTTTTTCTTCTTATTTTACAAGTTCCTGTATTTACTCAAGTAATAATTCAAGGCTCAGCCATTGGCTATGAGAAGAAAAAAATAGCACTTTACAAAATAGATGACTACATCTCGAATCACGAAACATTAATAAAAGAAGGATTAATAGACGAACGAGGATATTTTAAAATTTCAGCAGAAATTCCAAGCATCGAAAAATATATCATTCGAGTACAAAATTGCTACGCATATCTTTATTTACAAAAAAATTCAACCTACACGATTGAAATACCAAAAAATGAAGATTTCAATAAAGTAAGTCTAAACAAGAAAGAAGTAGAAATTACTTTATTTGATTTAGACAGCAATGATATAAACTACAAGATATTAGGATTTCAAGCATGGATGGACAGCTATTTATCCAATATTTATTTTTCAAAAGAAGCTGATGAAAATAATTTCATCAAGCAGATTAATGCTTTTAAAAATGAGGTGGAAACTGTTTATGCTAATGACACATCGACTTTTTTCATAGATTTTCTAAAGTATTCCATTGGTCAAAACATAGAAAACTTAAAGTTTAGAGGATCATCGACAAACGATGACAAGAATTTATTCTATTTCGAAGGACAAGACATATTGTATAAGAATGATGCGTACATGGAATACCTCAAAAGTTTTTACAAAAAATATTTATTCCAAATTAAAGGTGTTTCGTCAAAGGACATTTACACAGCGATAGTGCGAGGAGATTTATATTTAACGGATTCATTACTAAAATTAGATAGTTATTTAAAAGATGATAAATTTCGTGAACTCGTTTTACTAAATTTATTGCGGGAAGAAAGTTACTCCTCATATATACCAAAATCGAGTATACTCAGCTTAATTCAAAACATATCACTAGAGAGCGATTTTGACGAAAATGTTAGCATAGCAAAAAATCTTCTTGCTAATTATAATTTTGCGTCCATAGGTTTTCGCTTTCCCGAAATTTCAATTGGTGATAAAGAAGCTCCTCTCTATTTAAGTACAATAAAGGGCAAATACTTTTATATTCACGCCTTCGATCCCACTAGTCCAAAGTGTATAAATGAAATTGCCGCATTAAAAAAACTATATGATAAATACGGGAAACAAATAGAATTTATAACCATTTATTTAGATCCTGAACGAGCTTATTCAAAAGTTGAACAGCGTAACTTAGATGCTTTAAATTGGCGAAAAAGAAGTTATAAAGTAAGTGATCCTATTTGGGAGAATTTACAAATCATTTCCTTTCCTTATTATATGCTAGTTGATGATTCCTATTATTTACTTGCTTCCCCAGCGCTAAGTCCAATTCCTAACAATAATTACCAATCGATCGAAAAAACACTTTACGACATCATCCATCGAGATGATTAATTTCCCCCTTTACGCTTATAAAACCCCCAAAATATACCTGAAATTCCACCTGTCAAGTGAGCCATGTGAGAAACGCTATCTTTTGCAAAAGACAGGTATACTTCCTGACCCAAATAGAAAATAAAAATTAAAATAAATGTAAAGGGGATTTCTTTCGATTTAATGTGTAATAAGGTAGATAAAATAATAAGCATAAACACAATTCCGCTTAAACCTAATAAGCCATTGTCCTCAAAAACGATATGAATAATCCCAGTAATAATTGCTGTAGACAACACCATTACTAGATACTTAACGCTTCCAATTTGCTTCTCAACAATAGGCGATAATATTAAAAAAAATGAAAGATTACCAATTAGATGTTTCATATCGACATGTCCGAGAATATAGCCCATTGTACTAAAATACCAAGCTAAACTCTGGCTTTTAATCTTTCCATCCAAGACAAAATATTGATCAAACTCAATTGGGTAATATACTTTCAGCCCAAATACGCAAATACAAAAAAGCGTAATAAATATACTGACTTTAGGTTCAAATGTTATTCTCATATTATTCTATTTTAGCACTTAAGCCCTTATCCAATAGAGCGATACATTTTGGTTCTAGTTCGCTATATTCACCCTTATTTACAGCACAACGACCATTTGTATGAACGATCCAAGCACATTGTTCTGACTCCATCAATTCCATGTTGCAAATAGACATTAAAGAATTTATAACATGATCAAAACTATTAACATCATCATTATATAAAACTAAAGATAAAACCTCGACGATTTCTTTCTTTACAGATTTTTTAATTTCAGGTGCTGCAATCATAATTCGTTTATTTTAATAACATAATCATACTTATTTGCCATTAATTCAATTTCCTCAATTGAACTATTTTGTAAAATTACAAATTGTATCTCGATAGCATTCGATTTTGTAATGATAGTATAAGGGATATTACAATGTAAAAGCCAATCATGCACTGCCGACTTTATCGTTGAATTCGTGGAATAAACGGAACAAACTTTACTTGTCTTTATTTTCGATTCCATTGACATGTCAGCATAAAAAATTCGTTCAAATGCTGTAATTGTATTTACATCAATATATCCAGAAATAACATGCTTTTGAGTTGGATTAAATATAAATGTCCCTCCCTTATTTGAAATCCCCAACAAATCATTTGTAATTCCAGCATCAACATTTTTAATAAATTGAATATAATTAATCGTTGGTTCAAGCGGTGCTTCTAGTTTACTAAAATCAATGGCAGTAGTAGTAGTTACATTACGTTTGTTGTTTATCTCTGGCGTTCGATTATTTTGTTGTAACAGGGCAGTTGCAGTATTAATATCTATTCGTTTTCCATTTGAATATGCGACAATATACGCATCTGTAATACCTTTTGATATAACCGATACCTTTCGATTTTTTGCATCTTCCAAACTTGAAAATTTGCCACTTGAATAACGATACTGTCCATTAGGAGCTTGATAAGCATCTAATTCCTCGATGCCCAGCAATTGGTTATTATTAATTTTCTTATTGTATACACCCACTTGAACGGTATAAAATACATCTTGATTTTCTATCGATAAATTTTCATTAGCATTTTTTTCAGCAGTTTCAAATAATCGCGCCACGTCTATGGATAGCTCGTTTTGAGATTTTGGAACACATCTTCCCAAACGTTCTAATTCTTTTGCCTCGGCTAAGGATATGCGTTTACCATCACAATATGCTACAATAAAAGCATCTGCATATCCAAAGTTTCTAATTTCCTTCCTCGCATTTATAGCTAATGTTGCATTATTAAAGAATCCAGCTAAATAACATGTTAATCCATTAGCCAAAACCTCGCCCGAGACTGGTGAGAATTCTCTAAATTTATCAATGGAAACAGGTTTTCTAAATGCTCCTAATTGAACCCGATAGATTAAACCAGAAGGCGATTCAGAAAGTATAGGTAAATAAACTAATGAAGTATTAGTTTGCTTTGCGTCGATTTTAAAGTCATAATTAGTTTGACTTTTTGTCAATTGTAATGGTTGAATTTTATCAAGAAGCATTACTTCCATTTTTGGCTGATTAGCTAAGTTGGTGATTATTTTACCTTGATTTTCTAATTTCTCTGAATAGTCATTTAATGAACGTAATTGTTCGTTAAGCAATTTTGCAAGCTCATGTTCAGATTCAGAAACGGATGCAACACGATTATTCTCATTCATCATGGCATCTAATTTTTGCTTATTTAACGCTATTTCATATTGTAAGCTATCACGTGTATGAGCCATCTGATTATAAGCAGTTCGCAATTTTAAATACTCGTAATAGCTTGGATCTTTAATCAGCGCTACTTTTTCATCCTCGGACAACTGCTGCGTATTCATAAACTTAAAAGGGACCTGTTTACTTAATTCTTGACTTTCAGAAGTACGCTGAATAATTTCATTGTTTATAATGGCAATCGCTTTATTGATAAGTTCAGTACCTATTGATGGTTCATTAATCTTTGCTGTTTCCAGAACTTCTTTTTGTAGAACTAAGGCATTTATGATATCATTTTTATCATAACTTTCTTTTAAGATGGGGAATTCATCTTCTAAAGCGTTGATTTTTGACGATAAAATTAACTGACTAGCAATCAAATTATTTGTAGCGTCAAGAACTTTTACAACTTGGATCCCACTTTCTTTATCATTTGGATCCTTCTCGGTTAATATTTGCTGTTCTAATTTTCTTGTTTCGTTGAAAGAAAGAATCAAGTCATTGGGTATTTCAGAATTAAATTGCTGTATTTGCTTTTCAATCGCTGATGAATAGCTTGAATTATTATCTATAATTAAGGCTGGATTTTCCTTCTGCCCCGCGTCCACTGTTTCTTCCGAAACGATAACCGGATCTGTCGTTTTCGTTTTAGCCGCTTCAAGAGCGAGTTCTGCTTCCACTGTTTCTTTCGAAACGATTACTGGATCTGTTGTTTTCGTTTTAGCCTCTCCAAGAGCGAGTTCCGTTTCCACTGTTTCTTTCGAAACGATTACTGGATCTGTTGTTTTCGTTTTAGCCGATTCTAGTGCGAGTTCTGCTTCCACTGTTTCTTTCGAAACGATTACTGGATCTGTTGTTTTCGTTTTAGCCGATTCTAGTGCGAGTTCTGCTTCCACTGTTTCTTTCGAAACGATTACCGGATCTGTTGTTTTCGTTTTAGCCGATTCTAGTGCGAGTTCTGCTTCCACTGTTTCTTTCGAAACGATGACTGGATCTGTCGTTTTCGTTTTAGCAGCTTCAAGAGCGAGTTCTGCTTCTTCTGTTTCTTTCGAAACGATGACTGGATCTGGTGTTTTCGTTTTAGCCTCTTCAAGAGCGAGTTCCGTTTCCACTGTTTCATTCGAAACGATAACTGGATCTGTCGTTTTCGTTTTAGCAGCTTCAAGTGCGAGTTCCGCTTCCACTGTTTCATTCGAAACGATGACTGGATCTGGTGTTTTCGTTTTAGCCTCTTCAAGAGCGAGTTCCGCTTCCACTGTTTCTTTCGAAACGATGACTCGATCTGGCGTTTTCGTTTTAGCCGATTCTAGAGCGAGTTCTGATTCTACTGTTTCTTTCGAAACGATTACTGGATCTGGCGTTTTGGTTTTAGCCGCTTCAAGTGCGAGTTCTGCTTCCACTGTTTCTTTCGAAACGATGACTGGATCTGTCTCTTTCGTTTTTGCCGATTCTAGTGCGAGTTCTGCTTCCACTGTTTCTTTCGAAACGATGACAGGATCTGGCGTTTTCGTTTTAGCAGCTTCTAGAGCGAGTTCCGTTTCCACTGTTTCTTTCGAAACGATGACAGGATCTGGCGTTTTCGTTTTAGCAGCTTCTAGAGCGAGTTCCGTTTCCACTGTTTCTTTCGAAACGATGACAGGATCTGGCGTTTTGGTTTTAGCCGCTTCAAGTGCGAGTTCTGCTTCCACTGTTTCTTCCGAAACGATTACTGGATCTGGTGTTTTCGTTTTAGCCTCTTCAAGAGCGAGTTCCGTTTCCACTGTTTCTTCCGAAACGATAACTGGATCTTCTTTTGTGGATTGTAAAGTTTTGGATTCAATTTCATTAAGTGCTAATTCCTCAGTGTATTTATTTTGAAGACTTTGCAATACTTGTAATTCCTCCGAATAGTTATTTAACAACAAAAAGTTATTGCTTTTCTGAGCGTCTTCGATTTCCGACTTCAATACCTTTTCTTTATTAGAAAGTAAAACGAGAAGCGACTTGTATTTTATCGTATCATCTTTCAACAAAATTGCCTCATCAATTTTTTTATTTAAAGCTATTCTTTCCTTGTTATTGCTTTCAATAATCGAGATTGAATTTTCAACTTCGTATTTCTCTTGATAGAGTGCTGAAATATCATCTTCAGAAATCGTTAAAGCTTTAACTTTACTAAGGTCAATTTGCTCTTCACCAGCCTTATAGTTACTTTGACTTAGATCAATTTTTACCTGAACATTAGCTATTTCACGAATTATTTTTTTTTCATTATTTACTAAACTAGTAATGGAAGTAAACTTATCATTTTCTAAAATCTCAGCCTTTTTTTGCTCCCGAATAATTTGATCTGAAATAACAAGCTGGTCCTTTTTGTTTGCCAGTTCTTTTCGCTCCGTCAATTCTTGGATGATTACATTGATAGAATCTTTCTTTGTTTTCAGATCTTTTCGCTCAAAAAGAAGTCCCTTTGTTATAGCCAACAATTCATTCTCCAGAGAATCAATAGCATCATCATTAGTATTTTCAATCACTGTTTTATTCAAGAGCAATGACTTTATTTTATCTTTATTTTGAAACAAGAAAACATCAATACTATCCTTATTATTCAACATTGAAAGAGCCAATACTTTTTCATTTATTTCAGCAGCATTCTTCGTTATTCCTGACTTTATATTCAAGTTTAGTGCCTTTTCATTTTCGGTAATTACATTATTCATGGCCACCAATTGCTCTTGCAGAACAATTTTATCTTTTTGTTGATTTAATAGAAGATCAAGCAATTCAATTTTTTTGTCAAAAGTGAGGCTAGCATCAGAAAGCTCAACTTTAATCTCCTGAATAGTATTATTAATAATTTTTAAAGCCTTATTATTTTCATTTTGAATTGATATTGCATTCGTTAAGGTATTAGAAAGTTCCTCCTCTATTAATTCAATCGATAATAATTCATCATTTAACATCGACAATGCTTCTTTCTCATCAGGATTTATAAAACCAAGATCCTTAAGTACCGATGAAGTATTCTCAAGATCATCTTTCGATTTTGGGTCATCTTGAATTAAAGAGGGATTCATCTTTAGGGAGGCAATTGCGCTCAAGACAAGCATTTTATCTTCATCAGAGGCAAGTTGATCATCATTAAAATTATTGATAAATTCCAAAAACTCATCTGAATCTTGAACTGAATACCGAAGTGTTTGAGCCAATTTTCTAGTATTATTGATTTGTGGAACAAGCATAATGTTCTCAAATAATTTTCTAGACCCCTCCACAGTAACCATAAACTTATACTTTCCACCGCCAGGTAAAATAATGGAATAATTACCATTATCATCGGTTGTAAAGGGACCAAATTCTTCCCCAGAATTTACATCAACAACCTTTATTTGGGCTAATTTATTTTTTTCATCGACTAGGTCATGGAAATCTCCTTTAATGAGCTGAATAGTTGATTTCTTTTTACCATTTTCAACTAAGTAAACGTCAATTTTATTTTTTTCACAATTACGATTAGAAGAGAAGTAGGCTGTCTTTTGATTTTCTTCAGGAACAAAGAGAAAATCATCATCAGCTGAGGAGTAAGGGAAATCTAGGTTACTGATTTCTTGAGCGACATTTTCAAGTGGATTAAAAGCGACCTGGAACAAATCGTATCCCCCTATTGAATTATGTCCCTTAGAGGAAAAATATAAAAGCCCTTTTTGAGCATCAAAAAAAGGATAATCTTCATCAAAAGATGTATTCACATCTCCAGAAATCTTAGTTGCAGTAGACCATAAATCCACTCCATTTTTTACAGAAAAGTAAATGTCCTTATTATTATTTGTTCCATAACTCGCAAAAAACTTAAGACTATCTCCTCTTGAAAAATAATACATTGGAAGGAAATTATTTTTCTTATCTATTTTAGACTGCAATTCCTCATTAGTAAAAAACCCACCAGTTCTAGATTGCAGATCATAGTTGAGGTAAAATTTTGAAATTGAAAACCTATTTGCGTTTATAATACGTAAAGCTGTCGGATTTTGCAGGAGTAATTTGCCATTTTTACATTGTTGGATGTCATTTACAACATTCTTACTTCTGATTTTTTCGGGAGTATTGTCGAGGTATTTTTGATAATAATCAATAGCTGTCGCAAATTTATAATCATAATGATAGAGTTTAGCAACATAATAATACGTTTCACTAGGGCAAGTATTTTGGCGCATCACAAAATCAAAATAACGTTTTGCATTTTTTCTATTATCTGAATAGAACAGGCAGATACCATACTTATAATTAAATTCCATTGATATTGGATTCTGGGCTAAAAGCTGCCGAAAATCAACAAGTGCAGAGGAATAATCTTGTTTATCAAAGAGATCGTTAGCTTTTTTTTGAAGTTGTGTAATTGACTGAGAAAACGCCAATCTACCAAGCATCAAAAAGAGCAAAAGACAGGAGTATTTAAAAATACGAGAGGAATTTTTCAATGGTTAAAAACAAAAAAATATATTACGCCCTTCTATTCAAAAGGTTCATTTTACTTTCGGCCCCATTCATAAGTCTCCTAATGTTTTTCCAATGCGCCAAAACGACTAACAAGCCCAATAAAGTAGTAAAAATAATCATTAAACTAGATTCTTCTTTTACAATAAAGAAGCTTACAAAAGGATAAGTGATAGAAGTAATTATTGCACCGAGAGAAACATAACGAGAAACAAGAAATACAACTAAGAAAATACATACCGATATACAAGCTGAAAAAGGGTTGAGTCCAATTATTATTCCTAGCGCTGAAGCCACGCCTTTACCTCCTCTAAACTGAGCGAAAATAGGAAAAATATGCCCTACAATACATACAAGAGAGGCGGAAATTTGAAAAAGTAAAAGTTGATTCTCGGTATAATCTTTTTCAAAGATTAATGGTAGAGACGATGCAACAAGACCCTTTAGAATGTCGATAGTTAGAACGATCCAACCACATTTCCTTCCTAAAATACGAAATGTATTTGTTGCACCGGCGTTTTTACTCCCATGTTCACGGACATCCACTCCATGAGTTGCTCTTCCAATCCAAAGTGCTGTTGGAATAGAACCAATAAGATATGCAAGGACAATAATTAATACAACAAGTGTCATTTTGATCTCAAATAATCATTGAATTTAGTCAAAATTAATTTAAGTTGTGTATCATCAGCAATATCAAACCTAAAATTTTTAGATTTTCTTTTATCTGGCTTAATATCATTAATTGAATTCGTAAATGTTTCATCCTTAGAATACAGTAACATATTCCCATCTTTTTTATCCATTGAATAACTCAATACATAGTCTTTATCATTAGCGGTTGACCATCTAAAGCCAAAACCTTGGTTCGATTTATCAGTATTAGTTTGATGAAAAACCATATTAAAATCAACTTCCTTTAACACGACCTTACCTTCTAAACCAATAATAGCAAGCTTGTTTTTAGCTTTAATTTCATCGCCTTCATCGTCAATTTGTGTCCCACTATTTCTAGTATTGAAACCGCAAGCATAACCGGTTTCGTTGAATTTAGTTTTAAATTTAAAATATTCTAGATGAATACCAGTAATTAAAAAAGTGCCTTCTAATTGCTCTGGAAGTTTACGCAATTTATCTTCTTCATAATCTTTGTAAAAATCATTTTCTTTTTCTGGGTCTAGCCAAAATTTACTAACCTGCTTAAAATTATAACTTTTAGATTTGAGATTTATATCTTTTTGCCCTTCTAATTCCTTAATTGTTTTAGAAAAACCTTCCATGATATTACTTTGGAGAGGAAAAATAAATTTACTCGTAAGGTTTAGCGCAATTTTTTTATTTTCTGGTTGATACGAAATATCACCAAAAGATTCAATTCGTATTTCACCAAAATCAATTCCTAAGTCAATTTTACCGAGGCCCGTCAAGGCGCACGTTTCCGTATAAAAAGTCAAGAGATTTCCTTTATTGTTTGAATTTTCAAGCATTTGTTTTGTTCCAATTTGATACGCTGATGCCTTCGGATTATACTGAACATAGCCATCCGCTTGAAAAATAATAGCATCGTTTTTACCTTCAATTTTAGATAAAAATGCTGGATAAACACCAACACTATCCATTCGCTCTGCGTCCTTCCATAAAAATCCAACTGCTAAACGATTTCCTTTATCATTAAGCGGTTTTTCCGAAATGGGAATTTGAATATTTTTAGCGAATACGGTATCACTGAATGCCAACCATGACCGATCAAAATTAGTGCATAAGTGATTAATTCGAGTAGATCCATCGCACAATATGCCTTGATTATTAGAAACAATTTTAATTTTTCCGTAGTAATCAAATTCCGTTGACAACTTGAAATTTTCTTTTTGTTCCACAACACCTTCAGCAATAGTTCTGCCACTACTCTTACTGTATCCAATACTTTTCATGGTTAAATTAGTTAACAAACTATCGCGATCATAATAGGGGTAAGTTCCATCGCCGTCAAATTTATTTCTGCTAGAAATCGTAAGATCAACCTTATAAAATTTATGGAATTGCGTAATATAATTTGCGACGACCACCGCATTTTTAAGAGGCTCCATGAAGGCATTTTTCTTGATAACAATTTTCATGCTGTCTGGAAAAATTTTAGCATCCCCTACCCTAACATATTCCACTTTATTACAAAAGATGGTTTGCGATTTCAAGTCGTATTTTGCACTTAAAGATCTAAATCGCAATGAATCCTGCCGATCATCTAATGAAAAGAAATTTGGATCAAGGATATCAGCACCAGCTTCGAAGGCAGTTTCTTTGACATTATTTTTTTCAAAGTCGACTGATTCGCCATCCATGTACCAGAAAAATTTATCCATGGTACAATAATAAACGTTAGCAGGAAATTTAATTCTTTTTAATCCATAGGAATTAAATTCACCTTTTCTATCTTTCAAAGAAACGTGTGCTTTTACGCCATCAGTCTCGATAGCCAAAGGCGATTCTGATTCTGTCACATATTTATTTTTTAAATAGAAACTTGCCGTATCAGAATCAATATCATGGAATGAGAAATCAAAATGTTTCGTACTTATACTTGCATCATTGAATAGCATTTGACCCATACCATACATTCCTTTTTTAGTTAAAACCACTGTTCCATTAAGTTGGCATTGATTATCAAACATTTCTAGATTATATTCTTTAAACGAAGTTGCTTTAAGTATTTTCATAGCCGGAATAAAACATATAAAAGCAGTCTCTGAAAATACGGTTGGGACTTGTATACCTTTTTCAACACCAACATTCGAAAATTTAGCTAAGCCAATAGTAGAATCAGGCAAAAAGGTCAATTTATTGGAAACAGCGCTTGCTGTTAAAAAATTAATCGAACCTGCTCCTTGCAAACCATTATTAGAGAGCAGAATTTTATTTTCATATATAGATTCGTTCCCATAAAAAGGATAACCACCTTCAGGAGCTTTGGTAGAAAAACCAAAAGAATAATCGGCCATAATTTTAATCTCTTCGCGAATTGGCGGAAATATGCCTCCAGAAATTAATTGACCTTTAAGAGAGAGTGATCTTTCGTTAAAATCATCTAAACTATCTAATTCGAATGGTTCCAGGGAATAATAAAACCGTTTGGGATCATAGGCACCTTTTAATATTTCATATGAATTGTACAAAATTTTAGATGTGCCCGGAACCAACAATTTAGGGTACGTAGTATTATCATTATTTTTCCCAGACTTTGATGTTGGTTTATCGATTAATATCTCCCCTTTTAATTCACTAAATGAACTACCCATTTCAATTTTGTCTGAGCCATCGCTTTGTTTTAAAGGATTAACCCTTAACACACTGTAATCGAGATCTTTCAATACAAATTTAAAATCTTGGTATGAAAAGTAGGCATCTTTAACAAGCGAAGAAAACTTACCGACCGACAATAAGCCTTTAAATTGCAAATCCCTATCTTTTTTCATTATTACATAACCTGAATCTGGTTCTATTGAAGTAGATTGAGCCTTTGAAATCACTATATTATCAATTCCTGAAATAAATAAGTGCTGTTTATTAATGTCAATAAAAGCAAAATACGATTGATTGTTGTATTTTGAATTTAGGTCCTTATAAAAAATTTCAAGATTTTTCAAATAAGGATCTTGGTTTATCTGATCTTTAGAATAGTTAGATAATTCTCTTGGGCGCAAGTCGGAAACGAGCGATAAATTATCATAATCTTTCAATCCGTTTTTAGCATCGATAAAATTGAAAAGTTTATTGGTTAAAACCACCTGATCATCATCAGCATTATAGATTAAAAAACCTAAACTTACCAAGTTATACAAACTCGTTTTATTACTCTCAATAGTCGAATTCATAGCGGAAGCCAATTGTCCCTCAGAAATTACAGTGGTATTTTTTTTACGTGCATAAGAAGCTATTGCCGCTATAGGATTGTTGTTGCTCATCCCATTAATCTGTTGATACAGCGCGGCATCAAAATAGTCAAAAGACTCTATTTTGATTGATTTTTGTTCTTGCGAAGTACCTTTTTCGAAGCTAAAATAAGGTTGAGAAGAATTTATTTTCCAACAAAAAACCGGAGCATATACAAATACATTAAAATAAAAATCTTGAAATGGAAGCACATTAGCACCAGCTTTTTTGGCAGAAACACTCATTAATTTATTTGTCACATCAAAATAAAACAAGCTGCTCGTATGCACCATAGAATCACCATTTGAATAAAACATTTTAAATCGAACATCTCGAGAAATTATTTGAGCAGGATCCATCATAAAATCTAAAGAAGTGATTTCAAAAAGAGGTTTTTCTTTAAAATTCAAAATAATTTTTGCGGGATTTTCAGTATTCCCACGACCAAGAAACTTATCACCCTCAAGTGCAAATCCGCCGTCATAGTCTAAATTTTCCATAAGCGACTTAATTTTAAGTCGTTTTTCAAAAGAATTAAACTGTGGAGATTTTTCTCCACTAGTCAACTCTAATTCAGTTTTATCTATTAACTTCCCTAGAATCGGGATTTTAAAATATGGAGTTGTTAAAGATACGGTATCTACTTTTAGAATTGATTTAGATAAATCAACTTTATACCTTCGTAATTCAGCGAACGTTTCTTTTTTATCAAATCCTACTTTTTCCCAAGTTACCACACCTGAATTCCCCATAAACTTTCCCGCATCAACATCCAATACACCTGAAGTAGTATTGACCAAAACACTATCGTAATATTTACCACTTTCCGAGATTAAATAGCACGCAAGATTTCCATTATCACACACTAAGGTTAATGATTTCTCTTTCTTCCAAGTTAATTCTCCTTTAAGAAACACCCATCTAAATCCATCACTTGACTTAAGACTATGAAATTCAAATAAATTAGCCGAAAAATTCAAGAATTCTTCAAATTCCTCCTCTTCTTTCTGCTGATATTCAGCAACATATTTAGCCCATTCACTATTGAAATTGCCAGAGAATTTATTGTGGGATTGATACACGGCAGCTTTAACATATAAATAGACCAGCGAATAATTAGAAGAGGATGTAAAAATTGAATTAGACATATCGACCATCTTCGAAAACTGACTTTCCGTAAATGTGCTTGATTCAATGAGCTTAGGTAATTTTTCCTTCGAAAAAGTTAATTGGTCATCAGACTGAGTAAAAGCCCGCTGAGACTCCTTGATAAATTTATCCCTTTCTTTTGTAAAATTTTGAGCATTGGAAGAAATAAAACAAGCTAAAAAAAATAGGGTTAAAATACATCTCATACTATTATTGTTTTTTAAGTTTTATAAGCGCCCAATTTTCCTTTTCGCGTATTCCGACTTTTGAAAGGCCTAATTTATTTGCAAATAGTACAAGTTCATCTACATCAGTTATAAAAAACCCACTTAATAGAAGTATTCCATCTGGCTTTAAATTCAGAGCATATGTTTTCATTTGCTCTTTTAACACATTTTTATTAATGTTTGCAAAAATATAATCGAACTGCATTGATGGTATTTTTGAAGAGCCACCTTCTAAGGCAATAATTTTAGTGCATCCATTCCTTAAGGCATTCGATTTGGTGTTTTCCACTGACCATGATTCAATATCAATTGCAATACATTGCTTTGCCCCTAACTGCTCAGCAAGTATGGCTAAGACCCCCGTTCCGGTTCCCATGTCGAGGATAGACTTCCCTTCCAATGATAAGGAAAGTATTTCCTGACACATTAAAAAAGTTGTTTGATGATGCCCCGTTCCAAAAGACATTTTAGGATCTATTTCAATTACGCGGTTTCTCCGAAAAGAGGCATCATGAAAAGGAGCAACAATTGACAAGCTATTTTCTATAAAAACGGGTTCAAAATTTGATTCCCATACTGCATTCCAATTTTGATGTTCAATATTCTTTCGAGACCAAGTAAAAACGAGGTCATTTTTGGTTTTGAAGCTATCTAATATGGATTCAATAGCGACAGTATTTTCAGAAGATTCAGGGATATAGGCTAATACAATTTTTTCTTCCTCCATAAAGCTCTCAAAGCCAATTTCAGAAAGCTCAGCCACAAGGATTTCATTCCAAGGTTCAAAAGGAATTGGGGAAAGACTGTATTGAACATAATCCATTAAAGCGAATTTACTATTTTTTCAAAACTAACAACATTTAAAGATGCTCCGCCAATCAAGCCACCATCGACATTAGGAATAGAGAATATCTCGAAAGCATTCGATTCATTACAACTCCCTCCATAGATTATTCTTATTGAATCAGCCAATGCTGCACCATACCAATCAGATAATGATTTTCTAATAAAACCATGCATTTCCTGAATTTCTTGTTTTGAAGGCACTACTCCACTTCCTATCGCCCAAATTGGCTCATAGGCAATAATGAAGTTTTGTAAATCCGTTTCATTCACTTCCTTTAAACCCTCTTTTAACTGCTTAAGAACAAAGTCTAAGTGACCTAACGAATTTCTTTCTTCCAATGGCTCACCACAACAAAAAATAACAGTTAATTCACTTGCAATCGCCCGCTTAACTTTTAAGTTAATTAGGCCATTCCCTTCATGAAATTGTTGCCTTCTCTCACTGTGACCGATCAGTAAATAGTGACATGAAATAGATTTTAATTGCGAAGCGGAAATTGAACCAGTGAAAGCTCCATCCACTTCAAAATGAATATCTTGAGCTCCAAGAGGCAGTCCTTTTTGTTGAGAAAATTCAGATAAATATAGTGCACTTGGAAAAATGACGATATCGCAAGAACTTGAAGACATACAAGAAAGTGCCGTGTATAATTCTTTTGCATCCTGATACGCCAAATTCATTTTCCAATTAGCACCAATAAACTTTTTCCGCATAGTTAAAAGTACCGCTAATTTTTCAATTACTTTTCGTTCGCTAAAATATTTTTTAACCCTTGCGCATCGAATTTCTTACTTTCAATTCCATAATAGAATTTTTGAACATTTCCATTCCATAAGTACATAACGCCTGGCACATCACGGCTAATTGCGCCGTCCTTACCCAATCGATTCCAGAATTCAATAATATCCATGACATAACTTGAATATTCTGCTCCAGCAAACTTGAAAAAGTCAGGGATTGTTTCCGCTGCTTCATCCATAAATATTATTTGTATTTCAGGAAAGTTCTTATCCGCTTTTTTTAATCCACTTAGTAACTTTGAAGTAGCTCTGCAATGATCACAATCAGGAGCGAAAAAACAAAGTATTTTGCGCCCTTCATCAATTTTTGGAAAAATAGTTGCGAAACCCGATTTTTTCTTTTTTGGACCTAGATTAACAACAGGCTTAACACTATCCTGAGGATCTTTTTTCAAATTAGTAGTGCTTGTCTCACCCTCATCGATTACGACCTCAGTTACAGCTGTTGTATCTTCGATTATATTGGCAACACGAGGGGAACTTGCCTTGTTTTTTTTCATTCCCATCATAAAAACAAGTAATATTGACGCCAAGAATACATTGATAATCGGCAATAATTGTTTTTTATCTTCTGCTTTATAAATTTTAAACAGAACCGCCAAAAAGGCAACTGAAATAATATTTTTTATTAATGCTTGTATTGGCGTCATAGGAAGCAAACTACCAAAACATCCACAATTACCGGCATTTCCTTTTGTCAATATTTGAATCGACAAATGACCGATAAATACTAAGAGCATAGCAATAGTTGCGGGAACAACTAAGCGCTTAAAATAATATGGAAGTAATAATAAAATTCCCAATGCAAATTCAACCCCAATCAAAATCCTGGAAAAATATGCCGCTAAATTTTCAGAAAAACCCATTGGATAGAGTTGTTTAACTTCAAATGTTGTTAGGGCGAAATAAGGAGAAGGGTATAATTTGGCGACTGCTGAGAGTAAGAACAATATAGAAACTCCAATTCTAATTGTCCATGGAAGTGCTTGTCTAAAACTTTTCATAGTGGCTGTTTTTTTTTTTATAAAATTAACTCTTGAAAAGCGACCTAAAATTTAACTAACATTTATTTAACATTTTGTAAAATTAAAGCGAAAACTGCATAATTCAACATGTCGTAATAGTTTGCATCAATTCCTTCACTGATTGATGTTTGACCATTATTATCCTCAATTTGTTTAATTCGAAGAATTTTCATTAAAATTAAATCTGTGAGTGAGCTAACGCGCATGTCACGCCATGCTTCGCCGTAATCATGATTTTTCTTTGACATTAATTCAATCGCTGAATTCATATACCGATCATAGAGCAGAGTCGCTTGATTTAAATCCAACTCCAATTCCACCAAATCAGTTTCTTTTAATTGAATTAACGCGATGACACAATAATTAACAATCGCTTTAAATTCGCCCTCAATTGATTCGCCTACTTGATTAACACCGGTTTCTTGAATCGTTTTTATTCGGTTGGCTTTAATGAATAATTGATCGGTCAGCGAAGTTGGACGCAAAATCCGCCAAGCGGTTCCATAATCTTTTGTTTTCGCTGTGAATATTTCACGACAATTAGTGATTACATTTGTAAATTCAATTATAGTATTACTCATAGAAAAGTTATGGTATTTTTCGGGGCTGAAATTAAGCATTTTCGTTCAAACCGCTATATCCAAGTTAGGAATAAATTATTTGATTTATCTATTCCTAAAATAATGGGTGTTTTAAATGCTACTCCCGATTCTTTTTTTGAAGGTAGCAGAATAGAAAAAGGCGCAGATTTATCTTCGCGCGTAGGTGCTATGGTGAATGCTGGAATGGATATATTAGACATAGGGGGTTGCTCCACTCGACCAGGCTCAGAAGAGGTAAGCGAAAAAGAAGAATTAGAAAGAGTCTTGCCGCTCATTAAAAAAATTAGAAAAGAATTTCCGGAAGTCTTAATTTCTATTGATACTTTTCGTGCATCAGTAGCGGAAGAAGCACTCAAAGTTGGCGCCGATATTATTAATGATGTTCAAGGCGGAAACTTTGACCCACGAATTTGGGAAATTGCTAAGCAATATAAAGCTCCTTATATTTTAACACATTCGCGCGGAAATTCTCAAACGATGCAAGACATGAGCACCTATAATTCTATTGTCCTTGACATTTTACAAGAATTATCTGAAAAAATTGCCCGGATAAAAAAAGCAGGAGTTGTTGATATCATCATAGATTTAGGATTTGGTTTTGCAAAAACACCTGAACAAAATTTTGAATTATTAAAGAATTTATCCATCTTCTCCATGCTCGAATTCCCAATACTATGTGGATTTTCGAGAAAATCAATGATTTCCAAGCGCTTGGACATTACTGTGGAAGAATCCTTAAATGGAACTAGTATTTTGAATACGTTTGCTGTAACGAAAGGCGCTAGCTTAATCCGTGTTCATGATGTGAAAGAAGCAAAACAAATCGTGTCATTATTGAAAGTTTAATAAAAAATTATAATAATTGGATCATTTTTTTTATCTTCGTCAACTTAAACTGCATACCTCTTACTATGAAAGTTTTTCCTTTATTATTCGGATTGTTAATTAGCCTTTCGGCATTTGCACAACCGACAGCGAGTTTCAGTGTTTCAGACAATATAATTTGTGCTGGAGATTGCATCGAAATTGACAATACATCGTCGAATACTGTCGTTGCATCTAGTTGGTCATTTGGTGGTGCTATTCCATCTTTTTACAGCGGAGCTAATCCCGGAGAAGTGTGTTATTCAGGTGCTGGAACATTTACCATTACCTTAACTGTTACTGATGCTGCTGGATTAACTAGTTCAGCAAGTCAACAAGTTACTGTAGGAACAGTGCCAAGTATTTCAGCCACTATCCTTGACAGTCTTGGCGGATCACCCATTCCTGACACCCTAATCGCCATGTTTGGTTCAGCTGTAATTACGACAACTGGATTTGTTCCAGGTGATTCAATTACATGGTCGCCATCAAATTACATTACTTGTGTGAATGTAGATTGCGATACCATCATAGCATCACCATTCTACAATACCTATTATATTATTACCAATACTTCTCCTGAAGGATGTATTGCTACAGATACTGTTTTTGTGGAAGTGCTTTTTAGAGATTCCGTAAAAGTTGTCGTACCGAATGCATTTTCACCGAATGGAGACAGTAAAAATGATCTATTAAAGGTTTTGACTAATGTAGACTCGGACAATAATTTCCTAAATGGTTTTATCGAAGGAGGTGCAATTGTCGAAATGAATTTTGAAGTTTATAATCGATTTGGACAATTAGTATTTAGGACAACAGACCCGCATGAAGGATGGGATGGCAATTTCAAAGGAAAACCTATGAATCCTGCTGTTTTTGTTTATCGATTAGATTATTTACTAATCAATGGCCTTTCAGCTTCACTAAACGGAAATGTAACACTTTACAGATAGTACTATGAAAAAAATCATTACCCTATTAATCGTATTGATGGTTGTAGCGCCCGCGATTGGGCAACAAGGATATAATTCAAGTGTTTGGATGCAATCACCTAGCCTATTTAATGCAGGTGCAGTGGCATCGGGAGCTGAAGATTATTCATTCTTTACGAATTGTAGATTACAGTACCTAACATTGACTGGCTCTCCTATGCGAACGAACACCTTAGCAACAGGATTTAAAATTTCAGATGGTGCATTCAGCAATAACAACTTTGGTCTTGGAATCAACGTTGTTAATGATCAAAGTGGCGATAATAAATTAATGACAACTTCCATAAATATTCCTATCAATTATTCGATAAAAATGGATGAATATAATAAATTATCAGTTGGTGTATCACCAGGACTTTATTTACAGTCATACGATCCAACCCTTCAAAACTGGCAATCAGATTGGAATGGAAGTAGCTTTAATGGTATTGGAGATCCTATTTTTATTAATTCTACATTATCCAGAAGCTCGTATGGTGCATTAGATATTAATGCTGGTGTTTTTTATCAGAATGTTCAACGAAATAAATCACGTATTTATGCTGGTGCATCAATGAATCATTTGACAAGACAGAAAATTAATTTCACGAATACGGGAGACAAACTTTATGCACAAATCGTTTTAAACTTAGGGGCTGATATTACAACAAGAAGAAAAGACATTAAAATTCAACCACAAATGATGTATTTTAGAAATGGACCAAGTAACAACTTAATTTTAGGAGTAGGATGTGAACATATACTTGAGTCTGGTTCGGTTATTACCAATATAAATAAATCGAGTACATTTAGTTATGCAGCATTTTACAGATGGAATGATGCCGTAGTTGCAAATGTCAACTACAAAATCAAAAATTTTAGAATAGGTCTATCTTTCGACGCGAATATTTCTCGATTGAAGTCTGCCTCTAGTGGTATTGGTGCAGTGGAATTGTACTTTAAGTCAACACATATTTATCGTAAGAAAAAAACTAAAATAAAGTAAGTTATTTTAGTAGCTTATGAACACCTCCTGTATGAATAAACAGGATCCGTTTGTTCATCAGTTTTTTATCCTCGATCGTTTTAATTAGCCCGAACAAGGCTTTTCCAGTATAAGTTGGATCGAGAGGAATCCCGGTTTGATGTTCAAAATCCGAAATAAAAGATAAGAGTTCAGAAGTAGACTTTGCATACCCCCCAAAATGAAAATCATCAAATACTTGAACTTTATGTTGATGGTTTTTCCATTCAGTTAAAAAATCTGCTGATTCAGATATCTGTTGCATTTCAGCCATGGATTGAAAGCCCTTAAGAACAGGGAATACAAATACATTCGTTTCTGGTGGCGTACTGAAAAGCACACCTAAACTAGTTGTAGTGGTTCCTTGAGCTAAAGCAACGACATCGAAATTATTATCTGTATCAGGCAATATTTCCATGCAACCCATAATACCAAAACGATTTGCTCCACCTTCAGGAATAGAAAGATACCTTGAACCATCAATTTCTACCGTAGAATTATCTCTTTTCATTGCATCATATGCATCCCTAGAAACAAAAATCAATTCCATGCCTAATTCTTTACATTTCGCCAAAAGTGCATTTGACGAACTTGTTAGTTCATCTCCTCGAATATATGCTATTGCTTTTAAATTATAGAGATGACAAGCAGCAGCACAAGCCAAAATATGATTTGAATAGGCCCCACCAAACGTTACTACACCCTTAAAATTAAAAGAATGACAATGCTCAATGGCGTATTTTAGTTTCCTCCATTTATTCCCAGAAACAAATTCATGAATTAAATCATCTCTTTTTATGAACAATTTAGTTGAGTACTCGTTAAGAGAGTTGAAAGTAATTTCTTGAACAATAGAAGATTGAATAGAAATTTGAAACATGTTAAAATAGCTTATGGACAATGACAATTCTTCCTATTCGAACAATGACAGAGGCATTGATAAAGAGGATTATTATACCAGTGAAGAAGGATACATTATTTTCACAGAAAAATATCATTTAAAAAGAGGTTCTTGTTGTAAAAATAACTGCAAGCATTGTCCTTATGGTTTTGATGTTAAAACAGGTGAAATTAAGCGAAAAAACTAATCGATACCTTTTTCTGGGAATCTCCCTTTAAAGTTTTTCAAGATATTCTTAATATATAAAATATCTGCATCAACATCTCCTGTTGGGTAATAAAGGCTATGAAATCCCCCTATTTTTTTCTCATAATCAACATAACAAATATAAATTGGCACATTCGCTTTTATCGCGATGTGATAGAATCCTTTCTTCCAATTTGGGTTATAGCTTCTTGTTCCCTCAGGAGAAAAGACCAAGTACATCGTTTCATTCTCCTCAAAATAGCGAAGAGCGGTTGTCGTTAAATTATTATTTTTCGAGCGATCGACAGGAATTCCTCCAATAGCTTTTAACAAAAGACCTAAGGGAAAGAAGAATAATTGTTTTTTAATTAAAAACTTACCTTTTACACCATAGGTTTGAAAAGCCATTCTTCCGATAATAAAATCCCAATTCGAGGTATGGGGCCCAACAACAATAACACATTTCTTTACATCTACCGGCGCTGTTTTATCAATACGCCAACCAAAACACCAAAAAATAAAACGAATAATTTTTTTCATATACAAAGATAACAAATGCAGATTAGTGTAATTTTACAAAAGAATGAAAACTGCAAAATATATTTTTAATTACTTCCTAATCTCATTTGTTTGGATAGCAATTCTTTATTCTATTTATTGGATAAAAGACACGAATAAATTTATTCAAGTTTCTTTACCTGAAAGCACCACACATTTTATTCAGATTAATACAAAACGAATTATTAAAAGCACCCTTTTAGATATATGGTTTAGAAATAAAGATGTTGAAATAATTAATTCTATTCATGGGCTATTATTAAGTAAAGATGAAACTCAGGTAATCCCTCAAGTCAACTTTAAATTAACTAAACCAGTATACTATATAAAATGCAGTTATGAAAATAGCGATGTATACCTTTTAAAAGGAACACCTGAAAATACAGAACGAATAAAATACCCTGAAAACTTTTATTTATCAAAAACAAACGATTTATATCAAATCATTAGAAGCACAAATCCAAAAATTAATTATACCGAATTAAAGAATAAGTTATTTGATAAAATGGTTAAATACACCATAGAAAATAATGAAATCGCATTATATGGAATTAAAAACAGACAAATTGTTTCAACTTACATCCCAGAATTAATTGATAATAAAATTCTATTAAACTTAAGTTCCAATCAAGTTTCTAATAGAAAAGTTTTAACGCAAAATCAATCTGGCGTTCATTTCACAATCAATACAGATTTCTTTAAACTTTTTAATTCTACCTCAACTAAATTTATTTCGAATATAGAAGGCATTTCAATTAATTATTATGGTGCAGATTATAATGGCGATAATGAGTTATTATCTGTTTCCCCAAAATTTGATTTGATTTTAAACTTTAATAAAGACGACTCTATAGCCTCTGTATTAAATATCGTAAGGAATGAACTTACAAAGGATGTTCAACTGTACCAGAATCGAATTACGCTTTTTAACAACAACTATTATTTTCATCAAATAAATAAGAACACCATCTTTATTAGTACGAAACCATACAAGCAACATAAAATTATTAATTCGAAAGACGGCTTTATTGTTAAAGGCCAGCCTAAATACCTCACTCAAGTCAGAAATTTAGGATGGAGAGCGTCTTTTTTGAGTATGATCCCAACCTATCATTCAATTGACCATTTTGTAAATACTATTGAAGGAATTGATTTCCAATCATCTAATAATATATCTACAATAACACTTTCATTTTCGAATGATTTAATACCACGTATAGAAATTCTCCGCTTAATCTTAGCGCTAAATTCATAGTTATTTTCACGAATAAATCATTCGTAGCAAACACAAACCGCTAAGGCCTAGTAGAGCAAAAGATACTAAAAATAAAGAATTATCGCGTAAACAACATCTCTCTAAATTTAGGCAATGGCCATAGCTCGTCTTCAACCAAAAGCTCTAATTTATCCGCATGATAACGAATTTCATCGAAGTGAATCTTAACATTATCACAATAGGCAATCGCCTTATCTTCTGCGTGTTCAATTTTATTAGCCTTTTTTCTTTCCCCAAGCATCACATCAGAAGCTTTCTTCATTAAATTAATGTGCTCACTTATTTTAGTTAATAACTCAAGTTGTGCTTTTGCTTGCCCTTTCCCTTCCTTTTCACCAAATACCTGCATTAATCCTTGCACATTTATTAAAAGCTTATTTTGGTATTCTACCGCTGCAGGAATGAAATAATTTTGAACGATGTCACCCATTAATCTGGATTCTATTTGAATTTTAAGAATATAGCTTTCAAATTCAATTTCTGTACGCGCCTCAAGTTCCCTTGGTGTAAGTACCCCCATATCGTCAAAAAGCTTCGCCACATTTTTTCCTTGCCAAATTTTTATAGCACGCGGCGTATCTTTGATATTGGTTAGACCTCTTTTTTCAGCTTCTTTCATCCATTCTTCTCCGTATCCATTTCCTTCAAAACGGATTTTCTTCGATGCGCTAATCAGCACTTGAAGTTCCTTTAGAATCGCCTCATCTTTCCCTTCTCCTTTTAACAATCGAGCATCAATTGACTTCTTGAAAATTTTCAACTGATTCGCAACAATCGTATTAACAACAATCATTGCAGAGGCACAATTGGCGGAAGAACCAACGGCTCTAAATTCAAATTTATTACCCGTAAACGCAAAAGGAGAAGTGCGATTACGATCGGTATTATCTAATAAAATTTGCGGGATTTTACCAATGTTCAACTTTAACTCCGTTTTATCTTGTGGGGTCATTTTACCGGCCTTAATGTTTTTTTCTAAATCATCCAATAAACCGGATAATTGCGAACCAATAAAGACAGAAATAATTGCTGGAGGTGCTTCGTTTGCCCCTAATCGATGGTCATTACCAGCCGAAGCAATTGCAGCGCGCAATAAATCAGCATGATCATGAATTGCCTTAATGGTATTGACAAAAAACGTTAAAAACTGAAGGTTTGACTTTGGATTTTTTCCAGGCGCTAATAAATTGACACCAGTATCGGTACTCAGCGACCAATTGTTATGTTTACCGGAACCATTTACTCCTTTAAAAGGCTTTTCATGCAGCAGGACCCTGAAGTTATGCTTACGAGCGACCTTCTCCATAATGTCCATTAGCAATAAATTATGATCGTTTGCTAAATTACATTCCTCAAAAATAGGCGCACATTCAAATTGATTTGGCGCTACCTCATTGTGCCGAGTAGTTACTGGGATACCTAGTTTCAAGGACTCTACTTCAAATTCGCGCATGTAGGCATTTACACGCTCCGGAATCGATCCAAAATAATGATCATCTAATTGCTGTCCTTTAGCCGGTGCATGACCAAACAAAGCCCTACCAGTAAGTAATAAATCAGGACGCGCATTAAATAAAGCTTGATCGATCAAGAAATACTCTTGCTCCCACCCTAAAGTAGCATTGACTTTAGCAACATTTTTATCAAAAAACTGACAAACTTCCACGGCCGCTTGATCAATCGTAGCAAGTGCACGTATGAGCGGCATTTTAAAATCGAGGGATTCGCCCGTATAAGAAATAAAAATGGTTGGAATACACAAGGTTTTTCCAATAACAAATGCTGGCGACGACGGATCCCAAGCAGTGTATCCACGTGCTTCAAAAGTATTTCGAATACCACCATTCGGAAATGAGGACGCATCAGGTTCTTGCTGAATCAATAAATCACCATCAAAGCGCTCAATCGCTTTTCCAGGACCAATTGGTTTAAAGAAAGCATCATGCTTTTCAGCGGTAGAACCGGTTAAGGGTTGAAACCAGTGTGTGTAATGGGTCGCTCCTTTAGAAATCGCCCAATCTTTCATTGCAGAAGCCACTTGATCTGCATTCTTACGATCTAAACGAACACCATGATTCATCGATGCCATCATGGATTTATAGGTATCAGATGGCAAGTATTCGCGCATCATTTCAGCGTGAAAAACATTAGCACCATATAAATCAGATAATCTACCCTCGAAAGTAATATTGATAGGTTCGCGATTTAATACATCTTGATAAGCGTTTAATCGTTTTGTGGCCATAATTTATATTTTTTTACAAAATTAGTAATATTTTAAGAGGTCAACTGTATATTTTTTTAACATTTTTTCAACAAGACCCCATTTTCAAGGGGGGTATTATAAAAATAATGTGTTTTAACAATTTTAGACAGGAAAACGGATTTCAATTCAACAAATCAGTTCACTTTTTGCTACTTTTATCCAAAAAAGTATAAAATGACTTTTAAGGAACAATTTATTCAGGTACTTAATAGTCAATTACCAGGAGAAAGCGCGCACGTTCCTATGCTTCCAGCAGGACGAAAGGTATCGAGTGAAGTTCGTAAAAATGCTATTGAACCAAGAATTTCTGCCGTAGCATTACATATTGTTATTGAAGAAACGAATGATATTTCCATCATTTTTATTGAGCGCGCAGAATACGCTGGTACCCATAGTGGGCAGATTGCTTTTCCCGGAGGAAAAGTAGAAGCGAATGATATTGATTTACTACACACGGCCAGGCGAGAATCAGAGGAAGAAGTAGGAATATCCATAAGCGAAGGAAAATTCATTGGAAAACTAACACCAGTTTACATTCCCGTTTCAAACTACGACGTTTATCCCTTTGTAATACTTCATGAAAAATTCCCAGTATTAAGTATTGATGAGCGAGAGGTAAGGTCTTTTATCATTGCTTCATTGCACTCCTTAGCAAAGCCAGATGCGATAGATTATAAAGAGTTGGCCATCCTAGAAGATAAAAAATTGGCGAAAGTACCCGGTTTTTATATTGAAGACAAATGGCTTTGGGGTGCTTCAGCCTTAATAATTAACGAATTAGTAGCAGTTTATAAAATAACAAGAGGACAGGAATTTACTCAACTCAAATAATAACTAAAACTTATTCAATCAATTCGTTGTAAAGGATATTTTATTTATTATCAAATCTAATCTAATTGTTATACCCTTTACCATAGCACCATTCGCATTTGGTATCAGAATAGCATTTACCACATTCAATCCAACCATTTATACATCTGCCAACATGACACTTCACATTATGAGTTTCGTTATCATTATACCCTTTACTGTAACCTGACCCCAAACAATTTGTACACATGACATACCCGGGCTTTGATTGTCTTGAATTGAAGTTGACACGCGAGAAAAAATTATTACCCTCATATGTATCGGTTTAATATTTTATATTTTAAAGATACAAAATTGTATTGTATCAAACAAACGATTTATATATTAAAATGATACACTTGAGCTTTTGATACGCTTTTGGTGAAAATTAGGTGGGAATCACAATTTGGGGAATACGTTTAATTTCTTTGGCTATAGTAATATTCCAATTTAATCGAGTCCAGTCCCCTTGCATCTAAGACATCGACCTACATTTTTTCCATTGGCCCAACTCCCATTACCCTGGGAATTACAGTTATTACAAAATAACCAACCTCTACTATTACAATGAAGGCATTCACCACTGTCCATAAACTCTCCCTCACCATGACACATATCGCAAATAATCATACCATATCTAATTTCCCTTATTTTAATGTAATTTCTACTTCGGTCATAATATCCTGCCTCTTGTGTTTTTCCACATTTAAAACATAGTCCAGATCCATAACAAGATGGGCATTTTTCCTTAGGTTTTTCAGCTGATTCAATTTTGATATAATTATTTTGATTATTATTATTATTATTATTATTATTATTATTATTATTATTATTATTTTTATTATCATTTTGATTGTCATTCACAATCACCTGAGGTATTATTAAGTTGCCTTTTTCATCAAATCTTTTAAATTCACCAACAAGAGCACCATCCTTATAGGTCGCTTCAGAAGATTTAACACCATTACTATGACGAGTAATAAAAATCCCATCTTTTTTGCCGTTTTTATAAAATTCTTCTTCGGTTACTATACCTTTTTCATTATACGTTTTCCAATTTCCATCTTTAATATCATTTATGTAATTTTTCACGGAGGAAAGCTTCCCATTATCAAAATACTTTGATAACAATCCATTCATTTTACCATTTGAGTAATTCTCATCTGAAATTAGCTGGCCTGCTTCATTATAAAATTTCCAAGATCCATTTTTTTGTTCGGCAATGTAGTTACCAGAAGAAGTTAATTGTCCATTTGAATACCATGATTTCCAATTACCCTCTTTTATCCCTAACTTATATGTCCCTTCTGTTTTAAGCTGTCCATTTTCAAACCAGGCTTTCCAAAAACCATCTTGTACATTATTGGTGAAGTTTCCGATAGACTCCAATTGACCATTAAAATACCAGGTCTTCCAAATGCTATCTTTTGAGATTTTGCAAAAAACATATCCATTCCAAGCTTTTTTAACTTCTTCAAGAATTAAGTCTTCCCGTCTATTTGCACCACATGCATTGATATAATCAACAACTTCATCTTCTGTAAAATTTAAACTAGTTCGAATAATTTTACCTTGACTTTGAAGATAGAAATTAGTGTCTTTTTTGGCGTATGTACTCTCAATTCCAAGGAGATGATTTTTATTGTATAAACCGAATACATGTTCAATTTTTTTTTCTCCGGGGATATATTTATTAATGTGTTTTTTACTTTTAATAATTAGCTTAAATGTATCCATTGAAAATAAAACTTCAAATTCGTTGGTAAAATCTGAAACTATTTGAATACCATTGAATTTTCCATTTGAATAATTTCCAATTAATCTTCCTCGGTCTTTAGCACGACCATCTAATTTCCCGTCCTTATAATTTAATTCTGAAATTAACTCGTTCTCAAAAATTGAACTAAATTCCTTTTGGACACCATTTAAAAGTCCATTTTTAAAAGTTGACAGTTTAGCAATTTTTCCATCCTCATGCCATTCAGTTAAAATGCCATTTCCATTTACCAAATCACCGTATTGTTTTTTCTTGCCATTTTTGTAATACTCCTGTTGTAACCCATATCTTCTTCCTTCCTTATAGTTAAATTCAGCTATTTCAACGTCGTTAAAATAAATAGTGCTTTTTCCATCTAAATACCCATCTTTGTAATGACGTCTATCCGTTTCATTTGTTCTAGAGGATCTATAGATATAAGCTCCTGTGTAAGGTTTTTTTTCATAGTAAAGTCTATCCATAATTTCAGTTTTGTCTTCTTGGTATCGCCAACTAGGCCTGAAATAAAAGTCCAATTTGATAAAATCAGGATACATAAATCGATCAATTTCCTTTGCAATCCATTCTGTCTTATAATTTATCTTTTCATCAAAATCCTCGATTGAATTTACAGGAATATTGTTTTGGTTTCTTTCATAATTATTTTGAAAATTCAGACTTTTGTCTGTATAATTGTTTGTTTGGTTTTCGGTGTAATTTTGTTTTTGAGTTTTAGCTCTAATTATTTGACTATTCCCACTCATTTGATCGTGCACCCAATCCCCCTCATATATATCCCCATTAGACCATTGAAATTTTCCTTTACCATGAAATTCATTATTAACGAAATCACCTATGTAAACATCACCATTTGAAAAAATGTACTTCCCTTTTCCAGTATTTTGATCATTACTCCAATCGCCCTCATAAACTGCTCCATTTTTTTGTCGATATATACCTTTTCCATCTTTTTTACCATTTTTCCAATCACCCTCATACACGTTCCCATTGAATTGTATTTTTATCCCTTTTCCATTAATTTGATCGTTCATCCAATCACCATCATACATATCACCATTTTTCCATTGATATTTTCCCTTTCCTGTTATTTTACCATCAATAAAGTCACCTTCATAAATAGTACTATCATTAAAAGTAAATTTTCCTTTTCCTGTCCTCAGGTTATTTACCCAATCGCCGTCATATATATCTCCATTTTTCCATTGATATTTTCCTTTTCCATTGAACATGCCATCAGAATAATACCCCACATAGGAATCACCATTAGTCCCAGTAAATGTTCCTTTTCCATTTCGTTGACTATTTTTCCATTCGCCACTATATAATCCGTCCGGATATTGCCATTGACCAATACCATTGTTGCAATCACCATTAAGGCATTTGGGAAGTTGAACGATTTCATTTTTTATGATTTGTCCATTTACAAACTCTCCTTCGTAGCTCTCCCCATTTTTTAGAATCATTTTGCCTTTTCCCGTGCGTTCATCATTAGCGTAATCTCCTTCATACACATCCCCATTGATAAAAAAATATTTTCCTTTACCTGTTTTTTGGTCGTTAATCCATCCACCGTCATAAACCTCCCCATTTTTCCAATGAAATATTCCATTTCCATTGCGTTTTCCATTTGTTATAGCGCCTTCATATTTATTGCCATTCGAAAAAATCCACTTTCCAAATCCTGTTATAGCACCATTTAAAAAATCCCCATCATAAACGTCTCCATTTTTCCATTGATATACACCTTTCCCATTCCGATTTCCATTTAAATATTGTCCTTTATAAATTTCACTTTTTGAGTTATAAAATGTGCCATTCCCATTAAATTTTCCATCAACAAAATCACCTTCATAGATCTCTCCATTTTTGTAAACAAGTCTACCCTTACCTTTAAAATTACTTTCATTGAGATCCCCATCATAAATGTTACCGTTCGAAAAAAGAAATTTTCCCTTACCTGTTATTTTGCTATCAATAAAGTCACCTTCATAAATTGTACCTTCATTAAATATATATTTTCCTTTTCCTGTCCTCTGGTTATTTACCCAATCGCCGTCATATGTATCTCCATTTTTCCATTGATGTTTTCCTTTTCCATTTCGTTGACTATTTTTCCATTCGCCAGAATAGGATCCATCGGGATATTGCCATTGACCAACACCATTGCTGCAATCTCCTGAAATGCATTGAGAAAAAAGATTGTTAAGAATCAAAAAAGAAAGAAATATTAAAATATACCTCATATGTTAAATTTTTCAATAAATTTAACTTAATCTAATCACTTCTCAATATTTAATAGTTTTATTTAAAGAATACTGAACGGTAGATATGACTAGAGTAGTTTTTTTTAAACTGAACAACTCTGGGGAAAGATGAAAGTTCAACATCAGCACAAAGTCGGAAGATGTGGTTTGGGTATAACTCAAAAAAAAATTCAGGTCATCTTATTCATCTTCAAAAGAAAATTAGTTGAGTTCCTCCTCCAAGACCTTATATTTTCTAGCAGCTTTAGATCTTGTGCAAGCATTAAAATGCCACCATTCTGTTTCAATACCAGAGAAACCATATTGAGACATTACCTTTCGTAATAATTTTCGATTATCGATTTGTTTTTGCGAAAGCAATCCTTTCAACAAAAATTCAGTTTCAAGTGATGGATAGGCTATTTTATTTATGTCGTCATAAGCAGCACCCATATCAATTGGCAATCCATTTTCATCAGCAATCGTTAAGTCCACGGCTGCCCCATAATTATGAATACTTTTATTTGCAGGATTAGAAACAAACTTAACACGATCTTTCACGGGTATAGTATCAAGTGCCTTCCACATTTGTTTTTGAACACTAAGTGGACGAACAGCATCATACACTAATAAATGCCAATTGGGATGCATTGTTTCTAAATAATCTTGGCACTTCCCCAGGCGAATAGCAACATCATTTTGAAGAAATGCATTAGTCATGCGTTGATACAACTTTATTTTCATAAAATTATCAGTGCTAGCATATTTTAGCTCTACCTGTATATTATTATTAACTGTCTGAACATCTGACAAGTAAAATACATGACCAGCACTATCGATTTGAATAGAAACTTTTTTTATTGGTTCTATAGAAATTTCTTTAGGCACCCTATTTTGACCATCAACTTTTTTTACCGAATCATTTGCGCAGCTGAGCAGTATAAAAGCTAATGAGCAATAAAAAAAATTCAAAATGCTATTAATCGTTTGGTTTCTGAAATTATTCGATTTCTTAGATGATCAGAGACAGGCATTAATGGCAATCGCATGTATTCATCCATAATTCCACGAGCAGCAAGCGCGACTTTTACGCCACCTGGATTTCCCTCTTCAAAAAACATTTTTGTAATACTAAACAACTCATAATGTGCTGACCTGGAACTTAACAAATCACCCTTTATTGCAGCATTCACCATTGTTGAAAATAATTCAGGAAAGGCATTTGCAACCACTGAAATAACGCCATCAGCACCAGTAGCAATTAGCGGCATGGTTAAATTGTCATCGCCCGACAAGACACCAAAAGATGCTTTTCGTTGGCGTATAATGTCCATTATTTGTTCCATATTACCTGAGGCTTCCTTGACAGCAACCATATTATCAAGATGAGCAAGCGCTAAAGTTGTTTCAGGTAAGACATTTGAACCCGTTCGACCAGGAACATTATAAATAATAATAGGTAAATCAGTACATTTCGACAAATACGTATAATGTTCGATAATCCCTCTCTGAGTTGGTTTATTGTAATAGGGAGAAACGGACAGGATCCCATCCACACCTTGAGGAACTTGTTTAAGCAATTCGCCTACCGCTATGGTATTATTACCCCCTACTCCGTAGACAATTTTTAATCGACCGTTATTTTCATCAATTACTGTATCGAGAACAATTTGTTTTTCGCTTTGCGACAAGGTTGGAGATTCTCCGGTTGTTCCTTGAACGACCAAAAAATTAGTCCCACCATTGATTTGTAATTGCACTAATTTTCTTAATGCCATTACATCTATTTTACCTGAATTATCAAAAGGTGTAACAAGCGCAACCCCTGAACCTGTAAAGGAATTAGTCATATAAATTAATTTTTTCTAAGGTGGTAGTAACAAAATTGAGCATTTCGCTAGGTTTTTCAATGGCAGAGCTTAAACTTAAATCAAAGAATGAATCTTCAGCATTTACAATCACCTTCTTTTTAATATGAGAATCTTTTAAAATCATCATTACCTTATCATTAGGTGTATCAAAATTAATCAAAAGGTCGTAATTTTTATGTAATTCTGTTTGCAGCAGAACATCCTTCATTTTACCAAAAAACGTGTAATCATTTGGCGAATTATAATAAATTAAAAAATGAGGAGGCAAAGTCGCTTTATCGATTTCTTTGGGTATATTGACAACGATCACAAGTCTTCCCACCTGACTATTATTCAACATTAGGTCCAGCGATTTTCGAAAATCGCGCAATTGATCATCATCTTTATAATTAAACACCACAAGTAATGATTGTGTTGAAGACCAAATATTTTTTACTTTCATAATGAGATGATTTTAATAAAATTTTCCTCCGAGATGATATTTACCCCAAAACCATTTGCGGCTTTTAATTTTGCAGGCCCCATGTTATCTCCTGCCACAAGGTAATCCGTTTTAGAAGAAACAGAAGAAGCTACTTTTCCGCCATTCTTTTCAATAAGTTCTTTCAATTCTTCACGCGAGAAAACTGAAAAAGTTCCTGAAATTACGAGCGTTTTATCTCGTAAAATAGTTGAATCGAGAACCTCACTTTCTTTCACAAAGCACAAACCAGCACTTTTTAAGCGATTAATCAACGCTAAATTAGATGTGTCTAAAAAATATTGTTGTACCGACATGGCTATTTTTTCTCCAATTTCTTCTACTTCATTCAATTGATCATACGTTGCGGATTGAATCGCATCAATATTTTTAAAATACCTCACTAATTTCTTAGCGACAGTTTCACCAACAAATCGAATCCCCAATCCAAAAAGAACACGTTCAAAGGTAACATTTTTTGATAATTCAATACCCGCTAGAAGCGACGAAACAGATTTTTCAGCCATCCGGTCTAATTGAAGCAATTGTTCCGCTTTCAAAACATACAAATCGGAAACGTCACGAATAAGTTCTTTTTCAAATAATAGTTCAATTGTTTCTTCTCCTAATCCGTCGATATTTAATGCTTTTCGACTGATAAAATGTTGAATTTTTCCTTTTACTTGAGGCGGGCAAGATGTTTCATTTGGGCAATAATGATTTGCTTCTCCCTCGCTTCTCACCAATAAAGCATTACATTCCGGGCAATTCGAAATAAATTGAATCGGACCAAAATCACCACTTCGTTTATCCAAGTTAACGCCAACAATTTTCGGGATAATTTCCCCGCCTTTCTCCAAGTAAACGACATCATTTTCATGGAGCATCAATTTTTCAATTTGATCAGCATTATGCAAGGATGCGCGTTTTACAGTAGTTCCACCAATTAAAACAGGACTTAAATTAGCAACAGGCGTAATGGATCCAGTTCTTCCCACCTGATAGCTAACCGTTATAAGTGCCGTTTCAACCCTTTTGGCTTTAAACTTAAAGGAGGTTGCCCAACGCGGGGATTTAGCGGTAAACCCCATTGATTTTTGCTGTTGATAATTATTTACTTTAATAACGATTCCATCGATATCAAAAGGAAGGTTTGATCGTTCTAAATCCCAATACCGTATAAAATCCATAATACCCGCTAGATCCTTTGTTTTTTCAATAAATCTTTTTGAAGGATTAGGCGTTTTAAATCCCCAAGAAGCAGCACGCATTACGGATTCATAATGACCTTGGTCGATGGGCTCGGTGCTGTAAATCCCATACAAATAAGAATCTAATCCACGCTCAGCTACAAGTTTAGAATCCTGCATTTTAAGTGTTCCAGATGCCGTATTTCTCGGATTAGCAAATAATTGTTCTCCAATGGCCTCACGTTCTAGGTTAATCCGTTGGAATTGGGAATGAGGCATAAAAATCTCTCCACGAATATCAAAATCTAGCGGAAAATCATTGCTTAATTGCAAGGGAATAGAGCGAATGGTTTTTACATTATTTGTCACATCCTCCCCTTTTTCGCCATCACCACGCGTAACAGCCTTCAGGAGTTGCCCATTTTCATAATGAATGCCAATCGCTACCCCATCATATTTTAACTCACAGACAAAATCAATTGGTTCAGCCACTAATTTCTGCACCCTCGTCACCCATTCTGAAATTTCCTCTTCAGAATAAGTGTTGGACAAAGACAACATAGGAAATCGATGCCTTACGGTTTCGAATTTTTTAGTTATATCGCCACCGACGCGTTTACTTGGGCTATTTTCAAATGCAAATTGTGGAAACTCAAGCTCCAATGCTTCTAATTGTTTCAAAAGCATATCAAAATCAAAATCGTCAAGTTGAGAAGCATTTTCAACATAATACAAATGATTATGCCTATGAATTTCCGCAGAGAGAACTAGAATCTTTTGTTTCGCTTCGTCTTGAGTCATGAAATAAAGGTAGGCTTTTTAGCTTTCACCATACGCGGCTTACCTTGTAAATCTTTCCTTAATTCAATGTTAATAAATCCTTTTTTTTCTAAAAGGGAGCGTACTTCACTAGAATAAAGTTCATGAATCTCGAAAAAAAGAAAGCCTTCATTACTAAGTAAATACATTGATTTATCGACAATCGCTTTATAAAAAAGTAGTGGATTGTCTTCAGGCACAAAGAGGGCAATGGATGGCTCAAAATCTACGACATTTGCTGCAATATTACCCAACTCACTAATGGGAATATAGGGCGGATTCGACACAATACAATCGAAAGCTCTTCCATTTTCGATAAAGGACAGGTCTTCAGAAAGAAAATCAGATTCAATTAATTCAACTTCAAGGGAAAGCTTTTCTGCATTTTCTCTAGCTAATTGAAGAGCAACAGGACTTACATCAATACCCGTAACCTTGCAAGTAGGAAGTTCATTTTTACATGCTAAAGCAATACAACCTGACCCCGTTCCAATTTCCAAGATGCTACTTATTGAGGCTTGATCTTCGAGAATCCACTGAACCAATTCTTCCGTTTCTGGTCTTGGAATTAATGCGCGTGAATCGCAATTGAGCAGTAAATCATAGAATAATGTTTCCCCAATAATATATTGAAAAGGTTCTTGATTTAGTAGTCGCTTAGTGGCATTTCTAAGAAACAATAAATCCGATTCGGACAGTAGGCTATTACTATTAAGAATCACATCTGTTTTAGTCCAGTTTAATCGTTTTTGGATAAGAGAATCAAACATAAGTTTACATTCGCTTACAGAAAAATGAGATTCAAGGGAGGAATAAAAATAACGTCGTAAAACAGGAATGGTATTCGTTTCTACAAACATTACGGATTTCTCAATTTGATAAACTGTTCAATCTTTTCATTTTCTATCAGTACGGTAAGGTTATAATATGAAATTTTCCAATCGCCATTAACGAGTTCGCAAACACCACTACCCCTACATCCACCCATCCAAGTAGCCAAATTTTCATCAAACCAAGCCGTTTTTTTATCTGCTGAAAACATCCAAAAGCGCTCCGAAGGTTTAAAATCCCAAGCTTTTCCTTTATCAAAATAGGGTTTGCAAAACGACTCAAATGCACCTTTTTCCCAACGTTCACCAGGTGCCGTACCCAGAAACACAAACTGATCTGTAACGGCCGAAAAATACGAAGTGAAATTGGCATTCGCTGCATCAATATGCCATTGATCAACCAATACATTTAGGGATTTCGGCACTTCTTGTTGCGAAAAAACAACACTTTTAAGTACTAACAAAAGTCCAATAAGAATAGATTTACGTACCCTCATTTATTTACCACCTTCCATCTTTTGACACGCTTTAACCGCGTTATAGACATTAACAGTACCATGCGAATTACATAAACTTTTCAACTCTTTTTGAACTGTAACAGATGAAACGATTGCCTGTCGTATTTGCAACATACTTAGAGTAGGGAAATAAGACTTCAACATAGCTGCAACACCCGCCACCATTGGAGATGCCATTGATGTTCCTTGAAGGTTTTGATAATCACTTTGTGGAACAGAATTATAGATTTCGAAACCAGGAGCAAAAACATCAACACTTTTCTCACCAAAGTTAGAGAAAGAAGCTACCAATTCACCTTTATCCTTAGTTGAAGCACCAATTGAAAGCCAATGAGGCGTTGGGATCTCCTGAGTAGCATAAAGCGCTGTTGGAAAATTTGGTTCAACATCTGTGTCTTTTGAATCGTTTCCAGAAGCATGCACCATCAGTACACCTTTAGAATCAGCATATAAAATTGCCTCCTTTACTTTATTTTGATATGGCGAATAATTTTTACCAAAGGACATATTAATCACCATTGCACCATTATCTACAGCATAACGAATGGCTAAGGCTACATCTTTATCATTTTCATCGCCATTAGGCACTGCTCTAACAGACATAATTTTAACGTTTTCTGCTACGCCATCGCCTCCTAATCCATTTCCTCTTATTGCAGCAATAATTCCTGCAACGTGTGTACCATGGAGTGCATCAGGACCTTCAACATTTGAATTACCATAATTTTTATCATTAAAATCATCTGGATTATCACCAATTAAAGCACGATCATCAAAATTAACATTCAATAAATAATCGATATGATCCGTGATGTATTTTCTAGTGTCTTCATCAAATTGATCAAGACTTTCCAAATATGGCGCATATTCTGAAATTTCATTTTCAACCTCCATTTTCACCTCCTGGTATAATAGGAACTCCTCACTAGCAACAATTGTGCTTTCATCTACTCCCTCATACTTATCCATTAGAGCCTTTAAAATTCGAGTTTTTTCTAGGCATGCCGCATCTAAATTTTCTCCTTTAGCGTTTCCTAAAAAGTTCCAACCATGCACATCATCAACATAGCCATTTTTATCATCATCAATTTTATTATTTGGAATTTCACCCGTATTTACCCAAATCTTTCCTTTTAAATCTTCATGTTCGATATCAACACCAGAGTCAATTACGGCCACTATAACAGTTTGTGACTTCTTGCTTTTCAATAAGCCATACGCTTTATCGGTAAACATACCAGTCCCTTCTCCATTATACCAATTGAGTGTTCCAGGAAGTGCCTGAGCAAAAAGCGAAGTTGAAGCTATTGCGAATGCGCAAATAATTAACAAAAAATTTAAGCGATTTTTCATAGTTTAATAGAGTTTAGAATAAAGTTAAGTAAAAGAGTTTATAAAAGTGACTATAAAAATTAGTTAGGAATACTCTTAATTTAGTATCTTGCCCTAAAATTAACAAAAATGAAAACATTAATCATTTTATTGGTTACATTTTTATTTTGTGGAAAGCTATTCTCACAAGCAAACTATTTAAATTTCAAGGACTATTATGAAAAAGAACCGTCCAAAATAAGCTCTTTTTGCAGTCCATATTCCAAACAAAACATTGAAGCCTTAACTAAGGAAAATTTCTTTATAAAATACGCTACAAAAAACTGGATTTATTATAACTCCACTGCCTCTAAGGTTAAAGAACTTCTTGACAGTAAAGAACTATCATCGGTTTATTTCGAATTTGCTCCCCCACATACCTTATCTGATAGCGCTTTAGTGAAGCATCGAATTAATTTAGTTCATCAAGGTTTAGGAGGAATTGATACTGCTTATACAGGAAAAGGAGTAATTGTTGGGATTGTTGACCAGGGAATTGATTTTAATCACCCCGACTTTAAATTCTCAAATGGAAAAACCAGGGTGCTTCGTTATTGGGACCACACCATTAATGGCTCAAACCCTCCACAGCCTTATGGATATGGAACTGTATGGGATAGCAGCGCCATAAACAACGGAACGTGTACTGCTTTAGAAACAGGAACAGCTCATGGCACCACGGTTTCCGGTATGGCAGCAGGAAATGCACAAGCCAATAATAAGAATAAAGGTGCTGCCCCAAAAGCAGACATCATCGTAGTTGAAACTAATTTTAATTTAGTAAACTGGACCTTAACCATTGCGGATGCCTGCGATTATATATTCAAAGTGGCCGATTCATTGGGTAAACCAGCTGTTATTAATTTATCCTTAGGCACCTATTTAGGAAGTCACGATGGCAATGATCCTGCAGCGGATTACATGGAATCATTACTAGACGCACAACCCGGACGCCTTATTGTTTGTGCTGCGGGAAATTCAGGAAATCAAGGAAAATATCATGTTCAAGGAAATAATATAGATGCTGACACCTCCTTTTTTTGGAACGTAAATAATCCTGGGGTCACCTTGGCTGGTACCAATAAAATACTTTTTGACCTTTGGTCAGATACTTCTGATGCTCATTATTATTTTGCTTTCGGTGCAGACCGTCCCTCACCGACCTTCAAGTTTCGCGGACGCTCTTCCTTTCACTACGCTACCGCTAATATGGGAAGTCTTCCGATCTATGATACGATATACAACACATTGAATCAGCGTATTGCCTGCATCGAAACCTACCGAGAAATTATTGGTTCCGCCTTTCATATGCAGGTTATTTTCACGAAAGTGGATTCCCTATCTTATTTATACCGATTCATGACCTATGGATCCGGAAAATACGATGCTTGGGGCGGTTCTTGGCAACAGCTTAGCAATTTCGTTTCTAGCGCTTTACCTAATACTACTTTAATGCCGAGCATTATACATTACCACCTCCCCGACTCCTTACAAACAATTGTTTCCTCTTGGAATTGTTCTGAAAAAGTAATTTCAGTTGGGAATTTCAGAAATAGAAAAGGGTATATCGACAAAAATAACGCCTACTATGTTTCTCCATCGACCACGCTCGTTGGTAAATTAAGTGAGAATAGCAGCAAAGGACCAAGTAGATTAGGCGAAATAAAACCCGATATTTCGGCTGCTGGTGATATAACTCTTGCAGCAGGACCCATGTTATATTTAGCAAATTCTGCCAATAATAGCACCATTGATCAAGGTGGGTTTCACGTTAGAAATGGTGGTACATCAATGGCCTCCCCTGTCGTTGCGGGAATTGGCGCTTTATACCTAGAAAAATGCAACTATGCCACTTGGGAAACCTTCAAAACTGATCTAATAAACTCAGCGGCACACGATAACTTTAGCGGTTTGCTTCCTAATTTTGGTTATGGGCATGGAAAAGCTGACGCAGTAGGAATATTATTGGAAAAAACACCAAGTATTACGATATCAGGACCCGGTGGAATTTGTGTCGGCTCGACAGCTATTTTATCCTTTAGCACCAACGCTTTTGTTAATAATGTACTTTGGTCAAACGGTGGACAAACAAACAGCATTAACACCGCGATCATTGGGCCTTATCAAGTTCAAATAACTAGTGAATACGGATGTAAAACAAAATCGCCTGTTCACCAATTAATTACGTACAGCTTACCTTTCGTGGATGCAGGAACTAGTTATACCGCTTGTCCTGGCGAGCCAATAACGCTTTCTGGTGCTGGAACAGCAACTTCATACACTTGGGACAATAACATACAAAATGGCATTCCGTTTATTCCTAGTCAATCATCTTATTATTACGTTACCGGAACAAATGCAAATAACTGTCAAATTACGGATTCTATTTTTGTAAGCTTATACAGTTCAATTTTGATTGACTACACCGAACAAACACAAAATGTATTAACAAATTCAAATCCTTTTAACCTTACACCAGGCGTTCCATCAGGCGGAACATATAGCGGTAATGGGATTATTGGAAGCTCATTTCATCCCACCCTAGCCGGAGTTGGTTCACACTTAATTACCTATACCTACACCGACCAAAATGGCTGTACTCAAAGTGATTCAGCTATCATAAACGTTGTTTCCGGTGCAGCAGTAAGTACCCTTGATTCAGGTAATTTTACCTTGTATCCTAATCCAACCGATAATGATTTAATACTTGACTTACCTCAAAGTGCTCCTTCTAGCACCTATCAAATTAAAGATGCCACTGGACGCACATTACAAAATGGCATAGTTAGCGCTGGTTCTAATTCAATTAGCACGAAGCAACTACCCGCCGGATCTTACTTTATTACCCTAAATTATTCGATTAAAAAATTCATTAAAATTTAAATCTTACCTCCATGAAAATCAATCACCTTATTTTACTTCCTTTATTAGTATTGTTTTCAACGCAAAGTTTTTCTCAAAAAGAAAATAGTACGGAATGTTCTAAAAAAAATAGATTCAGTAATCAACAACTAAAAAGCAATTCGCTGACCGTCAGTCAGATTTCACAAACCGAGAAATACGATGTTCACTTCTATGGCCTCAATCTCAACATGACCAATACCAATACCAATTTGAATGGATCAGCCTCCATGCACGCAAGTTGTATCCAAAACATTGATACCATTTTATACGAACTTTATCCAACACTAACCATTAGCTCAGTTGAATTAAACGGAACTTCGGTAGCCTTCACGCGCAGTAATTCTGCCGTTAAAATTGCAGCCAATTTGACCGCTGGCTCCAACTTTACGATTAAAACATACTACAACGGAACACCCCCAACGGCGCAAACAAATCCCTTAGGTGGAAGTGGAATGACTTATGCCACTTCTCCAAGCTGGGGAAATGCCGTAGTTTGGTCTTTATCTGAGCCATTTTCCGCATACGAATGGTGGCCATGCAAACAAAGTTTAAACGACAAGGCCGATTCTTCCGATATCAACATTACCGTTCCCAATGCCTGTAAGGCAGGATCTAATGGTCTTCTCACCAATGTGGTAAACCTAGGAAATGGAACCACTCGTTATGAATGGAAACACCGTCATCCGATTGATTACTACTTAATTTCGGTCGCTGTAGCTCAGTATATTGAATATAATATCTATGCCAATCCAACCAATGCTCCTGCTCCTATTTTGATACAAAACTTTATCTACAATAATCCGCAAACCCTACCTAATTTTCAAGCTGACATTGATGAAACAGTTGATTTTCTCAATCTATTTTACGACCTCTATGGGCCCTATCCATTTGAAGATGAGAAATATGGACATTGTATGGCTCCACTATCTGGGGGAATGGAACATCAAACGATGACTACGCAAGGTTTTTTCAATAAAGGCTTAACATCCCACGAATTAGGACATCAATGGTGGGGAGATCACGTTACCTGTGCTTCATGGAGCGACATTTGGGTAAATGAGGGCTTTGCGTCTTACAGTGAACAATTGATGTTGGAAAATTTGTACCCAGGGGAAGAAATACAAAACATGTTAGATGTTCACGACAACGTAAAAACGCAACCCGGCGGGAGTGTTTGGGTCTTGGACAGTTTAAACGAAAATAGAATTTTCAGTGGTCGACTCACGTACGACAAAGGCGCTGCAATTATTCATACCATTCGCTACATGGTAAACAACGACAACCTCTTTTTTCAAACCTTACAAAATTTCTTGACGACTCATGCAGAAAGTACAGCTTTTGGAATCGACGTTAGAGATGCCTTTATTCAATCTACGGGAATCAATTTTACGCCCTTTTTTGAGCAGTGGTACTTCGGTCAAGGATTTCCAACGTATTCCGTT
This sequence comes from Flavobacteriales bacterium, assembly GCA_947475095.1. Classification (GTDB taxonomy): domain Bacteria; phylum Bacteroidota; class Bacteroidia; order Flavobacteriales_D; family Crocinitomicaceae; genus UBA952. The sequence goes on from CANJLG010000006.1 coordinate 104,369, forward strand.
AAATGGAAACAAAGTGGAAATAATGCCATCGTTCAGATAAACCACAGTGTTTCCATGTCAAGTATCACTCCTACCTTCACCAATCCGATTGACCTGAAGTTTACTCGTCCTGGAAATAGCGACACCATCATTCGTTTCCAGATTTCTGCAAATTCAAACACCTTTACCATCAACGGTATTGGAACCATTAACAATTCTATCGGCATTGACCCCAACAATTGGGTGATTAACAACAATGGAACGATACAAATGGATAATACCTTAAATATTCAAGAACAAAATGATGAGCTAGGCATTACGCTGCAACCTAATCCGAGCAATGGTATTTTTAGCATAGTTGGATTAAAGGAACCTGCTTTTCTTCAACTTTATGGAATGAATGGTCAACTTTTAAAAGAACTGACTATTGAACCTAATCAGCTCATTGATATACAAGCATTTCCTAAAGGGACCTATTTGCTGAGCATTATGAATACAGATGGAAACAAAACACTTAGATTGATTAGTCATTAAATAGTTAATATTAAGAAACGAGACCTAACTATTTCTTTTTGTGGAGTTCTAAATAATCAAAAACTAGATTACAAAAAACTGTCATTCCCGTTTTCAATGAACTATCGTCTATTATAAATTCCGCAGTATGGTGAGGAGCTGCCAAATTTACATCATTCCCCTTGGCGCATCCACCAATAAAAAAATATAAACCAGGAACTTCTTGTGCAAAATATGAAAAATCCTCAGCACCCGTTTCTGGAGTAACAAGGATTACATTCTCTAATCCAACTGATTTAACGAGAGATGGAACCATGGAATTAGTTAGCAATATATTATTAAAAGTAACAGGATAATGCATGCTATATGGCAATTCAACGATAGCGGTTGCACCAGCAGCCTCAGCTGTTTTTTCGGCGATTGTACGAACACGATTAAAAACCAAGTTTTCATCTTCATCACTAAAAGTTCTAATAGTTCCCACCATTTCAACTTTTTCAGGAATAATATTAAATCTATTTCCGCCATTAATAGCCCCAACAGTCACAACCGCTGCATTTTCTTTTATGTTGACGTTTCTGCTTACGATAGTCTGAAGACTATTAACAATTTGAGATGAAACCACAATTGGATCTATTGATGTCCAAGGAGATGCGCCATGAGAAGCTTTTCCAATGACAGTTATTTTAAAATCACCCGTTCCAGCCATAGTTGCAGCTGGGCGGTATGTAATTTTCCCAACTTCAATTCCAGCACCTAAATGCAATCCAAAAATGACATCAACTTTTGGGTTATTCAAAACGCCTTCTTTAACCATTAGCTTTGCCCCACCTTCTTCACCAATCGGCGTACCTTCTTCAGCAGGCTGAAAAATGAATTTTACAGTTCCCCTCAAGTCTTTTTTCATACCAGATAATATTTCTGCTACTCCCATTAAAATTGCAACGTGCCCATCATGACCACAAGCATGCATTACGCCTGTTTCCTTTCCGTTATAAGTTGAAATAACAGTTGATTTATAGGGCAAATCATTCTTTTCTTTAATTGGCAATGCGTCCATGTCTGCTCTCAGCGCAATTACTGGTCCTGGCTTATCTCCTTTTAAAATACCAACTACACCGGTAAGACCAACTTTTGTTTGCACTTCCATTCCCAAAGATTGTAAATGTTTTGCAATGATTTCGGCAGTACGAAACTCTCTATTACCAAGTTCAGGATTTTGATGAAAATCGTGGCGCCAATTAATTACCTTGTGTTCGATAGCACTTACCTTTTTGACAATCAATGCTTCATAATTAGTTTGTGATAAAAACAGATCACCATAAATTAGTGCGATAAATAAAATGGAAGCTTTTAAGAAATAGAATTGTCTCATAACATATAAATTAATAAATCGAAGGAGACTAAAGTAAGTATTTTAACAAGACAAGCACAAAAAACACACGGATTTTTCATCTTGATGCAACTATAAAATTTAAGAATAATCCCTTTTAATGTATTTAAAGTAATATCAATTAACTTAAATATCTTTGCGCAATGGATTTTAAACTTGTTTCTCCTTACCAAGCCAAAGGCGACCAGCCTGAAGCTATTCGACAACTTGTTGAAGGTTTAGGTCAAATGATTGAGCACCAAACTTTACTAGGTGTTACAGGCAGTGGTAAAACATTTACTGTGGCAAATGTGATAGAAAAAGTGAACCGGCCAACGCTGGTATTATCGCACAACAAAACCCTAGCCGCCCAATTATACGGCGAATTCAAGCAATTTTTCCCAGAAAATTCGGTAGAATATTTTGTCTCCTACTACGATTACTACCAACCAGAAGCCTATCTTCCTGTGACGAATACGTACATTGAAAAAGACTTACAAATCAATGATGAGATTGAAAAACTGAGGCTTTCCGCCACTTCAGCCTTACTTTCTGGTCGGCGAGATATTATCGTTGTCGCCTCCGTTTCCTGTATTTATGGTATTGGGAATCCAACAGAATTTAGAAATAGCATCATTGAAATAAAAGTTGGCGATGTATTTACGCGTAATACTTTTTTGCATCGCTTAGTAGAAAATTTATATGTGCGAGCTGGCGACGAATTCAAGCGGGGTAATTTTCGTGTGATTGGTGATACCATCGATATTTACTTAGCCTATGCCGACCATGCCCTGCGCATTGGATTTTTTGACGATGAAATTGAATCCATTACAAGCGTAAATCCTGAAGATAACCGAACCATTGAAACGTTTGAGAATATACAAATTTTTGCAGCTAATTTATTTGTCTCCAGCCCGGATAACACCCAGCAAGCTATTCACCAAATACAAGATGATTTAATCGAAGAAGTTGAAAACTTTAAGCTTGCAGGAAAGACTGAAGAAGCTAAACGTTTAGAAGATCGCGTGAATTATGACCTTGAAATGATTCGAGAATTAGGCTATTGTTCAGGAATTGAAAATTACTCTCGCTATTTTGATCAGCGTGTCTCAGGAGAACGACCTTTTTGCCTTTTGGATTATTTTCCATCTGATTACCTCATGATTATTGATGAAAGTCATGTTACCTTGCCCCAAGTAAAAGGAATGTATGGTGGCGACAAAGCGCGAAAAACAAACTTGATTGACTATGGATTTCGTCTACAGGCAGCCATTGATAATCGCCCCTTAAAATTTGAAGAATTCGAGGACATGTTCAACCAAACAATCTATGTATCCGCAACACCTGCTGAATATGAAATAGAGAAGTCGGAAGGTCTTATTATTGAACAACTTATTCGTCCTACAGGACTATTAGACCCCATAATTGAGGTTAGACCAAGCAAGCATCAAATTGATGATTTAATGGAAGCCATCCAAGAAAGAATCAATGCAAGTGAACGAACCTTGGTTACTACGCTAACAAAAAGAATGGCGGAGGAACTTCAGAAATATTTAGACAAACTTGGCATTAAATGCCAGTATATACATAGCGAAGTAACCACGATAGATCGAGTTGAGATTCTACGACAGCTAAGGCTAGGTGTTTTTGATGTATTAATTGGAGTAAATCTCCTTCGAGAGGGACTTGATTTACCTGAAGTATCTCTAGTTGTTATACTTGATGCCGATAAAGAGGGTTTTTTGAGAAACGAAAAATCATTAGTGCAAACCGCAGGTAGAGCAGCACGAAATGTGAATGGAAAAGTGATCATGTATGCTGATAAGATTACGAAATCGATGAAACGAACAATCGATGAAACAGCAAGACGACGCGCCATGCAAATTGACTACAACCAACAAAATGGCTTAATTCCCACAGCCTTAAATAAATCAGTTGATATAAGTTTAGCTGCCAAGATTAAATTACAAAGCGAGATGGAATATTCCGTTTTAAGCGAAGAAATTAAACAGATTAAATTGGAAGCCGCCGAAGAAAAAAGTTTCTATGGAAACCAAGACCAATTGCAAAATGTGATTAAAAATCTTCGAAAGCAAATGGAGAAAGCAGCCAAAGCCTTAAATTTTATTGAAGCAGCACATTTTAGAGATCAATTAATTGAATTAGAAAAATTAAAAGAAAAACCATGAACATAAGTTAAATAGTAGACTAATAAAAATTTATAGTTTTATTATAGCCCCTTATCTTTTCTCTAATTATTTCTATTAAAAGAAACTTGTATTTACTGTTCGAATTTACCTGTTATATAAATGACAAAACCCCTTGTTTATCTCACAATTTCTTAATAACCTTGTATTCAAACCTTGTTCAATGAGAAAAATGAACTCTACAATGGTGACAATTTCTTGGATTGTCACTATAATATCTTTGATACACTTCTTAATTACTTGGGGTAATGCGGCAAAAATACAAACCCCTCATGGTAGCCCTTCATCTTCGCCAGGGTATATTTTAGGCATGTTAATTGGATCAGGTTTAATACCCGGAATCCTTTGGTTAATCACCTATTTTACAGCCCAAAAAGCCTTTAGCATATTGAATATTTTTAGAATAATTGCGATTTCGGAAGGAATTTCATATTTGGCCTTGTTTTCAAATATGCTTTTTATTAAACCAACAGATACAGTGCTTTACAAGACACTTTTATACCCAATTGGTATGACACATGGCGTATTATTTATTGGATATATTGCATTAGCAATTATTCTGGCGAAATCGTTGAAATGGAATTTTGTAAGTCTCGGCATTGTCCTTTTTGCCTCCCTACTCCCTTTTGCCACCTTTATCGTTGAAAGACGATATTTAAAAAAATGAATCTGTGCATCGGATTTTGCTTAAAAGATTACAATCTTTCAAGGGGTAATTTAATTCCATCTACAAGAGAATAGCAAGCTAATTTATCTTTGAATACAGACGATTTGAAAATAGACTTATTCAGGAGCATTCGAACGCATTCTTGAATTCCCTCTACGATAGAAGGATGTGGATGAACCAATTCAGCTAATACTTCGATGGACATGTTTAATTTAATCAATAATCCAACTGCTTGAATTGCGGTTGAAGCGTGGGCACCAACGACACGCATTCCCAAAATTTTCATATCATTATCATTCGTGACAATTATTTTGAAAAACCCTTGTGTTTTGCGCATGGCAATGGCTCTAGTAATTAATGAGTAATCGATTTTTACCACTTTTACAGGGATGTTTTTTTCGACACATTGTTGCTCATTTAATCCCACCGAAGCTACTTCGGGAGAAAGGAACATAATCGTACAAATATTATCATAATTCAAGGCTTCTGGCTTTGCACCAAATGCTTTTTCAACTGCGTGCCTTCCTTCAATTTCACCAACATTCACCAATGCTAATCGTCCTGAAACATCACCAACGGCGTATATATGCGGAATATTCGTTCGAGTATCATCGTCACCAATATGAACACCTCTTTTTGAAAGTATCACCCCGGCATTTTCAAGACCTAAATTTTCAATATTCGGCTGTCGGCCTACGGACAAAAGCGCTTTTTCAACCCTTATTACTTCTCGTTTCCCGTCAGGATAAGATAATTCATACTCCACTTCATTACCAATTCTTTCTAAGCGCTCTAATTGAGCACTCGAGTGAAGAATAACGCCATGATTAGTCAGATTTTTTGATACTAATTTTGCGATGTCTTCATCCTCAAAAGGTAAAATACGTTCTTGACGGTCAATAATATGAACAACAGTTTTTCCAAAATTCGAAAATATGGTAGCGTATTCACAACCAATTACTCCTGCACCAACAATAACCATACTTTTAGGATACTCTGAAATGGTGTCTATGCCATCACTTGTCATAATAACCTCACCATCAACTTCAATGTTAGGTAAAGATCTTGGTCTACTTCCGGTGGCAATGATGATATTATGACCAAAAATTATTTTTTCCTCTCCTTCGTGCTGAATCTTAATACGATGTTGATCCAAAAGCATCGCTTCCCCCTTTTCATAATGCAGCAAATTATTCATCGACTCCGTCTGCATTAATTTAATATGCGCAGAGTATTGAAATTTTCGTTCAAAGATTGCCTCCGAAAGTATTTGTCGTGCTTCCTCCCATTTCAGCTCAAACCTCGACCTTCCTTTTGCAACGATCATATCATTGATATCAATGACACGAGTAGATAATTCCCATAATGTTTTTGAGGAAAGAGCGCCATTGTAAACTCCTGCACCACCAACTTTATCCTTTTCAATTAAGCAAATCCGTTTACCAAAATCAATTCCGCGCATTGCTGCCGCATATCCTGAAGGACCACCTCCAATAACAATAAGATCAAATTCTTCCATTCTTTTACTAAATTCGCAGTAAATATAAGTAGACTTAGCCAATAAGCAGATTAAATTTTTAAGATACGAAAATGAATTCAGAGGATCAATTAAGATTAGAAAACGCCATAAAGGATAAGCTGATCATACGAAAAGAAGTACTAAAATTAAAATCAAAGAAAAACCTAGATGATGTTTTTAGAACAGAGCATGATCTTGCATTTAAAAAACGGGATTGTTTAGCATGTGCCAATTGCTGTAAAACAACCAGTCCAATATTTCGAGATACCGATGTAAAAAGAATTGCCAAACACATGAGGATAAAGGAAAGTCAATTTATCGCAAGCTACCTTAAAATGGATGATGAAAATGACCTTGTCCTAAAAACTGCTCCTTGCACCTTTCTTTCAGATGATAATACCTGTTCAATTTACGAATACCGACCTCTTGCCTGTAGAGAGTACCCACATACGAATCGCAAAAACATGCATCAGATATTAGCATTAACGGCCGTAAATACGCAAATTTGTCCTGCAGTGGCTCAGATTGTTGAAAAACTTTGTCCGACAAAATAAGTTCATATGGGAGTCTCATTGATTATTTCTGTTTACAATGATTATACTGGTCTTCGGTGTGTTTTAAACTCCCTATTAGATCAAAGCGATAAGGAATTTGAAATACTAATTGCTCATGATAGCGAAGACGCTTTCATACAAAGCATACTTTCAAGCTACAACAAAAAATTAAGCATTCGATTATTGCAGCAAGCGGACAAAGGTTTTCGAAAAAATAAAATTCTAAATAAGGCAATAGACCAAGCAAAATATCTGCAACTTGTTTTTATTGATGGCGATTGCATGGTTCACAAGCATTTTATTCGAAATTATGCCCGATGCATTCGCCCGGGATCCTTTTGCGCAGGTCGGCGTTTGGACGTGGATCAAAAAACCGCAGCATTACTTCGAAATGATATCATTAAAAAAGCTAGCCTATTTCATTTTTTCAAGAATAAAACTAAGCGAATCGAGGAACGTTTATATGCCCCCTATTTACCACAATCCTTCCTGTCTAAACCTAAATTATTAGGATGCAATATGGGCTGGCACAAGAGTGATTTATTGGCATTAAATGGATTCGATACAGATTATCAAAACCCAGGATTTGGAGAAGATGTCGATATTGAATGGCGTGCACTTAAATTGGGATTAAAATCCTATTCCATGCGATTCAAAGCAATACAATATCACTTAGAGCACCCTCGACCGAATCGTAGTAATTTAGTGGAAATTGGACGGAAAATGTTGGACGAAAAAATCAAAATTGGTCTCGCTCGATGTGTAAATGGACTAGGCTGATTTTGATTAATTTAATGTGCTAAAATATTGAATAGTCTGACAACGAATAAGTAACTTTACGCGTCATAATGCTTTAATTTTTTAAATGAAATCCTATTTACGAAGTGTACTTTTTATCATTTTAGTTAGTTTTCAAGCACATGGCCAACGTGCCAAAGATGGAAATTACACAGTTACTTCAGCCAATTCGGTTTTGAATAGCTATACGACCTTAAGCAGCAATGCAACCATAGGACAGTCGCTTATCAGTGTAAGTTCAAATGCGCTAAACGGAGGTTTTTTTACGACTAATTTAGCCGCAGGAGACTTAATCCTCATTATACAAATGCAAGGCACGTCAATGAACGTAGACGCATATGCCGCAAGTGAATATGTAAACTCCAATGGACAATTTTGGGGGCCTTACACGACGCCATTCGGACACCTAAACGACTGGCCTTTGTTTATCCCACTTTGGGGTGAAATTACAGCTTATAACCAAACAGGAAAATTTGAATTGGCGCAGGTACGTTCGGTATCGGGAACGGCAACCATTAACTTAACTTGTCCGCTAACCAACAACTACGCTATCTCAGGTCGTGTGCAAGTGATTCGCGTACCACGATTTGCCAATCTTACCATCAATTCGAACACTTCGGCTGTGCCTAGTTTATGGAACGGTTCAAGCGGCGGCGTGTTAGCCATCGAAGTCGATGGAAACCTTGTTTTGAATGCCAATGGAAAAATATCATCCTCGGGCTATGGTTTTCGTGGAGGTGTAACCGAAGACCAAACATTAGGTGCTCCCTCGGGAAGTGTAAACGATGTTGGTTTTTGCGCCTCCCATGTAGCCACTCAAGGCGCTGAAAAAGGAGAAAGTATTGCGGGTTTCTACACAGAATATGACTTAGTTTATTCTCGATATTGTAAAGGTGCACCAGCTAATGGTGGTGGTGGTGGAAATAACCACAACGCAGGTGGCGGTGGTGGCTCTAATGTTGGAAGTACTACTTTAACCTATACTGGCAAAGGAATTCCGAGTATTACTTACAATACCAATTGGAATTTAGAGCTCGCTGGCATGGGCGGATCAAACTCTCCTGGGGGAGGTCGTGGTGGTTATTCAGGCTCTACTTCCGATCAAAATGAAAATACACTAGGTCCAAACCAAATCGCTTGGGGGGGTGATTACCGGCGAAAAGAAGGTGGCCTTGGTGGACATCCTATACAACAAGACAATACCCGAATTTTTGTTGGTGGCGGCGGTGGTGCTGGCGACCAAAACAATAGCCAAGGTGGCGGCGGAGGCCGAGGTGGTGGCATTACCTTTTTAAAATTGTATGGTTCTATTTCTGGTGCTGGAACCATTGAGGCCAATGGAGCCAACGGAATCAACGCAAATCCAAATGGTCAAATCGCTGTTCAAGCCTCTACTCAGAAATATGGCAATGATGGCGCAGGTGGCGCAGGTGGAGGCGGAAGTGTTTACATTTCCAACACCAATCCGATCCCTAATACAATTACGCTGTCAGCAAATGGTGGAAATGGTGGAAATCAACAGTTGTCAGTAGGTCTATTTGCCACTTCACCAACCAATGAAGCAGATGGTCCAGGAGGCGGTGGTGGTGGTGGATACATTTCCATTTCTTCTGGAACTCCTATACAACAAGTCAATGGTGGTAATAGCGGTACCACCAATTCAACACACGTCATTAACTTCCCTCCTAACGGCGCTACGGCTGGTTCAGCAGGAATCACGAATACCAATACCAATTTCTTTGATATCTTAGCTGCCAATGACACCCTTTGTGCAGGAGGAAGTGTTACCCTAAACGCTTCAACAATTGGAAACCCTCCCGCAGGTAATTTAATCTGGTACACTTCTGCTTTTGGAACGACTGTCGTTGCTACTGGAAATACATACACCACTCCGGTATTAAATACGACCACTACCTATTATATTGGTATTTGCCCGGGATCATTTCGCCGACCAGTTACCGTTTTCGTAGGAGCCAATCCCGCGATTACTGGAACGCCTACCATTGTGGGAGCAACATGCACCGCGTCTGGCGCAATAACCAATCTCAGTATCAGTGGTGGAACTCAGCCCTACTCTTACTCATGGTCAAACAACGGTGGAAACAGCTTGAACTTAGTTGCTCCAGCTGGAACCTATATTCTGAGTGTGCAAGATGCATTGGGATGCAGCTCAACTTCTATTCCATACATCATTCCAGGTATTACAGGTCCGAGTTTGAACGTCTCATCTGCACTTATCAATCCCCAAATATGCAACGGAACCATGGGCTCTATTTCAGGCATCGTATCCACTGGTACTAACCTAAGCTACACTTGGACCAATACAACAAACAATACAATTAATCCTAGCGGCTTGAGTGCAGGATCTTATGTCTTGACAGTAACCGACGGCAATGGTTGCACGACAAGCTCCCCTTCGTTTGTGGTGCCTTATGTTGCAGGACCGATGATCGATTCCAGTGCACTGCTCATTCAAGACGAAAACTGTGGGCAAGGCAACGGACAAATTTCTGGCATAATCGGATTAGGTTCAGGTATACAATACCAATGGAATCCAGGAAATAATACCAACTCCAACCTACTGAATGTTAATGCAGGCACTTATACTTTAATTGTTACAGATACCAATTCTTGCATCGCCAATGCAGGACCATTTGTGATTAATAATATTCCTGGCCCAAGCATTAATACCAATAATCTGCTTCTTCAGAATGAGAATTGCGGTCAAAACGATGGAGGCATCACTGGACTTAATGTAAGTGGTGGAACAACTCCATACGCTTACTTGTGGTCGAATAATTCAAGCACTCTTGCCCTCTCCAATTTAGCGGCCGGGACCTATTCCTTAAGCGTAACAGATGCCGCTGGTTGCGTCGCAAACATTGGCCCATTGAACATATCCTCTACTGGAGGTCCCACTATTGACACGACGAATATGATTGTAACACCGGTAGATTGTATTGGGACTTGGGGATCGATTACTGGAATTACAGCGCCAAATCCAGCACTTACAATTAGTTGGAACAACCAAACCACTACATTTGATAATTCTAGCCTTAGTGCAGGGTCATACACACTCACGGTGACAGATGGCAATAATTGCGTCAGTACCATTACTGTAATCGTTCCTCAAAATACGCCCATTTTAATCAATGAAAGCCAAGCAGCGGTCATCCAACCAACTTGTTTAGTTTTGGGTTCTATAACAGGGATAACGGTCAGTGGCGGAACGAATAATTATGCATACCAGTGGAATCCAAGTAACGGAACGGCATTGAATAATACCAATATCCCAGCCGGGAATTACCAATTGATTATCGTAGACTTGGGGAATGGATGCACGGACACCTCCACTTTTTATGTCTTAAACCCTCCATCCTATCCTACTGCAGGCATCGGTTTTTCTCCTGTTGATCCTGATGTCGGAGAAAACATCACCTTTACCAATACCTCTACCAACTACATCAGTGAATCTTGGAGTATTGGGGGAATCAATTATGGATATTCCCCAATTGATTCTAGTTTTAGCGCAGGAGTCTACCCAGTTTCATTGATCGTAACCAACAGCCAAGGCTGCACGGATACCGTTTCTATTTTGGTGACCGTTTATGACGAGCTCACCTTCCCGAATGTGATAACGCCAAACGGCGACCTCGCAAATGAAAACCTAATTATTGAAGCCCTGAAGCCAAATTCAAGCGTTACCATCTTGAACCGATGGGGCATAGAAGTCTTTTACAGCAGCAATTACCAAAATAATTGGAACGGCAGCGATCAAAGTGGAGAAGCCCTTACAGCAGGGGTTTATACCGTTATATTTCAGGATACAGATCAAAACGTTCAGTATTTCTTTGTACACCTCATCAGATAAAACATGAAAAAAGTAGGTCTAATAACAGGCGCCTCCAGCGGAATTGGAAAACAGTTAGCCATCATTCATGCTTCGAGAGGGAATAACGTTGTTTTAACAGCCCGTCGATTGCCTGAGCTAGAAACCCTGGCCGAGGAAATCAGGACCAAATACCAAGTTGAGGCTTATGTTATGGCCATCGACTTAACAGAAAGAGATGCGCCCACTAAAATTTTTGCTTTTACCGAAAAAGAAGGGCTTTTTGTGGAGTATTTATTCAATAATGCAGGATTTGGAGGCCACGGTAAATTTGTTGATCGCCAATTGGAGGCTGATAAATCCATGATTGACCTCAATGTCGGTGCACTTACTGATCTCATGCACCTATACTTACCGAATATGGTGAAGAACAAATTCGGCAAAGTGTTAAATGTAGCCAGTACAGCAGGATTCATCGCTGGTCCTTTACAGGCAACCTACTTCGCTACAAAAGCATTTGTAGTATCACTAACTAAGGCTACCTCCTTCGAATTGAGACATACTGGAGTTACCGTTACCGCATTATGTCCAGGACCAGTGAAAACAGAATTCGATGTAGTAGCAGGAATGGGTGGTTCTGACATGTTTGCGAATGGAGCAGACGCTTACAGTACAGCCTTGTTCGGTTACAAAGCCATGATGAAGGGAAAACGAACAGTGATTTCAGATTTGAGTTTACGTTTTTTACTTCGAATAATCGCACCTTTTTTACCAGAGCGAATCATGTTAGGTATTATAGAAAAAAAGCAAGCTATATAAACGATCGTAATTAAGGGTTCATTACGTACTTGATGAAAGGGAAATAGTTTTATTATCAAACCCAACTCATTCAATTCATGCTTGTGAATACTGCTAAATCGGAACTAATATCTTTTTATTTATAGTTTACAAGAATTGCAAAAAAGTGCTATTTGTACGTATTTCTGCTTAACTAACTGTTAAACATACGTATTTGGCGCTGTGTAGGAAAAGGTATTTTTCTTATTCATTAGAAATTTTAGAACATCCTTCTTTAAGAACAAACGAATCTTTGTGTCATAAACAACTAAAAATTTTAATTATGAAAAATTCAATGCACTTAAAATTAGTTTTAGTAGGATTGCTAGGATTAAGTACTTTTCAGATTCAATCACAAGTGAATGGCCGTGTATGGGCCAGAATAAGCGACCAAAGCAGCACGCCTCGTTTGGAGTCAAATGGAGATATTAGCTCCCCCAATCCTGTTTTTGCAGAAGCGTTAAATCAAGCGGGTGTTAATGGCGTAAAACAAGCCTTATCGAATTCTAGAAATTCTAAACTTCAAGAAGTATACGAATTTTCTTGTTCGTGCAGTCAAAGTGAACTTGAAAATACCCTCAGGTTATTTCCTACAGTAGTTCAAGGTATCGAACGTGCACCGCAATATCAAACCTTGTATATTCCTAATGATTATGGTCTTGTGCTAGCTGAAGATTACGCCTTGGATTTAATTCAAGCGCCGATTGCTTGGGACATTACACACTCAAATAGCAATATGGTTATCGCCATCAGTGATGAGAACCTAGATCCAAACCACGAAGAAATTGCCGGTAAATTGGTTCACTACGATTTTCACAACCCTTTACCAACTAATCACGGTAATGCTGTAGCCATCATTGCAGCAGGGAACACCGATAATAATATCGGAGTAAGTTCAGTAGGATTTAACTCGTCTTTGGCTTTTTATCAAATGGATTTCAACGAGATTTTAGCTGCTACTTATGCTGGAATTGATATTATCAACATCAGCTGGTTTTCAGGATGCAGCTTCAGTCAGTACGAACAAGATGTGATCACTGAAGCATACCAAAACGGTTCATTTATTATCGCAGCAGCTGGAAATGGCAATACGTGTGGCTCCGCTAGTGACATGGTATTCCCTGCTTCTTACGCCTCAGTCTTTTCTGTTACGAGTATTGGAAAATATGATAACCACGAAGATGTCATTGGTGACCCAAATACAACACACCAACACAACCCTAGAGTAGATCTTTCAGCGCCAGGATACGAAGTTGGAATCAGCCCTTCACCAAACCATTACCTTATAGGATCTGGCTCTTCTTATGCTGCTCCTTACGTTTCTGGTACTGTGGCCCTAATGTTAAGTGTGAATCCTTGTTTGAACAATGAAGCTATTGAACAAATTCTAAAGCTTACTTCTCAAAATATCGATGCCCTTAATCCAGCTTATGTTGGACAAATTGGAAAAGGACGTTTAAATACAGCGGCAGCAGTAGCCATGGCGTTGACATATGGAAACAACACCGCTTTAAACCCAAACACTATTAATTCATGTGTAGAAGGTCAAGGCGTGATTACCTTAAATCCTTCCGTTGCACAAGAACCTTTTAGTGTAGTTTGGCCACACGGAATGACAGGAATATCTAACGATAGCTTAGTTTCCGGAACTTATTCAATAACCCTTACAGATGCCCATGGATGTGTACAAACAACCACGGCAACCATAAACAATGGCGCAGCAATCGTGAATGGACTTACTCAGAATCCACTTTGCTTTGGTTCGGCTAATGGATCTATTGATGTGATTTCAAGCATAAATAACTGCACCTATTCATGGAGTAATGGAGCAACAAGTGAAGACTTAAGTAACTTAGCAGATGGGATTTATACTGTAACTGCCACCAATACAAACGGATGTACCACAGTGAGAACTTTTTCTTTATTCGCACCACAAGCCATATTAGGAAGTGCAAGCACAACGGCAGACCTAGGTAATCAAGAAGGAACAATTGATTTAACCATCACAGGAGGAACACCAGGTTATACTTACTTATGGAGCAACGGTTCAAGCACAGAAGACTTAAGTAACTTGGCTGCTGGAACCTACCAAGTTACCATTACGGATATGAATGCCTGTGTCGAAGTTGTAGATGTAACAATTGAGAATCAATCCACTAATGGACTATCAGATGAAAATGCACTTTCCTTCAAAATGTATCCAAACCCATCGAATGGTGATGCTACCATTAATTGGACTGGCGAAGCAGCAGAATTAGGAGTGATAGATCAAAATGGAAAAGTAATTAACGTTTTAGATGTTCAAGGAATGAATTCCATTGAATTAACAAACCTGAATAAAGGACTTTACCAAATAAAGTTCACCACCCTTGACGGCGCAACGACTACAAAAAAATTAGTTGTTATATAATCAAGCTGTATTTCTGTATTTATCTAAAAAGTGGGCTTCGGCCCACTTTTTTTATTTAGTAAGATTTGTAAGATTCGTGTTAAGAAAAAAATAAAGCAACCACAATGAAAGCAAATCGTAAATGAAAAGTTGGGAAGATGTTACTGATCAAAGCGGACACCTGATAAAGTAAACCTGTTTTATTAACTCTAAAATTAAGCAAGATGAAAGCAAACAAAAGGATAATACCTATTATTTTAGCAAGCATGTTTCTTATGTTCGCCACTAGTTGCAAGAAAAGCACTAAACCAGAAAATATCGTTGAAGACATAGACGGAAACCAATATCATACGGTAACCATTGGCTCCCAAGTATGGATGGTTGAAAACCTCAGGGTTACTCACTATCGCAACGGTGATCCCATATTAAACTATTCAGACCCTGTAGGTTGGAGTAATCAAACAGCTGGCGCCTACTGCAATTACAACAACGAATTAGCTAATGCAGCTACTTATGGACGAATATACAATTGGTATGTGGTCTCAGAATCCAGAAATATTTGTCCTGAGGGATGGCACATTCCAAGCGAAGCAGAATGGAATCAAATGGTAAATTATTTAGGCGGAGATATGGCGGCTGTTAATGCGATTAAAGAAAGAGGATCAGCACATTGGGGAAATAATAATCCCGGCACCAATAGTAGTGGCTTTTCTGCACTACCTGGGGGTGTTCGAAGTTCTAGTGGTAATTTTGGTGAACTGAATAATAAAGCCGCATGGTGGGTAACCTGTGAAATTTGTATCAATAATGGCAAA
>CANJLG010000007.1 GCA_947475095.1 Flavobacteriales bacterium
GATTCGTTCTTCTAATTTAAATTCAAAACGCGCTACTTCCTTCTTCTTGTTATCTGACAAAATAATTGGATATGTTCCTGCATTTTTATCTTGCGTTTCAACAGTAATAAAAAGGTAATTCGGATTTTCAGTTTTAATAATTCCAAGCATATTCAATCCTTGTACACTGGGGGTATAATTTGCAATTTGTGGTCCATGCAATAAAACTTGAACTTGATGGTGCTTCATTCCTACCCACCAATTACCCGGCTCGACATGACTCAAGATATTTTTCTGAGTGTGCCCTTGCCATGCTAGAGCCAATGAAAAAAATAAGAAAATTCTAAGAATCATGGTGCTACGGAATAGAATTGTCGGATACTACCATCGTTATACCGCACCAAATAAACTTGATTTGCAGGTGGTGCTAACAAAATACGACCAAGTACATCATAGTATGAAACTGGAATTGGGGCATCCAAATCAATGGATTCCGTCAAACTGAGTGAGCAAGGATTCGCCAAGCCTAGGTAGGAAGATTGACTTAATGCCGATGAATGTCGCAAAGTAACGTGCTCATTTAGGCTAACAGGAATGTGACTACCCCAATTCTGAGAAATGGCAGACATAAAATCAGCATTGGTAAACCCATAATCTAATCCTTTATATGTATCCGCAAGGGCAGATGGTGCGATAACAGCTTGGGTTTGGTTCCATACGGAAAGTAAAAAAGTAGGATTGAAAAACTGTTGGCAGTGCAAATTTATATAATAGGAAAATCGATCTTTAAAATAAGGCACTTGCATTAAACGATAGTACAAGGGGCGTTGGGTATTTGGCAATGCCCATAAATAAATATTGCGTGTTTGCCAATCGATTGAGAACCAATCAACTCCGAATGTATTATCCACATCGTACTCTATGTAAACGAACTTGCCATCTGATGGCCTTTGGTAGAGATAGTAATTATTTTTATTCACGATATAACCGTCCCAATGGGCAGCCAATACTTCCAGCGCCATGGTTTTAAGACAAAGGTCCACATCCAATACTTCTTGAATGGCGCAAGGAAATTCTGCATTAGAAGTGTTGTTTAAAACCTCTATAAAATGAATCAATCCTGAATAATCATTGGTATCTTGGTTGGTTTTAAGTTCATACAGTGGGACATAGTCATTGGGGTTACTACCCAAATTAGTAAGATCAGCGCCATAATGGGCCTTGTATAAATTCCCACCAGCATTTCCAATGAAGCGGGCTTCTAAAAACTGATCGTCAAAGTGTTCAACATTGAGGTATAATCCTTTATAGGTTGCGTTTATATACAATTCTACATAAGAGCTTCGCGCAACAGGGCAGCCCGCCCATCTGAGCATTTCATGACAAGTACGAGCACGCATAATGGAAACGTCGTTGTGTTCTCCATTGAGATTCATAGATTTTAACTCTTCCCACTTCTGACCGGGAACATAAGCATTGAAGTCTAATTTAAAAGATTTTTTAGCAGATTGCAAGGAGGTATTTCCGCGCAGCCGAATACCTATGGAGGACAATGTATCCGTAAGTGTACTACTGATATAAATGAACGATGCAGGGAATTCGTAAGTTGAACCCAAACTATCTCCAACCATGGTATTAAAATCTTGGGAGTTCATCGTGATGTAAATTTTCGCCACCTCATCTTGTTTAAAGGCAGGCGTATTGGCAGGATGCACCAATTGTGAAATAGAACCGAAGGCAAGAGCTAAAAATAAAACAGAGAACAAAATCCTCATTTTACTATAATTTTTGAAGTGAATTGATTTCCTAGTTGCAGCACGATCAAATACGTTCCTGGAGGAACTTGAATATTTTTCCAATCTAAGGTATTTAGACCATAATTAGAAAATCCTTTTTTTGAATCTACTAGTTGACCTTCAGAAGTATACCATTGTATCTCGTAGGGCAGAAAGCCATCTGCGTTGAAGGAAAAGCTCAAACTTTCATCAAAAGGAACAGGATAAACCTTAAACTCAAACGCTTCTGTCTCCAATTCTTCTAAACTAGCCACGGAGGTAATGTATGGTTTAGGTAATTTGATATCGGTGTATACGCGGTACTCGCCAGCTTGTAAAACGATTCCACTATTCACATTGCTAACGTTGAGGCTATCTCCTGAAAAATATTCATACCACCAACCAGTATGCTGAAAAGCTGGAACAGCTGAAGCCACGTTTACATCCACATTCACCAATGAAATTCCATTCATGCTTGAATGATTCATAATCATTCGTTTGATACCTGCTCCTAAACTGGCTTGAAAATTCAAGGAGCGAAAGGTTTCGTAATTATTGCGCAAAGCCAAAGTAGCTTTATAGACATCCAATAGTTGTTGGCGTCGACCTTGTTGTAAATAGCTCCAAAGAATGGGCTTATTGCACGTTCGGCAAGGATAATCTATAGAAATGTCGTAGCCGATTTCACCGAATTGCCAAATCATTCTCGGGCCGGGTTGGGTCAAGAAGCTCACCGCTAATCCTTGCATTCTACCCAAGGCCGTATATGGATCCTTCGCATTGTGTAAAGGATTTGTCGCGTTACCGTAGGTAATGGCTTCGTACATCAATCTTTCTTCATCGTGACTTTCCATGTAGGTAATGAGATGAGGAAGGGCCCATGTTCTACTGGTATAGATACCGTTCATCAAACTCGAATTAGCGATAAACCCTTTGGCAGCATTTTGATAACCAAAAGTAACATTTCCCCACAGCAAACAACCGTAATCAGCTAATTGCTCTTCTTCGTTGTTGTCGCACCAATGCTCAAGAATCACATACTGATTAGGGTCTAAGGACCAAATGCTATCAGACATGCGTTTGATGTTATTGATGCGCTCGATACTGTAACTTGCAGCGGTATTAGCAAAACCCTTGGTGAAATCAAAACGAATCCCGTCGATATGATACTCTTGAATCCAATACCGATTGACCTGATCAACATATTCTTTGGTCGCAGAGCTTGAGTGATTGAAGTCATATCCCCAGCAATTTGGTGGATGTGGACAAACCGCATTGAACCAAGGGTTATTTGCTGCGGGCCTGCTATTTAAAGCGTCCCAATACATGTTAACCATGGGATTTTGTCCAAAAGCATGATTTAAAACCATGTCCGTGATAACGGCAATGCCTCTTCCATGACACGTATCTACAAATTCCTTGAATTTCTGAGCGGTACCGTAATATTTATCTAAAGCGTGGTGAAAAGAAGGGTTATAGCCCCAACTTTGATTGCCCTCGAATTCAAAATTAGGCATTAATTCAATGGCGTTGATTCCCAATTGATCCAAATAAGCAATGGTATCAATTAGGGTTTGGTAGTTTCTGGCAGTGACAAAATCCCTGATAAGAAGTTCGTAGATCACCAAATCTTTCTTATCCGGGCGAATAAATAAATTTTGCCAATTATACACTTGGGGGGTGGTTTCATAAACGGATACCATTCCAGTAGTCAAACCAGTTGGGTAAGGATGCATATTTGGAAAAGTTGTTGAACCCACAAACCCATCGTTACTTGGGTCGAGTATAAGCGTGCTGAGTGGATCAGCATAAGCTGCTTGACCGACAATTAAATATTGATAGGCATATTTCTGACCTGGATTTAGGTTATCTAACATCAACCACCAACGGCTTGAGTCGATTGAACAGTTCATGTGATAAGGCGCAGTAGCCGTCCAATTATTGAAATCACCGATCAGGTAAACATGGTTTTTTTCGGGTGCATAAAGTTGAAATATAACGGTCGAATCATTGATGTGATTTGCTCCATTTTTAATACCTAGTGGCGGATTTACATAAGAAACCGACGGATTTACAGTATAAACAAGGCTGTCTTTTTGAATGGTGGTTCCATTGTTTGCCTCAAATAATAAGGTATGCGTACCCGCAGAAGTTGCCGTCATATTGTAGTTCAAAACAGTTGTATTATTAGCTGCTTGAATAAGCAATCCATCCTGTTTAAGGCTTAGACTTGCGATTTGATTGGATTGCCCTTTGAAGATGAAACTTTGATTTAAATCTATCAGTAAGGGCGGAATAGGATTGAAGATAGCCGCTTGAAGGCCACCGTTAACGGGGTAAATATTATAATAAATATCACTGCCATCGGCAGCGCGACCTACTGTTGTTCCCGCTTGATTTCTGAAAACAAACGCCAATTTTAAGACATTTGTATTCACTGGAAAACCATAAAAAGTAGCTATATTAATGGTTATTGAATGCTTATTATTGCCAAGGTTGGTCATTTGAACCTGTGGGTCTGCTTGCCCCCAATTTCCTTGAACATACTGCCAATTGGTTGGAGAGGTACTTGTAGAAGTAATCAAACCAGCATGACAATACACTTGGTTTACACCGAGCAGAGCAGCATTACCTTGAGACGCATCATAAACGATAGTAACCACATCATTTACCGTAGGAAAAGCTGGACTAAGCTCTAAAATTTGTCCATTTAACGAAAACGTTAAAACAAGTAAAAAGAAAAGTGATTTAAATCTCGTTTTCATAAGAATAAGGTAAAGAAAAAGCCTATGCTTTCACATAGGCTTTTCAAAAAAGAACAATAAAGATTATTTCTTCATTAATTTACCTGTAACAACATCGTCTCCAGCTTTCACTGAATAGATATAATAACCAGCCATTAAATTAGCGGTATTCACCTCAATTTGATTAGATGCACCTGTAACGGCAGTTTGCTCAGCTACTGTTTTACCTGAAAGATCAAATAAAGTAACGGTCGCATTGTTTTCATTTGTTTCAAATGCAAAGGTAGTTACTTCTGTAGCAGGATTTGGAGAAACCACTAAATTAGAGATGCTGCCTTCTGTAACATTTGCTCCACTTCCGTTGCATGCGTACAAACACATGTCCCAACAGTAACGAACAGTTGTTCCAACACTTGGGATAACCATCGTGCGGTTAATGTTTCCAGCGCCATCATCTACACCACAACCACCAGTAGCGATTGTGCTCATTGGATCTGTACCTTCATTCATACCCCAGTTACCATTTACAAATTTGTACGTTAGGTTTCCACCAGCAGCAGGGAATGTAACAACGATCTCCCAAATATTGTTTCCAATGTCTGTCATGGCAGAACCAGCATTTGTTGGTGACCAATCAGCCATAGGACCTCCATTGGCACTAGCACCATTACCAGAAAAATTACCAGCAACACGAATACCTGTACCGTCGATTGTTGCTCCTCCAGCAACGTAGTTAGTGACATCTACTTGAAAAGTCACGTCTGCTTGAGCGATAGCCACAGCACCCACTAAACAAGCAGAAATTAGCGTAAAGATTTTTTTCATAAAAAAAGATTTAAAAGGTTAAAAAAATAATACTTAGTGTCAAAATGACAACATAAAATTAAAAATAATAATACAATAAGCAAACATAAGTGTATTTTTTTTTGGAAAAAAAACTTATTGACCGTTCTTAATATTAGAGCTCTCCGATAAAAATAGGCGCTTTTGTAATTCGAATTTCAGCGGGAGGAGTGAAATCAAAAAGGCCGAATACCGTTGAACCACTTCCAGACATAGCGGCATAATTGGCGCCATTTTGATATAAGAAATCGATTGTCTCAGAGATTACAGGATAATTTTTAGCGATAGGAACTTGAAAATCATTTACGAGAGACGATTTCCATTCATTTCGATTATAAGAAAGTACTTCCTCCAATTTATTGACCGCTTTTTTGGGACTAACAATAGCATAAGCATCTTTAGTACTGACGTGAATATCGGGATTAATGAGCACTAAAAATGTTCCCTTCAAATCAAGATTGAATGGAGATAGAATTTCCCCTCTCCCTCTTACAATAGAAGGAACGTTGGCAATAAAGAAAGGGCAGTCGCTTCCTAATTCTGCGGACAAGGTTTCTAACGTTTCGTTCGATAAGTTCAAAGAAAATAATTCATTTAATCCTTTAAGAACAAATGCGGCATCCGATGACCCTCCCCCGAGTCCTGCTCCGGAAGGAATTTGTTTTCGAAGATGGATATATACCGGTGGGACATTAAAATTTTGAGAAAGTAAATCGTAGGCCTTTTCGCATAAGTTTTTTTCAGCACTTGGCGGAAAAGAGATGCCAGTTTGCACGAAGGAAAACTTCTGTGCTGGAATAATTTCCAAAATATCACAAAGCGGTATAGGATACATGCAACTTTCAATTTCATGAAAGCCATCATTACGCTTAAGTAATACATGTAATCCTAAATTAATTTTAGCATTTGGGAATAAGATCATAGTACAAAATTAGAAGAACAAAGCAATTTTCTTAATTTTGTGTATTAATTTGATTCAATATGTCGACTTATCTAGATTTTGAAGAGCCTATACGCGCCCTTGAAGAACAAATTTTACAAACCAAAGAAATCGGTATTTCTACTAGCGTAGACATGCAGGATAAAATAATAGAATTAGAAAAAAAGCTAAAAGCTACTTCAAAAGAAATTTTTTCAAACCTAAGTCCTTGGCAGCGCGTTCAGTTATCAAGACATCCTGATCGACCATATACTTTAGCTTATATTGATGCCATAACGGGTGGTAATTTTTTGGAATTACATGGAGATAGAGGAGTAAAAGATGACAAAGCCATGATCGGAGGATTTGGTGCTATTGATGGCCGAAGTGTTATGTTTATTGGCCAACAGAAAGGTATTAATACTAAAATGAGACAATACCGAAATTTTGGAATGCCCAATCCAGAAGGATACAGAAAGGCATTACGATTGATGAAGTTAGCAGAGAAATTCAATAAGCCCATTGTCACCTTTATCGATACGCCTGGAGCATTTCCAGGATTAGAAGCAGAGGAACGATGTCAAGGAGAAGCCATTGCTCGAAATATTTATGAAATGATGCGCTTGAAAGTTCCCGTAATATGTATCATTATTGGCGAAGGTGCTTCTGGTGGTGCATTAGGTATTGGCGTTGGGGATAAAGTTGTTATGCTAGAAAACACGTGGTATTCGGTGATTTCACCAGAGTCTTGTTCTTCGATTCTTTGGCGATCATGGGACTACAAAGAAATAGCAGCTGAAGCCTTAAAGCTAACCTCCACCGACATGAAAAAAAATGGTCTAGTAGATGCTGTTATTCCTGAGCCCATCAATGGAGCACATCGTTCACAAGAAGAAAATTTCGGAAATGTAAAGCGGGCGATTTTATCTTATTTAAAAGAGTTAGATCAGCAAACACCTGAGAAACGCATAAACGACAGGATTGAAAAATTCAATAAAATGGGTGTTTGGAAGTAGCGAACAACCACCTAAACGCTAAACATGAGTGAATTACTTCAGACACCGATTGAATTTCTGAAAGGAGTAGGTCCTCAACGTGCTCAACTGCTTCAAAAAGAATTAGGAATATTCACCTATGGAGATTTGCTCCACACCTATCCATATCGGTACCTTGATCGCTCCATTTATCATAAATGCAGTGAATTACCCTACATTGATTCCTATGTTCAATTAGTAGGAACGATTGATAACATTAAGGAAGTTGGCACCGCTCGTTTCAAACGCTTAAGTGCACGCTTCACCGATTCAACTGGTAGCATCGAGTTTATTTGGTTTCAAGGAGGTCAATGGATTAAGCAAATGCTTGTCGCAGGTTTACCCTATCAAGCTTTTGGCAAAGCAAAAGTAATCAATGGCGTTTGGACTATTCCTCATCCTGAACTTACTCCGATGAACGAAGTATCGAAAAAAGCAGGATTTCAGCCCTTTTATTCCAGTACAGAAAAATTAAACCAAAAAGGATTAAACACAAAAGGAATAGAGAAACTCGTTCAACACTTATTTTTTCAGCACGATATCCAAACCAAGGAATTTCTGCCGGAGCACATCATAAAAGAACAGGAACTAATTTCTAGATCAGAAGCCTTAAAAAAAATACATCGACCCAACAACGAAATAGACATTAAGCAAGCAAGATTTCGATTAAAATTCGAAGAGCTGTTTTTTTTACAATTAGAAATGCTGATTCGAAAAGGCACACGAATACAGGCGATTAAAGGGCATGTTTTCGAACAATCTGGAGAATTACTGAATCAATTTTACGCTCATCATTTACCTTTTGAATTAACCAATGCCCAAAAACGCGTCATAAAAGAAATCCGTAAAGACTTCTTAAAAGGCCATCACATGAATCGTTTGTTGCAAGGCGATGTTGGTAGCGGAAAAACGCTGGTTGCACTTATTGCTATGCTTATTGCTGTTGGCAATCGATTTCAGGCTTGCATAATGGCCCCGACAGAAATTTTAGCAAACCAACATTACGAAACCATTCGTGAATTAGTAAAAGATATTGACATTAAACTAGCCCTCTTAACTGGTTCAACAAAAAAAGCGGCTAGAATACCTCTATTTGACGCATTGGAAAAAGGTGAAATAAATATATTAATTGGTACCCATGCCTTATTAGAGGATCCTGTTCAATTTCATAATTTAGGGTTCGTGGTCATTGATGAGCAGCACCGTTTCGGTGTGGCCCAACGTGGAAAAATGTGGAGAAAAAATAGCATTCCACCTCATATATTAGTCATGACAGCGACGCCTATTCCGAGAACTTTGGCCATGACATTTTATGGCGACCTCGATGTCTCAGTCATCGATGAATTACCTCCAGGGAGAAAACCAATCTCAACGATTCATCGTTTCGATAGCCACCGTTTAGCCTTATTTGGTTTTATGCGCAAAGAGATTGCTTTAGGGAGGCAAATCTACATTGTATATCCCTTAATAAAAGAGAGTGAAAAATTAGACTTTAATAACTTGATGGACGGATTTGAAGCGATTTCACGCTCTTTTCCAATGCCAGAATATCAAGTCAGCATTGTTCATGGGAAAATGAAGCCAGATGCAAAAGAATACGAAATGCAGCGCTTTATAAAAGGAGAAACGCATATTATGGTTGCCACAACCGTCATAGAAGTTGGTGTAAACGTACCCAATGCATCCGTCATGATCATCGAAAGTGCCGAGCGCTTTGGTTTAGCACAACTTCACCAATTGCGGGGAAGAGTTGGTCGAGGAGCAGAAAAGTCCTATTGCATATTAATGACAGGCTATGAACTTTCAAAAGAAGCAAAAAAGCGAATGGGAACGATGGTTGCAACCAGCGACGGATTCGAAATTGCCGAAGTTGATTTACAATTGCGTGGACCTGGTGATTTAATGGGCACACAGCAAAGCGGTATTTTAGAATTGAAAATTGCTGATTTATCAAAAGATGGAGAGATTGTTAATAGTGCGAGAGAAACAGCAAAGCAACTTATTGAAAATGATCCTGACCTCCTATTACCTGCGCATCAAAAACTTCGTGAAAAAGTCATCACCTTATTAAAGGAACGTCCCAACTGGGGAACGATTGGGTAAAAAAAAAGGAGCATATTATGCTCCTTTTTGATTTTATCTTTATCGATTAATTATTCTGCAGCGGCTTCCACCAATACATCATAATCTTCTTGCGAACCGACAATCATTTTTTGGAAACTACGAACACCTGTTCCTGCTGGTATTAAGTGACCAACGATTACATTTTCTTTCAATCCTAGTAAGTGATCTACTTTTCCAGAAATTGCTGCTTCGTTCAAGACTTTCGTCGTTTCTTGGAAAGATGCCGCAGAGATGAATGATTGAGTTTGCAAAGATGCCCTTGTAATACCTTGAAGTAAAGGAGTAGAAGTGGCAGAAATCGCTTCACGAGCCACCACTAAATTTTTATCTTCGCGTTTCAATTTAGAGTTTTCATCTCTAAATCTCCGAACGGAAATAAGTTGACCACTTTTTACATCATAAGAATCTCCAGCATCCGTCACCAACATCATTCCGAATAATTCGTCATTTGCTTCCATGATATCTGCCTTGTGAATCGATTGCCCTTCTAAGAAGCGCGTATCACCAGAATCCATTATCTCAGCTTTCAACATCATTTGGCGAACAATTACCTCGAAATGCTTATCATTAATTTTTACACCTTGAAGACGATATACCTCTTGGATTTCATTAACGATATATTCTTGCACTTTGGTTGGACCTTCAATATTTAAAATGTCGTTCGGCGTAATTGCACCATCAGATAACGGTTGGCCTGCACGAATAAAGTCATTTTGTTGAACAAGGATATGTTTAGATAAGGAAACTAAATACTTTCTTACTTCGCCTAATTTAGACGTAATAATAACCTCTCTATTTCCTCTTTTAATTGTACCAAATGAAGCTGTTCCATCAATTTCTGCAACAACTGCAGGATTGGAAGGATTTCTAGCTTCGAATAATTCCGTAACACGTGGAAGTCCACCAGTAATATCTCCGGTTTTACCCGCTAATCTTGGAATTTTCACTAAGGTATCACCCGCTTCCAATTTATCTCCTACATTCACAGAAATATGTGAATTAACAGGAAGTGAATATTCGCGTAATACTTCTTTCGTTTTTGGATCAATAATATGAATTGCAGGACTTCGTTTTTTATCACGTGATTCTGTAATTACTTTTTCAGTAAATCCAGTTTGCTCATCCACTTCCTCACGGAAGGTAAGTCCTTCAACAATACCATCAAACACCACTTTTCCAGCTACCTCAGAAATAATTAAGGCATTGTATGGATCCCATTTACAGATAACATCACCTTTTTTAATTTTGATGTTATTTTCTACCATTAATTCTGAACCATAAGGAACATTAGCATTCATGATAGCAATACCTGTTTTTTCATCTGTAATTTTTAATTCTGCAGAACGTCCAACAACGATACGCTTAATAGAACCATCAGCATTTTTCTTGTCGATTGTTCTTAATTCTTCCATTTCTAATTTTCCGTTAGCCTTCGCTTTCATATCAGAAATATCTGCAATATTTGACGCTGTACCACCCACGTGGAATGTTCTCAAGGTTAACTGCGTACCAGGCTCACCAATAGATTGCGCTGCAATTACACCTACTGCATCTCCAATTTGAGCTAACCTGTGATTCGATAAATTTCTACCGTAGCACTTTGAACAAACACCTCGTCGCATTTCACAAGTAAGTACCGAACGTATTTCTACTTCATCAATACCTGAAGTTTCTATTTCTTTTGCAAATGACTCTGTAATGATTTCGCCTGCAGCAACAATTAAATTATCTGTATCCGGTATATAAACATCATGAACAGATGTTCTACCTAAGATACGATCATATAAAGGCTCAACGATTTCGTCATTTTTCTTTAGGGAAGTAGCAACAATACCTCGTAGTGTGCCACAATCGTTTGAATTAATTACAACATCTTGAGCTACATCGACAAGTCGTCTAGTTAAGTAACCAGCATCCGCCGTTTTCAAAGCCGTATCAGCAAGACCTTTACGAGCACCGTGAGTAGAAATAAAGTACTCAAGAATTGAAAGACCTTCTTTAAAGTTAGAAAGAATTGGATTTTCAATAATTTCTTGAACGCTAGCACCTGATTTCTGTGGTTTCGCCATTAATCCCCTCATTCCTGAAAGCTGACGAATTTGTTCTTTTGAACCACGTGCACCAGAATCAAACATCATATAAATCGAATTGAAACCTTGTCTATCCGTTTTCAACTGATCCATCAAAGTCGCCGTTAAGCGCGAATTAGTATGCGTCCAAATATCGATAATTTGATTATATCGTTCGTTGTTCGTAATTAATCCCATGTTATAATTCATCATAACATCCTTCACTTCATTCTCTGCCTTCAATACTAAGGCTTCTTTTTCTTTTGGTATGATAATGTCATCTAAATTAAACGACAAACCACCTCTAAACGCCATTTCATATCCTAATTCTTTGATATCATCTAAGAATTTCGCTGTTCTAGACGTTCCAGAAATTTTCAAGACTTCACCAATAATATCACGAAGTGCTTTTTTGGTTAGTACATCATTGATATAACCCACCTCTCTCGGCACATTTTCATTAAATAGAATACGTCCACAAGTTGTTTCAAGAATTCGAAGTTCAGGAACACCATCCGCATTCAAATCATACGTTTTCACTTTAATGTGAGCATGAAGATCTAATTGTTTTTCATTAAAAGCAATGATTACCTCTTTCGGTGAATAGAAAATACTTCCTTCGCCTTTTAAGACCTCATCTTTAGTAGAAACTTTCCCTTTAGTAATGTAATAAAGACCAAGAACCATATCCTGAGATGGAACGGCAATAGGTGCACCATTAGCTGGGTTAAGAATATTATGTGAAGCAAGCATCAACATTTGCGCTTCCAAGATAGCAGCATTTCCAAGAGGTAAATGAACCGCCATTTGGTCACCATCAAAATCCGCGTTGAAAGCCGTTGTAACAAGCGGGTGAAGACGAATTGCTTTTCCTTCGATAAGCTTCGGCTGGAACGCTTGAATACCTAATCGGTGAAGAGTAGGCGCTCTATTCAATAAGACAGGGTGACCCTTCAATATGTTTTCAAGGATATCCCAAACCACTGGTTCTTTTCGATCAACAATTTTTTTCGCAGACTTAACCGTTTTCACGATACCGCGCTCAATCATTTTACGAATGATAAATGGCTTATATAGTTCTGCTGCCATATCCTTAGGTAAACCACACTCATGTAATTTTAAATCAGGACCAACAACAATAACCGAACGCGCAGAATAATCCACACGTTTTCCTAATAAATTCTGACGGAAACGACCTTGCTTTCCTTTTAATGAATCAGAAAGTGATTTTAATGCCCTGTTGGATTCCGTTTTAACCGCACTTGATTTTCTAGAATTATCAAACAATGAATCAACCGATTCTTGCAACATTCTTTTCTCATTTCTTAAGATAACCTCAGGCGCTTTAATTTCGATTAATCGTTTTAGACGATTATTTCTAATAATAACACGACGATATAGATCATTTAAATCGGAAGTAGCAAAACGCCCACCATCTAATGGAACAAGAGGTCGTAATTCAGGTGGAATAACCGGAACAACTTTAACAATCATCCATTCTGGATTATTCTCGATGCGTTTCTGAGAATCGCGCATAGCCTCAACCACTTGCAATCTTTTCAATGCCTCATTTTTTCGTTGAACGGAAGTTTCCGTTTCCGCCTTAATACGAAGCTTGTAAGACATATCTTCAAGGTCTAAACGCTTCAATAGATCATGTAAAGCCTCAGCGCCCATTTTGGCGATGAATTTATTCGGATCTGTATCTTCCAAGTGATGATTATCTTTCATGGAAGGATCTTCCAATATATCAAGGTATTTTTCCTCCTCAATAAAATCCATATGAGCCAATTCCTCTCCTTCGATATTCGCTGCTGCCCCTGCTTGAATAACAACATAGCGCTCGTAATATATAATTTGATCCAACTTTTTAGTAGGAAGCCCTAATAGATAGCCAATTTTATTTGGCAAAGAACGAAAATACCAAATATGAGCTACAGGAACGACCAAAGAAATATGTCCTCTTCTTTCTCTTCTAACCTTTTTTTCAGTTACCTCAACACCACAACGATCACACACAATTCCTTTGTAACGAATACGCTTATATTTACCACAATGGCATTCATAATCTTTAACAGGGCCAAAAATTCGTTCACAGAACAAGCCATCTCTTTCTGGCTTATAAGTTCTATAATTGATTGTTTCTGGCTTTAATACCTCTCCACTTGATTGCTTAAGAATAAGCTCAGGCGAAGCAAGTGAAATTGTAATTTTACTAAAACTACTTTGTTTTTTTGGCATTTCTTTTTTGAAGGTCATTTTTTTTACCGTATAATTTCGTTAAAAACTAAAATTAATCCATGCTTACATTTAAGCACAAGCCACTTAATTCATGCAGCAATACATTGAAAGACTCAGGAATTCCTGGATCAGGAATATTATCCCCTTTCACAATTGCCTCGTAAGCTTTGGATCGTCCATTAACATCATCTGACTTGATTGTCAAGATTTCCTGAAGGATATTAGCAGCACCGAAAGCCTCGATTGCCCATACCTCCATTTCACCAAAACGCTGGCCTCCGAACTGCGCTTTACCACCAAGTGGCTGCTGCGTAATTAAGGAATATGGTCCTATTGAACGTGAGTGCATCTTATCATCCACCATATGCGATAATTTCAACATATAAATGATTCCTACAGTTGCAGGCTGATGAAAACGTTCTCCTGTGCCACCATCATAAAGATAGGTTTTACCAGATCTAGGTACACCTGCCTTATCAGTTAACTCGTTGATTTGATCAGGCGTTGCACCATCAAAAATTGGGGTTGCAAATTTAACACCCATTTTTTCTCCAGCCCAACCTAATACTGTTTCGTATATCTGTCCTAGGTTCATCCTTGACGGTACACCC
Organism: Flavobacteriales bacterium; assembly: GCA_947475095.1. Classification (GTDB taxonomy): domain Bacteria; phylum Bacteroidota; class Bacteroidia; order Flavobacteriales_D; family Crocinitomicaceae; genus UBA952. Next base: position 14,340 of record CANJLG010000007.1, read on the forward strand.
AATGGATTTAATACAATATCAACTGGCGTTCCATCTTCCAAGAAAGGCATGTCTTCTTGACGAACGATATTGGCAACAATACCTTTATTTCCGTGTCTTCCAGCCATTTTATCACCTACTTTAAGCTTACGCTTTTTCGCTACATAAACCTTAGCTAATTTCACGATACCAGCAGGAAGCTCATCTCCAACAGAGATGTGGAATTTACGTCTTTTATAATTTCCTAATAAATCATTTGCTTTGATACTATAGTTATGAATCACTCTCGAGATCAATTGATTTGTAGTAGTATCAGCAGACCAATTAAGCGGATTAATAATGGTATAGTCAATCGCTAGAAGAGCTTTTTCAGAAAACTTCGTTCCCTTTTTAATCAATTCTTCCTTGAAATTATTGTATACTCCATTTGCTTTTTGATCGCCAAGAATCATCATCAATTTCTCCACCAATTTTTCTTTCAATTGGATGAAATCTCGTTGATATTCGGCATCAATTGCTTCAAGAACAGACTTATCTTGATTTTTGGCTTTTCGTTCTTTCACTGCACGAGAAAATAATTTTTTCTCAATAACAGTTCCACGAAGAGATGGTCCAGCTTTTAGCGATGCATCTTTAACATCACCCGCTTTATCACCAAAGATAGCACGTAATAATTTTTCTTCAGGAGAAGGATCTGTTTCACCTTTCGGTGTAATTTTTCCAATTAAAATATCTCCTTCTTTAATGTCCGCACCAATACGAATCAATCCATTTTCATCTAAATCCTTCGTTGCTTCTTCGCTTACATTTGGAATATCAGAAGTTAATTCTTCCATTCCACGTTTAGTATCACGAACATCTAAGGAATATTCATCGATATGAATAGACGTAAAAATATCATCTCTAACAACCTTTTCAGAAATCACGATTGCATCTTCAAAATTATATCCTTTCCAAGGCATGAAGGCTACTTTTAGATTTTGACCCAAGGCCAATTCGCCATTTTGAGTAGCATATCCTTCGCAGAGCACTTGACCTTGTTCAACTCGATCGCCTTTTTCAACAATTGGTTTGAGGTTAATACAAGTACTTTGGTTTGTTTTTCTAAATTTCGTTAAAGAATAATGAATTACTTCACTATCAAAGCTAACTAACTTATCTTCTTTAGTCCAATCATAGCGAATAACGATCTCATTTGCGTCAACGTATTCTACAACACCTTTTCCAACAGCATTAATAAGAACACGAGAATCGCGCGCCACTAGACGTTCTATACCGGTTCCTACTATTGGTGAATTCGGGCGTAATAAAGGTACAGCTTGACGTTGCATGTTAGATCCCATAAGTGCCCGGTTGGCATCATCATGCTCTAAGAATGGAATAGACGAAGCTGCAATTGATGCAATTTGATTTGCACCAACATCCATTAAGGTCAATTTTTCCGGTTGTACAACAGGAAAATCACCTTCGAATCTAGCTTTTACCAGATTAGACAAGAAATTTCCTTTATCATCGATAACCGCATTAGCCTGGGCAATTATTTTAGTATCTTCTTCTTCTGCAGCCAAATAGATTGGTTCTTCATTAAAGATAACCTTTCCTTTTTCTACTTTTCGGTAAGGAGTTTCAATAAAACCTAGTTTATTTACTTTCGCAAATACACAAAGAGAGGAAATCAAACCAATATTTGGACCTTCCGGAGTTTCTATGGTACACAAACGACCGTAATGCGTATAGTGAACATCGCGCACCTCAAAACCTGCTCTTTCACGTGATAAACCACCTGGCCCTAGCGCAGATAGCCTACGTTTGTGCGTTACTTCAGATAATGGATTTGTTTGATCCATGAATTGAGACAACTGATTCGTTCCAAAGAACGAATTAATCACAGACGATAGTGTTTTCGCATTAATTAAGTCAATTGGTGTAAATACCTCGTTATCGCGTACATTCATTCGTTCGCGAATGGTACGAGCCATACGAGCTAAACCAACACCGAATTGCGAATATAATTGTTCGCCAACAGTTCTTACCCTTCTATTCGATAAGTGGTCGATATCATCAACATCAGCTTTAGAGTTAATCAATTCGATTAAGTACTTTACGATTTGGATAATATCATTTTTCGTTAAAACACGGGATGCTTCGGTAGCGTCAATTTTCAACTTTTTATTAAGTCTATAACGACCAACCTCACCTAAATCATAACGAGTATCTGAGAAAAATAATTTTTCAAAAACACCTCTTGCCGTTTCAAAATCGGGCGGATCGGAATTTCGTAATTGACGATAAATATGTTCGATTGCTTCTTTTCCTGAGTTGGAAGTATCTTTCTGAAGCGTATTATAAATAATCGTATAATCCGTTGAGTTCGCATTTTCTTTATGCAATATAACAGACTTTGCACCTGAATCAAGTATCTGCTCAAGGTGAGATTCTTCAATCGCTAATTCACGATCTAACACCACTTCATTTCGCTCAATAGAAACAACTTCACCAGTGTCTTCATCAACGAAATCTTCAATCCAAGTTTTAAGAACACGAGCAGCCAAACGTCTACCAACGAGTTTCTTGATAGTAGCTTTAGCAATTTTCACCTCATCAGCAAGGCCGAAAATCTCTAAAATATCACGATCAGTTTCATAACCAATCGCTCTAAACAATGTGGTTACAGGTAATTTCTTCTTTCGATCAATGTAAGCATACATGATACTATTAATATCTGTTGCGAATTCAATCCAAGAACCTTTGAATGGAATAACACGAGCAGAATACAATTTTGTACCATTGGCGTGACGGCTTTGACCGAAGAAAACACCTGGCGATCTGTGTAATTGGGATACAATAACACGTTCAGCACCATTAATAACGAAAGACCCTTTCGGAGTCATATAAGGAATTGTACCTAAGTATACATCTTGCACGATGGTTTCAAAATCCTCGTGCTCAGGATCGGTACAATACAATTTCAATTTTGCTTTTAGCGGAACGCTATACGTCAATCCTCTTTCGATACACTCTTCAATAGTGTAGCGAGGCGGATCGATAAAATAATCCAAAAACTCCAATACGAATTGATTTCGCGTATCAGTAATTGGAAAGTTTTCAGCAAAAACCTTAAAAAGGCCTTCACTGTCTCTATTTTCAGGAGTAGTTTCTAATTGAAAGAACTCTTTAAAAGATTTTAATTGGATTTCTAAGAAATCAGGATAATCAAATTGATTTTTGCTTGAAGCAAAATTAATTCTTGTTGAATTACTCGTTGTTGCCAATGCGTAAATTTTTTAGTGTAGAATGAAAAATACTTAATAATAAACAGAACAAGGCACCCGTAAAAACGGTTGCCTGTTCTGTATTTAATCGAAAATATTATTTAACTTCAACTTCGGCACCAGCCTCTTCAAGAGACTTTCTTAGTCCCTCAGCTTCGTCCTTAGAAACACCTTCTTTAACTGGAGAAGGAGCAGCATCTACTAAATCTTTAGACTCTTTCAATCCCATACCAGTAAGTTCTTTTACAAGTTTAACTACTGCTAATTTATTAGGACCACCGAACTTTAAGATAACATCAAATTCTGTTTTCTCTTCAGCAACTGCTTCCGCAGCGCCTCCGCCACCACCAGCCATCATTACTGGAGCTGCCGCAGCAGGTTCGATACCGTATTCGTCTTTTAATATTGTAGCTAACTCACTAACTTCTTTAACAGTTAGGTTAACTAGTGTTTCTGCAATTTGCTTTAAATCAGCCATTTTATTTAAATTTTAATAAAGGGTTTAATAATTAATTAACTTATGCTCGTTGCTCGAGCGTTTTCAATATACCTGCAATTTTTCCGCCAGCTCCTTGCAAACCTGACAACACATTCTTAGCAGGGCTTAATAATAATCCAATAATTTCTCCAACCAATTCCTCTTTGCTTTTCAACGATTCAAGTACTACTAATTGATCATCACCAATAAATATGGCTTCATCAATGTATGCACCTTTAAGAATCGGTTTCGCATTTTTCTTTCGGAATTCTTGAATTAATTTTGCCGGTAGATTTGCTTCAGCACTAATCATAATAGATGTTGAGCCTTTTAAAATGTCTCGTAATTTACCATAATCCTTGCCTTCAACTCTGTCCATAGCTTTTTGCAGTAGGGCATTCTTAACTACTCTCAAAGTAACGTTTGATTGAAAACATCTTCTTCTAATCGAGTTAATTGTTTCTACTGTTAATTCAGCTGTATCGGTTAAATATAAAACACTAGAGCCTGCTAATTCTGATGCTAAATCTTCAATATAAATTGCTTTTTCTTCTTTTGTCATTTTACTTAAGTTTTAAGCTGTTACAGATTTAGTATCAATTTGTATTCCTGCACTCATTGTAGAGCTTAGATAAATACTTTTAATGTACGTTCCTTTAGCTGCGGATGGTTTCAATTTAATAAGTGTTAAGATTAATTCACTTGCATTTTCACGCAACTTATCTTTTTCAAAACTTACCTTACCAACTGAAGAGTGAATAATACCGTATTTATCAACTTTAAAGTCGATTTTTCCAGCTTTCACTTCCACTACTGCCTTAGCAACATCCATTGTTACCGTTCCCGTTTTAGGATTAGGCATTAGTCCACGAGGTCCAAGAATTCGACCTAATGCACCAACCTTCCCCATTACTGCGGGCATGGTAATAATAACATCAATATCCGTCCAACCGCCTTTGATTTTTTCGATGTAATCATCTAAACCAACAAAATCAGCACCTGCGGCAATTGCTTCGGCTTCTTTATCTGGTGTACAAAGTACGAGAACGCGAATATCTTTACCTGTACCGTGAGGAAGCGCTACGGTACCTCTAACCATTTGGTTAGCTTTACGCGGGTCAACTCCTAGACGAACACAAATATCGACAGATGCATCAAATTTAGAGGTAGTAATTACCTTAACCAAATCGCAAGCATCCACTAATGTGTATGATTTTGTCAAATCAAATTTAGACAAAACCTCCTTTCTTTTTTTAGAAACTCTTTTCATGTCTTATGATTTTTTGGTTTTCGGTGCTACTCCACCTTTAATTGTAACTCCCATGCTTCTTGCTGTGCCTGCAACCATTTTCATGGCTGAATCCACTGTAAAACAATTCAAATCAGGCATTTTATCTTCTGCAATAAGTCTTACTTGATCCCACGTAACAGAACCAACTTTAACTCGATTGGGTTCAGAAGACCCTTTTTTGATTTTGGAATACTCCGTGATTTGCACTGCTGCTGGGGGAGTTTTAAGCACGAAATCAAAAGACTTATCACCATAAACGGTGATAACAACGGGTACAACCTTACCTGGTTTGTCTTGCGTTCGCGCATTAAATTGCTTGCAAAACTCCATGATATTCACTCCTTTCGCACCCAATGCGGGTCCGATCGGTGGTGAAGGGTTGGCCGCTCCTCCTTTGATTTGTAGCTTTATTAACGCTGCTACTTCTTTAGCCATATGTATACAAATTATGTAGTCAAACGTGAGTATTTTCGGGAAGCTTTAATCGATTTCCTCACTCCTACGGGTTAATAAACTATTTAAACATCTTTTTCAACTTGCATATAACTAAGTTCTAGCAAGTTTTTTCTACCAAATATTTTAACCATTACTTTTAACTTCTTCTTTTCCTCGTTAATTTCATCAACGACTCCACTAAAGTTATTAAAAGGACCATCAATGACCTTAACGGCTTCACCAATGGTAAATGGAATTCTCAATTCTTCTTCTGTTTCAGAAAGCTCATCCACTTTTCCTAAGATTCTATTCACCTCAGATAAGCGCATTGGAATAGGTTCTCCACCTTTTTTTCCACCTAGAAAACCGATAACATTCGTAATACCTTTAATAACGTGTTGAACTTCTCCAATTAAGGCCGCCTCAACAAGTACATATCCTGGTAGATACGTTTTCTCTTTATTAATTTTCTTACCATTACGTATTTGAAAAACTTTTTCAGTAGGAATTAAAATTTGTCCAACATAATCAGACAATTTTTGACGTGAAATTTCCAATTCAAGTTGTTCTTTCACTTTCCTTTCCTTACCGCTTACAGCGCGTACGACAAACCACTTTTTTACTATCTCAGACATTTTTAGAATTTAATGGTATAAAAATAACCGAGTAATCCTTTCCAAAAAGGATCTTTAGCTGGTGAGATTCCGAACAAGAAATCCATTACAAAAATCATTAAAGCAATCATAATTGATGCGATAACAACAATGATAGTATTGTTTTGAAGCTCTTTCCATGTTGGCCATGTAACATTATGAACCATTTCATGGTAGGTCTCGTTAAAATATGTTTTAATTTTTGACACTGAATACGTTTTAAATGTTGCACGGGCGGTAGGATTCGAACCCACGACCAATGGTTTTGGAAACCACCACTCTACCAGCTGAGCTACACCCGTTTAAAAAGGGGAGCTTTTACTCCCCTTACTAAACTTTATTTAATATAATAAGTTAAGCTACTATTTCAGTAACCTGACCTGCTCCAACAGTTCTACCTCCTTCACGGATTGCAAAACGTAATCCTTTGTCCATTGCAATTGGAACGATCAATTTCACATTGATTGTTACGTTATCACCTGGCATTACCATTTCACGACCATCGATTAGGCTAATTTCACCTGTAACATCAGTAGTTCGGAAATAGAATTGCGGACGGTATTTATTGTGGAATGGAGTGTGACGACCACCTTCTTCTTTCTTCAAAACATATATTTCAGCTTTGAATTCATGATGAGGAGTTGTAGACCCTGGCTTACAAATAACCATTCCTCTTTTAATTTGAGATTTTTCAATACCTCTTAATAAAAGACCAACGTTATCACCTGCTTCACCTCTATCCAAAATTTTACGGAACATTTCAACACCTGTAACAGTTGACGTTAATTTAAGGTCTCCCATTCCAAGAATGTCAACACCTTCACCTGAGTTAATTACACCTGTTTCAATTCTACCTGTTGCAACTGTACCACGACCAGTGATCGTAAATACATCTTCAACTGGCATTAAGAACGGCTTATCTCTATCACGAGGAGGCAATTCAATATATGTATCAACGGCATCCATTAATTCTTCAATTTTCGCTACCCACTTTTCCTCACCGTTAAGTGCACCAAGAGCAGAACCTTGAATTACTGGAGCGTTATCACCATCATACTTGTAAAAAGAAAGCAATTCTCTTACTTCCATTTCTACTAATTCTAATAACTCTTCGTCATCAACGCTATCCACTTTATTCATGAATACAACCAAACGAGGAACACCAACCTGACGTCCTAATAAGATGTGTTCACGTGTTTGTGGCATTGGTCCATCAGTAGCCGCAACCACCAAAATAGCACCATCCATTTGAGCAGCACCCGTAACCATGTTCTTTACGTAATCCGCGTGACCTGGACAATCTACGTGAGCATAGTGACGATTAACTGTTTCATACTCAATATGAGACGTGTTAATAGTAATACCGCGTTCTTTTTCTTCAGGAGCATTATCAATCGAAGAAAAGTCTCTTACTTGAGCCAATCCTTTAGATGCTAATACACTTGAAATTGCAGCAGTTAATGTAGTCTTACCGTGGTCAACGTGCCCAATGGTACCAATGTTCACGTGCGGTTTGGAACGATCAAAATTTTCCTTAGCCATTTTTTTGTTTGTTACTTGTTAATAAATACAACCTATTTTAAAAGGACTACACTTTAGCAATCCAATGTCTTTTTATTTATTCATTTGAGCCAATGATGAGAATTGAACTCATGACCTCTTCCTTACCAAGGAAGCGCTCTACCCCTGAGCTACACCGGCGCAGAAAGCAACTTAGAGCGGGAGACGAGACTCGAACTCGCGACGTTCAGCTTGGAAGGCTGAAGCTCTACCAACTGAGCTACTCCCGCTTAATACTAACTGTGGGGAGAGCAGGATTCGAACCTGCGAAGGTATGCACCAACAGATTTACAGTCTGTTCTCGTTAGCCACTTGAGTATCTCCCCAATACTCGAGCCGATGGAGGGATTCGAACCCCCGACCAGCTGATTACAAATCAGCTGCTCTGGCCAACTGAGCTACATCGGCGAATGTTGAAATCACTAATATAAAGAACTTTTTCCCTAAATTTCCTTAAATTTTGGACTGCAAATGTACGAAAGTTTTTTTTATCGCAAAGGATTTTGGTTTTTTTTTTAAAAATATAATAAAGCTAAAAATAGCGATAAAGTTATTTCTAAATTTACGGCGAACAATGAAGCGAATAATTTTTAGCGTAACGAATGATCTTGCGACAGATAATCGAGTAAATCGAAGCTGCATTGTCGCGCAATCCTTAGGCTTTGAGGTGTTATTGGTAGGACGTAAACTACCTAAAAGCCAAGATGTTATAAGGTCATATGCCACCAAAAGATTCCGTCTTATTTTCAAAACGGGCGTGTTGTTTTATGCTGCGTTTCAACTTCGGTTATTTTTTTATCTACTTTTTAAGCGTGTCGACATACTGTATTCTAATGACCTTGACACCTTATTACCCAATTATCTTATTTCTAAACTCAAGCGCACTCCCCTAATTTATGATTCCCACGAATTATTTACAGAGGTGCCCGAATTAGAGCATTCGCCTTTCAAAAAAGGCATTTGGGCATTTGTTGAAAAACGCATTATTCCCAAGTTAAAGCACTGCATCACGGTTAATGAGTCGCTCGCAGCTATTTTTGAGAAAAAGTACGGTGTTGTCTTTCATGTTATCCGCAATGTTCCCGAAAGAATAACGATTCCGAAGATGGATCCTTTACTAGCAGAAAAGATTTCTAGTAATTCGTTTAAGGTTATCATTCAGGGTTCAGGATTAAATGTTGATCGAGGGATTGAAGAAGCCATCGAAGCGATTTTATTGCTTGAGAATGTTGATTTATTGATTGTTGGAGATGGAGATGTTTTGCCAAAAGCAAAAAAAATAGTGGCTAATCTTTCCTTAGAAAAAAGGGTGCATTTTTTTGGTAAGCGCCCATACCAAGAACTAATGGCATTTACTCAACTAGCTGATTGCGGTCTTGCAATAGATAAACCTAGTAGTAAAAACCACCAATTTGCCCTGCCGAATAAAGTATTTGATTACCTCCAAGCTGGTACGCCTATTATTTGCATGGATTTAGTTGAAATAAAATCATTAGTGCAGCAATATGAAATCGGCCTGGTTATTTCTGAGGTAAGTCCGGCACAAATCGCACATGCGATCAAAACGTTGCAACACGATACCACCTTACTTTCGTCTTTACGAAGCAACTGCAATAAAGCGGCAGAAATAGAACATTGGGGAAATGAAAAGCCTAAGTTAGAGGCTATCATGCGAACTATTTATCCTGAGTAGTCGCTTGCTTTAAGAGCATTGAAAGCTTAAAAAAATCAAACATTCGTATAGTGAATCGCCCTGAAAGCAAGAGGCGCTTATTGTACTTTCCAACTAAATAATTACTAAGTTTCAGTAGTGGAAGCAAACCCCTATTTTTTAGCCAATAATAAGCCTTTAACAAACGAACATTTGCCACAAAATCCATTTCCGTGGCAATATTTTTATGAATGTACCATAGGTTTTTTATTGCCTCCTCCGTTTTTGAGAGAAAAATATCATTGGTGTCTAAACAGCTATTTAATACTGGATTTTCGACATGGTTTAGTACAATATTATTTTTACAAAGTATAAATCCAAAAAGAGTATCCTCATGGCCATAACCTTGAATACGCTCATCAAAGGGGAAACTAGAAAAGACAGATTTTTTGATAATAAAATTATTGGTTTTAAATCCATAAGGAGTTATCGATCTTTCTTGAGCCGACTTTGATTCCCTTATCCAGCTATACTTCCACCTCAGAAAATAATTTGCTTGGGGGGCATCTTCTGAATAAACACTTCCACCATACAGTAAATCAATGGGTGATAAACTTAATGTTTTCGTATAATTTTCTAAGAAATTAGGATTTATTATTTCTGAATCGCCATCAATAAACAAAAGGAAATCACCTGTAGCAAGATCGATGAAACGATTTCTAATGGCAGATCTGCCCACATTTTTTGGAAGAGAAAAATACCGAGTATGACTCAGTCCTTCCAGCGCAGCACGATTTTGGGTTTCCATCTCAATCGATGAAGCATCGTCTAAAACGACAATTTCAGCTGAAAGTTGATTGTGTGAAATTTGCTCAGCAAGTGCCGTGACCAATTTTTTGACATCCGAATTAAATACAGGAATGCAAACGGATACGTCCATATTGGTTTTAAAATTTACTAGGCCATTGTATTTGGCGTGCCAAAATTCATGGGAGGAAAACCTTGTTGTGGATCATTTATCTCGCCAAAACTTTGTTCAAACTTCTGAATATTTTCGGTCAATGCGTGCAGAAATCGCTTTGCATTTTGAGGCGTCATCAGCACCCGAGACCGCACCTTTCCTTTTGGCATTCCGGGCATAATTTGAACAAAATCGCACACTACTTCCGCAGGAGAATGTGTGATAATGGCAAGGTTTGAATAAATACCTAAGGCTATTTCCTCAGATAATTCTATGTTCATTTGGTTTTCTTCGTTTTGCATAATTTTAGTATCTAGTGACGAATTTACAAATCATTTTCGATTTCTTGAAAAGATATCCCAAAGGATTTTAATTCGCTTAAAATAGGTTCATATACTTCTCGATCTACGGGAATATGAATTCCAGGCTTATTAAATTCACCATTAAGGATTAATTTAGCCATCATCCCTACTGGTAATCCGACTGTATCAGACATTGCGGTATAGGTTTGATCGGCCCCTAAACAAATCATGGAAGAAAGAATTTGTTTCTGCTTCCCGTTTAGAATATAATCAAACTCGTGGTACATGACCAACATGTCCTTATCTCCTGGGCTCAAGGATAGACGACCAATCAATATATTTTCTATGAGTTGGGCAGGAGTTGCTTTTTCTAATCCAAGAACACGCTCATCATCGAACAAGCCAAGCCATTCAAATTGATGAAAAAGATGAGTCCTTTCGCTTCCTAGAAAATTATGAAATTTTTCCTCCACTGTTTTAGTTTGATGATACGGCAGAAATGAATTCACAAATTTTCGTGGCGACATTTTATGCGACTCGAATAATGAGTAACTGTCATCTGTCATGCCCAACTCAACAAAAACATTCCAAGCATCGCAAAAATTTGGTCTTCTAAGAGTACCACGATAGATAGTTTTAATATCAAACAATCCATAGGTTTCACGATAGGCAAATGAATCGCGATTTGCGTATCCTTCAAATTCTCCAAAATCACCAATTACGAACCGTTCCGTTCTTTTAAACAATTGATTGTAGGGAATATATTTGAACTCATTATTCTGAATAAACGCAGCAGCTGATCCTTGTCCAGCCAAAACTACATTTCTAGGGTTCCATGTAAATTTATAATGCCAAGGATTATTATCTGATTCTGGCGCTATTAATCCACCACAAAACGATTTAAAGCTCACCATTTCAGCTCCTAGCCCTTGTATTTTATGAATAATCTGCATAGCGCTCATGTGATCAATTCCTGGATCAACACCAACTTCATTCATTATTATGACACCCGCCTGAACAGCTTTTTCCGTTAGCGCTTTCATTTCTGGAGCAAGGTAAGAAGGTGTAATTAAATTCGTTTTTAACTCAATACAGTCTTTTGCAATATCGGGGTGAAATCGAGCTGGGAGCATAGAAATTACCAAATCTGCTTCTTCGATATTTTTTCTTCTTTCCGTTGTATCAAGCGCATTAAAAGAGAGTGCTTCTGCTCTGGGGTGATTGGCTATTTTCTTCAAAACAAGCACTGTATTTTGATCAACGACGTTTAATTTCCAATCAAATTTCTCGGACTCTTCTAACAGGTATCGAATCAAGGAGGAAGATGACATTCCAGCGCCAAGAAGCAGAATTGTTTTCATGAAAAAAGATTATCGAGTGTAGCCTTCTAAAATTGGGCGAATCGTATCAAAAAGCTCTTCCTCATTCCAAGGTTTCGAAATAAAAGACTCAAGCATATTTTCTTTGTTTAAGGCCTCTATCGAAATTGGATTCGCATGCCCTGAGAGCATGACACATTTAAGATTAGGATGTTTTGCCTTTATCTCACGAATTAACTCGGCGCCTGTCATTTTAGGCATTAAGTAATCTACGATAATAAAAATAATATCTATTTTTTCAGCAACTAATTGGTCGATGTTTACAAGCGCCTCTGAAGGATCTGTAAAATACTCCAAGAGCGTATACTTTTGATCAACGATTTTTGATAATTGAAAGCCTAACATTTGTAGTATAAAGGCATCATCATCAACACAAACGACAGCATATTTTATTTCATCCATGCGACAAAAGTAGATATAAATATAAATTATTGAGCAGTTGGGACGGTTTTTTTATGTTCATAACTAATCATTAAAGAAAATTGTAAAAGTAGTTGAGACTGAAGTTGAGTTTAGTGATATAGTCGCATTATGCATACTCAACACATTTTTCACAATGCTCAATCCCAATCCAGAACCATTTTGGCCTGATTTGGTGGTAAAGTACTTTTCAAAAATCTTTTGTTGGATTTTCTCAGGAATAAGTGGTCCATTATTTTCAATGCTAAGTTCAATACCTTTTTTAGTCTTTTTACCATTAATTATCAATTTTCCACGTTCCTTTTTATCATCCATCGCTTCTATTGCATTTTTAATAATATTAGACCACAATTGAAAAAGCTTTATATCGAACCCAATTAGTGATAAGGAATCAGGCACAGTAAATTCAACATCAATGTTTCGTTTCAGTTCATAATTAAAAATTGTTAAAACAGTCGTAATATTTTCTCGAAGATTAACCATTCCTTTACTCTTGTTTTGGGGCTCTTTTATAAAAGAGCGCAGGTCTTGCACCACCTTAGCACCTCTTTCACTAGACGATAGAATGGTATCAATAAAATTTCTATTTAATTGAATATGATAAATCAGCAACAGAAAATCTTTTCTGTTTACTGTTTCCATACACTGTTTAATTAATTGAGTTTCGGAAAGTGAGATTCTACTTTTAACAAACAGGCCTGCGATTTCGTTAGATTCTGCTTTGAATTCAGGAAAATTTAGGGATAAATAATCTTCAAATTCTTTTATTTCTCTCCGTAACTGGAGTCCCCCTAAAAATAATTCACCTTGTTTTTGCGCGGATCTTTCACATGCGAATTTTATTTGCTCTTCAGTACACTTCCAGACGATATTTTTTAGCAATTCACTTAAGGTATATCGAATGCTTTCGGCTCCAATTTTAATTGCGCCCAATGGCGTATTTAAATCATGAGCAATCCCTGAAGCAATTTCACCAATGGTTACTAATTTTTCTTGATCCGTTATTGATTTGGACAATTCAATATTTCGTTTGGTTTTCTCAGCTACAATCAATTCCAAATCGGTATTTATGTTTTGAATTTCTTCTGTTTTAGCACTAATTTGTTTGAGGAAATTAGTTTGAATCTCTAAATTAACGAGCATTTTCCCAAACAATCGAAGCAAATCCTTCTCATCTTCATAAAAAACTCTGTAATTAATCACAGCATCAAATCCGACAAATCCGATGCATTTATTTCCTTTCATTAAAGGAAGGGCAAATACACTCTTTATGTCTTGTTCAAGTAGCATTTCTTTAACTGTTCCATCAGGTAATTCAGTCGTTTTTTCAATAATTATTTCATCTCCTTTTGCATGTGTTTCTATCCAAAATGGAATACTTGAAAATGGTATAAATTGTAAATTATCTATTTGTGGACCGACACCATCCGCGCACCACTCATAAGTGTTTGAAGCTGTTTTTGACTTATGGTCATAGGTGAAAATATAAACTCGATCAACATGGACAAAATTTCCTATTTGCGACAAGGACTCGTTAATTGTAACCTCCATCTTTTCAACTGGCAAATTGATGTATTTTGTTGCCATATCCATTAAAGTAGCTTGAAAAAGATTGTTTTTTTGAAGTATATCCTGCGATAATTTAATCGCTGTTATGTCAATTCCATATCCAACCACATAACGAAGTTGTTCATCTATGTCAAGAACAGGAGCCAGTTTACGCAAAACCACCTTACGATTACCTGCTAAATCAAATAACTCATCCTCCCATTCGATTTCTTTATTACCTTCTTTTACCTTACTAAAAGCGGCACGTCTAAATTTAGCAGAATCCGTTGGAATGCCTTTTAAATTACAATAATCAAAATCATCTTTCCCGATCATAAATTCGCGCGTCTCCTTATCTTTAATAGCTTGAGGATTTATAAATAGGTATTTATGCTCCGGGCTAAAAACTGCAATATCGGATGGTAGATTATTTAGTATATATTCATAAAAATTACGCTGCTCATCATTTGTGATCGTTAATCTCCGCAACTCTTCCTCCTTTTCTTCAACTTGGGTAATAAAAAGAGAAATGTCATTCGCATAAATATTTAAATATCCCTGATCGATAACATTAATAATACTAATCATATAATTTTTTCCAGCTCTGGATAAAAAAATCTTCAACGAAGGGACATTACGCTTTAAACAATTCAATAAATTAATTTTCAAATCATAGTCCTTTACACCATCTGAATGTATTTGGAAATCGGTTAAAAATCCTTGTTCAGCAGCTTTATTTGCATATAAGAGCTCTAATTTATTGGAAAATCGCAAAACAGGATTCGGATTTTCATGCGGTAAGGCTGCAGTTTTTTTGGTTTTAATCCTTTCTGATGCGGCGTTTGAATCACCTTGCGTGTTTAAAATTAGAACACCAAATGAGGTATTTCTAATTGAAACATCATAGGCATCGTTTTTTAGACGTGTGTGCAGCACTTGATTGCTCAGTGCCTTATCTAGACGAGGTGTTGACAATCCCTTTTCCCAAAAAAAATGCTCGGAAAAATCATCTAATGCCTTAAGTTTCGGCAGGAGCTTCTTGTAAGCTTCTCCTACACCAATTATTTTCCCATTAACATTGAGCAATAAGTAAAAAGGATTCGCAAAGTTTAATACCTCTAATGTTCGTTGTAATTCAATATTCAAGGCATCATTACTTTTCATTGCAGTGTTAATTATTCATGGATTTACCTTTCTAATACACACTTCTTTCCGTCGATAAGAAACAAGTTAGTTGTGACAAACTTACTAAAAAGAACCAAAGAATTCAAATAAATACTGGCTAAGTATTTGGTGAAAATGCCTATTTTTGCACTCAAAAATTAATGATTATGGAATACGTTGCTTTAGGTAAAACAGGGCTACAAATAAGCCGATTATCCTTTGGGTCTTGGCTAACCTTTGGAAAACAAATTGACACTAGCATTGCCGAAGATCTGATGACGCTTGCCTATGACAATGGCATTAATTTCTTTGATAACGCTGAGATTTATTCACGCGGTATGAGTGAGGAGGTAATGGGCAAGATTCTAACTAAGGTGGGATGGTCACGCGATAGTTATATTGTAAGCAGTAAAGTATTTTTTGGCAGCGGCGGACAATTACCTACTCAAAAAGGATTAAATAGAAAACACGTGTTTGAAGCTTGTCACCAAGCGCTTAAACGTCTGCAGGTTGATTATTTAGATCTTTACCTTTGTCACCGACCCGATAAAGCCACTCCAATTGAGGAAACTGTTTGGGCGATGCATCACCTTATAGCACAAGGAAAAGTGTTATATTGGGGAACCAGCGAATGGTCAGCACAAGAAATAATGGAAGCTCATATGTTTGCGAAACAAAACCATCTAATTGGGCCAGTAGTAGAACAACCCGAATACAACCTTTTTACTCGACATAAAATTGAAGTAGAATTCGAACAATTATATAAAACGGTAGGACTCGGAACCACCATTTGGTCGCCATTAGCTAGTGGGATTTTAACTGGAAAATACAACGATGGTTTTCCAACAGAAACGAGATTGGGCATGGATGGTTTAGATTGGTTAAAGGATAAAAACTTTACCGAAGGAAAAATTCATAAAGCGATTGCACTGACGAAGTTGTCTGCTGAAATTGGCCTAAGCCTTCCCGTTCTTTCCTTGGCTTGGTGTCTAAAAAACAACAATGTGAGTACCGTAATTTTAGGCGCAAGTAAAACAAGTCAGTTAAGCGAAAATCTTAAAGCGATTTCAGCGCAGGAATTACTTACTACAGATGTCATGGAACGAATTGAATTAATCATGGAAAACAAACCACGCAAACCAGATTATTAGAAATAAACAATTCGCCTACTAAAAATGTTAAAAAAGTAGATAAAAAGAAGTATGATAGAAACAGATATTATCATTATTGGAACAGGCCCAGTGGGCTTATTCACCGTTTTTGAAGCGGGCTTATTAAAACTTAAATGTCATTTGATTGATTCATTGCCACAACCCGGAGGGCAGTGTTCTGAAATATATCCCAAAAAACCAATCTATGACATTCCTGGTTTTCCAACTATTTTAGCAGGAGAACTTATTGATAATTTAATGGAGCAAGCAGCACCCTTCAAGCCGGGATTTACCCTTGGAGAAGCAGCTGTAAGTATTGAAAAACAAGCAGATAACACTTTTATCGTTACGTGCATAAAAGGGACAAAGCACAAGGCGCCAATCGTTATGATTGCTGGTGGACTTGGTGTTTTTGAACCACGGAAACCTCCTATTGAAAACATCCTCGATTATGAAGACAAAGGAGTAGAATACATCATCAAAGAACCCGATTTTTATAAGGATAAAACCTGCGTCATTGCAGGAGGAGGAGATTCTGCACTGGATTGGTCGATATTTTTAGCGGAACAAAAAATTGCCAAAAAAGTGATTTTGGTTCATCGTAATAGTTCTTTTCGTGGGCACTTGGACTCAGTTCAAAAAGTCATCGATTTAGCACAACGAGGTATAATAGAATTGATAACCGAAGCGGAGGTTGTTGGGCTTTCAGGAAAAGACACCCTTGAAAGCGTGATTATTCATCATCAGAAAGATGGAGAAATTGTGAAAAAAACCGATCACTTTATCCCATTATTTGGCCTAAAACCAAGTCTTGGTCCCATTGCAGATTGGGGATTAGAAATTGAAAAAGGAGCAATTAAAGTGGATACCCTGGATTATTCAACAAATATCCCGGGTATATATGCTATTGGAGATGTGAATACCTATCAAAATAAATTGAAATTGATTCTTTGTGGTTTTCACGAAGGAACATTGGCAGTGCAATCTGCCTTTTCGCGAATTTATCCGGATAAAAAAAACATCTTAAAATATACCACAGTAAATGGTGTGCAAGGATTTTAATGTCAGCTTAGCTATTTCGTTGTACCTTCGTTTGAATTAGGTATGAAAAATAGAACCATCCATACAGTCATTATTCTAGGGATATTATCCTTGGTAACGATTTTGACCGTTCAGTTGTTATGGATGGAAAAAACCATTCGGATTCAAGAAACCAATATCGCGATTCAGGCTAAAGCAGATAGTTTAAACCTCAAGGAATTTACACAGCAAGTAGAAGTTTCGCTAAAAAAAGTATTGAAACAAATTAATTTAAACACAAATGTGAACTACGAGGTATATGGAGCCGTCAAAGAACTTAAAACCAACCATTTTACCGTTGATATTCAAGAAGATCTTCAGCCATATTATTTAGAAACCTTATTAAAAAAGGAATTCGATAATCAAAATATACATCAAGATTTCATTTACGGAATCTATGATTGTTTCACCGATTCAATTGTTTTGGGAAGCCTTATTAAATACACCAAAGATTCCTTGTATGCTTCTGTTCCAGATAAAACACATGGCATAACCCCAGAGAAATTAAATCTAAAAAAAGATGGGCACTACTTCACTGTCTATTTTCCTGATCTCAAGATTAAGTCGATAAAATCTGAAACGCTAATTTCTCCATGGATATATATATGCGTTATTCTGCTTCTTATTTTGATCTTTTTTGGCTTTAGCTTATCCATCATCATTCGTCAAAATCGCTTATCGGAAATAAAAAACGATTTTATTAATAACATGACACATGAACTAAAAACGCCTATTTCAACCATCAGTTTATCGAGTGAAATGCTCATGCGCTTGGAAGTGTCAGATTTTGAAAAAGTAAATAAATATGCTGGCATTATCTTTAAAGAGAATAAGCGCCTGGAGCAGCAAGTAGAGCGAGTGTTAAACGTAGCAAAATTAGATAAGGATCAAGTTGTTTTGGATAAAGAATTATTTAATGTGCATGATGTATTACAGGAGGTCAAAGACAATTTTGAATTACATCATTTAAGCAAGGGTGGATCTATTAAATTAGACCTATTAGCTACCGTTTCAGACATTCATGCCGATCCTGTTCACATTACAAATGTGATTTACAATCTACTTGATAACGCTGTAAAGTATTGCGAAGGGAATCCAACCATCATAATTAAAACTAGCAATGAACGCAATGGATTAAAAATAGAAATTATAGATAATGGCATTGGTATTAAGAAAGAAAATCAACGTGATATTTTCGAGAAATTTTACCGTGTGCCTACGGGTAATATTCATAATGTTAAAGGATTTGGCTTAGGCTTGTATTACGTTAAATTAATTTTGGATGCTCACCAAGGGAAAATCGAAGTTAAGAGTAACATCGGAAAAGGGACATCATTTACCTTGTTTTTTTCGTAGCTTATCAAGGGTTGAATCTGGCTGTGGGATAATTCCTGACCGTGTTAGTTGTTTCTTTTTTCGATCGATTAAAAAATACTCATTTACGGTGCGCCCCTCAATCTTCCCTTCAATCCGTAATTTATTTTTATCCTTAACAATCGCTTTATATTGACCAGTATAAGAAAACGCTCCAAAACTGATGCTAAAAGATGCCTTTGAAAGAATGATGCTGAGCTGATCTGATTCAACATCTAGTAATTCATTTCCGGTATTCAAACGATAAGCTGGCACGATTCCATTGTAGGTGCCCAACCATTTTCGTTTAACGAAAACGGCCTCCTGCGCATAAAACGAAAGGCAAGAAGCTACAATCCCTAAAATCATTATTGATTTTAACATGCCACGAAGATACATAATTCTATCCTATTGATTTCGGTTATTAACTTGTTCAAAAATCGTCATTAAAAGAACTAAGAGTGGTGGTGATTTACACTAATTTTGTGGTGTAAGTTTTATAAGCATGGATCAATACCACAAATTACTGCGCCACATTCTTGAAAACGGTGTAAAAAAAGAAGATCGAACGGGAACAGGTACACTTTCCGTTTTTGGATATCAAATGCGTTTCGACCTTAACAAAGGGTTTCCTTGTCTTACCACTAAAAAACTACACCTTCGATCAATTATTCATGAGCTTTTATGGTTCTTGAAAGGCGATACCAATATCGCATACTTAAAAGAAAATAATGTCCGTATTTGGGATGAGTGGGCTGATGAAAATGGGGATCTCGGTCCTGTATATGGGCATCAATGGCGGAGTTGGCCAACAAAAGATGGCGGTACAATCGATCAAATTTCGCAATTGATTCATCAAATAAAAACCAATCCCGATTCAAGAAGACTAATAGTTTCAGCATGGAATGTGGCCGATGTCAACCAAATGGCATTACCACCTTGCCACAGTTTGTTTCAATTTTATGTAGCAGAGGGAAAGCTAAGTTGTCAGTTATACCAAAGAAGTGCCGACACTTTTCTTGGCGTTCCCTTTAATATTGCTTCATACGCATTACTTACAATGATGATAGCTCAAGTGTGCGAGCTTCAGGTGGGAGAATTCATTCACACCTTTGGCGATACTCATTTGTATTCTAACCATCTTGAACAAGTTGAATTACAACTATCTAGAGAAATAAGACACTTGCCTACCATGAAGATCAATCCTAGTGTGAAGGATATATTTGAATTTACAATCGATGATTTTGAATTGACAAATTATGACCCACATCCACACATTAAAGGAATCGTAGCAGTTTGAGAAAAGCCACAATAATAGTAGCAATGGATGCCGAAAATGGCATTGGCAAAAACAATGATTTAATGTGGCACCTGCCCAATGATATGCGTTTTTTCAAAGAAACAACCATGCATCACGTTGTCATTATGGGAAGAAAAAACTATGAGTCAATCCCTGAAAAATATCGCCCTTTACCAAATAGAACAAATGTAATTTTAAGTCGAGATAGCACCTTGAAGATTCAGGGCTGTTTAGTCTTTAATACCTTACAAGCTTGTTTAATGCATTTTCATGATGAGAAAGAAAAACTTTTTATTATTGGTGGCGGAGAAATTTACAAACTGGCTTTACAGGAGAAATGCATCGATGAAATGTTTATCTCACATGTCGAAGCGACCTTTGCCGCAGATGTTTTTTTTCCAGAAATCACCTTAGACGATTGGAAAAGCAGCACAGTCATCACGCAAGAAATAGATGATAAGCATCCGTATCGTTTTATTACAAAACATTATGCCTTGATTCGGCATTAAAATCAATAATCTTTTTAATTTTAACCAAAACTCATTGATATGTTGGCACCCTTCAACCTTAAGAAATGGATTGCTGAAAACCGCGATTTATTAAAACCCCCGATTTCTAATAAAAATCTTTATGTCGAAGCGGGTGATTTTATCGTAATGATTGTCGGTGGGCCAAATGCAAGAAAAGATTATCATTACAATGAAAGTGAAGAATTATTCATTCAAATAGAGGGGTCGATTACTGTTAGAATTCAAGAAGATGGACAAGCAAAGAATATAGAAATTCACGAAGGAGATATATTTTTATTGCCAGCGAAGGTGCCACACTCTCCTATACGAGGTGAAAACACAATTGGTTTAGTGATTGAAAGAGTTAGAAAAGGAAGCGAATTACAAGATGGCTTAATGTGGTTTTGTGAAGCGTGCAATAATCCATTAAAATCGTATCAATTCCCATTAGAAAATATCGAAAAGGATTTTATTAGCCGCTTTAGAGAATTTTATGCATCTGAAGAAATGAGAACATGCTCGGCATGCGGTCATGTAATGGAAACGGATCCTAGGTTTAGCTAATTACTCCACCTGCTTATAAACCATAATGTACGTATTGTTTGTTTGCACATTATAATACTGAAGCGTTAGGGACTTATTGCGTAATTCATTAATCGTAAAATCTACTGGGTATTCTTCGCCACTAATTAAGTGCGATAAAACAGTTCCTTCTGAATCCAATGTCCATGTCCCATGCTCATATTCCGTTTGGATTTGACCTAACGATGAAGTGGTTCTTGAAATAGAATAGGTTTCATCCTTGTCAATTGCCATTTTTACTTCTGGTTGATTTTCAATAAATTCATTCCCGTTTATTTGATAGCTAGTTAATACCCACTCATTGCAAAGACGAGCCTTTTTGGTGCGAAGCGAAAAGCTCGGCCCGTTAGGATATTTATCACAAGAAGCAAATAATACAAGTAAAAAACTTGCTAAAACAACAGTGCGAAAGGATGCTTTCATGGTTTTAATTTTCTCAAATGTAGTGATTAATATTTTGTCTCCAAAAAAAAATCAGCTAAAGAGAAGTATTTTTAGAAAAACGATTTATTTCGTTTTAAAGATAAATAACTTAGTTACTACGGATTTCTTTTCTTGGTCGACAGGAATAATTTGCTGTAATTGCAACTCTCCCTTCTTTAACAAAACAATTGTCAGGCGATCTATTTTTTGATTATTTGTTTCATTCAAAAGTAAGGATTTTGAATCGGTGCTAAAATGCCATGTGCCTTTTTTCTCTGTGCGAAGAACTTGCCCAAAAAGCAGGTAACGTGTACTTGACACATAACTATTATCCTGATGTAAATCCAAATGAATTTCAAAACCAGTTAAGTCTTTGGCCCTTAAATTTTCAGACTGCGAAATTAATTTCCAATCTTTTGCTATTCGCTGATTCTTAGATAGGAGCGCGTATTTAGTGGTTTCCTTGTATTTACTGCAAGAACTTAGCGTGAAAAAGAGCATTAAACTCGCTAGAAACAAAACTTTCATGACAAAACTATTTTAATTTTAAAATACGCTAAGCACTTTGTTTGGTTACATGTAAGAATCTACTAAAATTTATTGCAAAAAAAAAGCCGCCAAAAAAGGCGGCTCAAGTTGAAATATGAATTTACATAGTCTCCCATGTTTGAATAGTAATATCACCATTACTAGGATCTATTTGCTGAACTTTTAATTCGCTATTAGTAAGTTTCAAGATTGTATATTCTTCAGAAGTGTTGTTACTAGAATCTACTAATATGAGCTTAGATTTATCATTGCTAAATAACCATTCTCCGTTTATTTCATTAGTTAAGGTTTGTCCCGCAATAGTATAGCTAAAAGTTGTTTTTGCCGTGCCATCTTTACTTAAAGTTAAATGCCAACTAACTCCAGATAGATTTAAAGCAAAACCGTTTTCTGTTTGAGAAATCAGGTGCCAATCATTCACCATACGCGACTTTTTTGACAGCAAGGTAAATTTTGAACCTTCGTCATATTTACTACAAGAAGATAAGAATGTAGTGGCTACGATCAACGAAAGCACACTAAAAAAGAGAGTTTTTTTCATTTTTAAAAGTTTTATTTCGGCGAAAATAAGTAGAAAATTTAAAATAGTACGATTAAAAGAGATTAACTTTGCATCATCAAATATTTAGTATGAAAACAGCCCTTTATTTTTTGTTTAGCTTATTATTTTTAGCTGCTTGCAACGATTCAACGATTGAAAAAAAAGCAAGTAAAATCGTGCCTGAAACCTCCAATACTGCAAACACAAAATTAGCATTAAGTGTTCAGGGAATGGTTTGCAAAATGGGTTGTGGTGGTTCAATTAGAAAAGAATTATTAGCGACAAATGCTGTTGAAAAAGTAGATGTTGATTTCGTTGAAGACAAGGAGTCGCAGTTGATCACTGTGTATTACAATAATTCACGCTCTTCAAAAGATAAGCTTCTCAAGGTGATTAACGAGATGAACGACAAGCAATTTACAGCTCAAGCCATTTCTGAATCTTCATACATCAGCGCTAAAAAATGATGCTACACTATCGGGTGCTCGGAAAAGGAGATCCCTTGGTTATTCTACATGGACTATTTGGTTCGTCTGACAATTGGCAATCACAAGCTAAAATATTCGCTGAATTTTATACCGTTTATCTTGTCGACCTTAGAAATCATGGTCATTCTTTTTGGTCAGAAGAACATTCTTATGTATTAATGGCTAAGGATTTATGGGATTTGACTGAAGAATTGAACCTTAAAAATATTATTTTACTAGGACATTCCATGGGGGCAAAAGTCGCCATGACATTTGCACAACAGTATCCAACTATCCTCAAGAAACTTATATTGGTTGATATGGGAATAAAGCAATACCCAATGCACCATCAACATATCTTAGCAGGAATTAAGAGTCTAAATCTCTCCGAATACGCTTCTCGTGGTGAGGCAGAACGAGTTTTAGAAGTACACCTAGAAAATCCCGGAGTACGGCAGTTTTTACTAAAAAACCTTTATTGGAAAACGAAAGGCGAATTAGCCTGGCGCATGAACGTACCCATTCTTGAAAAAAAGATGGGCGAAATACTTAGCGCGATTCCGAAACAAGTTGTGCTTACTACAACGATTTTCATCAGAGGCGAATTGTCTAATTATATTTTAGACGAGGATATTCCCGACATAGAAAATGTATTTCCCGATAGCGAATTTGAAACCATTTTAGGTGCCGGACATTGGGTGCATGCCGAAGCACAAGAGGAATTTATTCATGTTGTTTTAGGGTTTTGTTTGCGGTAAAGGATATAGGTTGTGGGCGGGGTTACGGTAACATTGGTTCAACGGTCATTCATATTAAATGAATCATTTTGCCATTTCAATGGATTGTTGTCAATGTATCGACGAATGGCATTTAACGCCTTGTCATTTCGAATAATAATATCATGATACCGTGATTGCCATTCAAAATCAATTTTATTTTGGTTGGCATAACGTTTTACCGATGACTTGAATGCGCGGGAACCGTGTCTTTCGACTTCGCTCAATCCACTTTCAAGAGCACATCGAGCGGAGTCGAGAAGGGCTCAAATAACTGAACGGGAAGATATCGTTGAAATAGAAAGAAATTTGCGCTAGGGTTCGAGCGAATGGTGATACAATTGAACTTTATTTAACTAAATTTTTTTACCGGACACTAACAAAACAAATCAACGTTTTTTGTAAATCGGCACCGTAGAACAAGGTTCGCCGAACATAATTGCTTTCACGACCGGACGAAGATGTTTCACTAGTAGTGAGCTGGCAAATTCAGGGCAAGAAATTTCGGCGCAACCTTTAACGATAATCCGTTGATCAATAAATGGCGCTAAAGCTAATGCTTCAATGTTTTGTTTGATTAAACTTTTTTCAAGTTCTGCTGCAGATCCCACCTCATAATAAATAGCAAAAGAAGAAAGTTCGCTGCCGATTAGCATGAATGCCCATGTAGGAATAATGGCGTCGGTAGAGCAAAAAATAAAAATCGCTTTTTCCTTGTATTGCGACCAATCATGCTCCTTAATCCACAACCTAAAATCTTTTTCTTTCAATACTAAGCCCTGCCAAAGTTGATTGGAAATATCAATTCCTACAATTGGCATTTTTGGCCTAAAATCGGCCATGTCCAACTGAATTAAACCACTTTCTTTCACTTTATTTTTTATGCTCTCCATATTTGTTTACAAAGATACAATAAAGCAAAAGTAAAGACGGAATAATTCACTGAAAAAGGGAACCTCCTAGCTTTGACACAATGTAACCAATCCTCTTTTTTTCAATATTAACCTTGGAAATTACATCAAAAAAAATGAAATAAATTAGTACATTTACCAATATGAGAAAAAACCTAATCATAGCCGCTATTGCTTTAACGAGTACAATTTACAGCCAGAAAAACACTTGGCAACAAAAAGCAGATTATTCGATAACAGCAAGTTTAGACGACCAAAAAGGCTTGGTCAACGGAGAAGAAACGATTGAATACAGCAATCAATCCAATGACAGTCTTTCCGAAATCTATCTACACCTTTATTGGAATGCCTTTAAAAAAGGTAGTCATGCATTTACTGTTTTCGGAAATGACCAATCGGAAATGGATGCAAGCGATTTTGGTTCAATTACCCTTTCGGAAATAAAGATAGATGGGCAAAGCTATACTGCAGAGGTATTTGAATCAATTGGAAAGATTAAATTAAAATCCCCCCTTGCCCCTTTAGCAAAAGCGCGAATATCGATAACATTCATTGCTCAAATCCCAGCATGTTTAAATAGAGCAGGGAAAAATAATACCGCAGGAACTGATTTTACACTGACTCAATGGTACCCTAAAATTTGTCGTTACGATGCGCAAGGGTGGCATACAGACCCTTACCTCGGACGAGAATTTGCCGGGACATTCGGAAACTTCAATGTTACGATTAACTGCAATAAGCGCTTTGTAATTGCCGGTACTGGCTTACTTTCAAATAAATCATATACCGCCAATGGGTGGGTTGACAAACAAAAAGAAAGCACAAATGGGGATGTTGCACAATGGAAGTTTACAGCCGAAAACGTCCATGATTTTGCTTGGGCAGCGGATGCAGATTGGATCCATAAATCGATACGAATTGATTTAATTGATTTTCATTTTTTTTACCACAAACAATATGAAGAACAATGGACAACCTTAACGGATAAATGGAAAGAAGCCTATGCCATTTGCAAAGAAGAATTCGGTACCTACCCCTATCCTCAATTTTCATTCATCCAAGCTGGTGAAGGCTACATGGAATATCCTATGTGTACGATGCTTGAAGCAAGTCGAATGGATTTTTTTAATACCGCTTGCCACGAATTTATGCACAACTACTTTTATGGCATATATGGTAGCGATGAAAACTTACACCACTGGATGGATGAAGGTGTAACGTGTTATGCGGAATCGCGGATATCTTCTGGCGGCGAGAAAAAAAGCCATACAGATGAAGCTATTAGTTCATACGAGTGGATGCGTGCAATGTATCCTGAAGAACCAATTGCTACGGCCGCAAATCATTTTGATTATGATTATGCCTATTATAACGCAGCCTATTTTAAAGGCCAATTATTTCCAGAATTAATCCGCTATATTATTGGTGATAATAAAATGAAGCAAGGATTTCATCGATATTACACCAACTGGAAGTTCAAACACCCTGAACCAAACGATTTTGTAAAAACATTTGAAGATGTGAGTCGAATGGAACTAACATGGTTTCAAAACTATTGGTTAAACACGACTAAAACCATCGATTTTGGTATTGATAGCCTTAGAAAATCTAAAAATGGATTACTTTTTAACATTACAAATGCTGGAGTCCCAATGCCCATAGAGTTTATGGTAGAATTGAAAGACGGGTCGAAAAAATACTACTATATCCCAATAGATTTAACGAACAACGTAAAAACTGATTTCTATCGACCAACCGAAACCTTAGCGAAATGGTCCTTCGCAGAAAAAACCTATTCTATCTTATTGCCAGGTGTTTCTTTAGGAAATGTTGCCAAAATAAGTTTAGATCCAGATGGATTTTTGCCAGATATTGCAAAAGAAAACAACGTTTGGCCAAAAGAAGAGGAATGAAAATTGATGCTTAGTACGAGCTCGTTGTACCTCCAATATTTTCAATTGGATGCCAAGTAGTTTTTAATTCTAAACAATCAGAAATATAATAAAGACCTTGCGATTTTTCACTCGACCAATCTGCATTATAGGTAAATTTTCGTTTAAGATTGTCCACTGCAGCTTTTGCTGTTTCAATCTCTAGGCTTCCTAATGACTCAGAGATTAAGGCATTAACATCCATATGAGAAGCCAATACTGGCAATAACTCCTCTGTATTTCCTGTTAAAATATTTACCACTCCACCTGGGACATCAGATGAATTTAGCACTTCAGCAAACGTGATGGCACATAATGGCAACTTTTCTGAAGCAATTAGAACAGCCGTATTTCCACTACAAATTGCGGGAATTAACAAGGATACAAGGCCGATAAGCGATGTCGTTTGCGGCGCTAACACACCCACAATACCCATTGATTCGCAGGTGGTAAAATTAAAATGAGAGGAGCTAACCGGATTTACAGCACTCAAAACTTGATTGTACTTATCGCACCATCCAGCATAATAAACAATTCGATCAATCGCAAGAATTACTTCTTTTTCCGCTTCTGCTTTTGTGCTGCCTTGTTTCTGAAGCTCCAAAATAAATTGCTCCTTCCTTCCTTCAAGCATTTCTGCGATGCGATAGATAATTTGTCCGCGATTAAAGGCAGAACGTTCAGACCAAGACCCAAATGCTTTGCGAGCTGCTGTAACAGCATTTCGCACATCTTTTCGAGATGATAAACACATGTTCCCAATGCCCTCACCTGTTTTATTTACTGGCGTATAATAACGGCCTGATTCAGTTCTAGGAAAAGCTCCGCCGATATAAATCTTATATGTTTTTAAAATTTCCACACGATTCATTTGAATAACAATTAATTAAACTTTCATTTTTAAATAAGCACCCAATCCGTGTAAACCACCTTCACGACCAAATCCACTTTCTTTATACCCCCCAAATGGAGAAGTTGGATCAAATTTATTATAGGTATTTGCCCAAATAACTCCTGCACGTAATTTCGTTGTTAAATTAAATATACGAGAGCCTTTATCTGTCCATACGCCAGCGGCTAATCCATAGGGTGAATTATTGGCTTTTTGAATGACCTCATCGACCGTTCGAAAAGTTTGAATACTCAAAACAGGACCGAAAATTTCTTCTTGTGAAATGGTACTCGACTGTGCCACATTTATAAAAATCGTTGGGCGACAATAATACCCCTTACTTGGTAATTCACAGGCGCTTTGATATATTTCAGCTCCTTCAGCGATTCCAATTTTAATATATTTTTCAATGGTTGTAAGTTGTTCCTTTGAATTTATGGCACCAATATCCGTGTTTTTATCGAGGGGATTTCCCAAATACAAACTATCCATGCGGTGTTTTAATTTCCGAATAACCAATTCTGCAATGTTTTCTTGCACAAAAAGCCGAGAACCAGCGCAACAAACGTGTCCTTGATTAAAAAATATGCCATTGATAATCCCTTCAACCGCTTGATCGATAGGAGCATCATCAAAAATAATATTAGCGGATTTCCCTCCTAATTCCAAGGTGGCTTTTTTTCCTGTGCCAGCAATCGCTCGTTGGATGATTTTTCCGACATTGGTTGATCCTGTAAAAGCAATTTTATTTATGTCCGGGTGATTTACAATGGCCGCACCTGTATCACCGTGACCTGTAACGATATTTACAACACCTGGGGGAAGACCTGAGGCTTTTATTATTTCAGCTAATTTTAATGCTGTCAATGAAGTCGTTTCTGCTGGTTTAAGAACAACCGTATTGCCCGCTGCTAAAGCAGGAGCAATTTTCCATGCAGCCATCAGAAGTGGGAAATTCCATGGAATAATTTGACCCGCTACACCAAGTGCCTCCATTGGTTGATTAGGAAAAGCATATTCTAACTTATCTGCCCAACCAGCATAATAAAAAAAGTGATTGCAGGCCAAAGGCACATCAATGTCCCTTGCCTCACGAATTGGTTTTCCAGCATCCAAAGTTTCTATTACAGAGAGTTCTCTCGCTTGTTCTTGCATCAGTCGCGCAATGCGATAAATGTATTTTGAACGCTCTTTTGGGGTAGTTTTTGACCAAACATCTTGGTATGCTTTTCGAGCAGCCTTAACCGCCAAATCAACATCTTTATCATTCGCCCAAGCGATTTCGGACAGAACTTCTTCTGTAGCAGGATTCGTTGTTTTGAAATATTTTTTAGAGGTCGGTTTTACCCACTCATTGTTTATAAACAATTCATATCTCGGTAAAATCGTAATATGGGAAGTGCTTTCTAATGAAGGAGAATAATCCCAACTAGGTGCTTGTTTTTTGGTAGTGTTTTTAGCCATATCAATCAATTGTAAAATAATCTGAAGATTGATAAACTCCCGTTTCCAACTTCATAATTTGCATTAAAACATCATTTGCTAAACTACTGGCTCCAAATCTAAACCAATCGTTGTTTAACCAATTGTTTCCTAAAATTTCCTTCACCATTACTAAATTATGTAAGGCTAATTTTGAGGTGGATATCCCACCGGCTGGCTTCATTCCTATCATAATGCCAGTAGTATCATAATAATCTTTGATCGCCATTAACATGGTATAAGTAACCTGCATTGTAGCTGCTGGCTGAATTTTTCCGGTGGATGTCTTTATAAAATCCGCTCCCGCATATATCGCAATATCACTTGCTTTTCGAACACTATCCAAGGTACACAGCTCACCAGTTTCAAGAATAACCTTTAGTCGTGCTTTACCGCAAGCTTCTTTTATTGCTGCTATTTCATCAAATACAAAATTATATTCTCCCGCTAAAAACTTTCCGCGAGAAATAACCATGTCAATTTCATCCGCTCCTTCATCTACTGCAAATTTAGTGTCCGCTAATTTTACAGCCCGAGTAGATTGCCCAGATGGGAAAGCAGTAGAAACAGACGCTACTTTCACTGATGTTCCTAAAAGTGCTGTCTTGGCCGTTTTAACCATAGAAGGAAAAACACATACTGCCGCTACGGTTGGTAAATTAGGGTACGAATCATGCAGGTGATGCGCCTTGTAACACATTTGTTTTACTTTGCCAGGAGTATCTTTACCCTCTAGGGTGGTAAGATCAATCATGCTCAGCACTAAATCTAACCCTTGACGTTTTGATTCATTTTTAATGCTTCGAGATTGAAAACGAGCGACGCGCTCTTCAACACCAACTTTGTCAACTGAAGGTGATATGGGAATATTAGTAAAAGATGTAGGAACTTTCATAATTATCTTAGAGATATTGTTTCAAAGATAAAGAAAAGTAATAGAAAAGAAAACTAAGACCGAGAAATCAAGGACTTAATCCTTATCGTCGTCATCGTCTTTGTCAACATCAGGCTTATCATATTCGTCCTCCTCTTCATCTGAATCATGGTCTTTTTCATCATCCATATCATCATCTTTGATCTCGTCCTCTTTATCTAAATCATCGTCAAAGTCATCATCACTATCTTCTGAAATGATTTTCACCTTTACCTTTGGCTTTACTATTTTAACTAAATAGATAATTTCATCCGTGTCCCATATTAATGCATCCAACACTTCACCGGTAGGCGTTTTAATAGTGGTTAGGTGATTAATATATCCGTCCGGAAATTCTTTTAGAATTTGTTTCTTTTGCTCAATCGAAAGCTTATCATAACTAATTATCGACCTTCTTTTTGTCATAAAAATTTATTCTTTTATCAATACTTAATTCGACAAAATTAATTTTTTTGATAATCTAACATACAAAGTTTTAAAAAAAAATAAAAAAAAATGAACGATTGGGGTGTATTCTTTGTTCTAACAAACTTAAAATGTCGAAATTAATCTTAAATAGACGCTTTATCAATAGTTAATTTTATCTTTGAAGCTATAATTATGTCAAAACAGAAGAGTGCTTTTTTTTGTCAAGAATGTGGATTCGAGGCGCCTAAATGGCTGGGAAAATGCCCCTCTTGTTCCTCATGGAATACTTTTGTAGAAGAGATTATATCCACCTCAAAAAGCGCCTTGCCTTTTTCGGTTGATTCAAGAAATTCAAAGCCAACGCTCATTAATGAAATTCAACACCAAGAGGAAAATAGAATTCCCCTCATCGATTCGGAATTAAACCGAGTACTTGGTGGTGGATTAGTAAAGGGTGCCCTTGTTTTAATTGGAGGGGAACCCGGAATAGGTAAATCAACTCTAATGCTTCAAATGGCTATTGAAGAGCGCTTGAGTATACTCTACGTCTCCGGCGAGGAAAGCGAACAGCAAATTAGAATGAGGGCCGAACGAATCGGTATTAAAAATAACAATTGCCAGCTTTTAACGGAAACAAATTTGATTAACATCCTGAATCACGCGAAATCTATAATGCCTCAAGTACTCATTATTGACTCGATTCAAACTTTATTCTTTTCTTCAATTGATAGTTCGCCAGGAAGTGTTTCACAAGTACGTGAATGTACTGCGCAACTGCTACGATTTGCGAAAGAAACCAACGTGCCTGTGTTTTTAATTGGGCATATTACCAAAGATGGATCAATTGCAGGTCCAAAAGTTTTAGAGCATATGGTGGATGCCGTTCTTCAATTTGAAGGAGATCGAAATCATGTGTATCGTTTATTGCGGACAGTGAAAAATCGCTTTGGATCAACGAATGAGTTAGGAATCTATGAGATGCAAGGTACAGGATTGCGTGTTGTAGATAATCCCTCAGAGATTTTAATTACCAATAGTGACGGAACCTTAAGTGGTATTGCCATTGCTACGACCATTGAAGGCATGCGCCCACTCCAAATTGAAGTGCAAGCGCTTGTGAGTTCTGCAGCATACGGCACTCCACAACGCTCATCCACAGGTTATGATGCCAAGCGTCTAAATATGCTTTTGGCGGTGATGGAAAAGCGTTGCGGATTTAAATTAGCAGCAAAGGATGTTTTTTTGAATATCGCCGGGGGAATAAAAGTGGATGACCCTGCAGTAGATTTGGCGGTAACAATGGCCGTATTATCCTCTAATGCGGATATGCCCATACCACAAGGGATAACTTTCGCCGCAGAACTAGGTCTTTCTGGAGAAGTAAGGCCGGTCAATCGAGCTGAAATACGAATTCAGGAAGCTCAAAAGTTGGGATATAAATCAATTTTTATTTCAAAATATTCCAAAGGCATTACCATTTCCGACTTCAAGATCAAGGTTATTCTTTGTGAAAAAATTGAAGATGTGGTTAGGAAAGTATTTTCCTAAGGTATACCCTAAAAAACGCAATTTAAAGCATGGCTAAATTAATTCTCATACCAACACCAATAGGAAATTTAGAAGATATTACCTTGCGTGCCATTCGGATATTAGGAAGTGCACAGGTTATCTTTGCAGAAGATACTCGGGTGACCAAACGCTTATTATCACATCTAAACATATCAAATACTGTTGTTTCTTTTCACAGTCAAAATGAACACCGCTTATTGGATCGGGTTATTGACAAGATTCAAGAGGTAGAAACCGCAGTATTAGTCTCAGATGCTGGAACACCTGGTATTTCTGACCCTGGATTTTTATTAGTTCGCGCTTGCATTGAAGCGGGAATTCCCGTGGAATGCTTGCCTGGGCCAAGTGCCTTTGTACCAGCGCTTGTCGCGAGTGGATTACCTTGCGATAAGTTTGTATTTGAAGGTTTCCTCCCTCACAAAAAAGGAAGGCAGACAAGACTTACCATACTGAGTAAAGAAAGCAGAACAATTGTTTTATACGAATCTCCGCACAGACTTATAAAGTGCCTCGGACAGATTGTAGAATATTTTGGTGCTGAACGAAAAATATGTGTTTGTAGAGAAATAACAAAATTTTACGAGGAGTTTGCACGAGGGACAGCACAGGAAGTCCTTTTGCATTTTCAACAAAAAGAAGTGAAAGGAGAAATCGTAATCATCATAGGTGGAAATATAGAGGATTAGTGGATCGCTTTCTTCTTTTTCTCTAGTACACTGACTTTTTCTGCTTGGCTTTTAATTTCCGCTTGCTTGGACGCTTGATTTGTTTTACTTTCCTCTATTAGCCTTTCATTCGTCGCTATTTGTTTTTTTAGGCTTTCAATTTCTGCCTTATGATCTTGCTCTTCTTTCTCCAATTTAGTTTGATCTGATGTTAAACTTTTGAGAATGTCTTTTGCAATAGATTCTTCATTATCAATAATATTAGTTGCTGTTTTGACAGCAAAATCAGTAAGGGATTTGGCCCAAACTGCGAATTGCGCTGGATGATCTTTTTTATTCAAAAAGGCACCGCCCAAATCAATACCAAATTGAATTGAGAATTGCTCCCCTTTACTTTCTGTAATCACCGCATATGCATCAAAAAGCTTATCGCCCATAGCCTTCGAACTTCCTTGGATTACAGTGTGCTCCCCTTTAGATGATTTATGTTTGCCCCAATCTTTCATAAAAGATTTTAATGCGTCTTCTACTTGCTCTTTTGTTGCAAAAGGAATTGAAACCATAATGGCAGATTTGTTTCCTAAGGAAAATGTATAGTCACTTTCACTAATCACAACCTCTTGAGAAAAGGAAATGACAGAACTAATCAAAGCAAATAATAATAACAAGGTCTTTTTCATAATTATATTTTCAATAAAAATACAAAACAAAAGGCAGAAAAAGAATCTACATTTTAAAATTGCGCTAATTTTACCCTATGCAATTTTCAGCAGTAATTGGACAAAGAGCCTTACAAGAACGGCTTATCCGAGAAATAAATTCAGAAAAAATTAGCCATGCAAAGTTATTTGCTGGTAAAAACGGTCATGGGAGTTTGGCAATAGCTTTGGCTTATTGTAAGTATTTACTATGCGATAATAAGCAGGAAATAGATAGTTGTGGGTCTTGTCACTCATGCAATCAAATGGCAGATTTCGTACATCCAGATGTTCATTTTGTATTTCCTGTTGTCTTGGCAAATCATCCGCTATCATCCGCTTATTTTTCAGAATGGCGGAAGCAGTTAAAAACAAATCCATATTTTGATTTACTCAAATGGACCAATACAATTGATACAAAAGAACGAAAGCCTGTAATCGGTACAGAAGAAAGTATCGACATTCATAAAAAATTAAGTTTGATGTCTTACCAAGGTAACTATAAGGTAATGATTATATGGTGTGCAGACGAAATGAACGCAACGTGTTCAAACAAATTATTAAAGATTTTAGAAGAGCCCCCTCCCAAAACACTTATCATTCTGGTGACTGAGCAGCCTCAAAAATTACTGCCAACGATACAATCTCGAACACAAGTAATCATTATCCCCAGAATTGCGCAGGAGGATCTAAGCATGCATCTTGTTAAAGAAAATTCGATTGAAGAAAGGAGCGCCCAAACAATTGCTGGGTTTTCTGATGGTAATTTTATTAGAGCATTGGAGCTGATTCAGGATGATGAATCAAATATCGCTTATCGAGATCAATTTATGAGCTTGATGCGCTGTACCTTCAAAAAAGATGTTATTGCCATGTTAGATTGGGCTGAAGATATTGCAGCTGTTTCTAAAGAACGTCAAAAATTATTTATTTTATATAGCTTACACATGCTAAGGCAAAGCCTCGTGAAGAATTACATTGGGATGGATACCCTACAAGTATCAACAGAGGAAGCCGCTTTTATAGATAAGTTTTCTCCTTATATTTCAGGAAATAATATCAGTGAATTCCTAAGCTGCTTCGATGAAGCCTATTACCGAATTGAAAGGAACGCCTTTGCAAAACTTCTTTTTACGCAACTATGTTTTCAATCCATGAGATACATTCACCAAGCTTAATTTAGTACTTTTACAAAAAAAACAATAATATGGGTTGTAGTTCATGTGGGTCAGATGGAGGAACACCAAGAGGCTGTAAGAATAATGGTACATGCAGCTCTGGAGGTTGTAATAAATTAGAAGTCTATGATTGGTTAGCCAATATTGCCTTGCCTTCCGGACAAAAAGTATATGACATTGTAGAAGTTCGGTTTAAGAATTCAAGAAAAGGGTTTTATAGAAATGCGGAGCATATCGCGTTAAGTGTTGGTGATGTGGTAGTAGTGGAAACTGCTCCGGGATATGATGTAGGCGTTGTTTCTGTGGTCGGAGAATTGGCGCGTATTCAAGTAAAAAAGAAAGCGCCTGGTTTTAAACCAATGGAAACAAGGAAAATTTTGAAAATTGCTACTCAAAAAGAAATTGATAGCTGGATAAAGGCCCGTTCTTTTGAACAAGAAACTATGAATCAAACCAGGGTAATGGCCCTAACACTTGGTTTGGAAATGAAAATTTCAGACGTAGAATACCAAGCAGATATGTCTAAAGCGCTATTTTATTATACCGCTGAAGGAAGAATTGATTTTAGGCAGCTCATCAAAGATATGGCTGATAAATTTAAAGTTCGTATTGAAATGCGTCAAATTGGTTCAAGACAAGAAGCCGCCAGATTGGGGGGTATTGGATCATGCGGACGAGAACTTTGCTGCAGTACGTGGCTTACGGATTTTAGATCAGTTTCTACTTCTGCAGCTCGTTACCAACAATTATCGCTGAATCCTCAAAAACTTGCCGGACAATGCGGAAAATTAAAATGTTGCTTGAATTATGAATTAGACATGTACCTCGATGCTATTAAGTCTTTTCCGAAAGCAGAAACGAAACTTAAAACAGAAAGCGGTGAGGCAATACATATTAAAACCGACGTGTTCAAGCGACTCATGTGGTTTGCAATTCAAGGGGAAAACGGACTAATCGCCTTAACTCCCGAACAAGTAAAAAAAATACAAGAACTAAATTCTGCAGGAACAATTCCAAAAGACTTAAAGGCATTTACCTATGTGGTAGAAAAAGAAGTGGAAATTGGATATGAAAATGTGGTGGGACAAGATAGTATTTCACGTTTCGCAAATACCTCGAAAAATAGAAATAAAAACAAGAATAGGTCTTTTCAAAATAATAAAAAATGAAAATCTTTTTTTTCTTTGGCCTGATTACTACACTGCTTTGCGCTTGCGGGAAACCTTCTGTTTACAATTCATCCTATCAATTTGCGGATAATATATGGGGGGTAAAGGTAAAGCCTACCTTTACCGTAAATATTCCAGATACTATTAATTCCTACGATTTTACACTTACTATTCGCACAACGACAGACTATAAATACAGTAATCTTTGGATTTATTTGACAACGAAAACACCCTTTAAAAAAGTTGTTCGGGAGCCTTACGAGATTAAAACAACTTACCCAAATGGCACTTGGATTGGAAATAAAACCGGAACAATTGTCGAACATCAGTTAATTTTTAAACGAAGGAAATTACCACAAGCCGGTAAATATACCTTTATCGTGGAGCAAGGTGTTGTCCAAAAATCACTCGACGAAGTGATGGATTTAACGTTTAATGTTTCAAAATCAGAGAATTAATATGCGATTTAGGTGCCTGAGTAAGGAAGAATTGCAAGAACTCGATAACGAATTGATCCAGTTTTTAATTGTAAACCAAGTTTATAAAGAAGACTGGGCGCTAATGAATCAAGAAAGCCCCAATAAAGCAAAAGAATTAATCGAAATGTTTAGCGATGTCGTTTTGGAGAAAGTGTACAGCAAGGTATTCTTTTTAGAACGCCAAGTGCCTAAACAGCTATGCGTATGCTCACTTTCAGATTCAAGTGGCGAAATGATTACCATCGAAGCGATAGAAGAAGGAATTGATTTAACGAAAGAAGATGTCGTTGATGAATGCCTGCTTATCTCCCCGTCAAAAATTACTATTTATCACGGTAAAAAAGCGTTTAAAAACACAAAAGCAGATGAAGTATTTTTACTTTTGAATCACGGATTTTTAGTTTCAAACGAAGAACGATTTAAAAATGTATCACAACATATTATTCAATCAACTTAAAATTTTAAAAATGAAAAAAGCACTCCTTAGCATCACACTTGGTTTCTGCATGACAAGCCTACATGCCCAAATTTCTACCCCAAAAGCAAGTCCATTATGTAAAATAGAACAAAAAGTGGGGCTAGCCGATATCAGTATTTCCTTTTCACGACCTAGCGTTAAAGCAAGAAATGTATTTGGAGATGTTGTTGAATTTGGGAAAATATGGCGCTTAGGGGCAAATGAAAATACGAAAATTACCTCCTCAGAAAAGTTAATCTTTGGAACAGATACGCTAAAAGCGGGCACCTACGCTCTGTATGTAATTCCAGAAAAGAAAAGCTGGCAATTAATTTTCTACACAGAAACAAACAATTGGGGAGTGCCTGATAATTGGTCTGAAGATAAAATCGCCTATAAAACAACCTTGCCAGTCTATAGCATAAAAGATCGAGTTGAAAACTTGTCTATTTTTATCGATAAGATTAACAATAATGGCGCTGAAATTCAAATTACATGGGATGAAACAAAAGTTGTACTCCCCTTTACCCTAAATACGAAAGCAGGTGTTTTAGCGAGCATCCAAAAAACTATGAATGGCCCGCAAGCAAATGATTATCATCAAGCAGCCACCTATTATTTCACAGAAAAGATCGACATGAAGCAAGCCTTGATTTGGTCTACCCTGGCCGTTGAAATGCGCGGGGAAAAAGCTTATTGGATGACACGCCTTAAAGCGCAACTCCAAGCTGAAAATGGCGATTACAAAAGCGCTATAGAAACAGCAAAAAAGTCAATGGATGCAGCAGCACTCGATGGTGACTCGAATTATGTAAATATGAACAAATCTTCGATCGAAGAGTGGTCTAAAAAGTAATTGCAGCATGTGGCAACGGTATAAGTATCATGTATTGATGCACCTCATCATCTTTTTATGGGGGTTTACCGGAATCTTAGGAAAATTAATCCATAAAGATGCACTCCACATCGTTTGGTACAGGGTTTTAATCGCATTTATTGCTTTAGCTATCTTCTTATTCTTTGCAGGGAAAAGTGTTCGATTGTCTGCAAAAGTGCTACCTAAGGTTTTTGGCGTGGGAATTATTGTTGCCTTGCATTGGATTTCTTTTTATTACGCGATTCAGCTCTCAACAGCATCATTGGCTATTTTATGCTTGTCCACAACTACATTACATGTCGCATGGCTAGAGCCATTGGTCATGAAGAAAAAGATCTCACTCAGGCAAATCATAATGGGGCTTGTCGTTATTAGCGGAATTTCATTTGTTTCAGTGGATTTTAATGGCCAAGAACTATTAGCACTCTTTATTGGACTTTTATCGGCTTTGTGTGCGGCGGTCTTTTCAGTATTTAACGCGAAACTATCTGAACAAACTCCTGCAGAACAGCTAACATTTTACGAAATGCTTGCCGCGTTTACGCTTGTTTCAATTGTACTTCTGAGCCTAGGAAAACTGAATGCTTCCGATCTTAGTTTAACCCTCAATGACTTCTATTGGTTGCTATTTCTAGGAATCGTATGCACCTCTTTTGCCTTTTTAGCAACCATCGTTATTGTCCGCAAGTTAGGCGCTTTTACCGTTTCATTAAACATCAACCTTGAGCCAATCTACACTATTTTATTAGCGATTGTACTCTTAAATGAACACAAATCTCTTTCAATAAATTTCTACTGGGGAGCGGCAATCATCATTCTAGTTTTGTTGCTCAATGGTTTGATTAGGCATTTCGAATTAAGAAATAGTAATAGTGAAATAGGATAATATAATGGTTTTATTTATTTTTGAGCTGTGCTAAAAACATTTATACTCTTCGCGACCATTTTATTGCTTTTCGTTGGGAATATTGGTATTCGTGTGTTTAGTCATTCTTGCACAAAAGAAGGTGTTTTTACTTCGTACGTTTTTGAAAATCACGACGCCTGCCCTAGCGAAACAAAAGAGACCCCTCCTTGCTGCAAAAAAGAAGACCCGAAAAACGATGGCTGTTGCTCCGATTATTCCGCTATTTATAAAATTGACATTGATTACGACAAAACCGATGATTTTAAAACTGGGTTTTCAGTAAATGCAACCATTAATAAATCTTTTGTATTTGACAATACCAGAAGCCTCATCCATGAAGCAACTCCAATTGCTTGTTTTATTCCACCCCCTTGGAAACCCTCCGGAAAATTATTGCTAATTAAAAAACAAGTATTTCAGATTTAAAGATAAAGGCGAAATTATTTCTAACCTTAAAATTCTTTATTTATGAAACTTATCTTAACACTGTGTTGTTTGCTTTTACTTACAACACTAAATGCTCAAATCAAGGGCCTCGTTCAAGGGCTAAATACGTCATCAAAGGAGATTCTTGTTGGTGCAAAAATTACATTACTACATGCCAATATGGGTACAAAAACCAATGAAGAAGGCCTGTTTGAACTTGTGCTTCCAAAATCATTGCCCGACACGCTTGTTTTTTTCTACCCAGGATATTATCCAGATTCTATTATTCTAGATAAAAAAGACCGCTTTATTGCACTAAATATTGTTTTAAAAGCCGAAGTCAACTTTGGGGAAATTACCGTTGAAGGCAAAAAATATACGCATGGAATTTCAAAAATGAAGACATTGCATGTGGAAGAGTTAACCTCAGGAGAATTACACAAAGCTGCATGCTGCAATTTGTCAGAATCTTTTGAAACAAATGCTTCGGTGGATGTAAATATTACCGATGCCGTATCTGGCGCAAAGAAAATTCAAATGATGGGAATTAATGGCGTCTACACCCAAATCCAAATGGAAAACATTCCTTATTTACGTGGATTAGAAAGTTCTTATGGACTTAATACAATCCCTGGAACCTGGGTAGAATCTATACAGATTACGAAAGGAACAGGAAACGTAGTAAATGGATATGAATCAATGGCAGGCCTTATTAATTTAGAATTGAAGAAGCCAAATGAAATGGAGCGTTTATTTGTGAATGTGTATCAAAATAGGCTTGGTCGTTCTGAGGTAAACTTAAACAGCGGGCAAATTTTATCAAAAAAATGGAGCGTTGGATCCTTTGCCCATGCCTCAGCGGTTTATGGGAATATTGATGAAAACAAGGACGGATTCCGCGATTTACCAATGGGAAACAACCTGTCTTTTTTGAATCGCTGGGAATACCAAGGCGACAAGATGGAAGCGCAAATTGGAATAAACATTTACAGCGATAGAAAAATGGGCGGACAAACCTCGTTTCTTAGAGACAATCCAGTTGGGTATGGGGTGCTTATCAACTCGCGACATGCTGATGTTTTTGCAAAAACAGGGTTCTTTATGAAAAAACCAATGCGCTCAATAGGCGTAATTTATAACCTGAAATACCAAGATATTGAAGGTGAATTTGGGAATCGCATTTTTTCAGGCTCCGAA
The DNA here is from genome assembly GCA_947475095.1 of Flavobacteriales bacterium. Taxonomy (GTDB): domain Bacteria; phylum Bacteroidota; class Bacteroidia; order Flavobacteriales_D; family Crocinitomicaceae; genus UBA952. The sequence continues at coordinate 54,344 of CANJLG010000007.1, forward strand.
AAACGGGGATACATTAACACGCTTTATGAAGACATTCTTGGGACGAGTGACCACAAAATAAAACTGGGAACGAGCCTAGTGATGTTACAAATTTCGCAAGAAGCCGATTCAATCATCGACAAAAGAACCGAAATCGTTCCTGGAGCCTTCGCCGAATATACCTACTCCGACGCGCGACTTAGTTGCGTCCTTGGAACACGACTTGATTATCACAATTTGTATGGTTGGCAGTTTGTTCCCCGCGTTCATGCTAAGTATAGCATAACGCCAACAACCGATTTTAGAATTACTGCAGGAAAGGGATGGCGCGTCCCAAATTATATAATTGATAATGTTTCTTTATTGGCAAGTTCAAAACAATGGGTAGCACCTAGCGAAATAAAGCCTGAAATATCCTGGAACGTTGGAGGATCGATGGTGCAAGAATTCAAACTTTTTAAAAGAAAAGCCAGCATTACCATGGATGCCTATAGAACATTCTTTGCAAATCAATTAATCATTGATAGAGATGTAAATTCAAGTAAAGTTGTGTTTAACAACTTAAGTTCCCCATCGATATCAAATAGCTTTCAAACAGAATTATCCATTAATCCATTGAAAAATCTAGAGATTAGGCTTGCCTACAAATTCTTAGATGTAAAGGCATTACTAGATGGTAAATTTCAACAACAAATCATGTTACCCAAGCATCGAGGATTTATTAATGTTGCCGTCAAGAGTAAAAATAAACGTTGGGAATATGATCTTACTTGCACCGCCTTTGGGAAATCTCGTCTTCCTGCAATTGATGTAAATCTACCAACTCGATTCAGTCCTTCTTACCCGATGATTAACACACAATTAACCCATGTATTTAAAAAATGGGACTTTTACCTTGGCGTTGAAAACTTAACTAATTTTACACAAAAGACACCGGTTGAGGACCCTACCAACCCATTTGGGAACAACTTTGATGCAACGTGTGTTTGGGGACCGATTATCGGAACAAATGTATATGCAGGTATTCGCTATTCAATATTACGTAAACAATTAAAAAAATAATAATTATGAAAACTATCTTATTCATTTTGGCCGTATGCTTCAGCCAAGTATTATTTTCTCAGAATGTAAAAAAACAAACCATTATTATTCAAACCTCTGCCCAATGCGGTGATTGTAAGGAGCGCATTGAGGGCGCTTTGAATTACACCTTAGGCGTAAAGTTTGCAGAATTAGACCTTGAAAGCAAAAAAGTGACCGTTTGTTTTTCACCTAAAAAAACATCCATAGAAACAATCAAAGCAATAATTGCTAAAATTGGTTATGATGCAGATGATGTAAAAGCTGACATTACTGATGTTCAGAAACTACCAAAATGCTGCCAGCCAAATGGGCATTAGAATAGCAGCACGGCTAATGCAAAAAATTGCTTTTTAAACTGTGTAATGAATAGTTAATAACAATTAACTGCTTTTTACTTTTATTTCTATTTGTTCGAATAACAATGGTTATCTTCGCATAAAATTTGTTCAGAAAACATGAGTGATGCGATCAAACATGAATGCGGAATTGCCCTTCTAAGGTTAAAAAAACCACTTCAATTTTACCTTGAAAAATATGGTACCGCGTTTTATGGCTTGAATAAAATGCAACTCCTGATGGAAAAGCAGCATAATCGAGGTCAAGATGGTGCTGGATTAGCCAATATTAAGTTGGATATGCAACCAGGAGACCGATACATTTCAAGGGTAAGGTCCATTCAAAAAAATTCTATTCAAGATATTTTTGAACAAATCAATGCGCGATTTATTCAGATTCAACGCGAAGATCCTAAACTACTCAAAGACATTGATTTTCTAAAAAGAAATGCGGGTTTTACCGGTGAATTATTTCTTGGACATCTACGCTATGGGACCTTCGGACGAAATTCCATAGAAAGCTGTCACCCCTTCTTGCGACAAAATAACTGGATTTCGAGAAATCTCGTCGTGGCTGGAAATTTTAACCTCACCAATGTAGATGAACTTTTTGAAGCGCTAGTGAAAATTGGGCAACACCCAAAAGAAAAGTCTGATACAGTTACTGTTTTAGAGGAAATTGGACATTTCCTGGATCTTGAGCACGATGCCCTCATTCAAGAATACAAATCTAAAGGATACGAGAAAGCCGATAGCTATAAATTGATTGCCGAACAGCTTAGCATTTCCTCTATTTTGCAGAAATCATCTCATAATTGGGATGGTGGATATGCCATGGCAGGTTTGCTAGGACATGGAGATGCTTTTGTATTGAGAGATCCAGCCGGTATCCGACCTACATTTTGGTTTGAGAATGATGAAGTATGTGTTGTTGCTTCCGAAAGACCTGTAATACAAACCGCTTTTAATTTGCAATTGGAAGACATCCATGAATTGAAACCCGGACATGCATTAATCATTAAAAAGAATGGAATAGTGAGCGAAGAATTAATTCATCAACCACTTCCAATAAGGCAATGCTCTTTCGAAAGAATCTATTTCTCCAGAGGATCAGACGCCGATATTTATAAAGAACGACAAGCCCTTGGCAACTTGATTGTTAATCAAGTAATGAAGGCTATCAATAACGATCTTTGTGATTCTGTTTTCTCTTTTATTCCAAATACGGCAGAGGTATCATTTCTTGGAATGATAAAAGGTATTGAGGATGAATTAAATGAGCGAAAAGTAAAAGAAATTACAGCACTAGGCGCAAATCCATCCGCGGAAGATATTACGAAAATAATTCAGCAGCGGACAAGAATTGAAAAAATAGCAATTAAAGATGCTAAACTTCGAACCTTCATTACACAAGATAATTCACGTGACGACCTCGTAACCCACGTGTACGATATCACCTACGGAAGTGTGCGCAAGGGAGTTGATAATTTAGTCATCATCGACGATAGCATTGTTCGAGGAACTACCTTGAAACAAAGTATTTTACGAATGCTTGATCGCTTGAGTCCTAAAAAAATTATTGTTGTTTCCTCCGCTCCACAAATTAGGTATCCTGATTGCTACGGAATTGATATGGCTAAGTTAGGCGATTTCATTGCCTTTGAAGCCGCTATTTCCTTGCTAAAAGATCGAAATATGCAGTCAACAATTGATTTTGTTTACCGAAAATGTAAAGAACAACTGCTGCTTCCTAAAGAACAGGTAAAAAATTACGTGAAAGAAATTTACGCACCTTTTACAGATGAAGAAATTTCAGCCAAAATCGCGGTATTATTAAAGCCAAAAACAGTAAAAGCAGCAGTAGAAATTATTTATCAAAAAGTTGAAAACCTACACATTGCCTGTCCGAATCATACGGGCGACTGGTATTTTACTGGAAACTATCCTACGCCCGGTGGAAACAAAGTAGTCAACCGAGCCTTTGTTAATTGGGTTGAAAAGAAAAACGAAAGAGCGTACTAAATATTAAATATTGAATGCGTGCTAATCGAATGAGTAGCGCCAGCATTTTGTTCAATATACAAACTAGCAGATAAGCTTAAATCAGCGGAATTTTCTTGAATCGTATTAAGCACCTCTAAAAATTCACTTGTACTAGATACTTTGAATGCAAAGCCCTCCAAAAGTGGCTGTTCGGTTTCTGGAAACTTGCTAACCTTTGGTCCAAAAATAACCGGTAGACCAAAAACCAAGGGCTCAAGAATGTTATGCAATTTACCGGAAAATCCCCCTCCGATTACTGCAATATCCCCAAACCGATAAGCCAATGATAAATGACCAATCGTGTCTAAAATTAAGACCTGTTGTTGCTTGTAATTGCTAAATGCTGTAAAGCGAATGGCTTTATCACCCATGCTAGCCATGAGTCGCGCACTATTTTCTTCTTTAACATCGTGTGGTGCAACAATGATTTTTCGTGTGCAGCCACTTTCCAATAAAGCAAGTAACAAGCCCTCTTCTTCTCGCCAGCTACTACCAAAAATAATGGCTTTTTCACCTTCCAAAAAAGTGCTAAAAATCTCGTATTCAAGAGATGAATGGTTTGATTTTTCAATTGTTGCAGCGCGATTTGCCAAAACACGATCAAATCGTGTGTCGCCAACACATGCTATCTGCTCTATTTGGATAGACTGCAGCAAGGCAAATGTTGACTTATTTTGAACGAAGAAATAATCAAACGATTGAAGTATTTTTCGGAAGAATCCCCCATAAAACTTAAAATAAACTTGATCCTTTCGAAGTAAAGTAGCTACTGAAAGTAATACAACCCCTTGTTTCTTGGCGGCAAAAACAACATTGGCCCAAAACTCATACTTAACAAAGATAGCGTAAGTAGGTTGAAGTTTTTGAATGAAAAGCGCAGCATTTTTGGGTGTGTCGAGCGGTAAATACACTGCGTAATCAACACAGTTTTTCCTCTTTTGATAATGATCTATGCCGGAAGGCGAGAAGAAAGAGACAACGATCAAACAAGAGGGATCACGCTCTTTTAAAGCAAACATGAGGTCTAATCCTTGGTCAAATTCTCCCAATGATGCACAATGAAACCAACAAATTTTATCACTTTTAGGGATGCTATCTAATGTTTCCTGCCAATTTTTTCGTCCTTCTACCCATCGTTTTGCTTTTGGTGAAAATAAAGACGCTACACGTATAGCAAATCCGAGCATTAAAATGGAAATATGATACAAAAAGCCCATATTAATTGTAATAATAAGCTTTAGGTTGACGCTTGTAAATCGGAATAAACCAACCTACACGAAAACCAAATTGAAGGTCTAAACGCAAATCAGTGGAAACAGGAGTTGTGGGTTGATCAAAGAAAATTGTTCTCCGATTTTTTGTGAAGCCCTGCTGTGCATATAGTCCAGCATAAAAATTATAGAATCCACCGTCAGCCAAAAAAGAATACCCAACAAATTGATGCGTATTAATACCCGTTGTCATACGGTCATATCCCTTTTTATAAGTGAGTTCCAATTGTGGAATAACCTGATCTTGGGTTTCAACGCGCATGTGATGCAACAAAAAACCCATGCCGCCATGCACAAAAATACCTGAGTTTTTATTTGAGCCCCAAACTGGAAATAAGCGTCCGATTGATGCATTTGCATTAAAACCTCGAGGCATGACCAAAACCCTTGCAATTTCGCCATTAATATCCGTGATGTTACCTTGAGCATCAACTAAATGATCAAATAAGCCCGTTAAATTTACTTTTTGTCCAAAAATAAAATTTGCATCTAAACCAAAATAAAACTGCTTAGCTGTTTTATAGCCCGCCATAAAACCAAGGTGATTCAAGTAGCCATAACGATCGTCCAAATCTCCTGATGGTAAATTTCCCCCATAATGCAATCCTACCCATGGCGTAGCGATGGCAGAATCTTTCACTGTTCGCTGAGCAACAAACACTTGAATGGATTGTAGCATGAAGCCTGCAATAAAAGATGCTCTCAAAAAAATAGAAGTTTTTTTCATGAACTATAGTTTTTAAAAAAAAAAACTTTCAATAAAATTAGCACATAATTCTGTACTAATTAGTTTGTACCTTTTTATATCCTTATTATCCATGCAAATTATTGCTTGGAGACCTATTATCTTACCTAAAACCCTTACTTTTGACGTAAATTTATTTCAATTATTTGTATGAGAAAAATTCAAATGGTCGATTTGATCAGTCAGTATGAAAAAATTAAGCCGGCCATTGATGAGGCGATTTTTTCAGTTATAGAAAATGCTCAATTTATTAATGGACCAGAAGTTACTAGTTTTCAAAGTGAATTTGAAAGCTATTTAGGAATTAAGCATGTAATTCCATGTGCTAATGGCACAGATGCTTTACAAATCGCCATGATGAGTTTAGGATTGAAGCCTGGAGATGAAATTATCACTCCTTCCTTTACCTATATTGCCACCACAGAAGTGATGGCACTGCTTGGACTAACACCGATTTTTGTTGATGTTGATCCCAATACTTTCTGCATCGATCCTTCCAAAATTGAAGAAGCAATCACCAAAAATACCAAGGCAATTGTTCCCGTTCATCTCTATGGACAAGCTGCCGATATGAATAAAATAATGGCTATCGCAGAAAAGCACAAACTCTTTGTAATTGAAGATAATGCACAAGCCATTGGCTCTGATTACCACCTGGATAATGGAGCAGTCGTAAAAACAGGGACTATTGGACATATTGGTTGCACATCATTTTTTCCTAGCAAAAACTTAGGCTGCTACGGCGATGGTGGCGCAATGTGTACAAATGATGATGCACTGGCTGAAAAAATTCGAATGATCGCCAATCATGGTCAAAGTAAAAGGTATTACCACGATATGGTTGGATGTAACTCGCGATTAGATAGCATTCAAGCAGCCGTATTGCGCATAAAACTTCGTCAATTAGATAATTATATTGATGCTCGAAGAAACGTTGCTGATTACTATGATGGGGTACTAGGAAGTATAAAAGGCGTGCATATTCCCTTTCGCGCGCATGACTCTAAACATGTTTTTCATCAATACACTATTAAATTGGAAGGGATTAATCGCAATGGATTAAATGAATATTTAGCATCCAAAGAAATTCCCTCCATGATTTATTATCCGGTTCCCGCTCATCGTCAAAAAATGTTTGCCCATTTTGGAAGTGATGCAACCAACTTACCGGTAACGGACGAACTTACCTCCATTGTTATTTCACTTCCCATTCATACTGAAATGCAAGATGAGCAACTTGAATTTATCACATCGGAAATTATTGAATTCATTCAAAAAAAATGAAAATAGCTGTAATTGGAACTGGATATGTTGGACTGGTAACCGGTACTTGTCTTGCAGAAACAGGGAATATTGTTTCTTGTATTGATATTGATGCTGATAAAATCGCTCGGCTAAATAAGGGAGAAGTGCCCATTTATGAGCCACAATTAGATGCTTACTTTGAACGTAACATGAAAGCCCAGCGTTTAATCTTTACAACCTCATTAGTTGATGGGATTAAAGATGCTGAGGTGATATTTCTAGCGCTACCTACTCCTCCCGGCGAGGATGGATCTGCAGATTTATCCTACATTTTAAAAGTTGCCGAACAATTGGGTAGCATGATCGAAAAATATACCATAATCGTTGACAAAAGCACCGTTCCTGTTGGCACGGCAGATAAAGTACATGAGATCATCTCCAAGAAAGCAAGGTGTACATTTAGCGTTGTTTCGAACCCTGAATTTTTACGCGAAGGCTTTGCTATTAGCGATTTTATGAAACCAGATAGAGTTGTTATTGGAACCGATGATGCAGCAGCACGAAAAGTGATGGAAAGGCTTTATAAACCATTCGTTCGGCAAGGCAATCCCATTATATTTATGGATGCAAAATCAGCCGAACTAACAAAATATGCAGCCAATGCTTTTTTGGCGACGAAAATTACCTTCATGAATGAGATTGCTAATTATTGTGAGATAGTTGGTGCAAATGTGGATCAAGTTAGAATTGGTATTGGTTCAGACGAGCGAATTGGCAAACGCTTTTTATTCCCCGGAATTGGGTATGGTGGCTCTTGTTTTCCGAAAGATGTACAAGCATTAGTTAAAGCGGGAAAGGATGATGATTTTGAGTTTAATGTCTTACGTTCTGTTATGGAGGTGAATACGCGACAAAAAACAATCTTGTTTCCAAAAATAATGAATTACTTCGATGGAAATATAAGAGGGAAAAATATTGCGGTTTGGGGCTTGGCCTTTAAGCCAGATACGGATGATATCCGCGAAGCTCCTGCGCTTTATTTAATTAATAAATTAGTTGAATCAGGCGCCGTAATCACAGCCTTTGATCCTGAGGCCATGGAAAATGTTCGTACACAAATTGGCGATAAGATTCAATATGCCGAAAATGAATACGATGCCTTAAAAGAAGCCGATGCTTTGATAATCTGCACCGAATGGAGCATCTTTAGAAATCCAGATTTTAGTAGAATTAAAGCAGAAATGAAGGGAAATGCACTATTTGACGGCAGAAACTTATTCGACCTAGAAGATATGGAATCAAAAGGATTTTGCTATTTTAGCATTGGTCGAAAAGCCATAATCTCAAAACAATGAAAAGAATACTCATAACAGGAGCGGCAGGTTTTTTAGGCTCACACCTTTGTGATCGGTTTATTAAAGACGGGTATCATGTGATTGGCATGGACAACCTCATCACTGGAAATTTGAAAAACATCGAGCACCTTTTTAAACTAGAACACTTTGAGTTTTATCACCACGACATTTCTAAATTTATCCATGTTCCAGGAAAACTAGACTTTATTCTTCACTTTGCCTCGCCTGCTAGCCCTATTGATTACCTTAAAATACCCATTCAAACCTTAAAAGTTGGCTCTTTAGGTGTTCATAATTGCCTTGGTTTAGCGAAAACAAAGTCTGCACGCGTGCTAATTGCATCAACTTCGGAAGTATACGGAGACCCAGAGGTGCATCCGCAGCACGAAGATTATTGGGGCAATGTAAATCCTGTTGGACCCCGAGGAGTATACGATGAAGCCAAACGATTTCAAGAAGCCATAACCATGGCCTACCATAATTTTCACGGCTTGGAAACAAGAATTGCTAGGATATTTAATACCTACGGACCAAGAATGCGCCTAAACGATGGCCGTGTACTCCCAGCATTTATTGGTCAGGCACTTCGTGGAGAAGATTTAACCGTATTTGGAGATGGTTCTCAAACGCGTTCCTTTTGTTATGTTGACGATCTAATAGAGGGCATCGTACGTTTATTACACAGTGATTGTTCTGACCCAGTTAACCTTGGAAACCCAGCGGAAATTACCATTGATCAGTTCGCAAAAGAAATCATTGAGCTAACAAATACAACACAAAAAGTTGTTTATAAATCATTACCAATCGATGATCCGAAACAACGTAGGCCCGATATTACAAAAGCAAATACACTACTGAATTGGAATCCTACCATTGATCGTAAAGAGGGCCTAAATAGGACTTACTCCTATTTTTTAAGCTTGTCGAAAGAAGAATTGATGGCAACAGAACATAATAATTTTGATAAATACATCATCTCGTAATGGAAAACTATTTTTCACATGAATCAGCAATAATTCATCCCGATGCATCAATTGGTGAAGGAACGAAAATTTGGCATTTTTCTCATATTATGGCAAATTGTCAAATTGGTAAAGGATGTAATATTGGTCAAAATGTGGTGGTGTCGCCTGATGTGGCACTTGGCGATAATGTGAAAGTTCAAAACAACGTGTCTATTTATTCAGGTGTAATCTGTGAAGACGATGTTTTTCTTGGTCCTTCAATGGTCTTTACAAATGTTATAAATCCCAGAAGCCATGTTGTACGCAGAGGACAATACGCCAAAACAATTGTGAGAAAGGGAGCAAGTATTGGCGCAAACGCAACCATTGTTTGCGGACACGAGATTGGCGAATATGCCTTTGTCGGAGCAGGTGCTGTTGTTACAAAGGAAGTACTTCCCTATGCCTTAGTGCTTGGTAATCCAGCCCGACAAGTTGGTTGGATGAGTAAATTTGGTCATAAACTCGCTTTTAATGCCGAAGGGATGGCCAACTGTCCGGAAAGTGGCGAACAATATCAATTAAATGAAAATAAACTTATAATTATTCCCTAATGGAACAAGAAGATAAAATACGATTTGCCGTTGTTGGAGCGGGACATATCGGTAAAAGACACGCCGAAATGATTTGTAGAGAAGCCGATGCCGAATTAGTGGCAATGGTTGATGTTAGAACAGAAGAAGAATGCGGTGCTAAAGTATTTGGCGTGCCATTTTTTTCCTCTATTGACGAATTGCTTGCAGCCGATTTAGACATTGATGTTGTTAATATTTGCACACCCAACGGCCTACATGCCTCACAAGCAATCGCTGCGCTTAATGCAAATAAGCACGTTGTATGCGAAAAACCCATGGGCCTAAGCAAGGAAAGCTGTGAGAAAGTTCTATTCCAAGCATTGCAAGTTTCAAAACATGTCTTTTGTGTGATGCAAAATCGGTATTCTCCACCATCAGAATGGATAAAATCGATAATTGACCAAGGTAAACTTGGGACTATCTTTATGGTACAATTGAATTGTTTTTGGAATAGAGACGAACGCTACTATAAAGCAGGTGGATGGAAAGGAACTGAAGCTTTGGATGGCGGAACCTTGTTTACCCAATTTTCTCATTTTATTGATATTATGTACTGGCTTTTTGGAGATATTGATAATATTCAAGGGAAATTTGCTGATTTTACTCACAAAGGGATAACCGATTTCGAAGATTCTGGATTCGTAAGTTTTTCCTTTACCGAAGGAGGAATGGGAAGTATTAATTACTCAACGGCTATTGCCAATCAAAACCTAGAATCCTCCATGACCATCATTGGCGAAAAAGGAAGCGTGAAAATTGGTGGGCAATACATGAATGAGGTAGAGGTTTGTTCAATTGAAGGCTATACCATGCCCGAATTAAAAGAGTCGAATCCCGCAAATGATTATGGCCCGTATAAAGGTTCTGCAGCCAATCATAATTATGTAATTTCAAATGTAATTGACACCCTAAAAGGACGTACTTCAGCCACTACAAATGCCCTTGAGGGTATGAAAGTGGTTGATATCATTGAACGAATTTACAAGGTGAGAAATGAAGCTATTAACATGAATCGATCGTAAAAATGGAAAAAAAAATCTATCAAAAACTTATAGACCGTGAAACAAGCCTTGCCATTATAGGATTAGGTTATGTTGGATTACCAATTGCATTAGAATTTGCTAAAAAAATTAACGTGATTGGCTTTGATATTAGTCAAGAACGTATTGATTTAATGAAAAATAAAATCGATCCAAGCAACGAATTAGAGTCCGTAGACTTTGAAAATTGCTCGATTGAATTTACCGCTAATTTGGAGGGACTTCGTGCCGCTTCTTTTTATATTATTGCTGTTCCCACACCAATTGACGATGCGAATTTACCCGATTTACGCCCGCTACTCGCAGCTACAAAAACCATTGCTAAGGTCTTAAAAATGGGCGATTATGTCGTGTACGAATCAACCGTTTATCCGGGGTGTACTGAAGAAGATTGTATTCCTCTTCTAGAAGAAGAAAGCGGCTTAAGGTTTAAAGAAGATTTTAAGGTAGGATATTCCCCAGAAAGAATTAATCCGGGAGATAAGGTACACACCCTGCAAAATGTGATTAAAGTGGTTTCGGGTTGCTGTGAGGAATCCTTGCAAGAAATTGGACTTACGTATGAATTAGTAGTGCAAGCTGGCGTGCATCGTGCGCCGTCTATCAAAGTAGCAGAAGCTGCAAAAATCATTGAAAATACCCAACGTGATGTCAATATTGCTTTGATCAATGAATTGTCAATCATTTTTAACAAGCTTAAGATTAACACCTTTGATGTGCTTGAAGCAGCAGGGACAAAATGGAATTTTTTGAAATTCTCCCCTGGTTTGGTGGGAGGCCATTGCATTGGAGTTGATCCATACTATCTGACACATAAAGCGCAGCAAGCTGGTTATCACTCACGCGTGATTACAAGTGGACGTTATGTAAACGACTCCATGGGATTTTATATCGCAAAACAAACAGTAAAAAAAGTAATTGCACAAGGGAAACACATTCAAGAAGCGAAAGCACTCATCATGGGTGCAACGTTTAAGGAGGATGTGAGCGATATACGAAATACCAAAATCATCGATATCGTAACTGAATTGAAATCCTATCAAATGGCTGTAGATATTGTAGATCCTCATGCAAGTTCTGAAGAAATGGAAAAAGAATATGGTGTGTCTCTTATAAAACAACCCTTAACTAATTATGATGCCATCATCGTAGCAGTTAATCACCAAGAATATTTGACACTAAACGAAGATTATTTCAAAAGCTTATTCAAGGATGGCAAAGGAGTTTTTATCGATGTTAAAGGAATCTATCAATCAAAAATTAAGGACCTAGAATATTGGAGTTTATAAAAAATGAAACAGTTTAAAAAACACATAATGATTACAGGAGGAGCAGGATTTATCGGCTCCCATGTTGTTCGGCGATTCGTGACGAATTATCCCGATTACCAAATCATTAATATTGATAAACTAACGTATGCTGGAAATTTAGAAAACCTCATTGATGTAGAACACAAAGACAACTATGTGTTCGAAAAAGCAGATATTCTCGATAAAAAAAGCGTAACAGACCTATTCTCGAAATATACCATCACAGATGTTATACACCTTGCAGCTGAATCACATGTCGATCGTTCAATTGAAGGTCCCATGGAATTTGTGCTAACAAACGTCGTTGGTACGGTTACGCTTCTCGAAGCCGCTAAAGACGCATGGACTGATAAAAACGAACACGTTTTTTACCATGTTTCAACGGATGAAGTCTTTGGGAGTTTGGAAAGCGAAGGTTTTTTTACCGAAAATACTCCCTACGATCCACGGAGCCCCTACTCTGCCTCCAAAGCATCATCTGATCATTTTGTTCGTGCTTATTTTCATACCTTTCAGCTTCCGGTGAAGATGTCAAATTGTTCCAATAATTATGGCAGTCATCATTTTCCAGAAAAATTAATTCCCTTAATGATTAATAATATTCTAAACGACAAACCCTTGCCGATTTATGGCAATGGCCTAAATATTAGAGATTGGCTTTGGGTAGAAGATCACGCAAGTGCTATTGATGCCGTTTTTCATAAAGGTAAAATTGGCGAGTCGTATAATATTGGGGGTTTAAATGAATGGACTAACATCGACTTAGTGATGTTTTTATGCCAACTGATGGATCAAAAATTAGGCAGGCCTGAAGGAAGTGCCGCCAAGTTGATTACCTATATAAAAGATAGAGCCGGACACGACCAGCGCTATGCTATTGACGCGAGCAAAATAAGGGAAGAATTAGGCTGGACACCTTCTATAAACTTTGAAGATGGCTTGTCAAAAACCATCGACTGGTATTTAGCGAATAAAGAATGGATCGACAAAGTGACTAGCGGAAGCTACCAAAACTATTACGACCAACAATACAATAATCGCTAATTAATATGGGATTATTTGGATTTTTCAAACAGCAAACAAGCAATAAAAAAGCCCTAGACATATCAAAATTAAAAGTAGATATGCATAGCCATTTGATCCCGGGAATTGATGATGGGGCAAAAAGCATGGACGAGACAATTGCGCTCCTTACAAAATTTGAATCCCTCGGCTATTCGAAAATCATTACCACCCCACACATTAAAAATCCATCCTATCCAAATACAAGTGCTATTATTTTAAGCGGATTAAATGAGGTGCGAAAAGAAATGGAAGCAGTGGGAATTACCCTAACACTAGAAGCTGCAGCAGAATATTATTTTGACGAAACCTTTCTAGAAAAAGTTAAAAACCTCGATGTGCTCACCTTTGGCGATAATTACGTACTATTTGAATTCTCATTTTATCATGCTCCAAGTTTTGAAGAAGTACTATTTGATGAATTAATAAAAGCAGGCTATAAGCCTGTTATTGCTCATTTTGAGCGCTACTTATACTTTTTAGGATCCATTGAAAAAGCCGTTGAATGGCGAAAAAGAGGCGTGAATATTCAAATTAATCTCCTTTCTCTCACCGGGCATTATGGGATGGAAATAAAGAAACAAGCTGAAATGCTCATTGATGCCTGTGAGTTTGATTTTGTTGGTTCGGATTGTCACCGTATGGAGCATCTTACGCTACTTGAAGAATCACTGAACCTTCCTCAACTTGAAAAGCTGAACAACTATTTGCTAAAAAATAAATTCTTGTGAAGCTCCACCTGCTGCGCCACGCCAAAACGAAAGTGCTATCCATCAGCGGCAAAGACATTGATCGAGAATTAGCCGAAAAAGGACTTCGTCAAGCGATCGAAATGAAAGCGTTTCTTTCGAAAACCGATTGGAAAAATACCTTGCTCTTGTGTTCAGACGCAAGCCGCACCAAACAAACACTCGAAAATGTAACACTGCCAGGGCAATTTAAGGCAATCAAATATTCAAATGAATTATACCTGGCAGAAGCATACCAACTAAAAACTCTCATAGCGGACCAAGAGAATTATGATTTATTTATTATTGGTCATAACGATGGCTTGTCAGCATTAGCGGAAGAACTGTGCAGTAATTATATCTGCCTAAAAACCTGTGAATACATCGAAATTGAATGTCCTGGAAACGATTGGTCGGATATTTTTATCCAAAAAGGAAGGGTTACAGCACAGTTTCATCCGAAGGTGGATTAATCACTGGTTTTTCTTTTGCGTCTTTGTTATCAACGTAATGATAGATGATTTGTGGAGTTGATTTAATTGCTGCTTCACGCTCCTCCTCCTCACGCAATTTTTGCTTATAAATGGCTTCTAAATCGGGGGGCTCAATGCCTAATTCTTTTTCGATTTCGTATTGAAACTTTGGCCGTTGAGGTCCCATGGATCGATAATATATTGCCAAAAATATTCCCGCAGATAAACCCATTAGATGGCCTTCCCAAGAGATCCTTAAATTGGTTGGGAAAAGCCCCCAAACCATGCTGCCGTATAAAAAAACAATTAATAAGGATAAGGCTTGAAGCGGAAAATACTTGCGCAAAATTCCAGACATAAATAAAAAACCAGCCAATGAATAAATGACCGCACTCATGCCAATATGGTAAACCCCATTATCTTGGGCAAATGACCATAATAGTAGGCCACTCATTATCCACGACAATATAAAAACCTTAAGTGCAATTTTGTGATAGGAATAAAATAATAAAGTGCTAAGAAAGAAAATAGCTGGCGAATTATTCAAGATGTGCTTACTATCATCACTTGCATGTATTAGTGGCATAAATAGAATGCCCTTGAGTCCTTTTAATTGTTTTGGTAAAACCCCGAGCTCATGAAAATTAAAGGAAAATAAGGCGTCGGCCCAATAAACCAACCACATTGATAAAAGAATGAAGAAGCCATATAGAGCAGCCCTTTTTAATGAAATTTCTTCCTTTATATTTATTCCCATATAACTGCGACTTCAAATGCTGTACCTAATCAAATTAGCTGACATTCTGTCTGAATATTCTAGGAAAGTTGGTCAAACAAAATTAGTACATTAAGCCCTGAGGGCTTAACTATATTTAACGCTGGATGAAATCCAGCGAAAAAATATGAAATAGTTCCCTTTTTGGAATGTATTTTTGTTTAAAATCATGACAAAAAGATTTTGTGGTAAGAAAGCGATCAGTCAGAAATATAAATATAACCCTACCTTTGCGGCAATTGAACTAAATAAAGACAAATAGATTTTACCAAAACATTGAATAAAAATTCCTCTTTTAGTAATAAAGTCGCTATTGTCACCGGATCTAGTCAAGGTATTGGAAAAGCCATTGCTATTGCTTTAGCAAAAGAAGGAGCTTACATTGTTTTGAATGGAAGAAATCAGGAACGTTTATCAGAGGCTGAAGCAGAACTAAAAGTCTATACCTCGAATGTTATTTCCATTTGTGCTGATGTTTCAAGCATTTCTGGTAGTCAAGAACTTATTGATAGTACCATCAAGCACTTTAATAAAATTGACTTTTTAATTAATAATGTTGGTGTTTCGATGCGTGGGTCAATTTCAGAATTAAATCCCGAAGTTTTTAAAACTGTTTTCGAAAGCAATGTCTTAGGTTCTGTCAACCCAACAATCCACGCACTGCAATATATTCGAAAAACAAAGGGAAGCATTGTCTTTATCTCCAGCCTTGCTGGTATACGAGGACTCCCCTATTTATCCGCATATAGTTCATCCAAATTAGCCATTAGAGCACTCGCTGA
This sequence comes from Flavobacteriales bacterium, assembly GCA_947475095.1. Classification (GTDB taxonomy): domain Bacteria; phylum Bacteroidota; class Bacteroidia; order Flavobacteriales_D; family Crocinitomicaceae; genus UBA952. The sequence continues at coordinate 70,149 of CANJLG010000007.1, forward strand.
ATCATTGCGAATTGAAGAAGCTGAAAATAATATCCATGTTGGATTAGTCCTTGTGGGTAAAGCTGATATCGCTCAAAATAAGCAAACCATCAATCATGATGGAAAACTCATTACCCTAGCATCTCGCGATAAGAACAAAGTGCTGAGTTTGGATTTTGTAGCTCGATCTGTTTTGAAAAATATCTCAAAACGAAAGTTTATTACCATACAAACTACTCTTGGGAAAATAAATGCGTTTCTTCATGCTCGTTTCCCATTATTAGTGGAAAAAATAATAATTAGCAACCGCGATAAATTTAAAAACGAACACTAAGGAAATGCGCATAGGAAGTAATTACGATAAAATAGAATGGAAGTTATTTAACTTAGATTTACTAGAGCCTATTGGTTTTTTGGGGGACCTTATAATTGCTGGTTTTTGCTTTTGTTTTGCCTATAAAATTCTAAAGATGAATACCAAGGTGCTGTTTTATAATTACTGGCGTTGGTTTTTAATAATCTTCGGAATATCCATAATATTGGGAGGTCTCGGGCATCTCTTGTATAATTACACCGGCACTTTTGGGAAATGTTTTGGGTGGCTAGGCTCACTAATTAGCACGGTCTTTCTGGAAATGGCTTTTATTTCTCTCTATCCTAAAACCAAGGTAAGAAAGATCCTCTATGTCATTTCATACCTTAAGCTAGTGCTGATGTTTATTATTGAACTATTGATTTTGTCCTTTGGTGACATTGACAAGAATCAAGCGCTTGGTTTAATTGTGCCTTCCATAAATTCATTTATTGGAATCGGATTCTATGCAGGATATTTTGGGTACTATTACCAGAAAACTATTTCTGAAAACTTTAAATACTTTTGGATCGGAGTGTTAGTTTTAGTACCCACAAGTTTATTACAAATTTTTAAAATTAATCCTCATCAGTATTTTGACCGAAATGATTTATCACATTTAATACTAATTTTGTCCGTGATATTATTTTATCAAGGCATAAAAAAACTACCGAAAATTGATTTTGCTAAAAGCTTGGATTAGCGCATTTAGATTACGAACACTCCCCTTGTCAATTTCAGGTATTTTGCTTGGCATAGCATTGGCAAATATCAACGGTAAATGGGACTTTGGTCTTTTTTTGGGAGCCATTTGCACAACACTCTTATTTCAAATCACCTCAAATTTAGCAAACGATTTAGGTGATACGCTTAAAGGAACCGATAATAAGGATAGAGTTGGTCCAATGCGCAGTGTTCAGTCTGGTGCTATTTCTAAAAAAATAATGACGTATGCGATAATACTTTTTTCTGTTCTTTCCATCATTTCTTCCGGACTCTTAATTTATCACTGCTCGATTAGCCTTTCAAAACAAGTGCTATTCATGTATATGGTCCTCGCTGTGCTTTGTGTCATCGCCGCTATTACGTATACCATTGGCAAAAAAGCATATGGATACCATGGTTTGGGTGATTTAATGGTCTTTATTTTCTTTGGACTAGTTAGCGTAATGGGCTCATATGGATTGTTTGGCCTTAACATAAATATCCTAACCCTTCTGGGGAGCATCAGTATCGGCTCATGGAGTGTAGGGGTGCTTAACTTGAATAATATGCGCGATCAAGAAAATGATAAACAAAGCAACAAAATTACCTTAGCTGTACGCTTTGGTTTCCTAGGTGCAAAAAATTACCATTTTGTCTTAATGTTAACGGGTATTCTTACTTGGATTTTACTCATAAGCATGATTAGTTACAGCGAAAATAAGGGATTATATTTTTTCTGTCTTTTACCCATTCTAATCATTGTTTTTCACCTAAATAAGGTAGCAAAAATGAAACATCCAAAAGAGTTTGACCCTGAATTAAAACGAATTGCCTTAGCGACATTTTTCGCTTCGCTCCTATTATTTAGCCTTAGCTATTTGCTAAGCTAAAAAGGATATTTCTAGATTTTTTAAGCGCAACAAGTAAAAATATTTAAGTAAATTTGCAATAGTTTTAATCCAATCATATGAAGATATTAGTTTGCATCAGTAAAGCACCTGATACCACCTCAAAAATTGCTTTTTCTCAAGGAAACACAGTGTTTGATGAGAATGGCGTACAATATATTGTTAACCCTTATGATGAATGGTATGCCTTAGTTCGTGCCTTAGAAATAAAAGAAACGATTGGTGGAGAAGTTACGATCATCACTGTAGGCTCAGCCAACGACGATGCGATTATGCGGAAAGCATTGGCAATTGGCGCTGATGCAGCTGTTAGGGTAGATGCAGATCCAAAAGATGCTTACTTTACCGCTAGTCAAATTGCTGATTTTGCAAAAACTGAAGGATTTGATTTGATTTTTACGGGAAAAGAAACAATTAATTTTAATGGTTCTCAAGTAGGCGGAATGATTGCCGAACTGCTTGATTTACCCTTCGTTTCATTAGCCTCTAAATTAGATCTTAATGGTGAAACCATTCAACTTGAAAGAGAAATAGCCGGGGGAGTTGAACTTATTGAAGTAAATATCCCTGTAGTGGTTTCATGCGCCAAAGGAATGGCTGAACAACGAATTCCAAATATGAGAGGCATAATGGCCGCTCGCACAAAACCATTAAAGGTTATTTCGCCGACTGCTGTAGAAGAACTTACTTCGTACGTGTCGTTTGTTACACCTGCTGCGAAATCAACGGTAAAAATCATAGATGCCTCTAATATGGATGAACTAGTAAGACTTTTACATCAAGAGGCAAAAGTTATTTAATTTAAAATTTGACATAAATGGTCTTAGTATACATTTCCTCCAATAATGGGATTGCAAAATCGGTAGTAGAAACAATAACTTATGCCCGTAAATTATCGGACGACGTAGTCGTTATTACTACAGGTGCAGCAAGCCAAGATGATTTGGCTCAACTCGGAAAATATGGTGCTTCCTCGGTTAAGGTAGATCGGGCAATCCTTGGTGGTGATTCACAGCAGCTAAGCCGTTTAATTTCAAGCTTGGCACTTTCGCTCTCTGCTGATACGGTTCTATTTTCTCATGATGTAATTGGGAAAGCTGTTGCACCAAGAGTATCCGTTCAATTAAAAGCCGGATTAGTTTCAGGAGCTATTGCGCTTCCTGAGGAAAATGGTTCTATTAAAGTAAACGTGTTTTCAGGGAAAGCCATGGGATTTGTTCATGTAAAATCCGCAGTAAAAATTATATCCCTTTTACCCAATAGTATTCCTGCAGAACTCAATGGTTCAAATTGCCCAGTGGAAGAAATTAACGGTGATGCAGGTGCCGCGTTAATAAAAGTTATTTCGGTTAAGCGTCCAGAAGGCGATATTCCTTTGCCTGAAGCAGAATTAGTAGTGTCGGCAGGAAGAGGAATGAAGGGGCCAGAAAATTGGGGGATGATTGAGAATCTTGCTAGTGCCCTAGGAGCTGCCACCGCATGCTCAAGACCAGTAGCCGATATCGGTTGGAGACCACACCATGAACATGTTGGTCAAACGGGAGTTGCCATACGTCCAAATTTATACATCGCCATTGGTATTTCCGGTGCCATTCAACACCTAGCTGGAGTAAATGGCTCTAAAGTTATTGTGGTCGTTAATACGGATAGTGAAGCGCCATTTTTTAAGGCAGCAGACTATGGCGTAATTGGCGATGCTTTTGATGTTATTCCGAAACTTACTGAAGCAGTAAAAAAATTCAAATCCTTAAATAATTAATCTTTTTTTTGTAATTTTAATCCATAGGTATAATTGATAGAATGAAAAAGATACGCTTAGAAATTGCAGGCATTACGTATAGTCAAACGCAATCTGGCTCCTATGTACTTACCTTAGCTGAAGTGTCTGGGAAAAGAAAATTACCCATTGTTATCGGTGGTTTTGAAGCGCAAGCTATTGCGATCGAACTAGAAAAAATGGCGCCTAACAGACCATTAACTCACGACCTCTTTAAATCTTTTTGTGAAGCCTACAACGTGATGGTTACCGAAGTAATCATTTATAAATTTCATGAAGGTGTGTTTTATGCTAAGATAATTTGTATTAAAGAAAATGAAGTTACGGAAATCGACTCAAGGACATCTGATGCAATTGCAATAGGTGTTCGTTTCAACTGCCCTATCTATTCCTATAATAGTGTATTGGAGGAAGTCGGTAATACAAAAGACTTAGGCGAATTCGATGAGGATGATGACTCCTCAGACGACGATAATATTGAACAATTAGAGTTAGATGAGTCATTCAATGTTCATAGCGATGGCAGCGATTCAATTGAGGAATTACAAAATAAACTTAAAGAAGCCATTGAGCGAGAAGAATATGAACTTGCATCGCGTTTAAGGGATGAGATTGCCAAAAGAACTTTCTAATGATGAGTCAAAATTCTCAATTAATCGAAAATCCTGCGAAAATGATTAAGTTGAGACTAATCATAATGATCTTTTTACAATATTTTGTTTGGGGAGCTTGGTTAATTACCATAGCAAATTACTGGTTTTCTACAAAAAAATGGGATGCAACAGAATTCGGTGCCATTTTTACCACCATGGGAATTTCTTCTGTGTTTATGCCCAGTTTAATGGGTATTGTTGCTGATCGCTACATGAATGCAGAACGCTTATTTTCCTTACTTCATATCTTAGGAGGTATTAGCTTAATGGCACTTCCATTTGTCAATGATTCGTTCACTTTTTTCTGGGTAATCTTACTTGCAATGCTTTTCTATATGCCAACGATCGCCATTTCTAATTCAATTAGTTATAGCGTATTAACGAAGTATAAATTAGACATTGTAAAAACATTCCCGCCCATTCGAGTTTGGGGGACCATCGGATTTATTGCAGCCATGTGGTTAACTAATTTAACGGGAAATAAGGCCTCTGTAAATCAATTTTACTTTGCTGGAATTGCCGCGGTAATCTTAGCTTTCTATTCATTGAGTTTACCCAAATGTCCGCCTACTCCAAACAAAAATAGTAATAGAAATTGGGTTCAAGTGCTTGGTTTAGACGCATTCAAATTACTAGCATCCTACAAAATGCTCATCTTCTTTCTGTTCTCATTGCTACTGGGCGGCGCTCTTCAATTAACCAATATGTATGGCGATGTATTCCTTGATCACTTTAAGGAAATCCCTATCTATGCTGATTCATTTGCCGTAAAATATTCGACCATAATAATGTCTATTTCCCAAATTTCGGAAACACTTTTTATACTTGCCATTCCATTTTTCTTATATCGATTTGGAATAAAAAAGGTGATGCTAATAAGTATGATCGCTTGGGTTTTAAGATTTGGTTTATTAGCCTACGCAAATCCTGCTGATGGCCTTTGGATGATTATTATTTCTTGTATCGTTTATGGAATGGCATTCGACTTTTTTAATATTTCGGGATCTCTTTTTGTCGATTCAACCGTCGATCCAAGTACCCGATCAAGTGCGCAAGGTTTATTTATGATGATGACCAACGGCTTTGGTGCTATTTTAGGAAGTCTTGCCAGTGGCTATTTAATCGATCACTATTTCCTCTTTTCAGATGGAAGTAAAGACTGGACAAATATTTGGCTCTGCTTTTCGCTATATGCATTATTCATAGCGGTGTTTTTTGCGCTCTTATTTCATCATAAGCATGATCCAAAACAACTCGGAGAAATTAAACACTAAAAAAGTGGTTAAATTATCGAGATTTCCCAAAAACATCCATACTTACTATTCGTTTTTTCTTTGTCTCGATTGGCAAAGTGAGGATTAAGATCCGCCTAGGCGGATCGAGTCAAAAATATTTTTTGGTAAGAAAACGATCAGGCAACTATTATGTATTAATTTTATTAAAAAAAACACCATGAAAAACCTACTCTCTTTTGCACTGATAATGATGACCTCATTTAGTTTCTATGCCCAAAAATCAACTTCTTTTGACGGAAAGCTAGACGGACTTGAAATAAAAGCAAGTATTAATTTATTGAGTGGAGAAAGTTCGGGCAGCTTCTTTTTCATTACTCAGCCAAAAGAAATTTACGAGCTAAATATGCTTAACAAAGCAGATAGTCAGATAGAACTAAGGATCATACTAAATGGTAATAAATACGCAAGTGGTATGCTAAATCAAACTAAAATTGATGGGCTCACTCAATTAAAAGGCGAGATCACCAAAGCAGATGGAGCGCATGCGGCAATCACATTAGTTGAATCTAACTAGTCATTAAATAATATCTAGCTTATACACCTGGCCTAATGATTCATTGTTTCTAATTGTTACCTCTAAATCATTAATTAGACCATCAGCAATATCGTATACCCATCCGTGAATATGTAACTCTTTCTTTTTTTTCCAGGTTCCTTGTACGATTGAGGTTTTTGCCAAATCAAATACTTGTTCAACAACATTTAATTCAACAAAACGATTGAAACGATCCTTTTCTCCATCAATAGAATTTAATTCAGTTGCATGATGTCTGTAGACATCCTTAATGTGGCGGATCCAATTATCAATTAATCCAATCTGCTTATTGCCCATTGCAGCTTGAACACCGCCACATCCATAATGGCCACAAACGATGATATGCTTCACGTTTAAAACATTTACTGCATAATCTAATACAGATAACATACTAATGTCTGTATGAATAACCATATTAGCAATATTACGGTGCACAAAGACCTCCCCAGGTTGTGCACCAATAATTTCATTCGCGGGAACTCGGCTATCCGAACAACCAATCCAAAGCAAAGGCGGTTGCTGACCATTCGCTAATCGGTTGAAAAAATCAGGATCTTTCTCTAAATTCTTAGACACCCAAACCTTGTTATTGTCAAGCAACGATTTATAAAAATTTTCCATGTTCATTCGATTAAATTAATACTTTTTATTATACTTTGATATTTATTAATTCTACACTAATATTTTTTTGTGGCGCTTTATGCAACATAAACTCTCTCATGAGTTCAAGTACATCAAAATCAATGTGTTTACAAGCTGTACCATCAATTTTTAATGCATAATTAGACGGAATGTCATTTAATTCCGCTTTAATGCTTGCTTTATTCAAGAAGGAAACATCTTCAGAAAGATATATTACAATTATACCATCATTTATTTCTTTTCGATAATCATTTTTTAAGTTTTTTCTTAATAAGAAGAACATTGAAACAACAATACCAATCGCGATTCCAATTAACAAATCAGTAAATAACACACCTAAAATGGTGGAAAAAAAAGGAATAAATTGATCCAAACCATTTTTATATTGCTCCCTAAATAAATTGATTTTGGTGAGTTTATATCCAACAAAAACCAATAAAGCCGCTAAGACTGAAAGCGGAATTAGATTTAGCCATTTAGCGACAAATAATACGGCTAAGAGAAGCCAAAAACCATGTAATATGGTGGACAATTTAGACTTTGCACCACCACCTATATTAGCTGAACTTCTCACAATCACTTGAGTTATTGGCAGTCCCCCGATTAACCCAGATAGAATGTTGCCAATTCCTTGCGCTTTTAGCTCTCTATTTGTTGGCGTAATCATTCTTTCATTATCCAACTTATCAGTTGCTTCTGCGCATAACAAAGTTTCTAAACTGCCCACAATAGCAAGTGTAAAAGCAATAATATAGCAATTGACATTCCTTAAAAAAGAAAGGTCAGGATGTACAAAATGATTAAAAAGATCAGAAGGTGTATTTAATATAGGCAATTTAACCAAATGGGATGCTTGAATAGCAATAGAAGGAGAGAAGGTTAGAAATAATTGATTAATAAAAATTGCAAAAACAACGACCAATAATGACCCAGGAATGAGTGAGAAAAAACGAATTTTTTTAACATATGATAAATCAAGCACAATAAATAATGCTAATGAGATCAAACCTATTATTAAGGCTCCGATATTTGAATTTTGGATCGCGTAAAATAATTCAGTTAATGTATTATGGCCATCTTTTTGTATAAATGCCTCATCTCCAATGAAATCAGCATCAAATCCGATTAAATGTGGCATTTGTTTTAAAATTAAAATAATCCCAATTGATGCTAACATTCCTTTTATTACCGCTGAGGGGAAATAATTAGCAATTAAGCCAAAGCGCAGAAAGCCCGCTATTAATTGAATAATGCCCGCTAAAACAACCGCTAATAAAAACCCTTGATAACTTCCCAATACAGTGATTCCCCCAATAACGATGGTAATTAAACCTGCTGCAGGTCCTGAAACACCTTTGCTAGATCCACTTAAGGCACCTACGATAATTCCCCCTATAATCCCTGCCAAAATCCCAGAAAATGGACTAGGTAGCCCAGGAATTCCTAAAACGGAGGTTGAGGCTAAACCAAGGCCTATACACAATGGTAAGGCTACAAAAAAAACTACGATACTCGCTGGCAAATCTTTTTGCCATGCTTTAAAAAAATGATTCATTGATATAAAATTTAAATAACTACTAGGTAATTGATCTAAATTTTATTTTCTGGGGGGGAATAAGGTATTTCTAAATATACCGGTTTTGGTATTTGATCATTGTGACTCAAATAAATTGTTTGTTGATAAACGTCACTAACAAAATGATTCGAACTTAAATTTTTGTTGCCAATTAGATAAAATTCTGCATCAACTTCTACCTCACTGTCTTCTGTCGAAAAATCTACGATCCCCTCTTCAGTTGAAACTTCACCTAACTTAATATTGGCTGATTTACATTCGAATTGATAACAAACCGAAATTAATTGCAATAAAAACAAGCTTAAAAAAAATAATTTAATTGTTGCATTGCATTTTATCATGCCACAAAAGTAAGATTGAAAAGTTAATTAACAAGTTAATTAATCAAATAACATTTAATTTTTTTCCGACTTTAACAAAAGCAGCAATCGCTTTATCCAAATCTTCTTTAGAGTGAGCAGCAGAAACTTGCGTCCGAATTCGGGCCTGTCCCTTTGCAACAACTGGATAAAAGAAACCAATAGCATAAACCCCTTCGTTGAGTAGTTCATTTGCGAAAGTTTGAGATAGCGCTGCATCGTAGAGCATAATAGGAACTATTGGGGAATCACCTGGTTTGATGTCGAAACCTGCGGCTACTATTTTATCTTTAAAATAAAGGGTATTTTGTTCCAATTTATCTCTTAAAGAGGTGTTTTTTGATAAAATCTCAAATACTTTCAGAGATGCGCCAACTATTGCCGGTGCTAGTGAATTGGAGAATAAATATGGGCGAGAGCGTTGACGAAGCATTTCAATTATTTCTTTCTTTCCAGTAGTATAGCCTCCCATTGCCCCACCAAGCGCTTTGCCTAGTGTTCCTGTTATTATATCCACTCGATCCATAACGCCACAATGCTCAGGCACACCCCTTCCGGTTTTGCCAATAAATCCTGCAGAATGACATTCATCTGTCATTACGAGTGCATCATATTTATCCGCTAAGGCACAAATTTGATCCATTAAAGCAATATCGCCATCCATCGAGAATACGCCATCAGTTACAATAATACGATGCCTTTGCGCTTGAGCTTTTTGAAGTTGAAGCTCTAAATCTGCCATATCGGAATGATTATAGCGATAGCGCTGCGCCTTGCATAACCTAACCCCATCAATAATAGAAGCGTGGTTTAATGCGTCAGAGATGATGGCGTCTTCCTCGTTAAACAAGGGCTCAAATAAACCTCCATTGGCATCAAAAGCTGCAGCATAAAGAATAGTATCCTCAGTCCCATAGAATTCAGCAATTTTCCGCTCTAATTCCTTATGGATATCTTGAGTTCCGCAAATAAACCGCACAGAAGACATACCAAAGCCATGCGAATCTAAGGCGTCTTTAGAGGCTTGAATCACTTCAGGATGTGAGGATAAACCCAAATAGTTATTCGCACACATAATCACCACCTCTTCACCTGTAGAAACAGAAACTTGCGGTCCTTGCGGTGTGGTAATGATGCGCTCTCTTTTCAAAAGACCATTCGCCTCTATTTGAGCGAGTTCCTCCGATAAATAATGCTTTAATTTTCCGTACATAGTTACTTTTTTATAAATTGTCGACTTCGCTTAATCAATACATTGAGTAATATTGCTGCATCCTTTTGATTAATTTTTTTTCCGAAACGAACTTGTTTAGTTAAATAATCAAAATAAATACGTTCACCACCATTAATCCAAGGAGATGATTCCCAAACACTTTGTATTGAATTTGGTTCGGGAAAAATGATGCTAATTTGCTTTATATTGTCATGATAATAAATCGTTGATTTTCCATAATTAGCAATTGATTTTTTAATGTGGATACCCACTTCATCCATTTTTATTTTTTCTTTACCATACTGCAACCACAAAAATGCTTTAGTGACCCTAGAGGCATAGTATAACCAAAAGACTAAGGATACTATTACAATTATTTGCTCTTGTTGTGATAAAGTCAAGGTATAAAACGCCCAGATCAAGGTGAATCCAACTACATACCACATGGCCAACCAGGCTCCCATCATCATATTTACCCAAAAGTTTTTTTCTGGTTCAATAACAACGGTCGTTTTCGTGGGGTGATCAACAAAACTAATTCGAGAACCGATCCATTTCATGGTACAAAAATAAAACAAAAAACCCCGGCGAATGCCAGGGTTTATATAAACTTTTTAATTGCTTAGAAATTCCAAACATCATGTTCCCATTTCCGAATATCTTCTTTGATTTTTTCAGCTTCATACAAAGCGTCTACCCCGTAACGATAATCGTTTAAGTCACGATCAAACTTATCGGAAGATTTGTAGATCATACCCGAAAAGCGACGCTTCCAGAATAAATCATCAAAGGACATCCATTGGGCATCTGATTTCTCATTGTAAACAAAGTAATTTACAATTACATTTCTTAGTTCAGGAAAATACAACCAAAACATTTCTCTTTCAATTGTTGGACCATCGTATTTATCAAATGCACCTTGATCGGTAGAAACTAAAGCGCCTTTTTGATTTACAGCCACAAAATCTCTGAACCGGTTAAGACCATCAACAGCTACTTCCCAATCATCCAAAGCGTCATCTTCCTCGATTGGTTTGTATCTTGCAACAGGAGCAATCGCAATTATTCGCTTATCTAAAACAGACCGTTCTTTATCAAAAAACCAATCCTCTTTAATATTATAAGCGCTAATACTTTGGGAAGAAATAAAACTCACAACATCAGCTTTGGCAAGATAACTAGAACCTAATTCCAAAGCACTTTCGAATGAAAGCTTAAGCTCATCTTTAGGCTCCCTTGTTATAACCTCCATATTTGGATCCTTTGCATAGTTATTAAACCATTGATCAAAAGATAAAGTGGTATCTGTAATTTGGTAATAGTCAGTAAAGCCATTACCATCTTCATATGTCCATTTTGGTCCTGTACCACCGTAACTAATCATTCTGCTAATTTTTTTCCTATACTTCATGTCTTCGAAAAAAGGATCATTTGACATTGAAGAATAAATAGGGTATTTAAGTTGAAAACCATCTTCTATGGTAGGAAAGTCAGGGTTCGCTACTTCAAAAACGTGAAGATCCCCTAGCATGATATGTCGCAAGATTATCGTCCAAAGTGAATATCTTTCTTGGTGTTTAACCCAATCTTTCTTATCGATATCTGATCTTTTGATTGGAGGAGCCCAATCTTCAAGGAAATAATCATAAGGATAAAAAAGAGGATGGTTAATCTTCTCTCGTGCATCGATTCGAGAAAAGACACGTTTTGACCATACATAGTCTGAAAAACGAACATGTTCATATTCTGCCTTTGAACGCAAAGGGACTTCCTCTTTGAGTACCACACCGTCTAATACGCCCTGCGAAGAGATATTAATTGGGCCTTTGAAAGGATCATTATTTGAACCTTGAGCCCAGGAGGTTACTATTGAACCTATTAAGCATATAATCAAAAATACATTTTTCATAACTTAAGCTTTAAATAATTCAATCGTTAAAATAATTAATTAACCTTCAAGGAACCGTCGACGTTATAAACTTCTCCAGTTAAATTATTTTTAACTTGAACGATTACACCAACAGACTTCCCTGATTTCATTGATTTAACAGCTGCAGCAGGGGCAAAGTCACCTCTGAAAGGGAAACCATCACCTACTAGAACTTCACCTCCCAGTACTGTAAATCCAATATTAATAGGACTTCCTAGTAATTCTACTAAAATTTTAGCACCAGATGACTTAGAAATTGATTTAGACTTAACGGATGGTCTTGGCATTAATTTTACATCATAGGTATTACTAGCTAATTTAACAGATTGACCATCTTTCGTTGTTCCCATTAAAGTTAAAGTAGTGCTGCCTAATGCACTTGGATTGATAATAAATTGAGGTCTACCCCCAACCATTGTAGCAGACTTTCCATTCAAAGTATAAGAAACAACACCAGATCCAACACCAATGATTTTATTGTTATATCCTTTATATAGGATATTAAATTCTGGCATCTCCATTGCACCTGCTTGTTCAACTACTTTAACCTTCCAAGACCACGGCATTGGCTTTTCAGTGCCCGTTTTATCCTTGATAGAAACGGTACCATTGAAGTTCATTTCTCCCCCTTGAGGAGCTTTTGCCGTTATTGTTCCAATTCCTTCTGCCACAACAACTGAACCAGAATTCGAACTAACTGTAGGATTATTGTCAGAATCATATGCTGCCATAGTCACTTTCAATTCAATGGTTTCTCCCGCCGAAGCAACACCTGGTCCACTTACTAATTCTTTAATTTTATTAAATGAATATTGACCTGTTGTCACCTTACTTTTAAGTAAATTAATTGCTTTTACACGAGCAACTAAAATCTCATTTTGCAACGATGATAATGATGCTACAGCTGCAACTAAAGGAGAGTGATCAAAAGTCTTAGAAATCCAATGGACATTTACTTGTTCGTGGTGATCATTAAGTTCTTGTTTGGTTAATTCTTCATAAATACTAGTTAAAGCAATCTCGTCTTCTTTATTCATATTATTGCCAGCAGCAAATAACATTGACTTTATGCCTTTAGACAACTCAGCATTATTTTTAAAGTTGTTAATATCTTTCACTTTAACTAAATATTGTTTCCCACCGTCTGAATAAGAACCAGCTGCACCAGTAATAAAATTTCGAAAATTGTTATACCTTTTCCATAGCTTTAGACCTATTTTGTCTTTTTCTAAATTTTTAATGTCAGCACCAATAATTTCATGCATTGGAACATCAAATTGATCTTTTGCCTGAACAGCATCAAGATTCATTCTGGTAGGCAGTAAAGGATCATTTGGATTATAGCTTTTCCAAATAATGGTTTTTTTGTCCTTATCTTTAACGGCCTTTATATTTTCACCAGATTTTTCTAAAATATGAAGTTTAATACTATCAATAAATTTTATCATTGAACCTGCTTCTTTATCAATTTTAGAAATGATTTCTAAAAGACCTTTAATTTTAAGTTTTTTGGCTTTACCTGATTCATCATCTAATACACCTGCCATTTCAGTTGATAGATCTCTTTTTGAAATATTCCCTCTATCTACTTGAATTATATTACCCCTCTGAATATTTTCTTCAATTGCAACAAATGCATCTAGAACAGATTTAGATACATTCAACGCAAGAAGCGCTGTAAGTACTAAATACATCATTCCAATCATTTTTTGTCTTGGGGTTTCTTTACCACCAGCCATAATCTATGTTTTTTAGGTTAATTATTAAGTTTGGTTGTTGGTTAAATTAGCTTTTCATCGCTTTAAGCATGTTGCCATAAACATTGTTCAAATCAGTTAAGTTTTGAGCTAAAATGGCCATGTTCTCACGATATAAACGAGTATCCTCAGCAGATGCTGATAAATTACCCATCATTTCAACTACTTGTTTTTGGAAACCTTGAGTTGCTTCTAAGTGTGCCGATGAACCTTGTAATTGAAGCTCATAAACATTATTTAATGCCCCAAGGTTTTTGGATACTTTTTGCATTTGCTCACCAAATGATTCGCCCTCAGCAGTCGATGATGTCATACCAGAAATAGAAACTGATGCTCTTTCGTATGCTTCAGAAAGTGCAGAAACTTTATTAGAAGCCGCTTCTAAACTAGCGACATAAGAATCAGTAGCTGTTGCTGCAGAAGAAACACTTTTCAATTGCTCAGCATTATGACTCAAATCACGCATGGATGAACCTAGACGATCTAAAAGAGCCTGGTCAATCTTAGCATTAGCGAGAAGTTCATCAAACTTTTCAGTAATGCCAGTTGCAGAGGATCCTCCTGAACCACCACCTAATTCCATTGGTTTTGGAAATGCCGCTAATTCATCAGCAGATTGAGGTCTTTCATCTTCGGGTAATAAATATGGATAATAAACGGCCCAATTTGGTTCAGCATGTAATGGCTCCATTGCACTTAAAGCAAATATTACCGCCTCAGTAGAAAGACCCACTATTAGCATTACATCACAATAAGGCCAGTGCATAATTTTAAATAATGCTCCCAAAATAACAACGGATGCACCGTAACCATAAACAAACTTCATTAAATTCTTGTAACCTTTTGAAGCAAAAAAACCTCCTGACTTACCACTCATAACTTTTAGATTTTAAATATTAAACTTTGATTGAATTATTACTTGATTATTTTAATTGAATATCACTTTGGATTTCCTCACCATTTTCCGCTTCTAGATCCTTACCTCCTCGACCAAGATGAGTCATTACATTTCTAAAACCAATATAGGATTTAGCAGAATCTTGATATTCATATGTTCGTGTGGAATTCATTAAATAATAAGCAATGTCTTTCCAAGAACCGCCTCGAATTACCTTTCGTTTTTTGACAGGATGATCACCATCTTTTGCATCGTAAGTAACATCAGAATTTAAATCGTGAGTAAACTCATAAGATGATTCATCAAAAGCGGAGGAACACCATTCGGCAACATTTCCAGCCATACAATATAAACCATAAGCGTTAGCATTATAAGAATACACTTTAACAGTATGAAATCCACCATCCTCAAAATACCTACCTCTCATTGGCTTAAAGTTAGCTAAGAAACACCCATTAGCATTTCGAATATACGGCCCTCCCCAAGGATATTGTGAAAGATCTAAATCTCCACGAGCTCCTCGTTCCCATTCAGTTTCAGTTGGCAAACGAAAATCGTTGACAAATAAATCGCCATTCGATAATAGCCAGCTATGATATAATTGTGTTCGCCAAACAGAAAATGCTTTAGCCTGTGACCATGTTACACCGACAACTGGATAATTATCGTATGCAGTATGCCAAAAATAATTTTGTGTCATAGGCTCATGAAAAGCATATGTAAAATCTCTTACCCAACACATTGTATCAGGATAAACATGGATTCGTTCCTTAATTATAAACCTACTTCTATCAGTATGACCACGAATTGCATTATGTTGACCTTTGGTATTAGTATACCCTAAGTCCAAATCTTGACCAGGATTAATAAGGATTCCTTCTTGAACCAAGGCATTATTATTATTATCTTTCGGTACAGATCGAAGAGAAGTATCAGGACTATCGTAAACAGTGCGGTCAAACATAACCTGACTTCCATCAGTATTTAATGTTGCACGGTGCAAACCATTTGTCTTTTGATCTTTCGATAATGGGTCTCTTCTGCTAGAGCCTGTTTGACCATTGTAGTCGTAAAGATTTCGCGAGTCAACATCCGCTGTTTGGATTTTACCTCGTTTCGCAGCTTCTTTGAAATCAATCCAGAAATAATCGTAAAATAATAAACGTGTGTCAATTTGTTTATTTTTAAAATATTGTTCCTCTTCCCCCAAGTACATGTCTGATAATAAAAATGCAGTTTCAGGATCTGTATAATCAATTGGCACTTCCCAATTTAGCGTAAAATATTTACGGTTTTCAACACGACCTCCTTGTTCTTTAATTGATTGCTTATAGTCTGCTGCTTTAGGATCGTCTTTATCGTCGGATTTTCCTCCATTTGAGGATGAATATGCACTTAAAATGGCTGTCACTTTTTCAGCAGACATTTCCATCTCAGCATCTATGTTTTTACGCGTAATGTCTTTAGTTAATTTTTTAGTGTTCGCACTAATTAATTTGGGATTTACATTTTTATAACCAGTGAGATTTAAATACATTTTGTCTAATTCTTCTCCTCCAGCTGGATCTAAAAATGGTTCAAAAGGTGTATTCGCACCTTGAGCATCTGAACCTTGAGAAATTAATGAACGGTAAGGTTCTCTGAAGAAAGGATCTGGCACATTTACCCAATTCTCTGCATCATCACCAGATTGTCGTCGATATAATTTTTCACGCGCCATAGAGTCGCGCACCCAATCAACAAATTGGCGGTATTCGTTATTAGAAATTTCTGATGCGTCCATGTAAAAAGCTTGAACGGATACAGAACGGGTTCTCGCTGTGTGCAAGCCCATGATGTCCTCATCATTTTCTCCTTGATTGTAGGCACCCGAAGGAACATAAATCATTCCGTATGGAACTTTCCCAGGACCTAAAATATCTGGGTAAAAAGTATCGCGTCCTTGAACACCTACTAAATTGCCATCAATGTCATCACATCCAGACAACATTACAACAACAACTACTAAAGCAAAAATTCTTTTCATCTTATCCTTAATTTAGGTTCAATCATTACACAAACTAACTTTGCTACAGGTTATCAAGGTTTGCTATAACGTATGAACAATAAAAATGGTTACACCAATTTTTTAATTTTAATTATAACCACCTCGGGTGACGTGCTTTTGTCTTTGGAGGCGGTGGTAAATAATAACAATATTTCACCATAATCTCATGAGATCCACGGGAAACGCTTGATAGTTTGTTTAATGTGATATCGTAGGAATATCCTACAGTAAAATTATTGAAAGGATTATACCCTAGCATTAGGGCTACAGCATCAGATGTGCGATATGTTAATCCTCCGTAGGCTAATTCCTTATTATTTTTTACAAAGAAATAGCGCGCATTAATATCTGCTGAGAATTTAACTAAATCGGTTCGAATTAATAGATTAGCATCGATATTTCCTCCTGCGACATCCATCATTTTATAACCACCCATTGCATAATAGTGTCTTGCAGATTGATATGTTGAAGGGGTAACTTGAACTCCGACGCTTGACAATTCTGACTCGCTTAAATGTGTGGATGACAAGCCCGCATAAAAATTCTTACCTTTAAAATACGCCCCGAAATTTAAATCCAAATTAGCTGCTTGAAAACCAGCAGCAGGAAGAGTTGGATCAATAAGCGTTTGAGGCGGAATCCATAATGGATTCATACCATAGGTCATAATCCCTACACCTACGCCTAGGCCTAAGCGACCAATGTTCCCAATTTGAATTGGATAGGAATAATTTAACAACACATTATTTTGACGTGAGAAACCAATTGCATCATGATAAAAAGAGATGCCAAGACCACCCGGAAAAAAACGATTCATATTCGCTTCTATATTGAGTACTGCTGAATTTGGCGCACCATTTACCTTATCCCATTGATTTCTATAAATTGATGTAGCACAAATACCATCATCTAAACCAGTTTCCCCAGGATTGATACTCATCTTATCGAAGAAAAAATGGGTTAGCAACTTATCTTGCTGACCAATTACGTTACCTGAAATAAGCAATGCAATTAAGGCTAATAGTCTTATTTTCAATAGTTTTAGTTTTACTTAGTAATAAATTTATACGTTAACTTAGCAGTTCAGCTATAAAATTAGGATGCTAAAATAATTAAAAAAAACCAAAATGAAAAAAAAGTTGATTAAAAATTAAAAATACAGCAAAATAAAAATGAAGAATACGAGCCATAAAGGTTTTCAAATTGATTAAAGTGCGAGCATTAATTCTCACCCTAATTTTTGATACGTTTTCCACCACAAATCAGGCATTTCATTTTTCATAGCCCTATCATAGTCAAATTTGTTACATGGAACTAAGTGATGTCGTTCGAATTTAGAAAATTCACTCGGTGGATAAGGAACCTCCATCCACCACCTATCAGATTTGTTACTTCTATAAAAAACTATTTCGTGAGTTCCATTCTCCAGAAAAACAGTAAACTTGGTGTAATCCATTTTACTTCCTTTTGGAAAATCACCTTTTCTAGAAAAAAATCCATCCAAAAAATACCATGTCATTTGAGCTATTAACTTTGCTTCAATCGATTTATCGGAAAAGCAATTAAAAATACCGAAACTGGTCGCCTTATCACTAATACCTGCATATTTGCTAATTTGGCAAGCTTGATCGGCATAAAATCCATTTGGATTTCCCTGCTTATTATTTGTTTCAGAAGCTCGAATAGCTTGAAAATCGAAACTAATAATGTCAGAATTCCTCAGAATAGGTTCGGCAGTTTTAAAATCGGCATTGAATTCACCTAAGCGGCAAACGTCAAAAAAGAGTTTTTCAAACAAATCCAATTCTTTAGGTTGGGCAAAGGGAATTTGGAGACCAATATTCGCATGATTAAACAAATAGCAAGGCCTTCTAATCAACAAACTACCGATATACTTTTCGTGCGTTATCGGCTCCTCGGGCGTTCCCAAATCTAATTTTGAATCGATTGTACAGGTATTTATTAATTGCTCTAATTCCTCATAACCAATGAACATAGCGGTTGTCAAGTCCTGACTACCACCAATAACTATTGGAAGAATATTATTTTTTACTAATTCAGCAACAACTTGCGATAAGGCAAAATAGGTGTCTTTTAATTCTTTTCCTGGCAATAAATTTCCCAAATCATAAATCGTTGTTTTCCATTGTGATCCTTTATATAAGGAATACAATTCATCTCTAAAATTACCTGGGCCAACTATTTCTTTATCGGCAGTTTCATTTTCATGCAACACACCCCTATATTCTGGAACATAAATTATGGCGCAGCCACTCGATGATAAATCAGGAAACTCTTTTGTGTGAGCATCAATAATACTACCCAATTGCTCCTCATTAAAATCGGTCGATTGGCTTATGGGTTGGAAATAAATAGATATGTCTTTCATGTAAAGAATTGATTAGTTCAAAACTAAAACAAACACCTTTAAAAGAATTGCGATACGCTAAAAGAAATGAAAGGTAAAAAGTGAATAACTCATTAAAAAGTAATCACCCTCGGTTGCGCATTAAATCTTTTGAATGATTTTTTTAATATCAGGTCTAAAGTAGAGACTTGATTTGAGCACTTTTCCATCTTCACGATAGATGGGTTTTCCAAACTCATCAAGTTTACTCATATTTGAGCGCTGTATTTCATTAAAAACCTCTTCTATTTTGTGCTGAAGGCCGTGTCGCAAAATGGTTCCACACAAAATATACAATTGGTCGCCTAGGGCATCAGCTATCTCAACAATATCATTATTTTTAGCTGCCTCCAAGTATTCTTCATTTTCTTCTTTCATTAAATTGAATCGTAATTCTATATCCTTGGCAGTTAAATCTGTGGTGGGGACATTATTATTTTCAATTCCAAAAGCATCATGAAAAGTGGCAACAGCAGCAATTATTTCTTGAATTCTCATAAAATTATTTTAATAATTTAAAAGTTTTTCCAAAGCGGATTGAACCTTGCCTGCATTAGGCAGAATGGCCTCTTCCAAGCCACAATTAAGCGGTATTGCAGGTGTATCAATGGAGCCAAGCAGTTGGATCGGAGCATCAAGGAAATTAAAGTTATCGCGCTGAAGCCTTCCTGCCAATCCAAGCGCAAAATTACATTCTATGGATTCTTCCGTTAAGATTAAAATCTTTCCGTGTTTTTGGCAAAGCGCGTTCATTGCTTGGTGATCTAAGGGATTTAGGCTTCTCAAGTCCAAAATTTCCACCCTATTTGGAAAGCTTTTTGATGCCTCTAATGCCCAATACACTCCTCTACCGTAGGTAATAACGCCACAACTTTCACCTTTGGATTCATGTTCGGCATCTACCTCTTGCACCAACCTAGCCTTTCCAATAGGAATACAATACTCTTCATCTGGTTCGGGCGACATTGCACCTTCCGTACCTGGTATTTTAGACCAATAAAGGCCTTTATGTTCTAAAATTACGACCGGGTTTGGGTCATAGAAAGCAGCCTTCATTAATCCTTTTAAATCAGCACCAGTTGATGGATAAATGACTTTAATGCCTCGAATATTCGTTAAAACAGATTCTATACTAGACGAATGGTAAGGGCCCCCGGAACCATAGGCGCCAATTGGGATCCGGATGACACAACTAACCGGCCATTTACCATTTGATAAATAATAGGATCGAGACACCTCAGTAAACAATTGATTTAAGCCTGGCCAGATATAATCCGCAAATTGAACTTCTACAATCGGTTTCAATCCTACCGCCGACATTCCCACAGTAGAACCGATAATGAACGCTTCTTGAATTGGGGTATTAAAGACCCTATCATCGCCAAATGTTTGTGCTAACGTGGCCGCCTCTCTAAAGACACCTCCAAGTCTTCTACCCACATCTTGACCATACAACAATGCCTCTGGATGCTTTTGCATCAATTCCCTCACGCCAAATAGGGCAGAATCGACCATAACGGTTTTCTTTTTGCCGGGAGGCTCTCTTTGACCAGTTTCTTCCAAAATAGTGGTTGGAGCAAAAATAAAATCAGTTACTGACTCAAGATCAGGCTCTGGAGCAGCAATTGCTAATTCATATTCTTTATCGACTAACTTTTTACAGTTTGCTTCGATATTAATAAGGTCAGCAAGTGAAAATTTATAGCTGGTGAGTAGCGCTTTTAATTTTGGATAGGGATCATTTTTTTCTGCTTCTACTAAATCATCTCTATACCATTCCTTTCTTACACCCGAGGTGTGATGGCCGAGCAGTGGCACTTTTGCATGAATAATGAAGGGCCTACGTTCCGTTCGAACCAAATGAAAAACCTCTTGAATTGTTTGGTAGCATAAAAGAAAATCAGTTCCATCGATCGTTCGGACATCAATTCCAGAAAACCCTTTAGCAAAGGTGCTAATATCTTGAGCTCTTGTTTCTTCGGCTTTTGCAGAAATATCCCAGCCATTATCTTGCACTAAGAAAACAATAGGGAATTGTTTTAATGCGGCCATTTGAAAAGCTTCTGAAACCTCACCTTCAGTACACGAAGCATCTCCGAGAGAGCACACAACAACAGGAGCAGTCTGCGCGTCTACGACAGATAATCCGGTTTTTTCTTTATATTGAATTCCCATGGCAACACCAGTGGTTGGAATTGCTTGCATACCGGTTGCGGAAGACTGGTGTATAATTTTTGGTAAATCGTCACGGTTTAGTGATGGGTGCGCATAATAGGTCCTTCCACCCGAAAAAGGGTCGGCTTTTTTAGCGAAGATCTGCAACATCAATTCATAAGGCTTAATACCCATAGCGAGAAGGATACTGTCATCGCGATAATACGGTGAAACCCAGTCGAATGATTTTAGTTGAAGACCAAGGGCAATTTGAATAGCTTCATGCCCACGTGACGTTGCGTGAACATATTTAGCTGTAATCTCCCTATTTTGCTCATATTTTTCTGCAAGCGTTTTCGCTGTACACATGAGATTGAAAGCCAATTCGATGGTGGATTTGTCCATTACTTCTATTGAGGAAATTTCTTTTTTATCCAATTTTTCGTTTTAAAACAAGGGGCAAAGATACGAAAGAACATGTTAGCATACGACAATAGAATTTATGCAATGTTAAAAAGAGTTTCTTATTGAAATTGATTTATTTTTATTTAAATAAACAGAGCAACTTTCAAAAGACGGAACAGAAAACGAAGGCCTTACATTATTTGAAAAGCCATAAGGCTCTGTTGGCAGACCAAAAAAGTTTCTATCACATTGGTTATTATTATTCACATCATGATACACACATACTCCATAATCATCAACAGCCAAATTCTTAAAAATCACGGAAACTTGATTTCCAGTAACTTTTGTTCTAATTTTTAAATAGGTAAGGCCTACTTTTGCAAAATTTGATGGGGTTCGATACAAACCAACCTCCACTTGACCATTTGTATTTGTTAAATTGGTTATCGTAACAGTTAAATTGTAGGTTTGGCTTTGAACGGAAAGGATATTTAGCAAAAACAATAAAAGAAAAGAAATGGATAGTTTCATATAACTTAAAAATTAGTTTTGAATAGCCGATCCATCCACATAAAAGTCGAAGAATAATTTCCTGTCAGTTTAGCGTGATGGTCATCGTGGTGTTTCGTTTTACTCAATAATGGTATTTTACTTGAAACAGGTAATTCGAGATCAGAATGAATGTGGATCTCATGTAAATTTCTTAATCCACCAAAAATCCAAAATGCATAAATATTAACATCAATAAAGCTGAAAAGAATGGCGAATCCTAAAAAGGCACCAATCATGCCCAGCATCCATTCAATTGGGTGAGCATACAAGTATTCAAGCGGAAAAGGCTTTGTCGCTCTATGATGAATGGAGTGTACCGTTTTAAGCATGTATTTATTTTCGTGAAGCCATCTGTGGTAGAAATAGAAAAAAATATCATCAATAACAAAGGCGAAAATAACTTGAAAAATAATTGTTCCAATAGAAAATTCTTGGCTAAAAAAGTCAGCGAAAAAAAAGGCTCCAAAACCAGAAATAGTCAATAAGAGTGTTATGTTGAATAGATAAAGTGGCATTCTTTTGGAAAAAAGGCCTTTAACATATGGTTTCTTTTGAATCGAAAACTTTTTAAAAATAGAGGTGTACAAAACCAACATCGAATATATTAGTCCAAATAGATTCGTACAAATCAATAAAACGATGGTATAAATAGCAATACTAGCAGCATTCATACTTTCAAAGCAAAAATATTATACATAGCCGAGTTTTCTAATCCTTTTTCTTGTTCATCAATAATACGTGTAAATCCTTTTTGGGTAAACAATTCTTTCACTTTTTGAACTCTATTTTCGGCATCATGAACTTCAATTACAATGGATTTTATTTTGAGCCAATCCGCCTCCTTAATACCTGTTAAGACATCCCATTCGGCACCCTCACAGTCAATTTTAAGCAAATCGATTTTTTGAATATTTTCTGATTCGATGATAGAAGACAATGTTTTTAATTCACACGTGACCAGTTTTTTTCCTTTCACCAATTGCTTGGCAATAATTCCTGAAAACATCAAGGGAATCCATTTCATCCATCGCATGTTTTCGGGTGGGTTTCGCATCGTGCCTTTAACTGCTCGCTGAAAAGCGGTTGGGTCAGCCTCCCATTGCTGTGGATGCAAAGTGGACAGCGCTGGAGTATTTGGAAAGTAGGTAAAGGTAGCATTGGTATTCTCATTGGAAACACCAAAAGGAAGAACATGCATTTTTCCATTTCCATGAAGTTCGGCATTTTTAGACAAGACCTCCACAATATCAGGAATCGGTTCAAAGCAATAAACAGTTACATTTTTTGCCTTCTGCATCGCCCTAACCCCAAAAATACCAATATTAGCTCCTACATCTAAAACAACATCACCATCCTTAATAGAAATTCCATTTTGAAGATAACCTTCTACGTGATGGTCTAACATTTTTGCTTCTGGTTTTCTTAAGCAATGCACTTTGGTTCCATCAGAAAGTTTAGCTATCATAAATTTTGTTTAATTAGTTGCTAAAATAAAAAAAAATTATTGTTCGAGGAATGGATACTGATAATTAAGTGGCGGAACAAAAGTTTCTTTTATTGTTCTGGCGGAAACCCATCGTAATAAATTCATGGCAGCACCCGCTTTATCATTTGTTCCAGAACCTCTTGCGCCACCAAAAGGCTGTTGCCCTACCACAGCGCCTGAGGGTTTATCATTAATGTAAAAGTTTCCTGCGGCATTTTCCAATATTCGAGTTGCCGTATTAATTGCATAACGATCCTGAGCAATAATGGACCCTGTTAAAGCATACTCAGAAGTTTCATCAACAAGCTTCAAGGTTTGTTCATAGTCATTATCATCATATATATAGATCGTAAGAACAGGGCCAAATATTTCCTCACACATGGTACGAAACTTCGGATTAGTAGTAACAAAGGTTGTTGGTTCAATGAAATAACCAGTTGATTTATCATAGCCTCCGCCGGTAATTAATTCGGCATCCGCCTGAGCTTTACAATAATCGATAAATGAGCTGATTTTATCAAAAGCTGTTTCATCAATGACGGCATTTACGAAATTAGACGTGTCGTATGGCGACCCAATTTTAATTGAATTAACTTGATCAACATACAGTTTTTTTATTTCAGGCCAGAGCGATTTTGGAAGATAAGCCCTAGAAGCAGCAGAACACTTTTGTCCTTGGAATTCAAAAGCTCCGCGTGCAAGTGCCGTTGCAACAACTGCTGGAATAGCTGAAGCGTGTGCCACCACAAAATCCTTCCCTCCTGTTTCGCCAACAATCCTTGGATAAGTACGATAATAAGAAAGATTCTCTCCTATTTGCTTCCAAAGAGCTCGAAAAACATTTGTTGAGCCAGTAAAATGCAAGCCCGAAAAATCCTTATGCTTAAAAATAACATCCCCAGCAACAGGACCATCAACAGTTATCATATTGACTACCCCATCAGGTAAGCCAGCAGCTTTAAACAATTCCATAATAACCTGAGCAGAATAAACCTGAGAATCAGACGGTTTCCAAACCACGACATTTCCCATCATAGCTGGAGCAGCGCATAGATTAGCAGCGATTGCCGTAAAATTAAAAGGTGTAATAGCAAAAACAAATCCTTCCAGTGGTCGGTATTGAAGTCGGTTCCATACACCAGGAGAAGATTCTGGTTGTTCTTTATAAATTTGGGTCATGTATTGAACATTGAAGCGCAAAAAATCAATCAATTCACACGCGGCATCAATTTCGGATTGAAAAACATTTTTGGATTGCGCAAGCATCGTGGCGGCATTCATTTTATTTCTAAAAGGACCGGCCAATAAATCTGCTGCCTTTAAAAATATCGCAGCTCGATCTTCCCATGGAAGATTTGCCCAAGCACTTCTAGCGGCCATTGCTGCATCAATTGCATCCCTAACATGCGAAGCATCGCCAAAATTAAAATGACCCAAGACCTTTTGATGCTCATGTGGTGGGCTCATTGGTTTTTTATTGCTCGTTCTTATTTCCATAGCGCCAATATACATCGGCACATCAATTGGCTGCTGCGAGTACATCGTGTTGTAACAAGACAATAAACCAGTTCTATCTTCGCTTCCTTTTGCGTATGATTTTACCGGTTCATTAATGGCTAAAGGGGTTTTAAAAAATGCGTTTGACATAATTTCAAGTATTTATACAAATATAGCAATTGTTCCTATTTATAGAATAATTATGATGCCTTAAAACGATGTAAAATATATTTTTCATGGTGCAGATTTCGTTAATAAAATTGTAATTTTGAATCCCATGCATTTAACCCACCTGCACCTTCTTAATTTTAAAAATTACGCCGATACTGAAATCACCTTTTCACCTCGGTTAAATGGCCTAGTTGGCGACAATGGCAGTGGAAAAACTAATATTTTAGATGCCATACATTACCTCAGCATGTGCAAATCGTACTTGAACACCTTGGACCGGCAAAATATAAAATTTGGAGAGTTGTTCTTCGCAATTCAAGGTAATTGGAAAGATGACGAAAATGAATCCCTTGTTACTTGTGCTGTGAAATTAGGGGCAAAAAAAGTAGTTAAACGAAATAAAAAAGAATACGAACGGCTAGCAGACCACATCGGATTATACCCCGTAGTGTTTGTGTCGCCATACGATGGTGATTTAATTGCTGATGGAAGCGAATTAAGGCGCCGATGGATGGATGGCATACTCGTGCAAACAGACCGTGTATACTTGGATCAGCTTCAACAATACATTCGGGTATTGGACCAGCGTAATGCCTTACTAAAAAATATGTATGAGCACCGGCTTTTCGATGCGGAAAGCATTGATGCTTGGGATCACCAATTGGTAAATTCAGGCGGTATTATTTATGAAAAAAGAAGTGCTTTTTTGAAGCAATTCATTCCAATATTTCAAAAATATTATTCCCTAATTGGTAAAGATTCCGAAGTGGTTGGACTTACGTATCGCTCCCAACTAAACGATGGCGCATTTGCTGATTTATTAAAAGAAGCTGTTCGCAAAGACGCTGCAACACATTATACCAATGTTGGGATTCACAAAGATGATTTGTTGTTCACATTAAACGACTACCCAGTTAAAAAATTCGGGTCTCAAGGACAGCAAAAATCATTTATAATTGCTTTACGCCTAGCCCAATACGAGTGGTTAAAATCCAATTTAGGTATTTCTCCTGTATTGTTGTTAGATGATATTTTCGATAAATTAGATGGTGCTCGCGTCGAAAAGTTAATAGAAATTGTTACTGATGCTTCTTTTGGGCAAGTGATTGTAACAGATACAGATGTTAAAAGAATGGAGCACCTTTTTTCTACTTTAACAGTTTCAAATTGTATCTTTGAAGTTAATTCCCACCAAGTTGTTTCAAATCAAAACGATATAACATTATGAAGTCCTTTGACAAGCGCAGTTCAGATAGTCAGCCTTTAAAAGTTGTCATTGATCGTTTTTTAAAAGCGTTTTCACTAGAATCGAAAATGCTAGAAATGGACATCATCGCTGCATGGCCCGAACTAATGGGAAGTGCTGTAGCGTTTAGAACGAAAAACATCAAAATTGAGAATAAGATTCTTTACCTAGAAATTACTTCTTCAGTCATGCGAGCGGAGCTGCTCAATGGCAAGGGAATTATTATTTCGAGATTAAATGAAAAAGCAGGAAAAGAGCTGATTAATGATGTTTGGTTTGGATAAAACATACACAAGACCCTTTATTTTTTTTTTGAAAATGAAATGATTTTCATTGAATTACATATTAAAAAATCACATTAATTTGAAAAAGATACCCTTTATTCTCGCCTTATTTTTTTTTCAGCTAAGTTATTCTCAGGTATGTAATTATAGTAGTGCAAAAAACTGGGCGGTCCTTCCTACTAAATTATCGCCAAACATTCAGAGTGCAATAAAGGACAGTTCATTATTTAAGAATATCGATGTGTTCTACATTTACCCAACTTTACTAGTTGACGATCAGGATAAGCGATGGAATATAGGAATTGATGATACTGCCCATAGAAGAGAAGTGCTAGATTATGCCATCCGATTTCAAGCAAGTGCTTGGGCAGAAGCAGGACGAATGTACGCACCTTATTATCAACAAGCGCATATTCGATCATATGACAGCCTAGCGAATGGAGGACGAGATGCCTTACTTTTTGCCTATGCCGATATCAAAGCAGCATTTGAATTTTACCTGGAACATTATAATAATGGGAGAGGAATTATTTTAGCAGGTCACAGCCAAGGCTCTACCCATGTTAACCTCTTGCTAAAAGATTTTTTTGATAACAAGCCGCTCCAAAAACAACTTGTTGTAGCCTACATGCCAGGAATTGGATTGGCCCAAAATGAATTTTCAACTATTCCTTTTTTAACAGAATCTAAAGGAATTGGTGGATTTGTTACTTGGAATACCTTTAAAAAGAATGTGAATAGCGATAATTATAACAAATGGCACAAAGGGAAAGCTGTCATAAATCCAATAACATGGGATTTATCTCCTTTAAGTAGAAAAAAGGCACATTATGGATTCTTTTATAATAATGGTAAAAAATACAATCATATTTTTCAGACGGAACTTATTGATGGCGGATTGATATTAACGAAATTACGTTTTCCCTTTAATCTTGTCGCACGTAAAATGGAAAGTTTCCACATTGGTGACATTAATCTATTTTGGGAAAGCATTCGTGAAAATGCAAGAGAAAGAGGGGAACAATGGGTCTTAAAAAATAAGCCCTAGAGAAAATCATCGTTTTTTCTTTCTGATGCTTTGAGCATCTAGCCAGTAAATTAGTTTAAAAGACAAACTATTATTGGGGCCCTGCTGAATGGTTTTGGATAGGTTATAGATGTATGATTCCGCAACGAATTTATCACTTTGAAAGATCGAGTTTTTCCAAACGATATTTATTTCGCTACCAGGAAGAAAAACCCACCGGTACACTAAATCAATCGTAAAGGCATTGAAATTTACATTGTATGCCGATTCGCCTGCAGCATCTAGGCCACTGAAAGAAGGGATTGAATTCAAACTACCATCCTCTTGTAGTTCATAAAAAGCATTATAGGCAAGCGTTGAACGATAATGCCTTAATCGAAAACTCACATTCATTCGATTAGTGATAGAATAATCTAGTGCAATTGTATTGGTGATGTTATTTCGATTCCTTGATCCGAATAGAATACCACTAAAAGTAGTATCAGCAGGATTACCGAAAGGAACAGCAAAGCCAAGATAATTAATCTGAAACCCTTGATCCCAATTGTATTTTAAGAAAACATGATCTGATAATCTAAATCGCAAGCCAATATTATAATCGTATTCTCGCCAATTATTACCGTTGATAACATAATAACTACCACCAGCATCCAGCGCCACTTTTTTCTGATAATTAGTTGAAATCCAAGTAGAAGCACCACAGAATTCGGGCAATGTATAGTAATAACCAGGCGTCCTTGGCTCGAAATAATCGTAGCGTTGAACGGGAGAAAAATATGAGTCTATCCCGAAAGCCATAAAGGTTTTCATTATGGCAAAAGCTTTTAGATTGACGCCGAAACTAGTAAATACATTGGGCTTATATAAGCGATTATAATCAAGATCGACAGACGTAGACAGTTTCATAAACTTCCCAAAAGGCTTAAAAATTCGGTAAGAGGCTGAAAGGACTGAATTTCTTCGGTTATTAAGTTGATTGTATCCAAGATCATTTGGGTCATAGGTGTCTGATTCCTCAAAATAAGAGGCGGAATAAGCAAATGCCCCTCTTTGCTTACCGGCAGATAAACTCCAGTTGAAACCCCGTGATATGCTGTCAATAAATAACTTATTGGATAGAGCGCTTGATGCCCCTAAGAAGTAATTGTTATCTTTTGTATTTAATAATGTTTTGAGGCAAGTTACATTAGCATCATAAAAACTACCCGCCCGAGTGACGTTCGTATTTGTTAAGTTAATGTAACTGTTGTTTTTAAGGTTTTGATCTAAAACCATGACATTAAAATTCGTTAGTGGTGAAACCAACACCTCTCTTTCTTCAAAAGTAGTTTGATCGATTGCTGTAGCGAATAACGGAGCAGTTAGCGCATTAAATACCCCAATCCCCAAACCGGATTTTGTACGACCACTTAATTTCGTTGCATTAAACAATTGCGTTGAAGTTGGCACAGATGATAAGCGCTCATTGTTTTGTAAAAGATTATTTAACACACCCGCAGGTGCCTGTATTCCTATTCTTCTACTATAAAAAAGTCCAGATCGATTAAACAACTCGTTTCCTTCGGTGAAAAATTGCCTGTTTTCATTGAATTGAATTTCAAAAGGAGTCAAATTCAACACTTGGTTGTCGAACACAACTTGTCCAAAATCAGGAATTAGTGTAACATCAACTGTAAAAGCGTCATTAATGCCATACTTTATATCCAAACCGCCATTTAATGATTGCGCTACATTTCCGTCTTCTGTCATGAGATAGGCAGATACATACGGCATTAAGGCCAAGCGAAAAGGCGGATGAATGCCTTTTAATCCATCAACAGATCCACTTTCAAGCAGGTAATTTTCGATATCAGGATTAACAGGCGACCACGTGGCCATCTCCCTAAACCTACTAATTTGTCTTGAAAAATTAATACCCCAAGACTGCACCTCTTTTTCAGGAAAGCGAATGGCCGAATAAGGGATCCGAATTTCTGCAATCCAGGCATCATCGGTGATCTTTACCTTTGAATTCCAAACTAAATTTAATGCGTCATTATAATCACCTCCGGCAATTTTAGCATCCAATTGAACGCCCTTGCTTGTTATGCCAAAGCAGAAACCATTTTGATCGTCATTATACGTGTCGAGAAAGATCGCAAATATATCTGCGTTGGGGCTATTTTCATCTCGCACACTAAAAACCGTTGAAATGGAATCAGGATGATCATAACATATTGCCGCGATATAGATCGCATCAAGCGAATAAGTCATCGCTACTTTAGTGTTTTTCCGCGATTTTTCAGTAGGATTTGGACGGATTTGGGTAAAGCCCTCCACAAAATTGGCGCTAAGCCAACAAGATTCATTTAAAATGCCATCAACCAGAATTTTTTCATCCGTTGCATTGGTCTTTATTATTTGAGAAAAGGAACCGAAACAGATCAGAATAAAAAACAAGCTTAATTTCATGGGGACAAAAATACACTAGAATAATTATCTGAGCGGAAAATTAGTAACCTATTTTAACAAAAGGAATTATAAGCCATATTTTACATCCTAAAAGCAATTTATCTAATATTTACATATGCGACATACTTTTTCATTATTGGTTTACTTTTCTATTTTTTATTTAAGTGCCCAAGACAGCATTGTTATTTACTTTAATTTTAATAGTTACATCTTAGATGAAAATGCAACCACTGCATTGAGTAAATTAAAAAATTCAGGGGGCTCTATCTCCGGTGTATTTGGGTTTACAGACCCTGTTGGATCTATCGAATACAATAGATTTTTAGCAAATAAGCGGGTAGATGCAGTTTGTAATTACTTAAAAATAAGTAATCCAATAAGTGAAAAAGAGGCAAGTATTGGAGAGCTATTTCAATTTTCGCCACTAAACAATGAAAATCGCAAAGTAATCATCCGAACCAAAGTAAAAGATTTAACTACACTAAGCTTGGAAGAAAAACTAAAAGACGCCAAAATTGGTGATAAGATTATTATGAAAGCCTTGAATTTTCAACCTGGGTTAGCAATTTTATTGCCCGAATCACTACCTATATTAAATGATTTGTTTAGGCAAATGATTAATAACAAGAACCTTATTATTGAGATCCAAGGACATATTTGTTGTACTACTAATGACTACTTCGATTTATCTACCGATAGATCTAAATGCGTTTACGACTTTTTAATTTCTAAAGGGATTTCAAAAAATAGGATGACCTATGTTGGCTTAGGCGTAACAAACCCACTATATAAAATACCTGAAAGTAATGAACTAGAACAAATTTCTAATCGTCGTGTTGAAATAAAGATAATTAGCCTCTGATAATAGAATAAAAAAATTGGATGATATAAAATTAAGAATTAGCAAAAAACCGCTTAAATTTGCGGGGTGGAAACATTCAATACTCTTCGCGAACAATTGGAATTATTGGAATGGCCAGACGTCTACTTTTTTAAATTTATAATTCCCAACGATCAACTAAAAATTGCACAAATCACAGCCTTTTTTGATGAAAATGCAACGATTGGATTTCACCCATCAGGCAAAGGAAATTATATTAGTATTAGTGTTAAAACCGTGATGCTTAACGTCGATGAAATCATTTCTATTTATGAACAAACAAGTGCCATAAACGGCGTAATATCTCTATAAATGAATACGTATATTATCCTAAAAGACATTATGTTTTATGCCTTAGTTATTCTCTTTATCATTATTATGTATCGTTTGTTGATTAAGCGACTTAGTAAAGGGCGTCACAGGCAGGAATTATTTTGTATCCTATATCCTTTGGATATAAACCCCTCAAGTGGAGAAATACCTTTTTATTTCACTACTGAAAGACCTAAGCACATCGAATTTTCAATAGAAAATCAAGAGGGGAAACTCGTTGAGCTGGCAAATGGACCATTTGATACTGGAGGACACATTATCCGATTTGATAGTACTACTTTACCAAATGGACTCTACTTCTATTGTTTAAAAACAGGCAACCAAGAAACTAAGAAAAAGTTTAGAATAACGAATAGTTAACCTTCTTTTTCTTTCTTTTCTTTTGGTATTTTTATCTTTGTCCTACCCTTATTAATGTGGTGACGCTTTTTACTAAAATCAGATCGCTGAGATGCCAAAGTTTCAAACCGTACGACAAGCCCTATACTGTGCTGCATATAATTAGATTTTCCCATGAAAGGCGAGGTCAATCCTAATTTACCTCCCGACTGTATTTGTAAACCGAAGGTTTTAGAGAACCAAAAATTACACCCGACTAATACATTAAGCGTTGGAGTAGTCGGTTTTACCAGAGAGTCATCTTTCGTTCTCATACTTAAACCCAATCCTGCAGATACATATGGATCAATTGTACCCGATTTTAATAACTTATAAAATGAATATTTCAAATTAGCATCTGTTGCTAAAAAGATTCCTGTTTTTCCTAGTTGACCGTTTACTAATTTATTGGGATTATATTGATTAAAGGCTGTAGAAAGTTCACACGACCAGCCATTATAAATATATCTATCTGCAAATATTCTTGAAGGATATGCATTATAATGCCAATTTTCCGGGGAATAAAAAGCGCCAGCATTTCCATCGTCATCCATGGCATTCCAACCGATTCCAAACATCCATTTATAACTATTTTCCTTGGTTAATTTTTTTATAGGCTGGGCCATTAAATGCAACGATGACATCAAAAATAAAATACTCGTTAAAGCTCTAAATAAGGGTTGTATTTTCATAATCACAAACATAGACAAATTTTTCACTCAAAATCAAAAAGATTATTCAAGTTACTAAATTAATAAGTTAATAAAGATCTACTAATAATTAGAGAATAAATTATTAACTAAATGGTTACGAAAATTAGCCGATATAAATCATTATTTTTGCAAGATGTCAAAAAAAATCAAAAGGTACGTTCTAGAAAATGAAGCGTTCAACGCCTTTGAATTTATTGGAATTTGTACTGCTCAAAACGATTTTCGACTAGCTTGGCAACTTAACACACAGTTTGATATTTTTTTGGAAAAATCGGATGATTTTATTGAAATACCCTCAAAAAAAACAAATGAGCTTAACCAATTTAATTTTTACTTCTACAAAGATTTACAAAACCTTATTTCTTATTTTTTGATCCGTAACAAGCAAGATGGTCGCTTGTTACTTTCAGAAAAACCGAGTATTGACTATTTCTTAGTAATGCAAGATAATCATATTATTGAACCGATTGAGATGATTGAAAATTTGCGTAAAATGGATAGTATCATCGCGGTATTTAGTTTCTCAAGTAACGAATTTGCTTTGTCAGAATATTTAATTTTTGAAAAATAACACATGAAAAAAACAAAAATAGTAGCAACACTAGGTCCCGCATGCTCTAGTAAATCAGTGTTGAAAGACATGATCATGGAGGGTTTAAATGTTTGTAGATTGAATTTTTCGCATGGCAGCTATGATGACCATGCGGATTCGATCAAAATGATTCGCGAAATAAATGAGGAACTGGGTTTAAACGTAGCGATATTAGCCGACCTACAGGGGCCGAAAATCAGAACGAATGAAATGGAAAATAATGGCGTTCTTTTGGAGGTTGGAAATGATATAAAAATAATCACCGATAAAGTGCTAGGGAATGCCGTGAGATTCTCGATTAACTACCAAAAATTACCTCAAGATGTTTCTCCAGGAGAGAAAATTTTATTGGACGATGGGAAGATTATGCTGGAGGTGATAGCAACTAATGGAAAAACTGAGATTACTTGTAAAATTGTTCAGGGTGGAATTTTATCTTCAAAAAAAGGCGTTAATTTCCCTAACACTAAAATTTCATTGCCTTCCTTAACTGAAAAAGATCAATTAGACTTAGATTTTGCCCTCGACCATGAAGTAGATTGGATCGGATTATCATTTGTTCGTTCTGCGAGAGACATCATTGAATTAAAACATAGAATAGCTGCTCGTGGTGCAAAGGCAAAGGTGATAGCAAAAATCGAAAAGCCTGAGGCGCTAGAGAACATTGACGATATTATAAATGAAAGCGATGGCCTAATGGTTGCGCGCGGTGATTTAGGGGTGGAAATTCCTTTTCAAAATGTTCCCTTGATTCAAAAAATGCTGATCTCGAAATGCGTGCGTAAAGCTAAACCAGTCATTGTTGCCACTCAAATGATGGAATCCATGATTAACAATATGACTCCTTCACGGGCTGAAGTAAACGATGTTGCAAATGCCGTTCTAGATGGCACCGATGCCGTTATGCTATCCGGGGAAACGTCTGTAGGAAAGTATCCTATTGAAGTGATTCGCACGATGTCAAACATTATCAAGGAAATGGAAACCCATGATGGTATTTACAATAAAGAGGAACTTCCCGAGCGCGGATTGGAACGATTTATTTCCGATTCGATTTGTTTTAATGCTTGTCGTTTAAGTCAGCGCGTTGAGGCAAAAGCAATTATTACGATGTCTTTTTCTGGTTATACGGCCTATAAAATTGCGTCGCAACGGCCAAATGCGGAGATTTTTATTTTCACAAGTAATCGCAGTATACTAACGCAATTGAATTTATTGTGGGGAGTTAGGGCTTTTTATTACAACAAACACATCTCAACCGACCATACCATTGCAGATATAAAATACTTAATGAAAAACGAGGGCTATCTGAAACAAGGTGATTTAGTAATTAATATCGCCTCCATCCCTATAGAAGATTTAGGGGGCTCAAACATGCTTAAGTTAAGTTATGTTGATTAAAAATCATTGATCATTTTTAAAAAAATAGTGATGAATTTTAACTTGTTAAAAACACTTTGCATAGCGACTTGTTAATCAATTGTTCATTCGTTTATAGAACGTATATTTGTTTCCTAAAAAATTAATTTTTTCATGATAAACTCATTTTCAAACCGTCACATTGGTCCTAGCGAAAGCGAAAAAAAGGCAATGCTTCAAACTATTGGTCTTGATTCCATATCGACCTTAATTGATAAAACAATTCCACAAAACATTCGCTTGAATGGAGAATTGGATGTGGCTGATGCTCTAACGGAAGCTCAATATTTACAGCACATCACAGCGTTAGGAAATAAAAATAAAGTGTTAAAATCTTTCATTGGGCTTGGTTATTATGAAACCATTGTTCCGTCGGTTATTTTAAGAAATGTGCTCGAAAATCCAGGATGGTACACTGCCTACACACCTTATCAAGCAGAGATTGCTCAAGGTCGTTTGGAAGCGCTTCTAAATTTCCAAACAATGGTATTGGATTTAAGTGGAATGGAAATCGCCAACGCCTCCTTACTTGATGAAGGTACAGCAGCGGCGGAAGCTATGATTATGTTTTACAACAATCGCTCTAGAAACGATATTAAAGAAGGCAAAAATGTATTTTTTATATCCCAAGATTGTTTCCCACAAACGCTCGAGGTTGTTCATGGACGCGCTCTTAATTTAGGAATTGAGCTTCTTGTTGGGGATGAAACTTCATACCAAGGCAATGAAAATTGTTTTGGTGCACTTATTCAATATCCAACAGCATTGGGCGAAATACGCAACATTGAGCCCATCATATCACTTTGGCATTCGAAAGGCATACAAGTAGCGGTAGCAACGGATTTATTGGCGCTTTCCTTATTAAAATCACCGGGTGAAATGGGAGCTGATGTCGTCTTGGGTTCCTCACAGCGCTTTGGCGTACCAATGGGATTTGGAGGTCCGCATGCTGCTTTCTTTGCATCAAAAGATCTGTACAAACGAAATATGCCAGGAAGAATTATTGGTGTTTCAAAAGATTCAGATGATAATTTAGCCTTGCGAATGGCATTACAAACAAGGGAACAACACATAAAACGAGACAAGGCCACTTCCAATATATGCACGGCGCAGGCTCTGCTTGCGGTAATGGCTAGTATGTATGCCGTTTATCACGGTCCGAATGGCATCAAAGAAATCGCACATGGCGTTAATCATCTTGCTAAATTGACCTATGATGGGCTTAAAAAGCTTGGATTTTCGGTAGGTTCAGCTCATTTTTTTGACACTGTCTGCGTTCATGGTGTAGAAGCAAGCACCTTAAGCGTATTAGCAGAACAAAAAGGCTTAAATTTTAACTACTTTAATAAAGACAAAGTTTGCATTAGTTTTGGAGAACCACATTCCATAGATGATGTGCATGCTATTTTAGCTGTTTTTGCTGATTTGAAAGGTGTTCCACTACCCGATACAGATGCAAGTAGTCAAAGTATTCCTAGTTCAGTTGAGCGAAAAAGCGCTATTTTAAGCCACCCTGTTTTCAATCAATACCATTCGGAGTCAAAAATGATGCGTTACCTAAAACGATTAGAGAACAAAGATTTATCATTGGTACATAGTATGATTGCTCTAGGATCGTGTACAATGAAGCTTAACGCTGCCTCTGAATTAATCCCAATTACCAACTCACAATTTTGCAATATGCATCCCTTTGCACCTAAGGAACAAGCAAGTGGATACTATGAAATGCTTGATCAATTAGAAAAAGACTTGTGCGCCTGCACTGGATTTGCTGCTGTTTCCTTACAACCTAATTCAGGGGCGCAGGGAGAATATGCTGGATTAATGGTAATTAAAGCGTTTCACGAGGCGAATGGAGATTTTCAGCGCAAAAAAATTATTATTCCTTCCTCTGCCCATGGTACCAATCCAGCTTCTGCTGTAATGGCCGGCTTCGAAGTTATTGTAACTAGCTGCGATATAAATGGAAACATTGACATCGAAGAACTAGAAAAAGTAGCGCTTGAAAATAAAAATGAACTAGCCGGATTAATGGTTACCTACCCATCTACCCATGGTGTATTTGAAGAGGGAATTCAGCAAATCACGAGTATTATCCATGACAATGGCGGTCAAGTTTATATGGATGGCGCAAATATGAATGCACAAGTTGGCATTACAAATCCTGGTAACATTGGCGCTGATGTTTGTCACTTAAACTTACACAAAACCTTTGCTATACCGCATGGTGGTGGAGGTCCTGGAATGGGCCCAATTGGTGTAGCGGCTCACCTTGCTCCTTTTCTACCCGGGAACCCACTTGTAAAAATGGGAGGCGAGAACCCCATAAAAGCGATTTCAGCAGCTCCTTTCGGAAGCGCACTTATTCTATTGATTTCTTACGGCTACATCAAAATGTTAGGGGCAAAAGGATTAAGAGAATCGACAGAGATTGCAATTTTAAATGCCAATTACATTGCGGCGAAACTCAAAGGACATTACGAAATATTGTATACAGGTAAAAATGGACAAGTTGCCCACGAGATGATTTTAGATTGCCGCGACTTTAAGCAAACTGCCGAAGTGGAGGTCGCTGATATCGCTAAGCGATTAATAGATTTCAACTTTCATGCGCCAACCGTTTCTTTTCCAGTGGCAGGTACTTTAATGATTGAACCTACGGAGTCGGAAGACAAAGATGAACTAGATCGCTTTATTGATGCGATGATAAAAATTAGAGCAGAGATAAAAGACATCGAAAACGGTTATGCTGATAAATCGAATAACCTATTAAAAAATGCACCACACACAGCAGACTGTATTATCAATAAAAATTGGGAATACCCTTACACGCCGCAGGAAGCAGCTTATCCTCTACCCTATCTGAAAGAGTGGAAATATTGGGCGCCAGTGCGACGAGTTGACAATGCTTTTGGTGACCGAAATTTAATCTGCTCTTGTCCAAGCGTAGAAAGTTATAGCACCGTGAAAATATGAACTTAGATATCCTTGCATTTGCTGCCCACCCTGATGACGTTGAAATCTCTTGTGGGGGAACTTTGCTCAGGTATGTACAAGAAGGAAAAAAAGTAGGGATAATTGATCTAACACGTGGGGAACTTGGAACCCGTGGTTCCGCAGAAACGCGAGAAATTGAAGCTAAAAATGCTGCTGATTTTCTACAGTTATCCATGCGAAAAAACCTTTCGTTTAAAGATGGTTTTTTTACAAGTGATGAAAGCAATACCATGAAAATAATTGCTGAAATTCGTCGCTACAAACCTGAAATTATATTGGCCAACTCCTTGGTTGACCGGCATCCAGACCATGCAAAAGCGGCAAAGTTGGTTGCTGATGCATCCTTTCTATCGGGATTAAGTAAAATTGAAACGCATTGGGAAAATGAGGTGCAAGAAGCATATCGCCCTCGTTTAGTATTGCATTATATTCAAGATTATTATATTGAGCCAGATTTTGTGCTTGATGTGAGCGAATTTATTGAGCAAAAAATAAATCTTATAAAATGCTTCCATTCACAATTCTACGATCCGCAATCAAAAGAAGCAACTACTCCAATATCTGGTGAGGAATTCTTTGATTTCCTAAAAGGTAGAATGATGAGTTATGGTAGACCAATTGGAGCAAAGTATGCGGAAGGATTTTCAGTTAAGCGACTTGTTGGTGTAAGCGATATTTTCGAGTTGCGTTAATTAATACAGCAACAACGCCAAGCTAACCCCAACAATGATGCTGATTAATTTCAGAAAATTAAATTTGTGATTCTCCGATGTTTCGAAGATAATAGTGGTTGAGATGTGCAGGAACATACCGATCACAACTCCTAAAATCATATGGTAATTCACACCCAAATCTCCAGGGGTAATAAATAATCCTATCATTAAGCCTATCGGCGTCATGATGGCAAACAATAATAAGATAGCCCAAGCTTTCAAATTAGAAATACTCGTGCTTAGCAACAGCGTCATTAGAGCGATGGCAACAGGAATTTGATGAAAGACAATCCCCCAAAATAATGATTCATAATTTACATGTCCGTGTATAGAATCTAATCCTGCAAAATGATTTCCCAAGGGAATTCCCTCAATAATTGAGTGAATGGATAAGGAAAAGAACAACGTCCAAGGTAGCGCCTGCCCTTTGTGAACATGTACGTGGCCATGCTCAATCCCTCCAGAGAAATACTCAAGTATTAATTGAATGAGAAAACCAGATAAAATCCAGATTCCGATTGTGGCCTTCCCTGATTCATATAATTCAGGTAAAAGATGTTCAAAGAGAATAGCGAGTAGAAATCCACCGCTAAAAGCGAGTGCAAATTTAATAACAGCGCTTTTATTTGTAAATTTAAGCAAGCTCACTAGGGCTCCACCAAGTAGAGCTGAAAGTACTAATCCAAAAAATACGAAATAAAAACTAATCATTTTCGACGGGCCAAGAGTATTAAACGATCTGAATTTTTAGGGTCAAATGCGTCAAGTTTGAAGTTGCCAAAGGTAGACAATATTTCAAAATCTTTCGCTAGAAAACGGAGAAAGTCTTCTTGCGTTAAGGCCTGAACCCGTTCGGTATAATGATGTGAAATTCCTTTGTCTTCAAAGCGAATGTCTTTATAAATATGTTGTCCATCATAACGACGCGTAATAGAAAACAAAATCCCATCAATCATTTTTTCCTCAGAGGCCACTAAGTGTTCAATAACTTTGATAGCATTCATGAAATCAATAATTAGCTCCCCTTTTTCATTGAGCATTGCAGCAATCGATGCGATCATTTTTTCATTGTCCGATTGGGAATCAAAATAGCCAAAGCTGGTGAATAAGTTGGCTACTAAATCAAACTTTTTATTGGGAATTACTTCCCGCATGTCGTGCACGTCAAAATCTAAACCCAGACAAGAATTTTCCTTCGCTATTTGAATGCTATTGCTTGATAAATCTACTCCTAACACGTCCATTCCCAATTTATGGAACATCACGGCATGACGCCCTTTTCCGCAAGCTAAATCCAAGACCTTAGATCCTGGCTTTAAAGAAATGTGTGCCACTAAGCGCTCGATAAACTCCTTGGCTTCAAGATCGTTTCTATGCTGATAGAGTGTATGATAATAGGAAGTATCAAACCATTCCGCGAACCATTCTGCCTTTTTCATGGGCACAAAGTTACACCTTTGGTAAAAGTAATCCGCGAAACTCCGTAAATTCGTGCATGACAATGAAAAAAATTGGCATTACTGGTGGAATCGGTTCGGGAAAGTCATATGTCTCGGATATTATCAAATCGATGGGTTATCCCGTCTATCATTCAGACGAAAATGCCAAATCATTAATGGAAAGCAATCCTCTGATCAAGGAGGGTTTACTACTTCTTTTTGGCGATTCCATATACGAAAAGGGCGAATTAAACAAAAAGAAATTAGCGGAGCTGATTTTTGAATCCCCTGAATTACGTGAAAAGGTGAATGCCATAGTGCATCCTATTGTGAGGGCAGATTTCGCCCAGTGGGCAAGTAATCAATCGCAAGAAATCGTTTTTAACGAGGCGGCCATTCTTTTTGAAACAGGAGCTCACACGAATTTCGATGCAACTATTTTAGTCATTGCCCCCGAGGCCATTCGCATTGATCGCGTGATGAAAAGAGAAAATTGCTCGCGAGCATTGGTGTTAAAAAGAATTCATTCACAATGGAGCGACGAACAAAAAAGTAGCTTAGCCAATTTCCAAATTATCAATGATTCCGTTTCTCCTCTTTTAAGTCAAGTAGAGAAGGTACTAGAAAAAATCAGCGCGCTTAATAACCTGAGTTCGATTATTAAAACAAAGTCAAAATTAATTTAAAGACTTGGTTGCAAGGCAGATTTTATAAGGGATAACGGGTTATCACATTAAAAGCTAACGAAGGAAACAAGTTGTTAAATTAAGCCTATGATACGCAATTTCGCCTCTAAACAGCAATATACTTCCCTTTTTTGCGTCGAAATATCACAATATTCCGATTTAAAAAATATCGTATCTCACTATTTACAGGTGTTTTGACAAAATTTGAATAACCGAACTCAGGTTAATAAGCCACATTAACCCTTACTTAGAGAAATACGAACCATTAATGCTTAGGCCAAAGCGAATAGGATAAATGGCAATAGTGCTTCCTTTTTTGAATAAGGGTGTTAAACTATACTCTACAAAAGCGCCTAAATACTTACCAAAACCTGCTCTAATGGTTGCGTCTAAGGAGAAATTCTGCAAATTAAAACGTGAAGACGTTGTATTATTGAACTTATCGCCATTCGCATATTCTCCCGTTTTCGAACTCGTAGAGGCAAAGCGCCATGCACCAATAATACCTGCGGCGAGGTAAAAACTCTTTTCAGCTTCCGGCTTCGTGGTAAATTCCAGTAATAAAGGCAAGGTAAAGCGATGCATTGCCAATGTATTTGTTTTATACGATTGGATGGTATCCGAGACACAAAAAACAGTGTCGTTACTATGCTGAATAAGGTAATTATTTCGTAAGCCAAGACTTGTCAAACCATAGCCTAATCCAGTAGTCAAACCTAAATATTGCTTAAAAATGGGTAGCTTATATTCTAGAAAATTAA
>CANJLG010000008.1 GCA_947475095.1 Flavobacteriales bacterium
AAAGCATAAGATGAACCTCCGCCACCACCGCCGTAACTACCACCGCCGCCGCCATAATATCCACCACCGCCGCCGCCGCCATATGTAGTTCCTCCATTTCCTCCTTGCCCCAAGCTTCCGGTCTGTCCCAAACCACCTAAATTGATTCCTCCTGCAGTTTGTGTGCCACCAAAACCTACGTAATTCGTTTGTTGATTACATTGATAACCATTTCCTCCTGTACCACCGCCACCGACACCTCCTGAATTTTGATTCGCTGAAAAACAGTTTGTTCCGCCACCGCCGCCGCCAGCAGCTACCACAACCCTATTAGCCAAAGCACCCCCTCCTATGCGGATATCAGTTGCCCCACCACCGCCTCTACCATAGGTGTTGTTCGCTCCATTTCCCCCTCCGTTAAAACCACCAATGTTAGATAAAGGCATCTGA
Source organism: Flavobacteriales bacterium (assembly GCA_947475095.1). Taxonomy (GTDB): domain Bacteria; phylum Bacteroidota; class Bacteroidia; order Flavobacteriales_D; family Crocinitomicaceae; genus UBA952. Next base: position 430 of record CANJLG010000008.1, read on the forward strand.
CCAACATAAATACTCAAAGCTTGTCCTGGGGTTACTGAGAGTGAACCTTGAACTCGGCCACCCAAGCCCCCAACGCCATATCCCGCTGTACCAGATCCACCCTGGGCACCCTGTGCAGTGAAGGAAAGGGACGTAACTCCTGCAGGAACAGTCCAGTTTTGAATGCTCCCTGTATAACTGAATGTTTGTGTTCCTGGAGGTACAACTGCCGCTCCACCTTGGACATAATAAGTAGTAGTTTGATTTATAGTCGGAGTAGTATAGGTTGCGTTTGTAGACAACTGATTGGTGCCATTTGAGTTGGCAAACCAGGTGTATGTGGCCGAACCACTTGCTGTTAATGTACTTGTTCCTGACCCGCACAAGTTTAAATTCCCAGTTACTGTTGGACTAGCTGCAGGCTGTCCAACTGTTACCGTTATGGAAGCACAATTGGAGCTCCATTGGTTATTACTAAAATTCCTAGCGTAATAAGTAGTGGTTGCGGTAGGAGAAACCGTTACCGAAGTGTTGGTTGAAAACTGACCAGAAGTACTACATGCGCCAGTAAACCAATAGGGCGTGCCCACTACCCCTTGGGCTGTTAAGGTCACACTTTGTCCAGGACAAATACTCGTACTTGTAGCGGTAATGCTTGAAGGTGCGCTGATTCCTCCCGAGCAATTGGTGGATATATATCCTAAGTTTCTGGTAGAAATAGAGCCACAACTGCTAGAACAACAATTGCCAACATTTAAATAAAAAGTGCCTGAAGATGGTGCTGTCCATGTCAAGTAAGAGCCAAGCCCACAATAATCGTCGTTAGCAGCCAAGGCCCCGCTGGTTGCACCAGTGGAGATGGTTAAATAAGTGTCGCCAGAATAATAAGCTGAGGGAGCGGTGGAGCAATAGGTGAAAATATAGGTACAGCCAGCTGTGGCATTCATGGTGTAATACCCTAAGGAATTGTGGGAAACATACTGCCAACTTGTTGTAGGTGAAATGGTGCCAAGAGGGTTGTTACAGAATGCCTGAGCGGATCCGGAATTGGAGATTAAAAAGCAACTATATAAAACAAAAATGAATTTTAGTAAATTGTGTTTCATAACTCAAAAAAGCGTCTCAAAAATATTTTTATAAATATACGGCGAAATGACGCAGAAATAAAAATAAAGTTGCTACAAAATTATTGATTCTTTGATAATTTACAATTACATAATACGCCAATAATCAGTCGCTTAATTCTAATGCGCCTCTTAAAGGGACTTGTCTGTTATGAATGCTTAGGTGGTTTTATGAATAAGGCTTACATCTCAAATGTTTCCATAAATTTCGTGGTGAAATTCCCGGAATTAAAGGCTTTATTTTCCATTAGCTTTTGATGAAAAGGAATCGTTGTTTTTACGCCTTCAATTATATATTCATCCAAGGCTCTTTTCATTTTTAAAATGGCTTCTTCTCGAGTTTGAGCGACAACAATTAACTTTGAGATCATAGAGTCATAATGCGGCGGTATAGAATATCCCGCATAAACATGAGTGTCAATTCTAACCCCGTGTCCGCCAGGTGAATGATACTGCAATATTTTGCCCGGACTTGGTCGGAAATCATTCAGTGGGTCTTCAGCATTAATACGACATTGAATCGCATGCATAAGTGGAAGATAGTTTTTGCCTGATATTTTTTCGCCAGCAGCAATTTTAATTTGCTCCTTTATCAAATCAAAATTTATGACCTCTTCAGTAATAGTATGTTCTACTTGAATCCTTGTGTTCATTTCCATAAAATAAAAATCCCTGTTTTTATCCACTAGAAATTCTACTGTCCCCACCCCTTCATATTTTACTGCTTTAGCTGCTTTGATTGCTGCTTTACCCATTCTATCCCGGAGTTCATCGGTCATAAATGGCGACGGAGTCTCCTCCACTAATTTTTGATGACGTCTCTGAATGGAACAATCTCTTTCAGACATGTGGCAGGCATTTCCATATTGATCTCCTGCGATTTGAATTTCAATATGGCGAGGTTCTTGAATAAATTTTTCCATGTAAATGCCATCGTTTCCGAAAGCTGCCGCTGCTTCCTGCCTAGCAGAATCCCATGCCGACTGCATTTCGTCAGGATTCCATACGATACGCATTCCTTTTCCACCGCCACCCGCGGTTGCTTTTAAGATAACCGGGTATTTAACTAATTCAGCATTTGACAAGGCTTCCTTGACATCTTTAATAAGACCTTTCGATCCAGGGATGCATGGGACTCCAGCTTTTATCATTGTTGCTTTTGCGGTTGCTTTATCGCCCATTCCTGCTATTTGTTCGGGCAGGGCGCCTATAAATTTAATGCCGTGCTCTTGACAAACCCTTGAAAATTTTTCGTTTTCAGATAGAAAGCCATAGCCCGGGTGGATAGCATCGGCGTTGGTTATTTCTGCTGCCGCTATAATATTTGGTATAGAAAGATAGGACTTTGCGCTCATTGGAGGGCCAATACAAACGGCTTCATCAGCGAAGCGAACAGGTAGGCTATCTTTGTCTGCGGTAGAGTATACTGCGACCGTCTTTATTCCCATTTCCTTGCAGGTACGAATAATTCGCATAGCAATTTCTCCCCTGTTAGCGATTAGTATTTTTTTAAACATCGGTCTAATTTTAACTGTTTATGGCTCTACTAAAAATAAAGGCTGGTCATATTCAACCGGAGACGAATCATCAACTAGAACCTTTACTATTTTCCCTGAAACCTCAGCTTCAATCTCATTAAACAATTTCATGGCTTCGATAATACAAATTTTATCTCCTTTTTGAATTACAGAGCCGACAGAAACAAAAGGATCTTTGTCAGGGCTAGTTGACCTATAAAAAGTCCCTATCATCGTAGATTTAACCGTTATTAAATTACTTGTGGCTTCATCATTAATTGGAGCAGGTGCTTGTGAAGCTGATGATGGGGCCGGGGCAACTGTTTGATTAATAATTGGTTGTGAATATACTGGTTGATAATTCGATGCTGCTATTTCGTTATTGTTCTGTGTATTACCATCAATTGCAATAAAGAAGTCGTCACGTTCAATTTCGACTCTACCTACACCTGTTTTAGCAACAAGTTTTATTAACTCTCTTATTTCTTCTGTTGTCATGATTATGAATTAAAATTAATATTAAGAATTATATGCCCATTTTATTAAAATCGCTCCCCAAGTAAAACCTCCCCCGAAAGCGCTTAGAATAATATTATCTCCTTTTTTTAATTGGCTTTCGTAGTCCCACAAACAAAGTGGCAGTGTTGCCGCAGTAGTGTTGCCATATTTTTGGATGTTTATCATTACTTTATCCGTTGAAAGCCCCATCCTGCTTGCTGTTGCATCAATAATTCTCAAGTTTGCTTGATGAGGAACCAACCATGCCACGTCATCGCTACTGAGGTTGTTTTTCTCCATTATTTCCGCAGATACATCTGCCATTTTGGTTACTGCAAATTTAAATACTTGCAAGCCTTCTTGCTTCACGAAGTGCATCTTCTTTTCGACTGTTTCGAACGTTGATGGGTTAGCAGACCCTCCGCCTGGTTGGATTAAAAACTCTCTCCCTGAACCATCTGTCCTAAGTATATGGTCTTGAATTCCTAATCCTTCTTCATTTGGTTCTAGTAATACTACTCCCGCACCATCGCCAAAAATTACACAGGTTGTTCGATCAGTGTAGTCTACAATTGAAGACATTTTGTCTACCCCAACTACAAGGACTTTTTTATACCGTCCATTTTCAATAAATTGTGTTGCTGTTGTAAGGGCAAAAAGAAATCCGGAGCAAGCTGCTGATAAGTCAAACCCCCAAGCATTTGTCATTCCCACTTTATCACACAACACATTTGCTGTACTTGGAAATAAATAGTCTGGTGTAACACTTGCTAATATAACCAACTCGATCTCCAGTGGATCAATATTTTTTTTTTGAAGCAATTTAATTACTGCCTGTTCGGCCATATCAGATGAAGCACCATTTTTCATGATTCTTCGTTCCTTAATGCCTGTTCTAGTAGTAATCCACTCATCCGAAGTGTCAACCATTTTAGTAAGGTCTTCATTGCTCAAAACATCCTCTGGAAGATACCCTTGAACCCCTGTGATGGCGGCTGTAATTTTATTCATATTTTGTTAAATGCTTCGTTAATTTTTATTGCTAATCCTGATTTTGCCACATCAAATGAATGCATAATCATGTTTTTTACTGCTGTCTCATTTGAGATACCGTGGCCAATAATTACGTTTCCTTTTACGCCTAAAATCGGCGTGCCGCCATAGTTTTCATAATTAAACCGATCAAAATACGCATCGTTTATTCCTCTTTGCTTTAGCAAGGAATAAATCCCTTCTGCTTCTTTTAATACGATGTTTCCTGTAAAACCATCGCAAACAATCACTTCAGCCTTTCCGTTAAAGAGATCACGCCCTTCAACATTACCAATAAAATTAAATTCATCTGATTCAGCGAACAGTTTATATGCGGCCTGAGTCAGTAAGTTTCCTTTTGATTCCTCTTCTCCAATATTAAGGAGGGCAATTCGTGGATTTTCTATTCCGTAAACAATCTGTGAATAAAGAGAGCCTAATACAGCAAATTGGTATAGTACATCTGCCTTGCAGTCTGCATTCGAACCAACATCTAGTAAAATTGTTTTACTTCCATCAATTGCTGGAAGTGTTGAGGTAATACAAGGCCTAAAAATTCCGGCAACGGTATTTATTTTATATATGGCTCCAACGAGCATTGCTCCTGTATTTCCAGTACTTGAAAAAGCATCTAAGCGACCCTTTGACAGCATTTCAAATCCAACTGCTATTGAGCTATTGGGCTTCTTCGAAAATACTCTAGCTGGATGATCGTGCATGGTTATAACATCCGGAGCATTAATGATTTCGAAATCGTTTGGCTGTGCGTTTTCATCACTTAAGGACGAAAGAATCTCCTCAGCATTACCAATTAGGATAATTTCCGCTCGGTCTCCTAGCAACTTTTTTGCAAGAATAGCGCCTTTAATATTGGCTACGGGAGCAAAGTCACCGCCTGAAATATCGATTCCGACCCTCATTAACATGGGGTATTAAGCCGCAACTTCTTTTTCTGCTACAACTCTACCTTTATAGTATAGTTTTCCTTCGTGCCAATGAGCATGATGAAAAAGGTGTGGTTGTCCAGTTGTTGGGCAAGTCGCTATGTTTTTAGCTACTGCATTTATATGCGTACGCCTTTTATCCCTTCTTGTTTTTGATATTTTTCGTTTAGGATGTGCCATAATGTATTGTATTTATTTAATTCAAATTTTTTAATTTCGCCCATCTTGGGTCTTCTTTATCTTCTTTTATGTTTGATTCGTTTTTATCAAGCATGTATGCATTTAATATCGTTATCATTTCTTGATTACAAAAACCTTCTTCATGAGTTGGATTAGCCGAAAGGGCCATGACAAGCATTTCATAAATAGGTTGATAAGCATCTATTTCATAACTGTCGGGATGCAAAACAACTAGGTTCTCATCTTCACTTTCCTCGGTTCCCAATTTATAAATTATCGAAAGTTCTGTGTTAACATTTACCTCTACTAGATCATTACAACGACAACAAGCTTGTTGAACATCGCCGATTGCTGAAAAAAAAGCTAACATCATAGTTTCTTTTTTTTCTAACTCAAGTTGTATTTTCACCACTCCTTTTTCGAGTTGTAAATGTGTTAATTCTTCAAAGAACGTTTGAGTCACCTCAAAATTATAGTGATGAACTCCAAGCTTAATGCCTGCAAATGGAACAACAAATTCGCTGCTTTTTTTCATATACAGTCATTCAAACAAGGGAACAAAGATAACACTTTTTATTTTAAACAAAAAAGGATTTTGCTTCGGGAATTATCTGGCGTTACTTTTGTCCTTTTCTCCGATTGAAATAGGGAGTGCAAATGCCGTTATCTCTCGTTCAAACTTTCGAGATTTATAGACGTCTATTGCAAGATATATTGCGCTTCTCATCGACTGAGCAGAAGCAATATATTGTCCTGCAATATCGAATGCGGTTCCGTGATCCGGAGATGTTCTAACTATGGGCAGTCCAGCCGTGAAATTTACGCCTTCATCAAATGCCAATGCTTTAAATGCCGTAAGTCCTTGGTCGTGATACATTGCTAAAACACCATCATATTTAGAGCGTTGATCAGATCCAAAAAAACCATCAGCAGCAAAAGGCCCATGTACTAAAACACCAGCGCTTTTAGCCATTGAAATCGCAGGATTAATTACCTCTTGCTCTTCCATTCCAATTTTTCCATTCTCACCAGCATGAGGATTCAGACCAAGAACAGCGATTGTAGGGCGTTGAATACCGAAGTCTTTTCGTAGTGACTTTTCAAACTCACTAATTTTAGCGAAAATTTTATCCTTGGTTAAGTTTTGAACAATATCCTTAATCGGTACGTGAGATGTAACAAGTGCGACCTTAAGCAAGGGGGAAACCATAATCATAAGCGCTTCGGCCTGACCTGACATTTCGGCTAAATATTCCGTATGACCGGGGAAATTAAAGCCTGCATTTTGAATGCTTTCTTTGGATATGGGGGCCGTTACTAAAACGTCGATTACTCCATTTGCCAAGTCTAATGCCGCTTTCTCTAAGGCTTGAATTGCGAGTTTTGCTGATTGCGCTGTCGGAACTCCTTCCTTTATTTCCACCTCCTGATCCGAACAATTTATTAGATTAATTTTCTTCCCTTCTATTTGATCAGGCGTAGCGCAAACCTTATAAGAAAAATCATGCGCTTCGAGCTTGTTTTTGCTGTTAAGTATTGCCTTAGCAATGCCATAAATAACCGGTGTAAATTCCTCCAATACGCGCGAATCTTTTAGCGCTTTAACGATTATTTCCGGTCCTATTCCGTTAACATCTCCTATCGAAATACCTACTTTTATTTGCTGAATTTTATTCGGTGCTTTTTCCATTAATTTAGTAGTTTTTTAAAAAGGCATAGAGTAAACGAACACCATAGCCCGTTGCTGATACTCCTTTATAATTTTCTTTTACATCAAGCCAAGTTGGCCCTGCTACGTCCATGTGAATATATGGCGCTTTTACAAACGTTTCTAAAAACTTCCCTGCCGAAATCATTCCGCCATTTGGCCCCCCAACATTCTTCAAGTCGGCTATTTTAGATTTCATGTCATTTTTATATTCTTCCCAAAAAGGAAAGCGAACTACTCGTTCATGCATTTCATTTCCAGCCTTTTCAAGTTTAGTAAATGCCTCGTCTTTCGCATTGCCCATCACAATGGCGGCATGGGTGCCAATTGCTCGAACGGCAGCGCCGGTTAAAGTTGCTGCATCAATAACTAATTCCGGTTTAAATTTTTCAGCATATGAAAGAGCATCAGCAAGAATCATTCTTCCTTCAGCATCCGTATTTAACACCTCCACAGTAGTGCCATTATACATGGTAATCACATCTCCGGGAGTATAAGCATTCATTCCTGGTCGATTATCTGTTGCGGGAACAAGCGCGATAATGTGTAGTTTAAGTTCTTGTTTTGCTGCCAAATGGATTGCGCCAATAACGGCTGCTGCTCCTGCCATATCGCTTTTCATCGTGTCCATTCCTCCCGGCGTTGGCTTAAGGCTAAGTCCGCCAGTGTCGTACACTACGCCCTTTCCTATTAGCACTATTGGCTTTTTGTTTTTGTGTCCTTTCGGTTTATATTCGGCAATCGTAAAAGTGGGCGGATCTATAGAACCCTTGTTTACAGAAAGAAGCCCTCCCATTTTTAATGCTTCAATCTTCGCTTTTTCTAATATATCAACGCTAATATTATTGGGAGTCAATAGCGTGCTTATTTCGTTAGCAAACTGTTCTGCCGTTAAGTGAGATAATGGCAGATTTACCATGTCCCTTGCCCAAAATACTGAGGCGGTGGTGTTGCTAAGTTCCTCGATGGAAGCAGTGGAAATGTGTGAGGGAAAATAGACACGGTTAAAGGTGTTAGGCGGTGTCGGTTTTGTTGTAAAAAATCGGTCAAACCGATAAGAAGAAAGCATTATCCCCTCGAGTATTGGCAATATACAATTCTCTTTTCCCTCAATTTCGGCGTCCTGTGTTTTGTCTTTTAAAAATTCAAATAGAGTAAACCCCATGATTCTAAAATCTTCAACTGACATCCCATTTTCCTTGACTAAAATCTGAATTCCTTCTTCATTTTTAGAAAATGCCCAAGAAGCTTTTCCCGACGCCAACTCTGTTGCTAAATACTGCGTTTCTTTATTAGGCTTCTCTTTTGAACCGACTTTTTGAACCAAAATTTTCGTTTTGGATCCGGTTTTCGCGTTGTTTTTTTTTAATTCCACTTTTATCCAAATTAGGCCTCAAAGTTAAGTAACATTCTGGTCAAAGGGGAAAAAAGTTAAGCTCTTTGTCTTTTTTAAAAAGTTTTCAGTTAAAACCGAAACGGGGTAACAGTGCAGTTCGTTAATCGGGACACTTAAAACCCCTTGTTTTAACCCCTCTTTTTTCTTCTCTGATTTTAAATAAATAAAGAATGTTTTGATACGCTGATGAGAGAGTATATGGGTAATTTCCGATGAGCAATAAAGTGTTTTTCCTTTGCATGATTGTATGTAATCCATTTGCTTTTTAGCATCGTCAAATTCTTCTAGCGGAAATTCATATAGCCCTTGCCAAATGTCTTTTCCTTCCCGTTTTTGAATAGTAGTTTTATCATCCTCCAAAAAAACCTTGTAAACGAAAAATCGCTGTTTCGACGGATTCTTTTTTTTCTTTACCGGCCGCTGACTAATTGTTCCGTTTACCCTGGATAAGCAGGTGCCGTTAAGCACACAATTATTACAATCTGGCTTTTGGGGCGTGCAGTGCAAGGCGCCGAATTCCATTATAGCTTGATTGAAAGTATCTGGATTTACTTTGTCTAAAACCTCATCTGCTAAGAATCGAAAAGCCTTTTTTCCTGTACCAGAATCAATTGGTGTGTCAATGTCAAAAAGGCGGCTTAAAACACGGTAAACATTTCCATCAACAACCGCCACGGGCTCTTTAAATGAAAAAGATGCTATTGCAGCTGCCGTATATTCTCCTATACCCTTAAGTTTTAGCAAGTCATTGTAGTTAGTAGGAAAACAACCATCATACTGTTCATTTATAACCCTAGCTGTCATCAACATGTTTCTTGCGCGAGAATAATAGCCAAGCCCTTGCCACAGATTAAGCACTTCATCTTCATTTGCTAATGCTAATGCTTGTATTGTTGGGTAAGCAGCGATAAACTTCCAATAATAAGGAAGGCCTTGTTGAACGCGGGTTTGCTGCAATATGATTTCACTCAACCAAATTTTATATGGGTTTTTTGTTTTTCGCCACGGTAAATCACGTTTATTTATCAAATACCATGAAATTAATTCTTGTCGATTTAGCCCCATTTACTTTTTTTTTTTTGAAAGTATGCTTTGAATAAATAACTAATCTATTTTTGTACCACGAAATTACTAAATGTGAAATTTAAAAATCAATTATTATTATGACTAAAGCTGATATTGTGGCTGACATTGCTACAGAGACGGGCCTAGAAAAAACCGAAGTATTAAGAGCGGTTGAGGCATTTATGGGAACCATTAAAACATCATTAACACGAGGAAATAACGTTTATTTAAGGGGGTTTGGGAGTTTTATAGTTAAAGAAAGAGCACAGAAAACTGGGCGAAATATTTCAAAGAAAACGACTATAATTATCCCGGCTCACAACATTCCTTCTTTCAAGCCTTCGAAAACATTTGTTGAAAGTGTTAAGAAAGACGTCAAGGTAAGGTAATCTCTCTTTGGAAATAAAAAAAAATATGCTATCTTTGCACTCCTGTTTTTGAACAGGTGTATTTAGCACAGAAAATTTAATCAACGAGATAAACTTTAATATATGCCAAGCGGTAAGAAAAGAAAGAGACATAAAATGGCTACGCACAAGCGTAAAAAAAGATTAAGAAAAAATCGCCATAAAAAGAAAAAATAAGCTTGCCTTTTAACTAATTAAAGCTCAATGTAAGAACATTGGGCTTTAATTGTTTTACATAAAAATATTGACGTGGGCTTAGAACTAGTAGTAGACGCAAGGACCAACGGGGTTTGGTTGGCATTGCTTCGAGATGGTAAATTAATAGAACTTCATGAGGAGCGAGGGAATTCAGACTTTGCTGTTGGGGATGTCTATTTAGGAAAAATTCGTCGCCTATCTCCAAGTTTAAATGCCGCTTTTGTTGATGTTGGGCATGATAAAGACGCCTTTTTACATTACCTCGACCTTGGCCATCAATTTAATTCATTAAATAAATTTACAAAGGACACTATGCGTAACAAGCAAAGTGTGCATGATTTAGTAAATTTTAAATTAGAAAAAGATTTGGAAAAGGCGGGTAAAATCGACGCTGTTCTATCTTCTTCTCAGTCTATTTTGGTGCAAATTGCAAAAGAGCCTATCTCAACAAAAGGCCCTAGGCTTTCCTCTGAAATCACCTTGGCTGGCCGTTACTTAGTCCTTGCTCCTTTTTCAAATAAAATATCCATTTCTCAAAAAATTAAAGAGCCGGAAGAGCGGAAACGCTTAAAAGAATTAATGGAGCGCATTCTTCCAAAAAACTTCGGTGTTATTATCCGAACAGTTGCTGAAAACAGGCATACAGAAGACTTGGAACAAGACTTAAATGATCTTTTGAGTAAGTGGAAAAAAATACACGAAAATACACGAGGTGCTGAGGCGCCAAAACGAGTTTTGGGCGAATTAAATACTACTACTTCAATTCTTCGAGATTTGCTTAATGGGGATTTTACCAGTATACACGTGAATGACCCGGCTATGTTTACAGAAATGAAAACCTATATAATGGGTATTTCGCCTGGAAAAGAGCAGATTCTTAAATTATACGATTCAAAAATTCCGGTCTTTGAAAAGTTTGGTATTAATAAGCAAATTAAAACCCTTTTTGGTAAAAAGGTTCCTATGCAAAGTGGTGGTTATTTAATCATTGAACACACTGAGGCGATGCATGTCATCGATGTTAACAGCGGAAATAGAAAAGGGGCTACTGGCCAAGAGAATAATGCCTTAACAACAAATCTTGAGGCTGCAGAAGAAGTGGCTCGAGTGCTCCAGCTCAGAGATATGGGGGGGATTATTTGTATAGATTTCATCGACATGCACGAAAAAGAGAACAATCGAGTTCTTTTTGAAAAGATGAAGGAGTTTATGCGATCGGATCGTGCAAAACACAATATAATTCCGCCTTCAAAATTTGGGATTATAGAAATCACTCGTCAGCGCGTTCGACCTCAAACCGAAATAAAAACAACAGAGTCTTGCCCTACATGTGGCGGCACTGGAGAAATACAGGCAAGCATTTTATTTGCAGAGGAAATAGAGGCTAACTTAAGCTTTCTACTTCTAGACCGAAAAATAAGCGGCGCATCTCTTCAGGTTCACCCATACTTGGAAGGATTTTTCAAAAAGGGTGGTTTTCTGCGATCCAAGCAGTGGGCATGGTATTTTAAATTTAAAAAGTGGGTTCCTATCGTTGGGGTTAGCTCTTTAAACTTATTGGATTATGGCTTCTTTGATAAAGAAAACGAAGAAATTCCATTGTAAATGCCCACCTATTCCGCCTTATTTTTGTCGGAAAAAAGTAAGTTAGAGCGCTATTGTGCTTATGAGGATCGGTGCAGCCACCAAATTCAAAAAAAACTTTCTGTTAGTTTATTATCAGACAAAGAAAAAGAGATTATAATCGACGGCTTACTGCAGGATAAATTTCTAGATGACGCTCGATTTGCTAGCGCTTATGTTAGCGGAAAGTCGCGCATTAAAAAATGGGGGGCATATAAAATTCGTAAGGGATTATTGTCTTATCAAATTGAAAAATCAATAATTGAAACGGCGTTAAAAGAGCTTGATTCGAACGAATACTTATTGAATTTAAAACACTTGATGGAGAAAAAGACGGCATTATTACACGCCGTAAAAAATCCTTATGAGAAGAAAGTGAAAATTATTCGCTTTTTAATAAGCAAGGGTTATTCTTTATCCGACATCTATCAAACGGGTGTTGAAGAGGATTAGTCAATCCGTTTCACCATAACGACATCGTCTGACTTAAAAATTTGAATACATCCTAATTTCACAAGGTTTTTAGTGGTCGAATCCCAAGCTTTATTGCTCATTTCAACTTTTGACCGCAGTGCTGTGATAGTCTGTATTTTTTCGGCATTAAACGTTGCCAATACTTGTTTTTCCTCGTCGGTGAACGTAATGATTTGCGCATTGTTCTCTGCCCTCATTTGAGGGAAAAATAACACTTCTTGAATCGATGGATTATTGGTTAGTAGCATAACGAAGCGGTCAATACCAATTCCCATTCCAGATGTAGGAGGCATTCCATATTCAAGGGCGCGTAAAAAATCCTGGTCAATAAACATGGCTTCATCATCCCCTTTTTCTGATAATGCCATTTGCTCTTCGAAGCGTTCCCTTTGATCAATGGGGTCGTTTAATTCGGAGTATGCATTCGCGATTTCTTTCCCATTAATCATTAACTCAAAACGTTCGGTTAATTCTGGATTATCTCTATGCTTTTTGCATAGTGGCGACATTTCAATTGGATAATCCGTGATGAATACTGGCTGAATATAATTCCCTTCACATTTCTCGCCAAACAACTCATCAATTAGCTTCCCTTTTCCCATTGATGGGTCAGTGGAAATTCCATTTAATGCGCAAGCATCCCTTAATTCCTTTTCATTTTTCCCATCAATATCAAAGCCTGTAAATTCAATAATGGCTTCCCGCATTGTTGTTCTTTTAAAGGGTGCTTTGAGGGATATTATATTTTCTCCCACCACGATCTCTGTTGTTCCGCAGACATCAATGGCAGCACGCTCGATCATTTTTTCCGTAAAATCCATCATCCAATTGTAGTCTTTAAAAGCCACATAAATTTCCAGCATCGTGAATTCCGTATTATGAGTGCGATCAAGTCCTTCGTTTCTAAAGTCTTTAGCAAATTCAAACACACCATCAAAACCACCTACAATTAGCCTTTTCAAGTATAGTTCGTTGGCTATTCTTAAATAAAGAGGCATGTCTAAGGCATTGTGATGCGTAATAAAAGGTCTTGCCGCTGCACCACCAGGAATTGGTTGAAGAATTGGCGTTTCTACTTCAAGGTAATTATATTCCTCGAAAAATCGGCGCATGGAAGAAATGGTCTTTGATCGTTTAATAAAGGTGTTTTTAACTTCCGGATTCACCAACAAATCAACATAGCGTTGACGGAAACGTAATTCTGGGTCTGTAAAAGCATCGTGAATGCGCCCGTCTGCGTCCGTTTTAGGAAAAGGAAGAGGCTTTAGGGCCTTGCTTAAAAGCACTAATTCTTTAACATGAACACTTGTTTCTCCTACCTGGGTTGTAAATAAAACTCCTTTAATCCCGATTATATCGCCTAGGTCTAAGTATCGCTTAAACAAATCGTTGTAAAGCGACTTGTCTTCATTGGGGCATAATTCGTCTCTATTAATATAAAGTTGTATTCTTCCCTTCGCGTCTTGTAGCTCTGCAAATGAAGCTTTTCCCATAATTCGCTGACTCATCATTCGGCCAGCCAAGCAAACCTGCTTTCCTTCTTCGAAATGTTGTTTAATATCCTCCGTATAATCCGTAACCGGGTAAAGTTCAGCTGGGAAAGGATTAATTCCCATTTCGATGATTTTCGATAAGGACTCCCGACGTTGTGCTTCTTGTTCGGAAAGGATTTGATTACTCATAATTAAAAATAATTAGGGCTTTATAGCCTGTAAATTAACATGCCAATTGTAAAATAAATAAATAAGCCAACCACGTCATTTAGTGTGGTAATAAATGGTCCCGTGGCAATTGCGGGGTCTATTTTGTATCGGTTTAAAACAAGCGGAATCATTGTTCCAATGATTGATGCAAACACAATTACAGTAAGCAAAGATATACTAACCACCATGCCTAGTTTGACATCGCCAAAGATAAGTGCAAAACAGAAAATAATCGAAGAAAGCAAAAGGCCATTCAGTAGACCTATAAGCGACTCTTTAAGTATTCTCCTAAGTGCGCCCCCCATTAATTTGTTGCCTCTAGCTAGTGATTGTACAACGATTGCAGACGACTGCACACCAACATTTCCGCCCATTGCTGTAATCAAAGGAATGAAAAAAGCTAGGGCTGGAATTTTAGTAATTCCTCCTTCGAAACCAGATAAAACACGTGCGCCGAAAACACCGCCAATTAGTCCGATGAATAGCCATGGTAAACGCCGAGCCGAAATTTTCCAAATACTAGCGTCATTTTCTAGGGGCTCAGAAATACCGGTTGCAAACTGGAAATCGCTATCTGCACCCTCTTTAATATAATCCACAACATCATCTAACGTAATTCTTCCCACTAACTTTTTCTGATAATCGACAACAGGAACAGAAACTAAATCATATTTTTCCATAACATCAGCAACCTCTTCAATGCTATCACTTGTTTTAACGGAGATGATGTTTTTAAACTGATAAAGATCTTCTATTGTAGTCTTAGCGCCCGCGAATAAAAGTCGTTTTAATGATAAAACGCCTACCAATTGATCGGCGCTATTAACCACAAAAATATTATATACTTTTTCCACGTCTTCAGCCTGCTTTCGCAATTCAAGGAGCGCTTTATTAACTGGCCAGTCAACATGAGCTTGAAAAAACTCTTTTTGCATTAATCCTCCTGCTGTATTTTCGTTATAATTTAATAAGTCTACAATATCTTCCGCCGCATCATCATCGTCCATTTGAGAGATCACCTCTTGAATTTGCGCTTGAGACAACTCCCCTAGGATATCGGCAGCATCATCTGAATCTAAGTTTTCTAATTGGCCCGCTATTTCTTTTGTGGACAATGACGCAATAAATCGATCCCTTACTTCTTCATCAAGCTCCATTAAAATATCAGCCTGTGTATCCTCGTCTACTAAAAAATAAATGTATTTTGCTTCGTCATTGGTTAATTTATCTAAGACATCTGCGACATCTGCGTAGTGCATGTCAAGTACGTTGGTCACTAACCAAGACTCATCTTGTTCCGCAATTTTGTTGCGAACGGTAAGTAGAAAATCTTTTGTTAGTTCAAAGCGCATAAGGCCTAAAAATTAATTTTACGCAAAGGTAGGGAAAGCGTTTTTTATAAAAAAGAATCGGCTCGACTTGGTTTTAATCGTGGCAAAGCCCTTGAACAAGATGAAATAAATCATGGGATTCCTCCATTTTTTTGATTAACACCTTATCCTTTGCTCCTTTTTTAACGAGGGTATTAATCTCTGCACATTTGTTTTCTAACTTTAAAAGCCCTTCATGAACACCTTCGGTTTTAAGTGATTTCGGGGGATTTGAACCCGTAAGCAAAATTGCTTTTGCTAAAAACTCTCCACTTCTTGCACGAATCGGAGATAAATCACCATTTTCTGAGGGATGAAATGTTTGAGCCATAACCTTGTGAAAATCCTTCATTGCCGGCCAATTATCTTTTTCTAATTCGATTAATAATGAATCTCCTATCGCAGCATTATATTTTGTTGAAACAATGCCCCAATCAATCAAAGACCAAACGGCATTGAGATAATCCATACGTTTGTTTTGATAATTTAAATAATAGGCATGTTCCCATACATCTATTGCAACAATGGGTATTCCACGCTCAGTTACAACATCCATAATGGGATTGTCTTGATTCGGGGTGCTTGTAACTATTAATTTTTTTTCTGGGCTCAGGACCAACCATGCCCAGCCGGATCCAAAACGACTAGACGCAGCATTTAAAAGCACTTTTTTTAAGCTGTCTATTGATTTAAAATCGTTCGTTATGGCGTTAGATAACTCTTGTGATATTTCGCTATGGGCTACCGGCGGCGCCAAAATTTCCCAGAACAAGGTGTGATTATAGTGCCCTCCGGCATTGTTTCTAACGACATCAGAACGAAATCCAGCATAAAACAGTAAATCCATAAGTGATTGCGACTCCATCCGAGTTCCAACGATTGCCTTATTCAGATTGTTTACATACGCTTGGTGATGTTTTGAATGATGAATTTCCATTGTTAATGCATCAATTTGAGGGGCGTATGAGGTGTAATCGTATTTTAATTTCGGTAAAGAAAAGGGTTGTGAAAACAACTTGGTAGCCAAAAAAAATATACTTAGGCAAAAGAGGATTTTTTTCATTGTAGATAATTTAGCTCAAAAGTACTCAATATAGGAAAAATTCAGCAGGAAAAGATAAACTAAATAGGGATTCAAGATTAAATATGTTGTTATTCTTGTTACTTTTGAACTCCTAATATCTTGAAAATGCCTCAGAAGTATCCTGAATATCCGGGTTTAAATTTACCGAAAATTGCCGCTGAAATATTAAAAGTATGGGAAGAGCAACACGTATTTGAAGCATCTGTTACCAATCGCGATAAGTGTCCCTCGTTTGTTTTTTATGAAGGCCCTCCCTCTGCAAATGGCCTACCTGGCATACACCATGTAATGGGGAGAACGATAAAAGATATTTTTTGTCGATACAAAACGCTCAAAGGTTACCAAGTAAAAAGGAAAGCTGGATGGGATACTCATGGCTTGCCTGTAGAACTTGGTGTTGAAAAAGAATTAGGGATAACAAAAGAAGACATTGGGACAAAAATCAGTGTTGACGAGTACAACCAAGCATGTAAAAAGGCGGTGATGCGCTACACCGACATTTGGAATGACCTTACGACCAAGATGGGGTATTGGGTTGATAAAGAAAATCCTTATGTGACCTACGAAACAAAATATATGGAGTCGGTATGGTGGCTAATTGGCGAGCTTTATAAAAAAGACCTGATGTACAAGGGTTACACCATTCAGCCTTATTCTCCAAAAGCAGGAACGGGGCTTTCCTCCCACGAAATAAACCAGCCGGGATGTTATAAAGAAGTTAAGGACACTTCTGTTGTTGCAATGTTTCGAATGAATACTAATCAAAAACATGCATTTAGTTTAGCGGCGGAGCAGTATGGCGAAGCATTTCTTTTAGCATGGACCACAACCCCATGGACTTTGCCTTCGAATACCGCACTTACGGTTGGTGAAAATATTGAATACGCCTTAGTCGCCACATATAATCAATATACATTTAAACCAATTGCAGTTGTTCTAGCTAAAAAACTAATTGCTTATCAGTTTGGGAAAGGATTTCATTCGGTTGAAACTAAAATAGAACTTGATGCCTATGCTGTTGGGGATAAATCAATTCCCTTTCTTGTATTGGATAATTGTTTCGGTAAAGACTTGGTCGGAATAAAATATGAACAATTGTTGCCTTATTGTCTGCCGGCAGAAAACCCAGAAGCAGCATTTCAAGTTATTTCAGGCGACTTTGTAACTACTGAAGACGGAACCGGGATTGTTCATACTGCGCCAACCTTTGGGGCAGACGATGCCCGTGTTGCTGCTGAACACAATATCCCAGCGATGCTTGTAAAAGATGATAATGGTGGATTGGTTCCTTTGGTCGATTTACAAGGTCGGTTTCGCAAGGAAGTAAGCGATTACGCTGGAATGTATGTTAAAAATGAGTATTATGAGGCGTCAGAAGTCCCTGAACGATCTGTTGATGTGCTCATTGCAATCAAGCTTAAAGAAGACAATAAAGCCTTTAAGGTTGAAAAATACGAACACAGTTATCCGCACTGCTGGAGAACCGATAAACCAATTCTATATTACCCACTCGATTCTTGGTTCATTCGTGTTAGTGGGCAAAAAGAGACGATGGTAGCACTAAACAATACCATCAATTGGAACCCAACATCAACTGGTCAAGGTCGTTTTGGAAAATGGCTGGAAAATGCAAACGATTGGAACCTTTCTAGATCGAGATATTGGGGGATCCCCATTCCAATTTGGTCAACAGAAGACGGAAAAGAAAAGCGTTGTATTTCCTCTCTAATGGAACTCAAGGAAGCTTGTCATCATGCCGTTTCTGCTGGTGTAATGAAAGTTAATCCCTTGGCCAATTTCAAGGAAAATGACATGTCTGCTGAAAACTATGACCAAATTGATCTTCATAAGCACCACGTAGACAAGATAATATTAGCTTCCAAAAATGGGGAGCCAATGAAAAGAGAGCTGGATCTTATTGATGTTTGGTTTGATTCTGGGGCGATGCCCTATGCACAATGGCATTATCCCTTTGAGAACAAGGAACTTATTGATAATAACGAAGCGTTTCCCGCAGATTTTATTGCTGAAGGAGTTGATCAAACGCGCGGATGGTTTTATACCCTTCATGCTATTTCAACCTTAGTTTTCGGAAGCGTTGCCTATAAAAACGTGCTTTCGAATGGCTTGGTTTTAGATAAAAATGGCTTAAAAATGTCTAAGCGTCTGGGCAATGGGATTGATCCGTTTGAAACGTTAGAAAAATATGGTCCTGATGCGACAAGGTGGTATATGATCACCAATGCACAACCTTGGGACAATCTAAAATTTGATGCGGAAGGAATCGTTGAAGTACAACGGAAATTTTTTGGAACCCTTTATAACACCTATTCTTTCTTTGCATTATATGCAAATATTGACGGCTTTAGATTTGACGGCCCGACTATACCAGTAGCAGATCGGCCGGAAATTGATCGTTGGATTATTTCTAAACTCAACAGCTTAATACAAGACATTAATGAAGCCTACGACGCCTATGAACCAACAAAGGCGGGAAGGCTAGTACAGGATTTTGTTACCGATCAATTATCAAATTGGTATGTCCGACTCTGTAGAAGGCGGTTTTGGAAAAATGATGACGCCGCGGATAAGCGTTCAGCATACCAAACACTTTATACTTGTCTTGAACAAGTGGCGATAATCAGCTCGCCAATTGCTCCTTTTTTTATGGATCAATTGTTTATGGACCTCAATCGCATAACCTCAAAAAGCCCTTTTAATTCAGTTCACCATTGTTCCTTCCCTACACTTAACGAAAATGAGTTAGATCGAGCACTGGAAAGTAGAATGACCATTGCACAACGACTAAGTTCCCTGGCACTTGGGCTGCGCAAAAAAGAAAAAATTCGGGTGAGGCAACCCCTTGCTCAGTTATTGGTGCCCGCACTCAGTTCAGAATTCTCTCAAAGCGTTAGAGAAATACAAGATTTAATCCTATCTGAAGTAAACATTAAATCCCTCAGGTTAATTGAAGATGATGGGACAATGCTGGTGAAAAATATAAAGCCTAATTTTAAATCAATTGGTAAGAAATATGGTGCTCAAATGAAAGGGATTTCGTCCCTTGTTGCTGGTTTTAGTCAAGAAATAATTCGACAAATAGAGCAAGAAGGGCATTGGGTATGCACTGTAGATGATGCAGAGGTAACTTTAGAATTGGCAGACTTTGAAATTAGTGCAAAAGACATTCCTGGTTGGTTGGTCGCGAACGATGGAGAATTAACCGTAGCGCTTGATATAACGATTACAGAAGAACTTAGGGCAGAAGGTATCGCACGCGAATTTGTTAACCGTATTCAAAACATTAGAAAAGAAAAACAATTTGATGTCACTGATCGAATATGTATTAACTATTCCTCTAGCCCTGCCATTGAGCGCGCAATTGAAGCGAACCAATCCTATATTTGTGCCGAGGTACTTGCTGATGAACTTGTTTTAACGACACAATTTGCTTCGCAAATACTTATTGATATTGACGAATCTGGTGATACAAAAGTTGATCTTCAACTGGTTACTAAATAAAAATTTTATGAAACAAAACAAATGGTATTTTGACAATGAGCCCATTCAAACATCAGAAGGGGCGTATGTTGAATGGCAAAACCATAAATTCTTTCAACTCGTTTTCAATGGCAAGACTTTTCACGGCGAAATTCAAGAAGAAAAGTCCGAGGAAAGACGCTTGCTAATAAAAATTAATCATCGCGTCTTTTCAGTTCGAAGAAAACATGAACTAGACGATCTGATCACAGCGCTTGGCCTTGATAAAATAAAAACCAAAAAAATTAAAGAATTTAAGTCCCCTATGCCCGGCCGCGTGATTGCAATTCAAGTTAAACCCGGACAAGAAGTTAATGCCGGAGATGCTTTGCTTTCGCTTGAAGCAATGAAAATGGAAAACACCTTAAAGTCAGAAGGACAAGGAATTGTTAAACAGGTTTTTATTAACGAAGGGGCCGTGGTAGAAAAGGGCGCTATCCTTATTGAATTTGAATAGTCTTATTTAATATTCGCTTAACATTAAAGCCATAACTTTAAAAAAATCAAAGCGCAGCGTAAATTATGAAAATAGTAAACCGAGAATTAAGCTGGTTATCGTTTAACGAACGAGTTTTGCAAGAGGCGCTAGACGAAAAGGTTCCCCTAATAGAGCGCATACGTTTCCTTGGGATTTATTCTAACAACATGGACGAATTTTATCGCGTTCGTGTGGCTAATATTCGAAGAATGCTCAGTTTTCGAAAACCGAAAATGGCAGGTTTCAACGGGAACGCCGAGGAATTATATAAAGAAATACGACGCGTTGTCTTAAAACAACAAGAAAAATTTGAGTTTGCCTACCAAGAAATTTTAGCGGGATTGAAACTTGTTGGAATAGTGCAACTAAATGAAAAAACCGTCACAGAGATTCAAAAAAAGGAGCTAGCAAGTTATTTTCACAAGGAACTTAAGCACGCAATATTCCCTATAATGCTTAATAAAAAAGATGCCTTTCCTCGATTGCGTGATTATGCGATTTACCTTGCCGTAAAAATCAACTTAAAAGGATCCTCTTCACGTTATTCCCTGATTCAAGTCCCCTCGGCCTTATCCCGTTTTTATACTATGAAGGAAGATGACTGCCAATACGTCCTCATTCAAGATGATATTATTCGTCTACACTTACATGAAATTTTCGCCATCTACAATTTCACTTCCATTGAAGCATATACCTTTAAGTTTACCAGAGATGCTGAATTAGACCTTGATGACGATCTTTCCCTTTCATTTTTTGAAAAAGTTGAAAAGGGCATTAAGCAGCGGAAAAAAGGTGCGCCTGTTCGCTTTGTTTACGATGAAACGATGCCCAAAGATTTATTGGAGTACCTACTAAAAGCATTGGGATTAACGCGAGGAATCAATACAATTCCCGGTGGACGCTACCATAACTTTAAAGACTTTATCAATTATCCCGCGTTTGATTTACCCGCCTTACAGTATCCAAAGCAACCGCCCTGCGAACATCCTTTAATGGAAAACGCCCATAGTTTACTTGATTTAATTGCACAGCAAGACATCTTTCTTTATTTTCCTTATCAAAAGTTCGACTATATCGTAGATCTTTTGAGAGAGGCCGCAATTGATCCAAATGTTAAGCACATTAAAATTAATATTTATCGGGTAGCCAAGAACTCCCAAATCATGAACGCCTTATTGGCAGCTGTTTTTAATGGAAAAGAAGTTACCGTTATTATGGAGCTACAAGCGAGATTTGATGAGGAAAATAATCTTTATTGGTCTAATAGGCTGCGTGAAAATGGTGCTAAAGTTATTCATGGTGCAGCGAATCTTAAGGTACACTCGAAAATGATTCAAATTTCAAGGTATAAAGATAAAAAAGAGCAATTGTTTAGCTACGTAGGTACTGGAAACTTTAACGAAAAGAGCGCGAAAATATATACGGACTTTGCATTGCTTACAAGTGATAAATCAATTTCTAATGAAATAAAAAAAGTGTTTGGTTTGTTGGAGAACAACTTAGACCGAATGGTTTTTAGGCATTTGATTGTTTCCCCTATTAACACACGAAGAAAAATTTATAAATTAATTGACACGGAAATTAGCAATGCAAAAATGGGGAAGGCTGCAGGAATAAAAATTAAACTAAATAACCTCACTGATCTTCCCTTAATAGAAAAGCTATATGAGGCAAGTGCTGCGGGTGTAAAAATTGAAATGATTATCCGAGGTATCTGTTGCTTAAAAACAACAATTAAAGGACTTAGTGATAATATAACCGTAATTAGTATTGTAGACCGCTACCTAGAACATGCGCGCATGCTAATTTTTGAAAATGCTGGAGATCCATTATTTTATATTTTAAGTGCTGACTTTATGGAGCGGAACATAGATTATCGCATTGAGGTTGGGGTTCCTATATACTGCAAAACGATACAAGAAGACCTATCGCGCGTGTTTGATTTTCAATGGAAAGGAAGTGTTAAGTCGCGTTTAATCACCGGCGACCTCAAAAATATTTACCGAAAAACGAACCTTGCGCCATTTCATGCGCAAGTGGAAACCTACAAGCATTATTTAGCCTTGAGTCAAACACCAACTGAATCTATTAATTGAGGTGTCGGGAATTCATTTTTAAATGGCATTAAATCATTAAAAATAGTATCTATTATCTGTTCCGTTCTATTGGGGTAATTCACCGCTATTTGTTGAGATTGCATTAGCCATAAGCTAATCGTTCTACGATGTAATAAACATAGCTTATCTAATACAAGAACTCCTATTTTTTTAAGACTCTCAGCATTACAAAGTTGCTCATATTGGCCCATCATTGGGATCACCATTAATTTTTTATTTAGAAACAGTGCTTCAGCGGGTAATTCAAACCCAGCTCCACACAACACTCCCTCGGATGTCCTTAAACTGTCCGTGAATTTGGTGGTGTCAATGGGATTTACCCACACATTATTAACACGATAGCGACAACTTGCATATTTCGAAAAGACATGCCACTCAGCCTTAAAATGCATTAAGGTTTGAACGATGAAATCATCGTGATACGCTGGTAAATAAACGGTATAATGCCCACGGTTTTCTGATTCTAATTTTCTAATGTTCTCTCTGATAACTGGGGTAAATATAGATGAGGCATAAGATTCGAAATGAAAACCATATTTGTGGGGACTTGGGCAATAATTTCCCAAAATGAAATTCCCAATTCTGTGTTTATCTATCGGTTTTGGTGAGCTTGGGTGAGAAACCGCAGCCTGATGACTTAATTCAACTGAATTTACGCCGTGATATTTTGCAGACCACGCAGAAATTGGTTCGAAATCACTAATTATTAAGTCGTATTTCTTCGCGGGAAATTGGCTGATTTCTTTGAAAAACTTAAAGACGTTCGTGTTAATGGCCGTTTTTATGATATCAACTTTCCCTTTTTTAGAAGACAGAAAACTCATGCCTCGCAATTGATAATCTATCGAAAAAGATGGTGTCAACTGAGATTGTGTGCCACTCACCAATATATCTACTTGACACCTTTTGCGTAAGTGTGGAACAATGTCCTCTGCCCGACTTAAATGGCCATTGCCGGTTCCTTGTATCGCATATAACACTTTCATAAGCTATATTTTTACAACGTTTTGTGTGATTTCAGCAAGTAAAACCTCTATCGAAAGTTCCTCCCTACGAGATTTTATTAATTCGCTTTTTATGTTTTTTTGTGGGCTTTGATCCTCAAAATAAAGCTTCCAAACGCCATCATGGTATTCTAATGCTGTTGAATTTTCAACCCAATCTCCTGAATTAAGGTACATCACCTTTTCACCACTCTTCGTTTGAAGTTCTTTTATTTCCGGTTGATGGATGTGACCACAAATAACATAATCATACCCATTGGCAATCGCGAGTTCTGCGGCGGTTATTTCAAAATTACTTACGTAACTCACAACCCCCTTCACGCTGTTTTTTATTTTTTTTGACAACGAAATCCTTCCCCTCCCGAGTTTTTCACTGACCCAATTCATAAACGTATTTAACATTATAAGAATGTCATATCCTTTTCCGCCTAGCTTTGCCAACCATTTTGAATGTCTCATGGTGGTGTCAAATACATCTCCATGAAAAATCCAAGCACGACCTGTTGGTAGATTTAGAACTATTTTATTAACGATTTCGAAATTTGCAATTTTAAACCCTGTAAATCTCCGTAACATTTCATCGTGATTTCCTGTGACATAATAAACCATTGTTCCAGAACTCAGAAAAGATGTTATTTCTCTTATAACCTGCATGTGCGCAGCAGGAAAATAACGCTTCGAAAATTGCCATATATCAATGATGTCGCCATTTAACACCAAAGTCTTAGGCTTAATACTCCTTAAGTATTTAACCAATTCTTCTGCGCGGGAACCATAAGTGCCCAAATGCACATCTGAAATTACAACCAAGTCAACTTCTCTTCTCATACTCTTAATTTCCAACAAAGGTGGGCCTTTGATGTTTCCTGAGTTTTAAGCGAAGATTAAGGCGCAAATAGATATTAATACTGATTTGTTCAAAACAGATCCTAGAAATATCCTAGACGTAAAATATAAGCCAACAGATAAACTCGGGATGCGTCTTGGACTACTCTTTAATAACCTTTGTTAAATTAGTTTCGCCATTCTGATCTAATTTTATTAAATAAGATCCCCGAGCGAATGAAGAGAAGTCAAGCATTATTTCCGTTTGATTTTTAACCTGATCGGTAAATAATACCCTTCCATCCATGGTTAAAATGGAGATTGTAGCAGAAATCGGCATATTAAACATTCCGTAGACCTCGCTTTGCGTTGGGTTGGGATAGTAGGAAAGTTTAAATAAATCTTCTTCATAAATCCCCAAACAAGGGTCTAAGACCACCACGGTGCTACCCGATTCTGTACAGCCATTTAATTCTCCTGTTACAGTGTAAGTTCCTGCTTGGGTGATTGAAGTTGAGGTGCCAGAAGTGCCATTGCTCCATAAAAATGAAGTAGCGTTACCCGCGGCTGTCAATTGGAGAGGCAAATTATAGTCGCAAACTGTTGTATCACTCACTAAGAAAATTGTCGGATTTGGATTAACCTCAACAGTAAATGCCGATGACCCTTCACAATTGTTGGTGTCTATTCCCACAACAGACAAGGTTATTGTAGATGCTGGCTGGAAATATGTTCCATTGAACTGACCTATATTCCAGGTATAGTTCGCTGCACCATTCGCTTGAAGAAGAATGGAGTCGCCGGCACAAATCGTTTGGTTTACACCAGCAGAAATAGTAGGTAAAGCATTAACCGTTACAAACAAATTATCTTGATCTTGACATCCGTAAGCGTTTGTTCCTGTTACAATATAGTTAGTGGTGTTGGTGGGAGTAAATGAAACGCCATTTACAGCACCATTATCCCATGAATACGTTTGAGCACCACTAGCAACAAGTACAATATTCCCGCCTTCACAAAGTTCTATATCACTTCCAGCGAAAACAGTCGGAGAAGGATTGACAAACACTGTTATTTGATCAACATTCTGACATTGGTTTAAATCTACTCCGGTCAAGGTATAGGTCTGTGTAAGTTGTGGAATAAATGGGGAATTATTAATTACACCATTAGTCCAAGAATAACTTGTTGCTCCTGAGCCCGTTAAAATTACCGAGTCTCCGAAACAAATTGTTAAATCATTTCCTGCAAAAACATTCGGTAATCCGAGCACATTTACAAGAACAACATCATTGCTAGAACATCCCGTAGAAGAATTCGTGCCCGTTACAAAATAACTAGTGGAAGATAGGTTTGTTCCAGTTTGAACAGTTAAAGAAGCGCCCGTTGCCCCATTATTCCACACATAGTTTGTTGCTCCCGTAGCTGTAAAAGTTACACTTGAGCCTCCACAAACCGTTTGATCAACACCCGCTGAAACAATTGGAAGCGAATTTACAGTCACCGTTGTGGTTGCTGTGCCCGTACAGCCTTGTGAATTAGTGCCTGTAACTGTATACGTTGCTGTTGAGACAGGCGTAAAGGCTACTGCATTGGTCACACCATTGCTCCAAGAATATGTTAAAGCACCACTTCCATTCAGGGTTACTGGTGAGCCTGCACATACTGATTGATTTATGCTGGCAGATACAGTTGGTGAAGGAAGGATTGTTATTACTTTAATCAAAGATGTGTCTGAACAGGCTAATGGCAAGCTATTTACCAAAACAGCATACGAACCCGCTTGTGCTGCTATTAATTGTGTACTTGTCTCTCCAATTATTGGTTGGCCATTTAGTAACCATTGGTAAGAACTTCCTGTTGATCCTGGAATCGAAAGGGTTGTGCTCGCCCCAACACAAATAGAGTTGGCAGCAGCGGTAACAACGGCACCTGCTGCTGTAGCACAAGTATTTACTTGATAGATAGATAGGGTTGAGCTAACCTCGTTTGCCAAAATCACAATATCGTTGCCATTCGGCGAAATCGCTGCGGGGATGCTAACAATTCCCTCTGCGCCTAAATCTGGCCCGCTCAACGTTGTTGATCTATTATTCCGATAGGCAACATAAACTGGTGATAAAGGGTTCTCTACATTGAAAACCATGACGCCACCAATCCTTTCTAATGCTAGAAAAACATACGGCTTTCCATTGATTGTCTGAAAATATATTCCTTCGATCTCAGGGCCTTTATCATCGCTTCTGTTTTTTAAAGATGGTGTGCCAGTAGAATTTGACGCATTAAAAATAGCGGCGAAAGTTGGATGGTTAGCTATTATTTGCTCGATTAAATCCTTCGAATCATAAACAAGAGCGCCTGTTGTAGCGTTTCGAATACTAAAAGACCTTCCACTCATAACATGCAATTCGTCATAATCGCCATCGCCGTCTGTATCTCCTGAATATTTTAAGGCACTAAGTCTACCCAGAAACTTGCTGTTTTTAAGTATGCTTGCATCTGGAAAGGCTACCGCATCCAAGTTTGCAAATGTAGTTGAATTGATTCTATTAGCATCTACTACAGTCCCAAACTCGCGCGAATCACCTTCATTGGCTGTGAAAATATACCCTTGTCCTCCTATGGTTCCAAAGCTAAGTGCATCAGGCATATAAGCTCCTTTGATTGGCAGGTCTCCAGTAATTAAGATCGCGCCACTTTGATCAGAGGCGTCTAAGGCGTTATTCGATCCAGTTCCATATGGGCTATAGCCCAAAGCAGCTAGGCTGATTATCGTATTATTTGTAAGGTCAATCGTCAAAAGTGCATTTGCTTCTTGAATTCCCACGTAGGCTTTTGTGTTATCGTCCGAAATGGTGATGTATTCTGGCTCTAAATCCTGTGCTACAGTCGCACTTGTTGAGAACACACGAATTCCTTGTGCAATCAATGTGGACTGCTGTCCATTATAGGATGTTAATCCTATTGTAGTCACATTCGCATTTGTTAGATTAGCAATTCCAGGTGTTAAATCTACAATGGAAACAGATCCCTCAGGGTCAACCGTATACGCTGCATTTGGCTCTCCTTCATTCGCGGTGAGAATTTTAGTATAGTTTTTATTAAAGGTGATCATATCTGGCATAGCACCAACCGTCACTTGACTCAAGAAGTTGCCATTATAATCCAAAAACACGACTGAACCATTAAGTTGTGGGTTGATGTTTTCTATTGCCAATGCAACGATGCTGTCATGCGCAACAACCGAGTTAATGTTCCCATAAGGAGTAGTAGAAATCGACGTTATTAACACCGGTAGAGCGGGATTGGCAAAATTAACAATGTCTAATTTTGCAGCAATGCTATTTGCAATAAACAAACGGTCAACATCTTCGTCAAATGCAACTATTTCAGCGGAATTCGTTCCTGCAGTACCGTTAGAAAAGCTCGATAAAAGAGTTAAGTTTAATGCATTCGTTGGCGAAGGGGCTTGGTAATCATTGTCTTTAATGAAAATGATTTGGTAATTCTCCGTTGTTGATATTCTTGTATTGGTTCCTGATAGTATTTTTACAACAATTCGTTCTGCTTTTTCAGGTAATAAGTCGTCAATAATTGTAATTACATGATTGGTAGTGCCATTCGTGTTGGCTGGTATTGTTACTGTATTGGTCCATGTAAAATCTACATTGTCGGTCGCGTTTGAATAAACAGAGAAACCTAGGTTTAAGGTTACTGGGCTGGCATTTGCATTCGCAATTAATATCGGAACGTTAACCGTCCCAACATTTTCAGCTACTTGAATAAAATTGTTGGCGGCAGCAATGGATGTGTTAGCTCCTCCATCTACTTTTACATTGTCAAATCGCCAAGTGCCTCCGCTTGCAATTGTGCTTGTTAATACTGTTTGTCTAAACTCTCCTGTAGCCTGATAGTGTGCCGCAAGAATTCTAACGGCAAAATTTGGATTGTTATTCGCTGCTAGTATGGATACGAAATCTACTGAAATTCTTCTGTATTGATCACCAACACCGTTGTTTTGAAAACGACCTCCATCAAGAACACCGTTACAATAAGTCGTGTTTTGGTCCGTCATCACAAAGTCTGTCCAAGCAAGACCATCAGTTGTATATTTAACTCTCACAGTATTTGCCGATGTACTAGACCAGCGTTGGTCCCAGGTAAATTTTATGTTTTGATAGCCAACAGTTGAGACATTATATTGAACACCGTTGGATTCATTTGCTAATCCTGGAGCGGCAGTAAAAGCCCAGGCTCCTGGATTTAGTCCGTTTTGAGCTCCACAGCCATTATTTATTATCGGGTCCATGCCTGTTGCAGCTGCAGCAACAGTAAGTGTCCCCACTATAGAAGAGGTGCCCACGCCTAAATCAGCATTGTAAGTAGTTGGGGAACCAACTATTGTGTTGTAGTTCCAAAGTGCAATCTGAGATTGGGCAACCAATGTTGATAAAAAAATGCCTGTAAAAGAAAAGAGTAGTTTTGAAATCATAATGCAGTGTTTTTAGAACTGCAAAATTCCTTCTTTTCCTGCCCATGAATGTTTCGTTAAAATTATATTTTTTGTGGCTTATATTTATTTACTGTTAATTAACAGTGGTCTGAAAATTACTATTTTACCGTAATATTAATTGTCTTGCTGTTGTTCACAACAACAGCTGCTTCTGCGAAGCTAGGCGCACTAAAAGTTCTGCGCGCATTATTAGAAAACCCATAAGACTCTGTTGGAATCCCTAAATAATTTTTATCTAACACTTTATTGTTATTTATATCATGATAAACCGCAACGGCATAGGAGCCGACTGAAAGACCTGTAAAAATGATCCTTGCTTCATTATTCTTAATGGCAATTGCTTTTCCTATGTATTGTTTTCCAAATACTGGAAAAGCATCCGTTTTTCGATAAATTGCGACAAATGCAGTGCCTTGGTTTGATGGAAACCCTTTAATTATGGCTGATAAATCGACCGTGGTCGTTTGAGGGGCCAGGCCTAAAAAAAGAAATGGTAATAAAACTGATTTTAAAAACAACATATAAATCTGATAAAAACTTCAATAAAATTAATTCTTTTTCCGCTACCTTTGAAGGATGTCGAAAAATGTTTTAATTACTGGGGGTGCCGGATATATTGGCGCACATACCGTTGATGCATTAGTAAGAAGTGGGTACACACCTATTATTGTTGATGATTTTCGTAATAGTAATCCAAGCGTACTACAAGATTTAAGTAAATTAATTGGGTTCGAACCCTTGTTTTATACTATTGACATCTGTGATAAAGCGGCATTAAAAGACGTTTTTAAAACACAACAAATTAATTCCGTTATTCATTTTGCCGCTTTTAAAGCTGTGGGTGAATCTGTGATAGAACCGCTAAAATATTATCAAAATAACCTCATCGGTTTATTGAATGTGTTAGAATGCATGGAAGCATTTGATGTGCAGGAATTGGTGTTTTCTTCCTCTTGTACCGTATATGGCGAACCAGATTCAATCAAAGAGGTAACTGAAGAAACCCCCAAACAACTCCCCACCTCACCTTATGGTTATACCAAATGGATGGCCGAGCAGATTATTTCCGATTATGCGAAAGCAAATAGCCGTTTTAAGGTAATCTGTTTGCGTTATTTTAATCCTATTGGCGCCCATCCTAGCGGATTAATCGGAGAATTGCCTATTGGGAAGCCAAATAATTTATTGCCCTTTATTACACAAACTGCTATTGGGAAACACAGTAAATTATTGGTTTTTGGGAATGATTACCCCACCCTAGATGGAACTTGCATAAGGGATTATATTCACGTGATGGATTTAGCGGACGCACATATAAAAGCCGTCGAGGCCTTTGGTAATAATTCTATCGCATCCTGTGAATATATTAATGTAGGAACCGGAAAAGGAACCAGTGTCCTTCAAATGATTCAAGCTTTTGAAGAAATTAGTGGGGCAAATCTTTCCTGGGAATTTGCCCCAAGAAGAACTGGAGATATCATAGAAATCTATGCAAATGTGGATCGCGCTAAAACCTTGTTAAACTGGCAAGCACAATTTTCCTATCAAGACGCCATAAAAGATGCTTGGAATTGGGAACTCTCAAACAAACAGAAAGAACGCTAAATGCATTTTATTGATACACATGCCCACACCTATGACGAATCCTTTCTGGGCGATTTAGACGCAACAATTTCAAGTGCACAAGAGGCAGGAATTACCAAGATCTTAATGCCTAATATTGATACGGAGAGCATTGAGCCCATGTTTTCAATTCAAGAAAAACATCCAATGTGTATTCCTATGATGGGCCTTCATCCCGCTTATGTTAAGGCAGATTGGGAAAAGCAATTAGAGAAAATTGAGCGTTATTTATTTGCTGATCCGCTTAGATTTTGTGCCATAGGAGAAATCGGGATGGATCTTTATTGGGATAAGTCATTTCTTGAAGAACAAAAAACCGTCTTTACCCAACAAATTCAATGGGCGAAAAAACTTGACTTGCCCATTGCTATTCACGCGCGTGATGCCTTTAATGAAATCTTCGAAATATTAGATAAAGAAAATGATGATACGCTCAAAGGAGTGTTTCATTGCTTTACAGGAAATACAGCACAAGCTCAGCATATAAAAAATTATGGGGGGTTTTTATTAGGAATTGGCGGAGTGCTAACTTATAAAAACTCAGAACTTGGAAAGACGCTTAAAGAAGCAGCTTCATTAGAAGACCTGGTGCTTGAAACAGACGCTCCTTATTTGCCCCCCACGCCCTACAGAGGCAAAAGAAATGAATCCGCTTATATGATCGAGGTGGCGTTTAAATTAGTTGATTTGTTTCAGGTCCCACTAGAAGAAATCGCTCGTATAACAACCCTAAATGCAGAAGAACTTTTTCAATTAAACCGATTTTAATATGAAAGAAAAAAAAATATTACTCATCTACACCGGTGGTACGATTGGGATGATCAAAGATCTTCGAACGGGGGAACTTAAAAGCCTTGATTTTAATTATGTGTTTGACCACATTCCTGAATTGGAAAGGCTCCAAGTTGATTTAAGCAGTATAAGTTTTGAAAAAGCGATCGATTCCTCAGACATGACCTATGCACATTGGAAACAATTGGTTGATATTATCAATGATAATTATGAAACGTATGATGGGTTTGTGGTGCTTCATGGCTCAGACACGATGGCCTATACCGCATCCGCATTAAGCTTCATGTTGCAAGGCCTAACAAAACCAATTATCCTGACGGGATCGCAATTGCCAATCGGAACCATTCGAACAGACGGAAAAGAGAATTTGATTACAGCGGTTGAAATCGCTGCCGCAAAAAACAACGATGGATCGGCTACCGTACAAGAAGTGGCTATCTACTTTGAGTATTCCCTTTACAGAGGAAATCGTTGCACGAAAATCTCCGCCAATCAATTTGAGGCATTTTCATCTCCAAATTATCCGCCACTAGCAGTTGCTGGTGTTACGATTGAATATAAACTTGATCAAGAATCAATAAAAAAAAGACACGTGCTTCAAGTTTATAAAAATCTAGAAACTCGTATCGGTTTATTAAAAATATATCCTGGTATTCATTTTAAAAACTATGAATTCCTTTTTAATGCCAATCAATTTAAAGGAATTGTATTAGAAACATTTGGCGCAGGAAACGCCCCCAATAACCAAGATATGATTGACTTAATTACCAACTATATCGACGCAGGGGGAATTATTCTAAATGTCACACAATGTTCCTCTGGCTCGGTGCGGCAGGGACAATATCAAACCAGCTCGTTTTTTGAAAAAATTGGGGTGCTTAGCGGAAAGGACATGACCACAGAGGCAGCGCTAGCAAAGTTGATGTATGTGTTGGGTAGAAATGAAAAGCACTCGGACAGCATCGCACTACTTCAACAAAACATTGTCGGAGAAATGAGTGAATGACCCTTTGAAATTAAATCATTAATTTCTTTAAAGTATAAACCAAGAGTTTGTTTTTTATTATTAATTACTCAGCTTAATTCATCGAATTATGTTGCGGAGAGAGGGGGATTACGCGCCCAAAAACGCGTGATCCCGGAAGGGGGTCGCTTCATACTAATTAAAGCCATGCCGCATTGCGGCGCCTAGCTTTTTTTCCCACTTCACCATAAAGCAAGCTTTAGGTTCGTTTACAAAAAAAGCCCTGAAAAAATGCACGGCTTTAATAATTTTGGCGGAGAGAGGGGGATTATCTCAACTTCCGTTCGGAAGTGTTCGATGGTCTTCGGCACGAACCCAGGGTTCTCATCCCATCTTCCTTCATTTCATTGCGGAGAGAGGGGGATTCGAACCCCCGTTACGTTACCGTAAACACGCTTTCCAAGCGTGCGCGTTCAGCCACTCTGCCACCTCTCCTCTTATTTTTAAGAGCGCTAAGTTAATGCTTTTTTCCCTTTAAGAAAGGGCTATCGTAGGAATTGTTTTAAAACTCATTCGGATCCATAAATTAGAAAATGCTGATTTTTTGAACTTGCTGAAGTCACTTCTATAACTAATTGTAATTTTACACCATGAAATACCTCATCGTTGGTTTAGGGAATCCTGGGATTGAATATGAAAACACCCGTCATAATGTTGGCTTTCGTGTCCTTGATAAAATTGCGGGAGAATTAGAGTCCTCTTTTGTACTTGACCGAGCAGCTTTCGTTTCGTACGCTAAATATAAAGGTCGATCAGTGGTTTTAATTAAGCCAATCACTTTTATGAATTTATCTGGAAAAGCAGTCAATTATTGGATGCAGAAAGAAGGGGTTACCATTGAAAACGTATTAGTAATCACGGACGATTTAGCACTTCCTTTTGGTAAATTGAGAATGAAAGGAAGCGGAAGCGATGGGGGTCACAATGGTTTAAAAGATATTCAGGCGACGCTTGGGACCAATGGCTATTCTCGCTTACGCTTTGGAGTTGGAAATGATTTTTCGAAGGGAAGACAATCGGATTATGTGTTAGGTAAGTGGGAAAAGGAGGAGGAACTTGCTTTGCCGGAGCGACTATTAAGCGCAACTAAAATGGGATTAAGCTTTTGCGCCATTGGCTTAGCGCTCACAATGACTGAATGGAATGGAAAATAGATTCTTTTTAATCAGCGAATAATAGTAAAGAACCCAGAATAAGTAAGGTCTTTATCTATTATGGTAAGCATCAAGAAATAAGTGCCGTCTGTCAAACCTTCACCGCTCCAATCATTTTGATAATTATTCTTTTCAAGAATTAAATTTCCCCAACGATTGAAAATTAATAATTGATTATTAGGATAAAAATCTAGGTATTCAAACGCGAGAAATTCATTTTTTCCATCATTGTTTGGTGTAATTACATTGGGAATTTTTACTTCAGCAGGGATTACTTGTATAATGGAACAGACTGAATCCAAGCATCCGATTTGATCTTGGACAAGCAGGCATAATTCGTAATTTCCTGGATTAAAATAGGTGTTTCCCCATTGACTAGAAAGGCTGGTTAAGGTATCGTTCCAAGTCCAAAACCAAGAAGAAATGCTAGATGCTGGAGACACCGAGTTGTCTATAAACAAAGCGGGAACACCCACAATTACAGGCAAGGGGTCTATTGTAAATGCAGCGCTAGGATTGCTATGCACAGTAATGTTAAATTGAGTTGTGTCGGAGGTGCAACCATTTCCTTGAGCATAGGCTGAAAAATTAAGTGAAATGGGAGCGCCGGAAGTGGTAATAGGCGTTGAGAAATCCCCTTGGCCACTGAGTCCTTCGCCAAAAAAATAAGCTGTGCCATTGCTAAAACAAGACGCTAAACCCACATTAATCGGGGGGCCACTACAAACAATAGAATCATATTGCAACTCCACATTCGTAGCTGGCTTAATGGGAACGGTCTCGTTGGGTAAGCCTGTAATTACAGTCCCGCAAGCGTCAGTAATCACTGGTGGTGGAATGGTTAAAAGGGTATAGCTTGAATCGCAATATACTGGGCAATTTGGAATGGTTAGTAAAAAGTCGTGGCTAGTTGAACCAACATTACACCCCACATTGGTACCAATAGTTACTGTTTGAGTCGTCCAGGGGTGGGAAAAGGTATACGGTGCCACACCATAGCGAGCATAAGCCCTTACCCCGATTTCACAAGAATTTGAGCAAATTGGTGTTTGTGGCGCATACCACAGAGAGCCGTAAGACTCTGGTGTTTTGCCATATATTACCACTTGGAAGGGCCACGCTGTGGTAAAGGGATCGTAACGGATGTAGAAAGGATTGCAGTTGCCGTTGAATGCATTTCTCCCTAAATGAAACCGCACATAGATCTGAGTTGGGGTACACGATTCCGGCACACAGCACACCAAGGGAGCCATTACGTTAAAGCTGTCTAAGTAAGCCGTTCCTGCAAGCTGAGCCGTTGAGCCCACAACCGTAAACGTTTGAGAAGCACCACAAGTTGTGCTAAAATACATTGAGCCTTGACTCATCGTTGCGCCACTGAATGGATCAGCATAGAAACTAGAAGATACATAAAGGCCGGTTACCGTAACACCGCCCGGTATGGTGGCAAGCAAACTATCCACTTGATAAGCCGGCATAAAACAAGAAGGGATTTGGCCTCCAACCCACGTTGATGTTGGTCCGCCAATAAGCGGGTCAATGGTGATGGGATATGTCCGTTCCGAAGCATTCATCCACGCAGTAGGAATAGCGACAATCAGGCGATAATTATTCGGTGACAAGTATTCGAACGCCATTAATCCTTTTGAGTAGTTCATGCCCGCGTCATAGGCAATTGGCGCGTAAATTTTACCGCAGGGGGCACCTGTTTTTTTATCGATAACCAATATGTCTGCATCCATTGAAAAACCATCAATAAATAAAATTCCACGCTCCCCTCGCATTTCAATTTCACCGCCTGTAGAACTCGAATTTGTTTGATATTTCAATTCAAATCCAAGCGGAAGCGTAATTGTTTCTTCCGAAACAAAATATGCCGCAGGTGAAATGTTTTCAAGTGTATGGATAAGAAGGTTGCTTTTGATGCGGTCCTCCGAGAAAATTAATTGTTGAGTATAATTATCAATCTGTATCTGGCAACCCGTAGATGAAACATCTTGATTTGACAGGGTGATTTTGGATAGTGAATGGCCATTCACACTTCTATTATTCCCCAATACCATTTGTGCGCCCTCTTGATTTAGGGATACTGCATAAGAACCATCGGTGAATAAATAAGTAGGAAAAGATTGTGATAGAGCTGACCAAGTTCCTGTGCCTTCTTCCTTTGTTAAGCTTGAATTTATAGGGTTTAGTCGCCCTGCTTTATCCAAATAATGAATTGGTTTTTTACTGAATATGTTCTTCGTATCTCCTTTTCGATTAATGAATGAAGATGATACAAGTGTTCGCTTAGCTTCTTCCTCGAACCACGTATTCGTATCTTGTTCGATTGCTTTTTTTGATTCATTATTTGGCGCCAATGACATTGTCTTACCCACCAACTGCCCCATTACACTAAAGCTTAGGCAAGCAAAGGTTATAATAATGCTAAACTTAAAAGCAAACTGTTTAGTAATCATTTTATTTTTCTTATTTCTTTATGCATTATTTCCCCACCGCTCGTGGCTGTTTTTATCCCTAAATATATCGCAAAAATGGCTAATAATGCAAGTCCTATTGAAAGTGCATTCGAACGTTTGTTTTTTTTCCAAGAAAGCCACATAGCAAGCAAGGAAATGGCTGATAACAAGTAGGTAACCAGTGAAAAAGTTTCTGCGTGTTCTTCGTGTTGATGAATAAACGTGCCGCTGGTTTTTTCTAATCCCTCCACTATTTCCTCTGCACCCTCACCAGTATTCATAGAAAGGAATGCTGCTATCCCGGCAAATACAAAGAGAGAGAGGGCCAATCGTTTCACTAAACCATTCTTGAACAGAAACCCAAATAACAACAAGAAACAACCCATTATTAGTAAAAAAATGGGGAGGTGATTGATAACTAGGTGAGAATAAGGTGACTTTAATGCATTTTCTAACATCCTTCTTTTTGTGTACTAATGTAAGAAATTCTATTTAAATACCATATTTTTTACCTTTTTCTCCTTTCTTTTTCCTTAATTTGTGTGCCTATAAATCATTAATATGTTTTATTAAAGTAGTAATTCAATTAAGAAAAGCCCTCTCGCAACCATATATTTTATAGATTAATTATGATGAATTTCGACTTCTTATTTACCAATTTATTTGATAAAAATATTGCCTTTTATATTGATGAAAAAGAATACACTTATTTAGAATTTAAACAGACCGTGTTTTCTATATCAAATAGAATAAATGAACATAACATAGAGGGCCAAAACATTGGCGTTTATCTTTCTGATGACCTTTATTCCTATGCTGCATTTATTGCTATTTGGTTAACTAAAAATGCATATGTCCCTATTCATCCTTCCTATCCGGATAACAGAAGGATTGATATAATCAATCAAGCGGAAATTAATTATGTGCTTGTAACTGATTCCCACCCTATTTGTGTCGTTGGCCCTACCAGTATTAACATTTCTTCGCTTCATCCTGCCGAAAAACTCTCCTTTCATTATATTGAGCATATCAAAAGTGACTTAATGTATATTCTTTTTACCTCAGGCAGCACGGGGGCCCCAAAAGGGGTCCAAATTAACTGTGGAAATTTATGTTCTTTTATGGACCATCTGACTTCTGTCAAGATGCCACTTACAGTTGGGGATCGGTTTCTTCAAATGTTTGAACTAACCTTTGATTTATCTGTCGTGTCATTTTTATTTCCCTTACAACTTGGGGGAACCGTATACCATGTTGGCACCAACCAAGTAAAATATCTAGAAATATACCGCCTTCTTGAAGAATATGCTATTAATTATGCCATCATTGTCCCTTCTGTTTTGGCTATGTTAAGGCCATACTTTGAAGATATTGATTTACCAAACTTAAAAGTTGTTGCATTAAGCGGGGAGGCCGTTCCGTTAAAATTAACCGAAGAATTTCAATTGTGCTGTCCAAACGCCTCTTTTTTTAATTACTATGGGCCAACAGAATGCACTATTTTTTGTACAGCATACGCTATCCCGAGAACTGAAATAAAGTCCGCTAACGGAATTGTTTCTATAGGAAAGCCAACTCTAAATAGCGTATATAAATTATATGAATTGCCTAAAGATGGGGAAGAACTGAATGCTAGCAGCGAACTGCACATCGGAGGCGAACAAGTTTCCATTGGTTATGTGCAAAATGAAGAAATGAATAAAACGTTATTCTATAAAAATGGCGAAACGCCATATTACAATACTGGCGATTTAGTCTTTTGCGATGACATGGGCTTTTTGTATTACTTAGGGAGAAAAGATCAACAAGTAAAAATTCAAGGATATCGTATCGAACTAATGGAGGTTGAGCACCTGTGCAATAAGGCATTAGAAGCAACCTCGGTGGTTGTGGCTATTAAAAATGAAAAAGGATTTGACGAGCTAATTCTTTTTGTGAAAGAGACCGAAATCAATACAATTACAGAGAGGCTTAATCAGTATTTGCCTAAATATATGGTCCCAAGCAGGACAATTCAAATGAAAGACTTCCCGATGAATGAAAATGGTAAGTTGGATAGAAAATCACTAAGAAACTCACTACTTAACTCATAACATGTATACGATTAGAGAGGCCAAGAAAGAAGATCAAGCATTTCTTATCTTGTCAATTATTGAAGCCGATAAAAGTTCTACTAATATTTGTTCCTATTGCAAACTCCTCGAAATTGAGGAATTGGAATTTAAACAATTCCTCCATGAAATTTTTGAAGAGGAAATCACCGGATTTGAATTCTCCGTCGAAGCGTTTGTGGTAGTGGAATATGATGGTAAGCCAATAGCAGCAAGCGCTTCTTGGATTGAGTCGGAGGAAGGTCTCCCATCGTGGCAACTAAGGATGGTTGCCTTGAGAACAGTGCTCCCTGCCATTCACATAACTAATCTGATGGCAAAATCGGCCATTTGTAATACAATTAATATTAAAAGAAGTGAAGGAACCCTGCAAATTGAGTCTGTTTTTATTAGCTCTGAACACCGCGGTAAGGAATTATTAAAAAAAATGATTGACTTTCATATAAAATTAAGGTCCAATAACACCAATAACATTGCCTCCATGGAATTATTAACCTATAATTCGAACCTATTGGCCGAAAAAGCGTACACGAAAATCGGATTTAAAAAAATAGAATACACAACTTCGTCGCACGAGGAAATAAAACAATTTTACCCATCTGATGGGATGACTCGTTGGCAAAAAATTATTTAACATGGAAATTAAAACTAAATTACAAGAAGTTTTTCGTGACGTATTTCAAGATGAATCGTTGACAATTTTACCCGAAATGACTGCTGGAGATGTTGATAAATGGGATAGTATAACTCATTTGATAATGATTAGTAAAGTAGAGGAAGTTTTTAATGTCTCTTTCCGCTTAAAAGAATTAATCAAACTCAAAAATGTTGGCGATTTAATTGCTCTTTTAAAAGAAAAAACCGAGTAAATGAATAGACAAAGCGTCCTTTTTATATTGAGTTTGTCTGTTTTTTTAATCTCTTTATCTTTTCTTTGGCCGAGCGAAGGAGTTATGATTGGCAAACTAAATCTCGTATTTATAGATGGAGGTGGGTTGTTTAGCAAAGAAAAAAATAAATTCAAAGATTCCGGTCTTATAAAGACTTCTTTGTCTGCTAATATTAATTCGAAAGACTATCTTAAATTAATAGAACATAAAGATCCTAGCGCAGCATCCTTGCGCCAGAAATTAGATAGTCTTCGTGATAGATTAAATTTAAAACTGACTGAATCAGATTATAAAGAATCAATATTCTTAATTAATCCAGTGAAAAATAACACAAGTCCATTGGATAATTTTTTTAAGTCTTTAGTGGATATTAACCTTGTTGGGTCTGGAGTAATGCGTGTTGGGCACTATGGAGACTCTCAAATTGAAGGCGGTCGTATGACTAACACCTTGAGAGATTTGTTTCAGGGGTATTTTGGTGGTGGCGGTGTGGGCTATGTGCCCTTGGACGACATAACCAGTCCTGTCTCCTTCTCAAGAACGGTCTCGGGTAATTGGACTCGCTTCGCAGCAAGTAAAGGCCGGCCTAAAGGGGGGAGCTTGGGGCCGGGAGGGCTAGCATTCAAATATAACTCAGGACAAAACCAAACTAAAAAAATAACGGATGAATCAGGCGCGGCGAATTTTACCTCATGGGCTTCTGGAAATGTCACTTTGAATTTATCAAAATCATATTCCAACATGATGATTTGGTATGGTTACGGACAAACAAACTCGACCCTTAGCGTTTTTTCCGGAAGCAACAAAATTGGGGAGGTCAAGTTAGAAGATAATAGCGTTTTTAATGCTGTTAAGGTGCCATTATCTACTTCCGCTACTAATATACAATTGCGTTTTAGTGGACCATCTCCCTTTTTATATGGCGCCACTTTTGATGAATCGAAGGGGGTGCAATTTGATAATTATGGGGTGAGGGGGCATTCGGGAGAGGGATTCCTAACTATAAATCAAGACGATCTTTCTGGCATGTTTCAGAAAATAAATAATAAACTGGCCATCGTTCAGTTTGGGGGTAATGTAACTCCTTATTTAAAGACCGAGGCATCCCTCAAAAAAATGAAGGGTATTTATCAAAATATTTATCTTCGGTTTAAGAAAGCGTTGCCCGAAGGAAGTGTATTAATAGTAAGTGTTAATGATGTTTCTAGATTTATAAAAGGGGGGTATGAATCATATCCAAATATTAGTTCTCTAAGATATATTCAAAGAGAATTAGCAATCGAAAATAATTGTGCATTCTTTGATTTGTTTCAATTTATGGGCGGAGAATCCTCTATTAATGTTTGGAGCGAAGCAAATTTAGGCGCTAAGGATGGCCATTTTTCAACAACTGGTAGAGATATTGTTGCTAAAGAACTCTTTAAAGCTTTAATGTACGAATTCAACAATTACAAAACTAGGCATGTTATTAAAGAATAAATTAATTTTACTCTTCTTTCCTTTAACTTTAAGTGTCTGCTTTGCTCAACAGCAAGTGTCTGATACTGCATCCATAAATAAACTGGTTAAATATTCCGTTTCCCCCAATTTTGTTGACTTCAAAACAAATTATTTTGAATGGCAAAACTCTTCATCTGTTGGGGGTTTTTATGATAAATTGAAAAAAGGAGATAATGTAACAATCTTACATATCGGCGATTCTCACCTGCAATTCGATTTAGGAGCAGGAACGACAAGAAAAAGACTTCAGCAAGTATTTGGCAGTAGGGGGAGAGGGCTCGTTTTTCCTTATGCTGCTGCGGGAACGCATTCTACTTATGACTATTCAAGCGCTTCTTTTGGAAACTGGAGAAGCAATAAAAATGTCAGTAAGAACATTAGCTATAAACTTGGCGTCTCTGGTATCACTATAAATACACGAGATTCCCTTGCTGGATTTTCGTTTTCTTTCTACAACAGTGACCTTCGAGAAGAAAAAATTAATTTAGCCGTCCTATTTTTTAAAAATACTGATTCTTCTTTTAATATTAAATACCGATTAAACAAAAATGATGATTGGATTTTTGTCAACGTTCATAATTCAACTAACAAAAATTGTGTGCAAATTCCTCTCGCAGCCTCTAAATTTGATCGTTACTTTGAGTTACGCTGTGTTAAATCAGACTCTACACAAAAAGAATTTGAGTGTTCAGGTGTTTCTTTTGAATCAACAGAACAAAAAGGCGTTTTGTATCATAGCGTTGGAATTAATGGGGCGCGAATTTTGAGCTTTTTGAAGCAGGAATTAAACGACGAGCAACTAAAAACTCTTAATCCC
The DNA here is from genome assembly GCA_947475095.1 of Flavobacteriales bacterium. GTDB lineage: Bacteria > Bacteroidota > Bacteroidia > Flavobacteriales_D > Crocinitomicaceae > UBA952. The sequence continues at coordinate 41,582 of CANJLG010000008.1, forward strand.
GATATTATTATTTTTGATCTGGCAGCAAATGATTTGGCTTTTGGGCCTTTTGATTCTATTGGTCTTAGCAAATCCCTTCTTCGTTCTTTAAACGTTATTCGAAGCTCATTGCCTAATGCTTCCATATTAATAGCAAATATTCAAGACATTAGTGTAAAAGAAAGGTCAGTAATCAATGGTTTATATTATTCTGCTTTTTTGAGAAAATTCTCAAAGACAAATCAGATTGCTTTTTATGATTACTATGACATTGCTGGGGGCAAAGGCTCAATAAATAAATGGCTTAAAGCCGGGCTTTGTAAATCGGACAAATGTCATTTATCTAAAAGTGGTTACATTTTGAAAGGAGAACTCTTTGCCAATGCTCTACTTAACTCTTTTGGAAATTATTTAATGCATCCAACTGATTCGTTATTGTTAATACGTAAGCCGATTGTCATCGAAATTATAATTAAAGATTCTCTGAATACTTCTGTCCTCGTTAGTAAAGAAACACCTATAAAAAAAGATGTTGTCGCAAAAGAGAAGGCGCCAGTAAAGCCTGTTACAGCAATCGTTAAGCCTGTTCCGGCACCCGTAAAACCCAAAAAACCAGAGCCGAAATACTATGTTGTAAAAAAAGGTGATAACTTATCACGAATAGCGAATAAATACAAGACGTCCGTAAAGGCACTTCAGCTTAAAAATAAATTAAAAACTGATTTTTTACAAATTGGTCAAAAGCTACTAATACCATGAATATTGACTTCTTAATTTCAAGTTTAATGTATGACCCGAAAAATCCGATGTTATTTCAATCGGTATTATTTTTTGGTTCGTTTAGTATTTTCTACCTGATTTATTCCTTTTTTAATAACGAAGTAAAGGTTAGAAATGCTTTGCTTTTGGCATTTAGTTTATTCTTTTACTATAAAATAAGTGGCGGATTTGTTTTGGCGCTTATATTTATGGCTAGTGTAGACTATCTAGTTGCTAGAAATCTCCCTCATGCTAAAAGCGAAAGAAAAAAAATACTCCTGCTTTCCCTATCTCTTTTTATTAATGTTGGGGGATTACTCTTTTTTAAATACACTTATTTTTTCCTTGATGTATATAATTCCGTTTCAGGATCAACGGTTTCTTTGGCCATGAAAATAATTCAACCCATCGGAATAAGTTATTTCGTTTTCAAAAGCTTGGGCTATGTTCTTGATGTTAAACGGGAAATGATTGAAGAGCCTGAAAAAAATTATGCTAACTATTTATTGTACGTATCATTTTTTCCAAATATTCTTGCGGGACCAATATCAAAGGCTCGAGACCTCCTGCCTAAATTTAAAGAAAAAAGTGTGGTTGATAAAAAAATCATTAACGCTGCGGTATTTATGATAATAATTGGCCTTATTAAAAAAATTGCGATTGCAGATTATTTAGCTGCTAATATGGTCGGGCGAGTGTTTGAAAGCCCTCAGTTTTTTTCGGGGGTTGACTTATTTATGGCTTGCTATGGAGGACTCATTCAATTGTTTTTTGATTTTTCAGGATATACAGACATTGTTGTAGGGCTTGCCTTATTGATGGGGTTTCAGATTAAAGGTAATTTTAATCAGCCATTTAAAGCAAAAAACATCACTGACTTTTGGAGGCGATGGCACATTTCTCTATATGAATGGTTGTCTGAATATATTTACCAACCCCTTGCTTTTATTTGGCGCAAGCAGAAATTGTTAGGCACCTTAATGGCGGTTATTATCACCTTTTTAATTTCTGGTATTTGGCACGGCCCTAATTGGGTTTTTATTGTTTGGGGTAGCTTACATGGGCTGATGATTTGTTGGGATGTGCTAACATCGAAATACAGAAGTAAACTCGCTACTTTAGGTGGGAAATATTATTCTTTTTTTAGTGTGTTCCTCACCTTTCACTTTATTGTTTTTTCAGCCGTCTTATTAAAATCTCCCTCTTTTAACTATACGATCGATTACTACAGCCAGCTGTTGACAACATTCGACCCCAAGATGCTCATTAAATGGTTTGAAATATATTCATGGCCATTTGGGGTGATGCTTATTGGCCTCGCCCTGCAGTTCCTGCCTCTAAATTTCTATTCCAAACTTGAAAATGGTTTTGTAAAAACACCGCTAATTCTTTCGTCTATAATCCTTGTAATTATTATTTTTTCGCTTTACCAACTTTCGTACATGGAAGCGATGCCCTTTTTATATATTGTTTATTAGTTCTTAATTACGGCGGTTTTTAGTTCTGTTGAATGGATATATTTTGTTTGCTATAGTGCCTTTTTTTCTTAAAATAGATTAGTTTTGTGGCATGAAACGCATTAAAATTAAGCATGTTTTAAGTAGTGATGGGAAAGAGCTCATTGGACAACGCATTACCGTTAAAGGCTGGGTAAGAGCTTTTAGAAGCAATCGATTTATTCAAATTAATGATGGCTCATGTTTGGCTAATATTCAAGCAGTGATTGATTTCGAAAAATACGATGGCGACATTATAAAGCAAATTACCACTGCTGCGGCAGTTTCTGTTTCTGGCTTATTAATCGCCTCTATCGGATCGGAGCAATCCCTTGAATTACAAGTGGAGGAAATAGAAATTCTTGGTGCTGCTCATCCTGATGATGTGCAAAAAACAATCTTGCAACCAAAAAAACATAGCTTAGAATTATTAAGAGAACAGGCCCATTTAAGGTTTCGAACCAATACCTTTAGTGCTGTTTTTAGAATTCGCCATGCCGTAGCTTATGCTATACATCATTATTTTCACAGTAATGGATTTTTTTACCTCCACACACCCATTATTACAGGTTCCGATGCTGAGGGCGCAGGAGAGATGTTTAGAGTTTCTACTCTTGATCCTAAATCCCCCCCGCTAAACGAAGCTGGAGAAGTTGATTATAAACAAGACTTTTTTGGCAAGCCTGTTAACCTTACTGTTTCTGGACAATTAGAGGCAGAGCTTGCTGCCCTAGCACTTGGACAAGTATATACTTTTGGACCTACCTTTCGTGCCGAAAACTCAAATACTTCGCGGCACCTTGCGGAATTTTGGATGATTGAACCTGAGGTGGCATTCAATGACCTGACTGATAACATGGACCTCACCGAAGATTTTCTGAAGTATCTTTGCTCTTTTGTTGTTGAAAATTGCAAAGAGGATCTTTCCTTCCTCAACCTACGTGAACAACAAGAACAAAGTCAGAAACCCCTTAACGAACGTAACGAGTTGAGCTTAGTTGAACGCTTGACCTTTGTTATTGAAAATCCTTTCAAAAGGCTTACATACTCAGAGGCAATTGAGGTGCTTTTAAATTCAAACCACCACAAAAAGAAAAAATTTCAATATCCTATTGCGTGGGGAATTGACCTTCAAAGTGAACACGAACGTTATTTAGTTGAAAAAGAATTTAAGTGTCCTGTTATACTTTCTAATTATCCCGCTGAGATAAAAGCGTTTTACATGCGTCAAAATGACGACAATAAAACCGTTGCTGCTATGGATGTTTTATTTCCAGGTATTGGAGAAATCGTCGGTGGCTCTCAGCGCGAAGAACGATATGATGTTTTATTGGAGAAATGCAAGGCGTTTAAAATTCCGGAAGAGGAGCTGTGGTGGTACCTACAAACGCGAAAATTAGGCACGGTACCCCATGCTGGTTTTGGCCTAGGATTTGAGCGCATGATTATGTTTGTCACCGGGATGACCAACATTAGAGATGTTATTCCATTTCCGAGGACCCCATTAAATGCTTCTTTTTAACATTATGGCACTAAAGCAATATTTATCGCAAAAAACAGAACAGCGTTTATCGCCGCAACAAATTCAATTAATGAAATTATTGCAGGTGCCAACACTAGAATTAGACCAGCGCATTAAACAGGAATTAGAAGAAAATCCTGCTCTTGAAGAAGGGACAGAATCTGACGATGATGATTTTGAGCAAGAAGATGACGAGGATGGAGACGAGGAGGAATTTGACATTTCAGATTATTTTGATGAGGATGTTGCCGACTACAAAACACAAGCGAATAATACCTCCAAAGACGATGAAGAACGAGTCGTTCCATTATCAGGAGAAACAAGTTTTCAAGAAAAACTTAGTGAGCAACTACATTTAATTGCCCTTGACGACAACCAATTTCTCATTGCTGATATTTTAATCGGAAATCTCGACGAATCCGGTTATTTAAACAGAAATCTCAGCGCTTTAGTTGATGACCTTGCCTTTTCACTTAATGTCGAAACAACTGAAGCAGAGATTGAGGTTGTTCTTTTACTCCTTCAATCACTCGATCCTGCTGGCATTGGCGCGAGAAATTTAAGGGAGTGTTTATTAATTCAAATTAATCGACGGCAGGACAAATCATTATCACGACAAAGGGCTAAAATAATCTTAGAACTTTATTTTGAAGAATTTACAAAGAAACACTATGAGAAAATTGCTAAGAAATTAAACATTAGCGATCAAGAATTAAAATCATCAATAGATGAAATATTAAAATTAAACCCGAAACCTGGTGGGTCAACGAAAGATGCAGCAAAAAACCACCAACAGATTATCCCCGATTTTATTTTAGTAGAAAATGAAGGGGAACTAGAACTTACTCTTAATAGCCGTAATGCGCCTGAATTAAAAATTAGTAAAGAATACCAGAACATGTTGCGCTCTTATTCTGAGGGTGCTAAAACATCAAAAGCTGATAAACAAGCGGTAACCTTTGTAAAACACAAATTGGATAGTGCGCTTTGGTTTATTGACGCCATTAAACAAAGGCAACAAACGCTATTATTAACAATGAATGCCATCATGCGGTATCAAGAAGCCTTTTTTCTGGCTGGTGACGACACGAAGCTAAAACCTATGATATTAAAGGATATTGCAGAAATTGTTTCGCTGGATATTTCGACCGTATCACGAGTGGCAAATAGTAAATATGTGCAGACAAATTTTGGGGTTTTTTCATTAAAATATTTCTTCTCTGAATCTTTATCTACCGATTCAGGAGAAGAGGTGTCAACTAGGGAAGTGAAGCAAATTTTATTAGATGCTATAGAAAGTGAGGATAAGCGAAACCCTCTTCCAGACGAAAAACTCATGGCCCTATTAAACGAGAAAGGATATAATATTGCGCGTAGGACTGTGGCTAAATACCGTGAACAGCTAAACCTTCCTGTAGCTCGTATGCGCAAGAAACTTTAATGATGAAAATACTATCACACATTTTGTCATGGGTTTTTTTACCCTTATTTATGCCTGTTTATGCATTACTAATTGGCCTATACTATCCTTCCAACCCCGTTCTTTATTCAGCATACACCATGTCTAATTTACCTGCTGAAGTAAAGTCTCAGTTGTTCTGGGTTTTTTTTATTTTCAGTTGCGCCGCTCCCGGAATTTCCTTTATAATGCTCCGTAATAAAAACATTATCAATACGATAGATATGGAAAATGCAAAAGAAAGAAGCGTTCCATTAATTATCATGGTGGGGTATTGCGCCATCATGTATGCCTTGTTTTTGTATAAAGCGCCAAATGGGGTGTTGCCCAAATATTTTTATGCTCTTCCTTTGTCGGGAATGCTCGTTGCAAGTTTGTTTCTGTGGATTAATCAAAGGATGAAGATATCAATGCATGCTGGCGGAGGAGGTGTTTTATGCGGATTCCTTGTGGCTTTTTATAGTGTGCATAGTCCTGCGCCTTTACTGCTGATTATTGGCGCTTTCATCGTCTCCGGAATAACAATTTCTGCAAGATTATATTTAGAAAAACACCGCCCGATAGAAGTTTATTCCGGATGGCTGTTTGCTTTCTTTATAACGTTTTGTTGTAATTGGTTTTATCCTGGATAATTAACCACTACTCCACCGTTACCGACTTGGCTAAATTTCGAGGCTGGTCTACATTGCAACCCCTCATTACGGCTATATGGTAAGAAAGTAACTGAAACGGTATGGTTGCCAATAAAGGCACTAAAAACTCATTCGTTTCCGGTATTTCAATCACGTGATCCGCCATTGCTCGAACTTGCTCATCGCCCTCTGTGACAACGGCAATAATTTTTCCTTTTCTCGCTTTCACTTCTTGAATATTGGACACTACTTTTTCATAGGATTTCCCTTTGGTGGCCACTACGAAAATTGGCATGTTTTCATCAATTAAAGCAATCGGTCCGTGCTTCATTTCTGCTGCAGGGTAGCCCTCAGCATGAATATAAGAAATCTCTTTAAGTTTTAGCGCCCCCTCTAATGCAACAGGAAAAGAACTTCCGCGACCAAGGTATAGAGCATTTGATGCATCTTTATACTCTCTAGCAATTTGTTCAATCAACGCATTCGATTCTAACACTTTTTTAACTTTATTTGGGATTTCTTCCAGTTCTGCTAGTAAAATTCGGAATTCCGATTCGGAAACAGTTCCTTTTTTATGTCCTAAAGAAAGCGCCATAAGTATTAAAACGGTAACCTGAGCGGTAAATGCTTTTGTGGATGCCACCCCTATTTCGGGACCAGCATGGGTATATGAGCCGGCATGGGTGATCCGTGAAATTGACGAACCGACCACATTGCATATTCCTAATATTGTTGCGCCTTTGGATTTTGCCAGCTCTAGCGCGGCCATCGTATCAGCCGTTTCTCCAGATTGAGAAATAGCAATTACCACATCATTTTCGGTCAATATCGGATTTCGATACCGAAATTCACTCGCGTACTCAACCTCAACATTAATCCGAGCTAAATCTTCAATTAAATATTCTCCCACCAATGCAGCATGCCAAGAGGTTCCGCATGCAACAAGAATTAATCGATTGGCCTGAATCATTTTTTGCTCGTAATCTTTAATTCCTCCTAAAGACACCCAGCCTTCTTTTGCATTTAAGCGACCGCGAAAACAATCTTGAATAGATCGAGGCTGCTCGTTAATCTCTTTCAACATAAAATGTTCATATCCCCCTTTCTCCAATGCTTCCAACTCAAGTTCTAGCTGTTGAATGTAAGGTGTTTTTTCTTGATCTGAGATGTTGTATATTTTTAATTCCTCTCCTAATTTTATTACAGCGATTTCCTCATCTTCCAAATAAACAACCTGTTTTGTATATTCTACAATTGGAGTAGCGTCTGAAGCCAAATAAAAATCACCAGTTGCTCCTATACCTACCACAAGCGGACTACTCTTACGCGCAGCAACCATTTGATTCGGAAAGTTTTTTGAAATAGCGACAATAGCATAAGCTCCAACCACATTTAAAAGTGATAAACGCAAGGCCTCTCCAAACCAAACATTTTCTTTCTTGCTAATAAAATCAACTAAATGAACAAGTACTTCCGTATCTGTTTCGCTTTTAAATAAATACCCTTGCCTAACTAACTCTTGCTTTAAGGCATCGTAGTTTTCAATAATTCCGTTATGGATAAGTGCTATTGAACCATCCATGGAAACATGGGGGTGAGCATTCGTGTCAGTTGGAAGTCCGTGTGTGGCCCAACGAGTGTGTCCTATACCTGAATTTCCTGCATGATCTTGATCAAGCATAAACTCCTCCAAATTACTGACCTTGCCGGCTTTTTTAAAAACGTTGAGTTCATCTTTGTTGATTAATGCAATTCCTGCACTGTCATATCCACGATATTCGAGCCGCTTTAATCCTTTTAAGATAATAGGATACGCTTCTTTTTTTCCAATATATGCTACAATTCCACACATACATTAATATGTTGTATACGTTACTACTAAACGGGGGGCAAACTTATTGTTTGTGTTTTTGCCATTAAAAACAATTCTTTCGGAAGAATTAATAAAAAACCTCGGCGAAAGGATCAATCCCGTATTTTCTATGTCTTTATTTATTATGGCTTGCACATATTGCTTAATATCAACCTTGAATTCTTTATTAAATTCATCGAAAGCTCCGAGGACTCCCAAATTCGTATATAGATCGGTCGATTCTTTTGTGCGAGTGGCTACAGAAATATTCGTTCCAGGTTTATACCTGTAAAAACTTTGATACTGAACGGGTAAATGAAGGTCTGCACGGTGAATGAGAAAGTTGTTTTTTAAATTGTCTAAGCCGGGTATTTTTACAATCGCGCGTAAATTAAACGCTTGTGCATAAAACGCATTGCTTCCAAGTGTGCTGTCTTGAAGCGTTTGCTGAATTACCGTGCCTGAAAAATCCTTGTCAATGTGCGTAAAGTCAGCGCAAGAGCTGTTTAGAAGCAATTCAAAAGTCTTCTGAACTGTGCCCTGATGAAAATAAACGGTCATTTTTGATGCAGCATCATTTAAATTAAAATAAAATGTCGCGCCATTACCTGCCGCTTGAACCCCATTATTTGTTTGAATTTTAATGCCTTTAAAATAGGTGAGAAATGCTTCATTGCTGCCAAACGTTGTGCTCCCACTTGTTGCTTCAGTAATAAGCGTACGCGCTAAATTTGTATCTAATGGAATTCTTAATTGGGGACTTAGGCTGTCGCCTCCCACTATTGTTTTATTGATGGGATCCGGAGTAATCGTCCCCATTCCGAAAGGAACTAAATTTGTTGGCTTTGTGGCTTTTGTAGTAAAGGCATAATAGGTCGAATCAATGTTGAGGTCTTCATTTAGCTCATACACTTCAAATGTTTGGGGCGTTAGGTCGCCGTAATATCCAACATACTTTAGCGATAAAACAAATGAGTCAATAACAATTGTGGCAGGGTCGCCAAAGTTTGGATTAATTCCAGCTAAACGAATTTGAGTGTAAATTGAGGCATCAACTTTTCCAAAAACCGGATCGTTGTAGCTCCCCAAAACAACATTAGAAGCATTGTCTGTTACTATAGAATCTTCTATTATTGAATAAGAAATGATGTCGAAGGTGTCGGTTGTAGTGCCTGATAAATAGGAGTCACTGTTCAATAAATCCTTCCCTAATGCATTTTCTTTTTTCTTACACGAGGCAATAAATATGGCGCTGATTGCTATTATCAAGCATGAAAAATAGGCTTTTTTCATTGAAATAATGATGAGAATTAAACAAGGATAGGTTCATCCACAACCTTGTCAATAAAGACAGAAAGCGCTTTAGCTTGCGCTTCCTCGGACGTAAAGTCAAGTTTGTGCACGTTGGACGCATTGTATATTTGCTGAATATCTGGGTGCAGTTCCTCTACGCCAATACTAAGGCCATCACAATGATCTGCAAATACTTTGGTGAGGTTTAAAAAGCTCGTGTCTTTTACGCTATCAGCTATCGCAACTGGAAATCCATCTAGTTTCAATTTTTCAGAAAATCGTGGGCTCCAATCATTCGTAAATCGATCGTTGAAAAAATTGTAAACAACTTTTGTTGACTTAAAATGTGGGTCTTTGTTGTAAATGTGCTTAATATATAAAGACATTAAACCCGTAAACGAGCCATTGCAATGTATTAGGTCTGGCTGCCATCCTAATTTTTTTACTGTTTCTAATACGCCCCTGCAGAAAAACATCGCTCGTTCATCGTTATCCTCATAATCTTGATCGTTTTCATCTAATAACGTCGCCTTTCTTTTAAAATAATCATCGTTATCAATAAAATAAACTTGCATTTTAGCGGCGGAAACCGAGGCTACTTTTATAATTAATGGGTGATCGTGGTCATCTATTGACAGGTTAAGTCCAGATAAACGAATTACTTCATGTAACTGGTGTCTCCGTTCATTTATAACACTATATCTTGGAGAAAAAACCCTGATTTCTTTTCCACTCTCTTGGGTAATTTGAGGAAGGCGACGGGCTTGCGAAGAAACCTCTGACTTGGGTAAAAAGGGGTATATTTCCTGAGAAATAAATAACACTTTCTTTTTTTCCATTTAGCGCTTACTTACTTAATATTAGGTGCAAATTTACAATTAAATATGCGGTTTTCCTAAAAACCTATAGCTTTGTTCTCACTAAAGTAATAATGCCAGTGCTATTAACAACAATTGATAATTTAGTTTTTACCATTCGTTCACTAAAAGAGCAGGACAATCGGATTGGTTTCGTTCCAACAATGGGGGCACTTCATCAAGGACATTTATCTTTAATAAAGCAAGGACTTAGTGCTTGTGATGTTGTTGTGGTAAGTATTTTTGTTAATCCATTACAGTTTAATAATTCCTCGGATTTTAAGTCGTATCCCAATACCCTTGATGCAGACTTAAAACTTCTGGGGTCTTTTCCAAATCTATACGTCTTTGCGCCAACTTTTGATGAGCTGTTCCATGGACAAGAAAGTGACTTTAAAGTGGAGGTGGGAGAAGTCGCAACATTACTTGAGGGTGCTTGGCGGCCCGGACACTTTGGTGGTGTAATACAAGTTGTTAATGCGCTTTTTAGATTGGTTGAGCCTGACGCAGCTTTTTTTGGAGAGAAAGATTACCAACAACTCGCTATTATAAAAATAATGGTAAGAAAGCTCGGATTGCCGATTGAAATAATGGCGTGTCCTACACAGCGCTCACCTGAAGGACTGGCTATGAGTAGTAGAAATATGTTACTTAATACTGAAGAAAAGCACCAAGCGCTGATCATTTGGGAAACCTTAAATTATATTAAAAACAAACAGGCTAACTATTCGCCGAAGCAGCTTCAAGAGCTTGGTAAAATATTTTTTAATTCCGGTCATTTACGCCTTGAATATTTAGAGATTGTGTGTGTCGATACCCTTCAACCCATTTCAGATTGGGAAACAAAAAGTATTTGTTGCATCGCTGCTTATTGCGGAAATACACGATTGATTGATAATTTAGTTCTCAATTAATTGTTTTGCCTTAATTTTGGCGTAACTAATTATAATCATGCAAATACAAATTTTAAAATCAAAAATTCATCGTGTTCGCGTAACGCAAGCAGAACTAGATTACATTGGAAGCATCACAATTGATGAAAGGTTAATGATTGCGGCTAATATTATCGAGGGGGAGCGCGTTCAGATTGTTAATGTAAATAACGGCGAGCGCTTCGAGACATATGTTATTAAGGGTGAGCCGAACAGTGGTAACATTTGTTTAAATGGGCCTGCAGCTAGGCGGGTTGCCATAAATGATATTATCATTATTCTTGGTTATGGCATTATGGACTTTGAAGAAGCTAAGCTGTTTAAGCCGGCACTCGTTTTTCCAAATGAAAAAACGAACTTATTAACTTCCTAACTATGATAAATCATTGGGAGCTCACTAAGTCAAAAATATTATCCTTAGAAGATGCCCTTGCGCTTACGAAAACACTAAAGAATCAAGGTAAAAAAATTGTTTTTACGAATGGTTGTTTCGATGTATTGCATCTTGGCCACGTAAGCTATTTGGCAAAAGCTGCATCGCTTGGCGACTGTCTTGTTGTAGCGCTAAATACAGACGCTTCTGTTCGGGCACTAAATAAGGCTCCTAATCGTCCTATTCACGATGAAGATGCAAGGCGATTGGTAATTGCTAGCTTATCTTGTGTGGATGGCGTAATTCTTTTTGATGAAAACACGCCGTTAAACGCCATCGAAACGCTTCTTCCAGATGTGTTGGTTAAAGGGGCTGACTATGACGCAAAGGAAGTAGATAAGAATTCGTCACGATACATCGTTGGATCAGATGTTGTTATCAAAAATGGTGGTGAAATCGCAACAATAGAATTTGTTGAAGGCCATTCAACAACCAATATATTAAGAAAGTGATTTGCTTTTGCGGTTCTCGAAAAGGGCAATAATCGGAAAAAGCATACTAAAATTATAATATAAATCCTCAAAAGGTATTGTTGTCATCCGCCAACCAATAATGTGTTTTTCTGAATACCAAACAATGGGCTCGGTCGTAAATGCACCCGTGAGAGCTCCATTAACAATAAAAAATGGCAAAAGGCAAACACAATAAGTGAAGGCGAAATTACCTAGCCATGAGGGCTTCATTGCTAAGGCATATACACAACAACAAAAAGTAATTAGACAAGTGGTGAAGGTGTACCAGTTTTTGAAATAGCAAATCGTTAAAACAAGGCTGCTTATGCCTATTAAAATAAAAAACCTAGCCCCCCAATTTTTAAGTTTTACCTCTGGAAAATAAACTTTTAATACTTGATGAATAAACACACAATTGTAGGGGACAATGAAGAAAAACAATACTTCCTCTAAAGGTAAATGACCTAAATATATCCCCCATAAATACCTCGGATTGAATCCCCAGATCTTGTTGATGGTAAATGCCTCGTCCCAAACCAAAAAAAATGTTGCTGTGAATAATAGACCAAGGATAAAAAATTTAATGTTTTTATAAAAGGCTACTTTCTTGTCGAAACTCAATAAAAGAGGGCCTATGAATGCGCCTATAATTAAATTGCCGTACAAACTCATTTAGCTTGGCTATTACGACGATACGCTTTTCTCGCTTCTTGGTAAAATTTTGGCGGCACGAGAAGCATTCCAAAACACTCTCCCTTTTCTTTTCCTGTATTTTTGTGGTGAATTTTATGCGCCTTTCTAATGGCATAAAAATAAGGATGGTCAAGATTTCTTAGCCATTTAACCCGTTGATGAATGTAGACATCGTGAATCAAAAAATAAGCTAGTCCATAGGCTGCTATTCCATAACCAATCCAAACGGGTAAATAATTATTTGCCATCATGCCTAGCATAATACAAAGCCAAGAAGGAATGGCATAAATAAGAAAGAAAATATCATTTTTTTCCATGAAACCCGGTTCAATTTGATGGTGGTCTTTATGGAAATACCACATTTTACCATGCATCAGAAATTTATGCGTGCACCAAGCCATAAATTCCATAAAGAAAAAGGTCGTTATTAATAAAAGGGGGCCCCACCAATACATTAGAACAAATTTAAGCAAATGAAAAATACTGTCATAAATAAAAACAAGGCGATAATCACTTTGTTCGCATCATGTTTTATCTTACTAAAATAAATAATTTGTAAAAACAGGCCTATAAAAAACCAACAGATGTAATTATAAGCGGGAATAAGCCCTCCCTCCCAGTTCCAAAAACCACTCTTAATCGCTACGGGCTCTAGGATAAAGTCGAAGAGCAACATTAAAAAAGCAGCGATAATCATTCTTGCTAATTTATTAGCGCTCAATATAGCCGAGCAGTGAGCGGCGCCTATCGTAACAATGGCCCAATTAATTGCAATAATTACCGGAACGCCTGCCATTTTCACCCCTAAATTGGCTTCATAATGGTAGTTTCCAAATAAGAGTTTAGTATTCACGCCAATTAGCTCTGCTATAAACCCAACGAGTCCGGAAAAAAGCAGGAAGGTAAATGTTGGTTTTATAGGTGTTCTTAGGGTAAAAAGAATGGCGCAAAAAGAAAGAATAAGGATAAGGGGAGTAAGTGATAAAAAGAGTGTTCTATATGCCGGCATAATACTCCCAAAAAACCCTACAAGGTAAATAATCCCAAAAAAACCAATAACTAACTTTTCTTTCTTTTTTGAATTCATTGTTTCCTTAAATAATTCTTCCTTTAATGGCGTGTAACAATGTGTCATTAAGGGGGGTAAATGGAATGGCTGTTGTCGTACTAATCAAACGACTATCATACCGTATCGTTTTATACGCCGAATAAACTGATTCAATGGTCAAACCCCTTCTTTTTCGCAAAAACAAATAAAAAACTTCGGAAAATGCTGCAAAAATGAGCGATATTAAACGCGGTGTTTTCATTCTTGGTGGGCGCTTATTAAAACAACTAGCTATGGCGCCTAGCAGTTCGAGAAAGCTAACGTTTTGTCCTGTACAAAGAAACTTTTTATTAGTAATGGTGGAATTCATTAAGTAAATCATGTTGGAAACAAGGTCTCTTACATCCACAATAGCATTTGATCCCTTTGGATAAAAAAAGATGCCTTTGGATGCCGTTTTAAAAATAGACAAGGAGCTGTCGTTCCAATTTCCTGGACCTAAAATTAAACAAGGATTAACAATTACCACTGGTAGGCCCTCTTCCGCCCCACGCCACACTTCTTTTTCAGCACTGTATTTTGAGATGGAGTAACCTGAAACTTCTTTTCCTGGTTTCCATTTAGTGGTTTCGTCTGTGGTTCCGTTTGGATTAAACCCGAGAGCAGCCGTGGAACTTACATAGCAGAGCTTTTTCACTTTATTTAAAAGACATAAATTGACAATGTTAGCAGTCCCTTGGCGGTTTGCGCTCATACATGCATGAAAGTCTATTTTGTGAAAGGACACAAGTGCTGCACAGTGATAGACATACGAAATCCCATCGAATAACTCGTTCAAGTCGGATAGTGAAAGTATATCGGCACGAACCCACTGAATTTTGTTAAAATATTCTTGTGCCTTTGTGTTAAAATAAAACTCAAAAAGTTTTTTTGTTTCTTGCTGTTTAAATTCTGAACGAAAACTAGCTCGCACGCTTTCATGGTGTTGTGTTAGTTCACACAACAAATGCCCACCTACCAAACCTGTTGCACCAGTTACTAAAATCATTTCACGGTAAATATAGCATCTAAAGCGTCGCAAAACCCAATTACTGATGCGTCTAAAATAACCTCGCTGTGGGCTTGTGATATAAACCCCACTTCGTAACCACTCGGACCAATATAAATACCTCTATTAAGTAATTCGGCGTGCAACAAATTGAAGTTACTCATATCTGGATTAATTTGGTCGGCTGAGGCAATGCGCTTGTTCTCTTCAAATGACAACCAAAAAATAGATCCTATACTCACTAATTTAAATGGATAAGATGAATCGCTAGCGTGTTTATTTATTGCCTGAACAAAACCCAAGGTTTTGACTGATAGTTCTTCATAAAATCCGGAACGTAGGCAATTGCTTAATTGAGCAATCCCCGCTGCCATAGCAACCGGATTGCCAGAAAGTGTTCCAGCTTGGTAAACGGGGCCTTCAGGAGATACGTTCGACATCAACTCATTGCTCGCGCCATAAGCGCCTACGGGTAGTCCTCCTCCCATAATTTTGCCATAAGTTACAATATCAGGAATAATGTCATAAAAAGCCGCTGCTCCGCCGAAAGCAACTCTAAACCCCGATATAACCTCATCGAAAATTAAAAGTATGTTTAGTTTCGTACACAGCGCTCGAAGGGAAAGAAGAAATGTTTTATCTTGTAGTAGCAAGCCATTATTGGCCGGAATTGGTTCAATAATTACCGCAGCTATTTCATGAGCTTGGGCATGTAGAATCTCGCTTAATTTAGATAAGTCGTTTAGTGGAAGTACGATGGTTTCATTAGCCAAAGACTCCGGAACGCCCGCGCTGGATGATGTTCCTAACGTTACAAGACCGCTTCCCGCCTTTACCATTAAAGAGTCAACATGACCATGGTAACAGCCTTCGAATTTCACCAATTTAGTTTTTCCGGAGGCCCCTCTCGCTAATCGTATAGCGGACATAACTGCTTCTGTCCCCGATGATACAAACCTTAATTTGTCTATGAATGGAATATTACTTAGAATGAGTGCTGCTAATTCATTTTCTTTTTTTGTTGGCGCTCCAAAACTTGCCCCATTAGCCAAAGCAGCGACGGTCCCCTCGAAAATGTCCGGGTGATTGTGTCCCAAAATCAAAGGTCCCCAACTGCAACAAAAATCAGTGTATTTATTTCCATCTTCATCCCAAAGATAGGCTCCGTCTCCTTTCTGTATAAAAAGTGGCGTCCCTCCTACTGACCTAAATGCCCGCACCGGTGAATTTACGCCTCCTGGAAAATAGGTTTTTGCTTTTTCAAACAACTGTTTAGATATAGACCTGTTAAGTTCGCTCATTTTCTTGTTTATCTTTGTGGTTTACAAAAATAACAAATTTCAACGGCTTATGTTTTTAGATTTAACGCTTGAGTTTGCAAAATCTCTTGATCAAAATGACCCACTAAAGTCCTTTAGGCAAGATTTTCTTTTCCCCACATTTCATGAAAAAGAAGTGCGCTACTTTACTGGAAACTCCCTTGGGCTGCAGCCTAAAAATGCAAGAAAATATATCCTTGAAGAGCTTGATGATTGGGAAAAGTTTGGGGTTGAGGGCCATTTTATGTCCCGTAGACCTTGGTACTCTTACCATGAAAACCTGACGGATATGATGGCAAAAATTGTTGGGGCTAAACCTCTTGAAGTCGTGGTAACGCATTCATTAACAACAAACCTACACTTGCTGTTAGTTTCTTTTTTTGAGCCAAAAGGGAAAAGGACAAAAATCCTATGCGAGGCTAAAGCCTTTCCAAGCGATCAATATGCGCTTTCCTCCCAAATTGATTTTCATGGACTTAATGCTGAAAATTTAGTTGAAATTGGGCCACGAGAAGGGGAACATACTATCAGAGAAGAAGATATTATCGATAAAATAAATCAATTAGGGGATGAATTAGCCTTAGTGATGATTGGAGGGGTTAATTATTACACTGGACAGCTGTTCGACATGGAGGCAATTTGTGCTGCTGGGCACGCTGTGGGGGCGAAAGTTGGTTTTGACTTGGCTCATGCTGCAGGTAATGTTTCGCTAAGTCTTCACGATTGGGGGGTGGATTTTGCGGCGTGGTGTGGATATAAATACCTTAATTCGTCGCCTGGAGGGGTTTCTGGTTTTTTTGTTCATGAAAGACATGCTAATAATAATGCATTGCCAAGATTTGCTGGTTGGTGGGGACACAATAAAGAAAATCGATTTGAAATGAAGCCGGGATTCCAACCAATTTCCGGTGCTGAAGGCTGGCAACTGAGCAATGCCCCTATATTGGGAATGGCTGCTCAACTTGCTTCAATCGAGGTTTTTGAGCGTGCAGGAATGGATAGAATTTCAGAAAAAAGAACGCTCCTAACCAGCTATTTAGAATGTGTCATTTTAAATGTTTCTGAAAAAAGCAAAGCCCTTTGTTCATTTGAAATAATTACCCCAAAAGACCCTAAAAGAAGGGGGTCTCAATTGTCTATTCTATTACATGGAAAGGGAAAAGAAGTGTATGATGCGTTGACAAATAGAGGTGTGATTGCCGACTGGCGAGAACCGAACGTTATTCGTGTTGCTCCGGCTCCCTTGTACAATAGTTTTGAAGATTGTTATTGGTTTGGTCAGCACCTCGAAGCGGCTATTCAATAAGATCCTTCGTTAGACACAATCATTGAAATTGCTTCAGGGAAATAACACATTTCAAGGTCGTGTATTTTTTGTTCTAAAGACAAAACAGTTTCGTTTTTTTCTACTTCGCAAGTATACTGTATGAGAATTTTACCTTGGTCAAAAACCTCATTAACAAGGTGAATGGTAATGCCTGATGTAAGCGATTTAGCCTCTAAAACTGCGGTATGAACATGTTTTCCGTACATGCCCTTTCCTCCAAAATCTGGCAATAATGCGGGATGTATGTTGATTATTTTATAGGACATGTGATCTATTAATTCCGGAGTGATTTTTTTTAAATACCCTGCTAAAATTACCCAATCAATATTTTGGTTGGTACAAAGTTCCATTTGCTGAATAGAGAGGTCGGTTTGGGTTTGAGAGATGAAAAAGTCGATTCCTTTTTTTAAACAAAATTCCGCCATGCTGGGGTTTTCCCTGGTGGAAAACACAAACTTGACACTAATTTTTTCAGAACCGCTGAAATAATTAATGATGTTTTTGGCATTTGAGCCCCTGCCTGAAATAAAAATTGCTATGTTCTTTCTTGTTTTCACGAGGCGAAATTAACGATAACATATTAGATAATCTTGCGCTTAAATTGCAATAAATAAATAAATAAACGCCTAATTGCTTTGATATTTGCTCGTTTGTTTTTTTCTTTGCACTCTAAAACCATTTTAAAACTTAAAAAAATGTCTGAAATTAAAGATAAAGTTATAGCAATAATCGTTGATAAACTTAATGTTGATCAAGCGGAAGTTACCAACGAAGCAAGTTTCACTAATGATTTAGGGGCAGATTCTTTAGACACTGTAGAATTAATTATGGAGTTTGAAAAATCGTTCAATATCTCTATTCCTGATGATCAGGCAGAAGGTATTCAAACAGTTGGTGATGCCATTTCCTATATTGAAAGCAACCACAAATAAGACGCTTGTCTTTAGTTAACACTTATGCAGCTTAAACGTGTCGTAATAACAGGTCTTGGTGCGCTAACGCCCATTGGTAATAATGTCGATTCTTTTTGGCAGGCACTATTAAATGGCAAAAGCGGAGCAGCTCCAATTAAGCAATTTGATTCCTCGTTATTTAAGACGCAGTTTGCTTGTGAACTAAAAGATTTTAATATCGAAGACCATATGGATCGTAAAGAAGCAAGGAAGCTTGACCAATTTGCGCAATATGCTCTCGTAAGTGCCACTCAGGCTGTCGAAGACTCTAAACTATTAGATTCTAATCCGAATAAAGATCGAATTGGGGTTGTTTGGGGTTCAGGCATTGGCGGACTAAAAACCTTTCAAGACGAAGCTCAAAACTTTTTTGCTGGAGACGGCACCCCAAGAATAAATCCTTTTTTTATTCCAAAAATGATTGCTGATATCGCTTCTGGGCATATTTCAATTAAGTATGGCTTTAGGGGGCCAAATTATGTTACGGTTTCTGCGTGTGCCTCATCAACTAATGCAATAATTGATGCTTTTAACTTAATTCGCTTAGGAAAAGCGGACGCTATTGTAACTGGAGGTTCCGAAGCAGCCGTTAATCAAATGGGAATTGGTGGATTTAATGCCTTAAAAGCACTTTCCACTCGAAATGATTCGCCGGAAACAGCTTCTAGGCCTTTTGACTTAGATCGAGATGGATTTGTTTTAGGAGAGGGGGCTGGTGCACTGATTCTTGAAGAACTTACTCACGCTTTAAATCGCGGGGCTAATATTTATGCGGAAGTAGCTGGTGGAGGAATGTCCGGAGACGCTTACCACATGACCGCGCCGCACCCTGAAGGAATTGGCGCAAGAAATACTATGCTGGCAGCATTAGAAGACGCGGAGATAAAACCTACAGATATAGATTATGTTAATGTTCATGGCACCTCAACACCACTGGGCGATATCGCTGAAATTAAAGCAATTGAAGCAGTATTTGGAGACCATTCGTATAAATTAAATATTAGCTCAACAAAATCTATGACCGGCCACTTATTGGGGGCCGCAGGCGCAATAGAGGCAATTGCCTGTGTGCTTAGTGTTCAAAACGATGTTGTTCCTCCTACAATTAATCATTTTACTGATGATCCCGAGCTAGACCCAAAACTTAATTTTACCTTTAATAAAGCTCAAAAAAGAATCGTGAACATTGCTATTTCCAATACTTTTGGTTTTGGCGGACATAATACGAGTGTTATCGTTAGAAAATACAAATAGTTCTTGGGAACCCTTAAATCTTTTTTTTCTAAAAAGAAGTCTCCTAATGAGATTAGACTAATTCGTTTTATTATACAGTCTTTTGGTTATAGACCCAAGAATCTCAATGTGTTTGCTCAAGCGCTTGTCCATAAATCAATGATTAGTTCTGAAAACAAAAGTGAGTCTAATGAAAGGCTTGAGTTTTTGGGTGATGCTATTATCGATCTCATTGTTGCAGAATACCTTTATGAATTATATCCCGGTGATGACGAGGGTTATTTAACTCGTCTTAAGTCGAAAATAGTAAATCGAAAGTCGCTTTCTTTGATTGGGAATAAAATGGGGATCCGTGATTATTTAACCTATAATTCGGATAGAACCGTAAACCTAAACTCGCTAGAAGGAAATGCTTTTGAAGCATTAATGGGAGCTATGTACCTAGACGCTGGGTATAACAGAACAAAAAAATCGTTTAGAAACCATGTTATCAGAAAATATGCAAATATCAATCGTTTGATAGAAGAGGAGGTCGATTTTAAGTCCCGACTTCTTATTTGGTGTCAACGAAAACATTTGCTCCTTGAATTTATCGTTGTTAGTGAAACAAGGGTTAATAATGAAACATTTTTTGTCGTAATTGCTGTTATTAATAAAAAGAATTATGGACAGGGAAAGGGAACCGCTAAAAAGGTTGCAGAGCAAAAGGCAGCCAAAGAAACGCTCGATTTAATGGGGGAAACATATTAATGTTTACGCTATGTCAAAAAATATTCTTTATCTTTGGGCTTTAAAAATATCATGATATGAGTTGGACAGATCTTATTTATTCTATTGGAGATGGCTTTAAATGGAGCTTTGGTTTTTTTGAGTTTGTGCAAAACCATTTCAACGACTTATTATTATTGTTAGGTTTCGTTGGATTCGGATATTGGATGAATGTACAACGAAAGTTTAATTCAAAGTCTAACGTGCCTGTTGAATCCAGTGAAAATACGGGTTGGTATAAGGACGGCGAAGGAAAGCAGATTAAATAATTCCTTCTTATCGTTGATCTATTCTATTTAAATTAAGGAGGATTTCAAATATTCTCTATTCATTCTTGCTATATTTTCTAGGGAAATACCTTTTGGACATTCCACTTCACAAGCGCCTGTATTCGTGCAGTTTCCGAATCCTTCTGCATCCATTTGATTGACCATGTTCAAAACGCGTTCCTTAGCCTCTACTTTTCCCTGCGGAAGCAAAGAAAATTGCGAAACTTTAGCTGAAACAAACAACATCGCTGAAGAATTCTTACAAGTAGCTACACAGGCACCACATCCAATACAAGTCGCAGCATCAAAGGCTTTATCAGCATCGTGCTTTGGTATCGGTATTGTGTTGGCGTCAATTGTGTTACCAGAGGTGTTTACGGAAATAAATCCGCCGGATTGCTGAATTCTATCAAAAGAACTTCGGTCGACAACAAGGTCTTTAATTACTGGAAATGCCTTTGCTCTAAATGGTTCAATGTAAATGGTGTCGCCATCTTTAAACTTGCGCATATGCAACTGGCAAGTAGTCACCAGCCTGTCTGGGCCATGTGCTTCTCCATTGATAAACAAGGAACACATCCCACAAATTCCCTCACGACAATCATGATCAAAAGCAACAGTGTCCTCTCCTTTCACAATTAATTCATCGTTAAGGATGTCCAACATCTCAAGAAAAGACATGTCGGGTTCAATGTTGTCAACAGTATAATCCACCATTTTTCCTGGTGAGCTAGCGTTATTTTGGCGCCAAATTTTTAATGCTAATTTCATGGTTCTTTTGCTGGTTAAGCGTCACTATTATTTATAACTTCTTTGAACTAATTCTACATTATCGTATACCAATTCTTCCTTGTGAAGAATGGCATCACTAGGATTTCCTTTATACTCCCAAGCGGCAACATAAGCAAAGTTTTTATCATCTCGTTGTGCTTCTCCATCTGCGGTTTGGAATTCTTCTCGGAAATGACCTCCACAAGATTCATTGCGATGTAGGGCATCTTTTGCAAATAATTCTCCTAATTCTAAAAAATCAGCCACGCGCAGTGCTTTTGCTAACTCAGGATTGAAGCTGTCTGCTGTGCCAGGAATTTTTACATCCTTATAAAACTCTTCTCTAATTTGGGCGATTTCTTGCTGCGCCTCTTTAAGTCCTTGTTCATTTCGGGACATTCCGGCTTTATTCCACATTATTTTCCCTAATTTTTTGTGAAAATAATCCGCTGGCTTTGTGCCTCCGTTGTTCATCAAACGACTAATCTGATCCACTACGTTTTGCTCCGCAGCATCAAACTCAGGGGTATCAGTTGAGATTTTACCTTTTTTAATGTCGGGAGCCAAATAATCTCCAATGGTATAAGGCAATACAAAGTAGCCATCAGCCAAACCTTGCATTAATGCTGAGGCACCGAGACGGTTTGCGCCATGATCAGAAAAATTTGATTCTCCAATTGAAAAACACCCAGGAATAGTTGTTTGAAGATTATAATCAACCCATGTTCCCCCCATCGTATAATGGACAGCAGGATAGATCATCATCGGTGTCGAATATGGATTTTCATCCACTATTTTTTCATACATCTGAAAAAGGTTACCGTATTTATTAGCAACAATTTCAGTTCCCAATTTAATAACCAAGGTTTTATCGTTTTCATCTAAATGCTTCAAGCGGGCTTGGTCTATTCCGTAGCGCTCGATGGCGGCAGCAAAATCCAAATAAACGGCTTCTCCTGTTTTATTCACCCCAAAACCAGCGTCACATCGCTCTTTTGCAGCGCGAGAGGCAATATCTCGAGGAACTAAATTACCAAATGCTGGGTAACGTCTCTCTAAATAATAATCGCGGTCCTCTTCGGCTAATTGAGTGGGTTTTAATTTTCCTTCACGAATCAGTTTTGCATCTTCCAATTTTGCAGGAACCCAAATACGCCCATCATTACGCAAAGATTCTGACATCAGGGTAAGTTTTGCCTGGTGGTCACCCGACACAGGAATGCAAGTAGGGTGAATTTGTGTATAACAAGGGTTTGCAAAAAATGCGCCTCGCTTATGTATTTTCCATGCTGCTGTTACATTACTGCCCATTGCATTCGTTGAAAGAAAAAAGACATTTCCATAGCCACCTGAAGCTATTACAACAGCATGAGCTGAATGACGCTCAATTTTTCCGCTTATTAGGTCTCTTGCAATAATCCCCCTCGCTTTTCCATCAACAATTACAAGGTCTAACATTTCATGTCTGTTGTGCATTTTTATCTTGCCGCGACCTATTTGCCTGTTCATGGCAGAATAAGCACCCAATAATAATTGTTGTCCTGTTTGACCTTTAGCATAAAAGGTTCGGGATACTAGCGTGCCCCCGAATGAGCGATTATCTAATAATCCGCCGTATTCTCTAGCAAATGGAACTCCCTGTGCGACGCATTGGTCAATTATATTCGTTGAAACCTCTGCTAAACGATGCACATTTGCTTCTCTAGCGCGATAATCCCCTCCTTTAACGGTGTCATAAAATAAGCGAAAAGTAGAATCTCCATCTCCCTGATAATTTTTTGCCGCGTTAATTCCTCCCTGTGCAGCGATAGAATGCGCTCTTCTAGGTGAATCTTGAAAACAAAAAGCTTTAACATTATAGCCTAACTCCGCAAGTGTTGCGGCGGCAGAACCTCCGGCCAAGCCTGTTCCAACAATTATAACATCAAGATTTCGCTTATTTGCAGGATTTACCAAGTTAATGTGGTCCTTGTAGTGGGTCCACTTATCCGAAATCGGCCCCTTGGGTATTTTTGAATCTAAAGCCATTATTAATTAATGATTAAAGTGATGAAAAAGTGCAATAAAAATAAATCCAAAAGGAACAATCACTGCAAAAGCATATCCAACTTTATGCAGTGTTTTAGAATACTTATTGTTCATTCCTACAGACTGAAAAGAGGAGTTGAATCCGTGCCATAAATGCAGGAACAAAAAGAAAAATGAAAAACAATAAATTGATGTTCTGATCGGGCTGTTAAATTTCGCTACCAACTCATGAAAATATCGTTCGGAAGCAATCGGCTTTACCTCAACGTACTTATATACCATTTCAGGAATCCAAAAATCATAAAAGTGCAGCCCTAAAAATGACAAGACAACAATCCCGGAAATAATCATGTTTCTTGAAGACCAAGAAGCATTTGCGGCTCCATTATATTTTGCATAACCAATTGGACGAGAAGCCCTGTTCTTGAAATCCAACACAAACCCCATGATGAAATGAAATAAAACCCCCAAAATTAAAACCGGCTGCATGGCAAACTGAATGAGTGGATTGTTACCCATGAAGTGAGCTAATGTATTAAACAAATCTTCGTTAAATACAGAGGTCAGATTGATGAAAAAATGGATGGACAAGAAAGTGACTAGAAACAGTCCAGAAAGTGCCATGGCAATCTTTTTGGCAATCGAAGACTTCAAAATGGGAGAATTAGACATAATTTTAAACTAAAATAATCGATGCAAATTTAGTAAAATCAACAATTAGAACGCGTTTTTTGTTCTTATTTATAATTGGTGTAAATAGGCAACTGTCGTTTCGTTGTCGTTTACACAGATTTGTGTGCGTTTTCCGAAAACCAATGCCCTATTATCGTCAATGTGGCCAGATGGAAAATTAAATACAACAGGCATATTTGAAAACTGAAGTTGCTCAAGTATAATCTCTTCAATAGAACGGCCTAGTGGTGGTTCGGTGTCTTCAAGCTCGGTCATTCCTCCTATAATTAA
Source organism: Flavobacteriales bacterium (assembly GCA_947475095.1). Classification (GTDB taxonomy): domain Bacteria; phylum Bacteroidota; class Bacteroidia; order Flavobacteriales_D; family Crocinitomicaceae; genus UBA952. Next base: position 65,668 of record CANJLG010000008.1, read on the forward strand.
CCCTCTTATTTTTTCAAATATTCCCGCCTTACTAAAGGCAAAAATCATCCGTTCTACTTGATAATAATGTTCTCCCACGTCCTCTAAAAAAAGAATTGAGTTTTCAAAATCATACTGATCATTGGTCCCCAACATACTGTATACAATACTAAGGTTGCCACCAATTAAATTGCCTGTTGCTGTACCCATTCTATTAGACTTGTTTGGAGGCAGTACATATGGAGTGGATTTATCCGTCATGCTTTCTAAGAGTGTAAGAAGCGCCTCGTCGGTATTTTTTTGAAAGCTAATTGGCATTGTAGCATGTATGCTTTGAATCCCTAATTTTTGCAAGCGGTGGTGAAAAACGGTTATGTCGCTGAACCCAATCACCCATTTAGGCTCGAGTAATACATTCGCCCAATTAATTCGATCTAAAATACGTATGCTTCCATAGCCCCCTCTTGCGCAAAGAATTGCCCTTACATCTGGATGATCTATCCCAAATTGTATATCAGCAAGGCGCTCTTCTTCTGTTCCGGAAAAATAATGATGATTTCCAAAACAATGAGCGCTTACCAATACTTTAAATCCATTTTTTTCTAAATATTCTTTGGCAAAAAGGACGGTTTTAGGGTCTGTTATTTTAGCAGGTGCAGTTATATAAATTAGATCACCTGGAACTAAAGGAGCTGGTTGAATCATTTTTTAAGAAAAAAAGATTGGGCGATTGATAGATCGAAAGGTGTCGTTATTTTTATATTTTCCTCGTTACTTTCAACAAAACAAATAGGCTCCCCAATTTGCTCTACCAAAGTGGCGTCATCTGTAATTGAAGGCATGAAATCTTGTTCGTAGGCTAAGCGCAATGTTTTTTCATGGAAACACTGAGGAGTGTGTACGAGACGAAAAGAGGCTCTGTTTGCTGACTGATTCGTTCCTTCGGAAATTTTCCGAATCGTATCTTTAATCATTAAAACTGGTACAACAGCCTTCGCATCATTTAACGAAAGAAAACATCGTGTAATGGTTTCAATTGATACAAACGGCCTTACGCCATCGTGAACAGCAATGTGTTTTCCAGTAGCGTAATGCAAAGCATTTTGGATAGAATGAAAGCGCTCCTCTCCACCCGCTATAATTTGATGAGGAATTTCAAATCCGATTTTTTTTATACTAGATTTCCAGTATACTATCCACTCTGATGGCAATGTTACGAGTATTTCTATCGACGGGTCGAAAGAATGAAAAACGCTTATCGTGTGGGCTAGTATTGGTAAATCTCCAAGCAAAACAAACTGCTTCGGAATATCTTTTCCCATTCGCTTTCCAATGCCTCCAGCGGTAATAATAACCGTACGATTTACCATGCTCAAAAATAAGTATAAGTCTTGTATCTACAAACTTTCCATTATACTCATGTTTTTTTACCTTTGTATAAAATATAGTTCAATGTCAACGAGGAAAGGAGTTCTTGCTATTTATAATACATTAAGTGGAAAGAAGGAGTTGTTTCGCCCTATTCATGAGGGTCAAGTTGGCATGTATGTTTGTGGGCCGACAGTCTATAGTAATGTTCACCTTGGGAACTGCAGAACATTTATTTCATTTGACTTAGCGTATCGCTATTTGCTTCATTTGGGATATAAAGTCCGTTATGTTAGGAATATTACTGATGTGGGTCATTTAGAAAATGACGCTGACGAAGGAGAGGATAAGATCTCCAAAAAAGCACGGGCAGAAAAGGTGGAGCCTATGGAAATCGTGCAGAAATACACACTTGATTTTCACGACGTAATGACGGCTTTTAATGCTTTGCCGCCTAACATAGAGCCTACAGCAACTGGACATATTATTGAGCAAATTGAATTAATCAATACCATTATAAAAAATGGCTTTGCCTATGAATCAAATGGGTCGGTCTACTTTGATGTAGAAAAATATAATGCCAATCAGCCTTATGGAGAATTGTCTGGCCGTAAAATTGAAGATTTAATCGCTAACTCAAGGGTCCTTGACGGGCAAACCGAAAAGCGAGCGCCGCTAGATTTTGCACTTTGGAAAAATGCATCAGATGAACACATAATGAAATGGCCTTCGCCATGGGGGCTGGGATTTCCTGGGTGGCACCTAGAATGCTCGGCCATGAGCGCTAAATACCTCGGCGAAGTGTTTGATATACACGGCGGCGGAATGGATCTAAAATTTCCACATCACGAATGTGAAATCGCACAAGGCTGCGCAGCCACTGGGAAAAAACCTGTCCTATATTGGATGCATGCAAACATGCTCACCCTTAACGGAAAGAAAATGAGCAAGTCCGCTGGAAACTCCCTATTGCCAGCAGACCTTTTTTCTGGTGAAAACATGTTGCTAAGCAAAGGGTTTCATCCGATGGTTGTCCGTTTTTTTATGATGCAGGCTCATTATCGAAACACACTAGATTTTACCAGCGAAGCACTAAATGCGGCAGAAAAAGGGTTTGAAAAACTCATGTTAGCAATAGAAAATCTCATGGTACTTGTTCCGTCAAGTAATTCAAGCATTAATACAAAAGTACTTATTGATGGCTTTTATGCCGCAATGGATGATGACTTCAATGCTCCGGCATTAGTCGCTTGTTTGTTTGATGCGGTGAAACAAATTAATGCTATTGTAGAGGGAAGAGCGACCATAAATAAGGAAGATTTGTCGATTTTACAAAAAGAAATCTCCGTGTTTGTTTTTGAGGTATTAGGCTTGCAGCGCCCCGTTGAAAAAAGTGATGATCAACGATTATCTAATGTAATGGCCTTGGTTTTAGAATTACGAGGGAGTGCAAGGGAAAATAAAGATTGGGTAACCTCTGACAAAATCCGTGATGGCCTTAGCAATGCCGGTATTGTCGTTAGCGACGGAAAAGATGGTGCTAGTTGGAAATAACATATAAGTTTTTAAGAAAATGGCTTTAATCAAATCGTGTCAAGGTATATCTCCCTTAATTGCTGAGGATTGCTATTTAGCCGAAAATGCAACAATTATTGGTGATGTGGTCCTAGGGTCCTTATGTTCTGTTTGGTTTAATGCCGTGATTCGTGGTGATGTAAACGCTATTCGTATTGGAAACAAAGTCAATGTTCAAGATGGAGCTGTACTACATTGCACCTATCAAAAAACAACACTAACCATTGGTAATAATGTTTCTATTGGGCACAATGCGCTTGTACATGGTTGTACAATCGAAGATAATGTACTTGTTGGAATGGGCGCTATCGTAATGGATAATTGTTATGTTGAGTCAAACTGCATCATCGCTGCAGGAGCGGTTTTATTGGAGGGAACAAGAGTAGAATCTTGGAGCGTCTTTGCTGGCGTGCCGGCAAAAAAAGTTAAACAACTCTCTCCTGAACTCTTTAAAGAAGAAGTCATGCGCATTGCTGATAATTATGTATTTTATGCTAGCTGGTTTAAATAATTGAGGCTTTGCTTTTTTTTTAGTTCTTTTGTATAAAATATAGCCTTATGAAAACTGTTTTTTTAATCGCTCTTGTTGCTCTTGGTTTATTCTCTTGTAAGAAATATTCTGATGGCGGGATAAAAAAATTAGCCCTTAGCAACCTAAAGGGAACGTGGAAATTAGAGAGCTACACGCGAAATGATATTGACTATTCTGGAGAATTATTGATTAATAGCTATAAGGAAACCTTTAACGAAGACGGCACCTATTCCAGGCAACTTATTGACACTTTTAACGCCGTAGTAAATACCTCTGGTGGCTGGGACTTTGAAGGCGATCGGTCTTTGTTAAGAATTAGTGGTGCTGGTTTTTATAGCCTAACGCCGGGGGTGTCAACTGCCACAGCCCAATCGGGCTACACAATAAATCGATTAACTAAATCAGATTTGTGGTACAGCTACGAAGATGCTTGGGGAAAACATAATTTTAGACTAATAAAACAATAAACCTGAGTCGCAGATGAAATATTTACCCATAAATGCTGCGCTGTTTATTACAAACCGCGAATCTTTTGTCAAGCAAATGGTAGAAGGTGCTCTTGCAGTGTTTAACTCCAACGATATTTTCCCTATTAGTGCAGATAGTACGATGCCTTTTCAGCAACACCGTGATATTTTTCACTTAAGTGGCGTTGATCAAGAAGAGTCTATTTTAGTGCTTTTTCCAAGTGCAAGCAATCCTGCACATCGAGAAATATTATTCTTAAAAGAAACGAGTGAGCTGATCGCTATTTGGGAAGGAGAGAAATTAACAAAATCAACAGCGTTCGAGGCGTCAGGAATTAAAACCGTTTATTGGCTGCAACAATTTCCTGTGATTTTTAAACAAGTTATGGCTGAATGTGCTGCCATTTACGTAAATACAAATGAACACCTTAGGGCATCTACAGTCGTTGAAACTAGAGAAGATCGGTTCATAAAGACGGTGACGAATGATTATCCTGCCCATCGTATTTTAAAATCGGCGCCCATCATGCACCGTATTCGATCAATTAAGCACCCCATTGAAATCGAATTAATGCAAACAGCGTGTAATATTACTGAAGCTGGATTTAGACGATTGCTTGGCTTTGTAAAGCCTGGCGTTTGGGAATATGAGATTGAAGCAGAGTTGTCCCATGAATTTCTTCGAAATCGTTCTAAAGGATTTGCCTATACGCCAATTATTGCTTCGGGTAAAAATGCCTGTGTACTGCATTATATTGAAAACAACCAACAATGTAAAGATGGAGATGTTATTTTATTAGATGTTGCTGCAGAATACGCTAATTATTCATCTGACTTAACCAGGTGTGTTCCTGTAAATGGTCGATTTACAAAACGTCAAAAAAATGTTTACAACGCTGTTCTTCATGTAAAAAAAGAAGCGGAAAAACTGTTGTTGCCTGGAGTTATTATGGCTGATTATCATAAAACCGTAGGATTATTGATGGAAGAACAACTCGTTAAGCTCCAATTAATCTCGCTCGACGATATTAAAAACCAAAAGGCTGATTGGCCCGCTTACAAAAAGTATTTCATGCACGGCACATCTCATTTTATTGGGCTGGATACACACGATGTTGGCTTATGGCACGAACCCATCAAAGCTGGGATGGTCTTTACCTGTGAACCAGGAATTTATATTCCGGAAGAAGGCCTAGGGATTAGATTAGAGGATGATTTGCTTGTTCAAAAAACAGGAACGCCATTCAACTTAATGGGAAATATTCCATTAGAAGCGGAAGCCATTGAAGACCTCATGAATCGTGGCTAAAAGATTACATTACCAGATCTTTGGCGCTGGTTACACAACGGTTTATTTACATGGGTTTTTAGAATCTTCCACAATGTGGGAACCCTTAGATTTAGTTAATCAACCTGGTAAACACCTGTTAATTGACCTGCCCGGACACGGAAAATCACCTTTAATTGACGATTCTGATTCGCCTTCCATTCGCTTTATGGCTGAAGAGGTGGTGCGTGTCTTGAAAGAACTAAACATCAAAGAATACCGTGTTATTGGACATAGTATGGGGGGATATGTTGCCTTGGAGCTATTTAACATGCGTTTAGAAACCACTTCTATACTGCAGCACGTAACCTTAATGAACTCAAACTGTTGGGAAGATAATGACATTAAAAAAGGGGAGCGCTTAAAAATTGTTCGGATTGCCTACAAAGCAAAAGACCTTTTTATTAACGAAGTGATTCCTAATCTTTTTGCACGAGCACACGATTTTTATCCTCAAATTGAAGCCCTGAAAAAAGAAGCTAAAGAGATAAGTTCAGACTCCATTGCATACGCTACATTAGCTATTCGTAACCGAAACGATTACACAGCTTTAGTTTTGTCTAATCCGGAGTGTTTTACATTTATTCATGGTGCCTTGGATAGTTTGGTCAGCATGGATGACATTCAATTGCGCTTAGTCTTACCTAAGGGACCCTCTCCAAAAATTATCATTATCCCCTCGGCTGGTCATATGGCGCACTGGGAAACGAAAAAAGAACTTTTAGATATTCTTTATCCAGATCCTAAATAAAATAAGATTACAGTTTTAACCCTGAACTCTTCGCATTGAAGAAATACTGCAGTGAGCTTAAGAACAATCTACAAGCGCTTAGATAGCTATGAGTTATTAAAAAGAGAGCCTAAGCCAGTAGCAAAAGATACTGATATAAGCCTAGATGATTACCTAGCACTCAGTAAACGCCAAAGAAAAAAGTATTTAAGGTTTAAATAAAGGGTTTATTATTTCCGCAAGATAACAAAGTAAATAAGTACAAATGCCATAAAAAGTTTTATCCAATGATCCCCCAAAAATTTTATTAATTCATTTCCCATAACGTAAATATAGTAAAAAACAGCAAATTAAATAAATAAAACTATGCCTTTTGAATTAAGCGATCCAAAAACAAATAGATTAGGCTGGCCAGCAGGCTGCATGAATAAGATCTCACGCATAAGCCTTGAAGTATGAAGAAATTTTGAAAGAACTAAAAGATAAAAACAAGGAAAAAAAAGGGCGCCCCTTTGTAAAGATTACCCTGAATTCGTATTGATAGCTTCGAATATAAAAAATAAGAAGAACAACGCTAGTTTATAACTTAATAATCCTAACCGTTTTAATGCCACTTTGATTGTAAGCATTAACAAAGTAAATGCCCTGAGGAACACTTAGTTCGATAGACACTTCCTTTTGATTGTTCACAACTGATTGACGAACCAATCGACCACCCATATCCGTGATAGACAGTTCTCCGGTGAATGCAGCCTCAAAAGCAATATTTACTTGATTCACCACAGGATTTGGAAACACAGTAAAGGATGCTGAAGACAACTCATCTATTCCGACATTTGTAATCGTAATGCAGTTGGAGGTGTCAGAGCAACCGTTGCTATTTGTGCTTATTACCGCATAACTACCATTTTGACTAGCAGTAAAAGATGAACTGTTGGCTCCGGGAAATGCTGAGCCCGTAGTGCAATTTATCCACTGATAAGTTAAACCTGTATTGGCTGAGCTGAGTAATAGAAGCGAATTGTTAGGACTCACTGAAATAACATTGCCCACTTGCTCGATGGTTAAATTAAGAGTAACAATACTATCGCATCCCTGTGCATTGGTATAGGTTGCAAGGTAGCTACCCGCCTGTGTATAAACTTGTCCATTAAACGAAAACTGAGATCCCTGACAGATGGTTTCGTTCAAATTCGTTTCTTGGATGGCACATCCAATATAAACAAAATCAGTATATATTGTATTGGACAAGGTGTCCACCTGAGCAGAAATCGTAGAATAACCAGCCGCTCCGCTAACAAAAGAAGATGGATTAGTACTAGAAACTGAAGCTAATGTGGGCGTATTAAATCCCCACGATACCGAAGATGCGCCCAAAGCCTCCACTTGCATGCTGGCGTTCGAACAAAGAGCGTAAGTACAATGTATCACCGGTTGAGCTTGTAAATTAAAGTTTGCATTTTGAACCAGTAAAGTGTCTCCGCTAGCCATATAAACTGGCAAACTTATACCATTAGCGCCATCACCGCCCTTTCCGCCTGCGCCTCCTGCACCGCCAGCACCGCCAGCACCACCATCACCAATTTCACTACTGCATGCCGCTTGAATACCCGCTCCACTGCCTCCGTTTCCGCCAGCACCACCATTGCCACCCACTCCACCTGACCCTAAGTTTCCCGCTTGAACGAAACAATCAACCATACTTCCATTGGGGCCATTAACATTGATGTAAATTCCAAAGGAAGAACCTCCTCCATAACCGCCTGTTCCACTCGTTCCACCCTGACCTCCGCCACCGCCTCCAGACCCACCATTTCCTGGGCCGTTATCACACAAACTACAAGTCTGTCGACCACCGCCACCACCACCGCCACCGCCAGATCCACCACAACCGTCTAAGCCTGTTGCTCCTTGATTGCCCGGCATCCAGAAACCGCCAGAATGTTGACCTTGAGATCCATTAGCGCCTTGAGCTCCAACTAAACCAGACAAACCGTTACCGCCACTGGTTCCATTTCCTCCAGGATCGCCGTCATTTCCCTTTATGCCTGAAGTGCCTCCATTGTTACAAGCAGAAGCGCCACCCAAACCACCATTTCCGGCGTTATTTGAATAACATTCGTCTCCACCAGCGCCGCCACCACCACCGCCGCCACCGTTTCTAGCCGTTCCGACTGTTCCGGCAGCGCCCGGGTTTTGCGCGTTATTTTGATTCGGGCCACCTGAACCACCTACCATTCCACTTGCGCCTGCGCCACCTAGGCCTCCACTTGCCCCGGCATTACCATTTCCGAAAGTACACGATCCACCATCACACGAACCAGAATTTCCCAATGATCCATTGTTGCCATTGGCCCCAGCGACTCCATTTGTACCTGAAAACCCAGCACTTGCATGACCAGTAATAAATTGACAACGAACCAAATTATAAGCAGAACAGCTGTCCATATAAAGCGCATAAGTGCTCACACCAAAAGGTGCATTTGCGTTTGATGCGGCTGCACTCTGGGTTTGAATCGTTAAATCTTGAAATCGAAAACCTGTATTACTCACTAATTCCAGTGCAGAAATACGCGGACTGTTCGCTGGCCCTGAGGGATTTGTATTGCTTCGATAAATCGTTGTGGCACCAGCCAAACTTGTTTTTGTCCAAGCAAGCGTATCTATAAATCCACCTTCAACTACTACGTTTTGGCCCGCTAAAGATAAGGGCGCGCTTATAAAATAGGTTCCAATTGCCATTCTAATATAGCTTCCCGAAGAGGCCGTTGTAAAGGCGGTGACCAAATCCATGGGGTCATTCATGGTTCCAATCGAAGTTGCTTGTCCTGTTGGTGTTACATATAGTATTTGACATTGCGAAAAAGCAATGTTATTAACCAATACAGCAAAAATTATGTATAGTAATCCTTTTTTCATATCCGTAAATTTTCAATAAATATACACAATAAATGTGTTATTCTGCATTGATGATCTCATGCAGCCATCCATCAACCGTCTTTGCATCATCTATGGAGCAAGGCCCTGATTTTGTTCTTCTTAAAGTCGTTAAGGTTGCGCCAGCGCCTAATTTCTTTCCAAAATCATGGGCAATGGATCGAATATAGGTTCCTTTGGAGCAACTAATAGAAAAAGATATTTGTGGAAATGCGCTTGCGTCTATTGAAAAATGCTTAATATTTATTTTATTAGGCTTTAATACTAGCTCTTTTCCTTCTCTAGCATAATCGTAAGCGCGTTTTCCATTGATTTTTTTGGCTGAAAAGATAGGTGGAATTTGTTCCTGCTCCCCTAAAAATGTTTGCCTAACCAACTCAATTGCCGCTAAACTAATCGAAGACAGATCGAACTCTTGGTCAAATTCGGTTTCTAAGTCATATGAAGGTGTTGTTTTTCCAAGCAGAATGATTCCTGTATATTCTTTGTCTTGACCAATTAAATCATCGATTAACTTGGTGTTTTTTCCCGTGCAAATAATTAATAGGCCCGTGGCTAATGGGTCAAGGGTGCCGGCATGGCCCACTTTAATGTTTTTTATCTTAAGCTTTTGTTTTATATTCCAACGGATTTTATTCACAACATCGAACGACGTCCATCCTATAGGTTTGTCAATCAATAATGTTTCGCCAGAGATAAAATCCATGTTAGCGCAGAAAATAAATAAGCAGTGAACAGCCAATAAGTACCCTGTACCATCCCCAAACTTTAAAGCCATACTTGTGTAAAAATCCCAAGAAAAACTTAATGGCTAGTGCAGCAATTAAAAACGCAATGATATTGCCCACTATAAAAAATTGCGTGTTTTGTTGGGAAGATAAAATCATGTCAATCCCAGTTTGATGAGTTCCTTTATACGTCCAATCCTTTAAAAATAAAGAGTAGCACGTGACGGCAAACATCGTGGGTACCGCTAGAAAAAAACTAAATTCTGCCGCGGCCTTGCGGGAAAGCCCTTGTTGCATACCACCAATTATTGACGCCGCAGAGCGACTCGTTCCCGGCATCATGGCTAAGCATTGCCAAAGACCAATTTTAACCGCACCGAGCTTTGAAACACTGTCTACCGAATCGAATCGTGGATGATTAAACAAGCGATCTATAAAAAGGAGGACCACACCTCCTAAAATTAACATTAAAGCAATCGGTATTGGTTTTTCTAGAACGGCTTCTATTTTATCGTCGAAAAGTTTTCCTAGAACTAGGGCGGGGATAACACCAATAATCAATTTTAAATAAAATTGTGGAGAACTAAAATTAAAAAATCGACGCCAGTACAAGGATACAACGGCTAAAATTGCACCAAACTGAATAGACACTTGAAACATTTTCACAAATTCATCGCTTTCAATTCCAAAGATAGAACTCGCGAAAATCATATGTGCGGTACTGGAAACGGGTAAAAATTCCGTTATTCCTTCTATAATCGCTAAAATAATCGCTTCACTTAGTGTCATGGAGCCGACTTACTTTTTTGACTTTTTAGAGTAGGTGTGTTTTGGTGTTGTATTGGACTCTACGGGTGTTTGAGCCTGTATTTTTTCGGGTGTTTTTTGCGCTTGCAGGACATCGACATCTGCCTTAACACCTTTGTCTACCGGTGCTTTTTCTTTTTTCATGATAGAATAAAGTATTACAATGTAGCCCGCTACAATTAGCATTGGAGCTATTGTAATTCTTACCGTACTAAATAATTCGTTTGCGTTAAACGTATTGAGGTCATCCGACCCTCCTCCAATCATTAGTAAAAACCCTAAAATGTTAAGCCCTAAGCCTATTAAAAGGATTTTGTAGTTCTTCGGCTGAAAACCAATGTGTTTTATCGGACTATTCATTTTATTTAATATAAATCATCTAATTTAATACGAAGATACTTGTTTAATGCAAACCAAGTTGATATGAACGTAATAAAAATTCCTAGTGACATTTGGAAAGCAATAATAATCAATAATACTCTCCATGAAAAGACAATTTCAATAGCATCTAAGATATTATTTAAACCATAAGAAACAGATATAAGCAGGCCAAAAGCAAGGAGGGATGCTATGAAGCCCTGCAGAGCAGCTTGGAATAGGTAGGGCCGGCGAATATACCCCCTTGTTGCGCCTACCAAAGTCATTGTTTTTATTGTAAATCTTTTAGAATATAAAGACATTCTAATAGTGTTGTTTATCATCGCGACGGCAATAATAATTAATAATAGGGCTAAAAATAAAAACAGGAGAATAAATTGCTGAAAACCAGAATTTACATTTTCTACACTTGATTCATCATAATTAACCTCTATTATTTGTTGAGGATACGATTTTAAGAGTTTCAGTTTAATGTTTTTCATGCCGGTTTTATTGGCAAATTTCTCGTTAGGAGAGAAGCAAAGTGATGGAGGAATTGGATTTTCTCCATCAAAAAGCTGTTTGATGTCTTCTTTTCCAACATCTCCAAATTCTTGCAAAGCTCTTTCCGATGAAACAAACCAAATACTTTTAAATTCTGGCCAAGATTTTAACGATAGCTCGACTTGTTTTATGCTGGCATCATTCATTTCAGCACTAAAAAAAACATCACCTTGTAAACTTTCTTTTGCCTGTATTTGAGCCGCATTTATTCCGATGGCACCCGCAAAAATAATTCCTATTACAAATAAGACCAGAGACATCCCAACGGTTGTTGAAACATAACTTGTTCTAACGCCTCTTTTCGTGAATTTTTCAATTGATTTTGACATACTTCAAAAGTATTTAAAAAACCTTTGGCTTACCTTTATAACCTGACGAGTAATCAACGATGAATTGTTTGTTATTTAATTCTTCATTTGGCGTCAACCCAATCACCATTCTCTTTAATTAAATCAATTAAAGCTTGAACCGCTTCTGATTCGTTAATGTTTTTTCGGACAACCGTTTTTTCTTTATATAAATGAATCTTTCCCGGTCCCGTACCCACATAACCATAATCTGCATCCGCCATTTCTCCAGGGCCATTTACAATGCAGCCCATTATTCCAATTTTTAAGCCCTTTAAATGTGCTGTTCTAGCACGTATTTTTGCGGTTGTTTCTTGCAAGTCGAAAAGGGTCCTTCCACAAGAAGGACAAGAAATGTATTCTGTTTTTGAAATTCTTGTTCGTGTCGCTTGTAAAATTCCAAATGTCGTAGAGTTGATAAATGTATGGGCTTGAGTAGCAGATATCCATAATCCATCACCAAAGCCATCAATAAGTGATGATCCTAGGTCGCTAGAAACGCCGATTTGAAATGTTTCTTGGTCTGATTCTTCCGATTCAATGAATAGAATTATGGGGGCTTTTATCTCTAATTTCGCAACATTACAATATAAATTGCGGAAAAAGTGCGTGTTCTGGACGGCTACTCCTTTTGCAACTAGTACCAAATTAGGATACTCTGCCATCGCTTCACTTAGTTCGCTTGAGCTTGTAATAAAACAAAACGCCCGTTGATTTTGGGGTAATTCAAAAAGATTTTTAACTGTAATTACAGGATAAAACCCTTCCTTGCTGGAATAATTTTTTTTCCAATTTTCTAAAGAACACAAGGTCCCCAATGTTCCAGGTAGTTCAAAACTCAGGGAGTTTTCTCCAATATATACATAATCAGCCGCCTGATCCTGCAAATGCCACTTATCTAATTGAATAGAATAATTATATCCAATGGCGTAAAGATTTGCGGGGGTAATTATTCCTTTTTTAGAAAAATCAGCTATTACAACGGGTACATTTTTACCTCCGATATTGTGGACCGTTTTACTTTCTCTTCTATTATATTCAAATGGGCTATATGGAAGCTTATTGAATGGTGTGTTTATGCTTGTTGACGATTGGGAATAGTAGTCTACTAATTTCTGAGCTACAGGAATTTCGTGCTCTGGTTCTTCGGTTAGTGATACGCGAATGGTGTCCCCAATGCCATCAGCCAAAAGCGCCCCAATTCCAACGGCAGATTTAATTCTTCCGTCTTCTCCGTCCCCAGCTTCTGTAACGCCTAAATGCAGTGGGTAATACCTATTATTCTTTATCATTTCTGAACACAACAATCGATAGGCCTGAACCATAACAAGAGTATTACTTGCTTTCATCGAAACAACAAGTTGATAAAAATTGTTTTTTTCGCAGATACGTATAAACTCCATTGCGGACTCCACCATTCCTTGTGGTGTATCACCATAACGACTTAATATTCTGTCAGAAAGAGATCCATGGTTGGTTCCAATGCGCATTGCTGTACCGTGTTTTTTACACAATATAACTAGCGGTGTGAATTTCTCTTCGATCCGGTTCAATTCATCATTATAGGTGTGGTCGGTATAATTAATTTCTTCAAATTTCTTTTTATCAGCATAATTACCTGGATTTACCCTCACCTTTTCTACAATTGTTGAAGCAATCTCTGCCGCATTTGGTGTAAAATGAATGTCTGCTACCAATGGCGCAGAATAACCCGCTTCCCTTAACCGTTTCTTTATTTCTCTTAGATTTTCCGCCTCTTTCTTGCTTGGAGCAGTAAGTCTAACTATTTCGCAACCCGCCGTAATCATACGAATAGATTGGGCAACAGATAAATCAGTATTCATAGTATCTGTAGTGGTCATCGATTGAATGCAAATGGGGTTTTCTCCTCCCATTTGTATATTGCCAACCACAACCTCCCTAGTTGGAAGACGTTTCCTTTCAAATAAATCTACACAATACTTTATATCTTCAATAAACATCGTTTTTTACTTAATTATCAGGACAAAGTTAATCAATACTTTATTTATTTTACATGTATTCCGTGTACTTATCACCTTTGGATTTTAATGTCATTATCAAAATAAAATCCTTATTGCTACTCAATATAAAATTATGAGGTCGTCGGTAAAACAATTGTAAATGTCGTTCCTAAATTAGGTGATGATTCAAAGAAAATCTGTCCGCCGTGATTCTCTACAATTTGTTTTACTATTGAAAGGCCTATGCCGCTTCCTTTTGATTTGGTTGTGAAATGTGGCTGAAATATTTTTTCTTTCTGATCTTCGGGTATTCCCCTCCCATTATCTTGAACAGAAATAATAATGGTTTGATCTTGATTATATAGGCGTAAATGTATTTGTGAGTCTGGCCTATTAGCGCAGGCCTGGATGCTATTTTTAATTATGTTGTTCAAAACCTGTATCCATTGTTCTTTATCAATACTAAGAAAACAAGTGTCCAAAACTGCATCGAATGTTATGCTTGCTTTTTTATAAGAAGAAAACATTAAAAGGACATTACTAATTATTTGAACTAAGTCTGAGTGTGCCTTTTTTGGTTCCGGTAACTGAGCAAAGCTGGAAAAAGCCTTCGCTATTTTTACTAATGCGTCTATCTGCTCAATTATTGATTTTCCGACAATTTCTAATTTTTTCTTTGAGTCTGGGTCAGATGGATCATAAACACGAAGTAATTGTTGAACACTTAATTTAATCGGAGTAAGAGGGTTATTTATTTCATGGGCAACTTGCTTGGCCATATCCCTCCATGCAGACTCACGTTCATTCGACTTTAATAAATTAATCGCGGCCTCTAATTCAATAAGTTTGCTATTATATGCATCAACAATTGTGCTGATTTCATCCTTGGCCGTATAAACTATTTGCTGATTCTGCTGACCAAAACTTATAGATTTTACTTTTTGTTGAAGCTGTTTAAGCGGCTGGACCAAACGTGTGGATGCTAATAATGAAATAATAATAGCGCCAGCCAAGAGGAGAATAAAAATACTCATAATAGACACAAGAAACGACTGTATTTGTTTTTCGTAATCCTCCTGCTTGTTAAAGTGTTGAATGTTTAAATAGCCTAAAATTTGATTGCTTCCATTAATAATTGGCACATAAACAGATTGAAAGGATAATTTTCCAATTGTTTCTTTTTGAGAATAAATACTGGATTTATTTAAAAGTTGTTGAAATGCCTGAGGATTTATTTGTTCACTCTGTAAACCGAGACTAATTACTTTTGGTTTAGATCCTCCTAAGAGCTGTCCTTTTAGATCATAAATATTAATGTCTGTATCAAAAACGGTTGCTAATTTAGCAGTAAGCGTTTCAAAGAATGCAGCGTCTTCTGATTTTGTTAAGGCATTGCGAAAGTAGATTTTATTAATTAATTCTATTTCTATTGATTTTACCTTTTCTGTGATTGTTTTATTGTTAAAGGATTCGTATTGGCGACTGACGAAAAGGCCGCTTACTGCACCAAAAAATATCAACGATAGGGTTACTAAAGAAACAGACATTAATTGTATTTTTAAAGCAAGAGTCCAAGTAGACTTTCCTTTTTTAATAAAAACATAAGCGGTATTAAGAACCACCAACAGCAACCCCCAAAAACAAAAAACGTAAGAAAACGAGGTTAAAACATCGTAATTGGTCTTGATTTTTTCCGATAAAATAACAGCTCGATTATTTCCCTTATAAAGCATGTAATGATTATAACCCCCTTGATCGAAGAAAACAGACTTGCCAAGGGGTTTTTTATAAAAAGAAATTGATTTTTGAAAATCAAAATCGC
Source organism: Flavobacteriales bacterium (assembly GCA_947475095.1). Taxonomy (GTDB): domain Bacteria; phylum Bacteroidota; class Bacteroidia; order Flavobacteriales_D; family Crocinitomicaceae; genus UBA952. Next base: position 81,190 of record CANJLG010000008.1, read on the forward strand.
CTCGTTTTGTCACTAATTTTCCCGCATAATATTTAGCGATTGAATAATGGCCTATTTCTCTTAAAACATTTGCTTCTTTAGATAATAAAAGTCTAGGAAATCCTATTTCCTCAGGTATTTTTTTTGATTTAAAAAATAAAACCAAGGTGCCTAAATTACCCGGCATAACTTGCTTAATAATATAATTATAGCCTAAATAAGCATCTTTTATAAAGAAAATACTTGAATTAATATCAGATGCTTGCCCATGGTTTTCGAGTAAGTCCTTTATTCTAGTGTTATCTAGCCCGTCTTTGGCGATAATCGTATTGTTAGATATGTCAAGAATAGCTACGCTTAAAGCATAAGCGTCCCAAGTCCCTGTAAAGTACTTTTGTTCAAAAAAATCACTCACTTTAGCAGTCGTTGGAGCAATCTCTAAGGATTTAAAATAATTTATCACGATTGTATCCGATATGATTTGGTTTTGAACGGTAGTATATTTTAGTTCCGCCTCCTCATCTCGGTCCGCTAAAAGCTGGCTAGCATATAATGCTCGAATTGATTTCTCTTTTTTTTCATTGTGGATAGCCAATTCTTTAACAAAGGCCGTGGAAAACAAAGCTAATATGAGCAGTTGTATTATAATCTTATTACCTCCTGTTGATGTGCCTTGAGTTATGAATGAAATGCAAACCAAAAGAGTTGGGACAAGCAGTGTTAATGTCGTCTTATCATTAAATTGTCCTCCAACTAGTAAGTAAATAAAAGCAATACTTAAAACAAAACTCCCCTGTACTATTTTCGATGGATTGGTTTCAATAAATTTGGAGCTCGCTTTGAAAAGTAGATGGTAAAAGCTATAAAAAATGGCAGCAAATAATACTACTATCGTGTAGGAATATACAGATAGCGTGAAAGGAAGGTCTAAGGTTAATGAAATCGAGGAGTTTTGAACAACTATCTCCAAAAGATCAATGATTAACCACCATATATAATAAAGAAATAGCAACAAAAGATAGCTCGAAAACTTGTTTTTAATTTGTGTTCCCCAATTAAAAAAAATGAAAATTCCGTAAATAATAACACTGGTGTTGACGAGTAAACTCAGGATGTTTGGGAACAAGCCATTAAGCGCAAATAAATTAGCTGATTGGTATTCTTGGTTATGAAAAATGTCGGTCGGTAAATAATAAAGCACGAAAATTCTTATTGCTATCAATATTATTAAAGATAACAAGCTATAAATGAGGTTGTTTCGTGTTAAAAAATAAAAACCAAACAATAGAAATGCGCAGGATAACACCAATAAAACAAAGGTTATATTGCCATTTACTGCAAAAGAACTAGGATTGGGGTTGTCTTTAATATAGAATATATGCTTGCCTTTGTTATCTTTTATTGAATAGCTACCCGTTTTAGACAAAACAATGGTTGCGGGGCCATTATAAATAGAGGTGTTAAATGTGTTTTCAAGGTATTCGTTTTCGATTTGATAGTCAGACTGAATTAATATCGAACCTTGAATTATAGTGTCTCCTTTAACCTTAGAGTAGATATAATAATAGCCATTTTTTAATTTATAGATGCCCTGCTTAGGTTTTGCAGATGTTAAGTGGGACTCCGTGGGCATTTGTGTGGTGTTCCAGGATACTAAGTCTTTGTTTATATAGGTGTGGAAAAAAAAGCCGGTTTTATCTGCTGTAGGTTTTTTTGTATTCGCTATTGCATTATCTAGCTGTTTTTCTAATTCTGCTAATTGAAGTGAAAATTCATCTTGAATTTTTTGATGAATCGTTTGATTTATTTTTGTCGTATTATCGCGAATATCAAAAAGGATTGCTGCTGCAAAAAACAGGGCAGAAAATAAAAACCAACTGGTCTTTTTAAGATACTTTAGTACCGTTATTTTTGTCAATTTTACTTTAAATTTAACACTTTCAATTTCATTGAACTTATTAATTGATTAAAATCTTCGTCAGCATGGTGATCGTTGCGATAAATGAAATCTGCACTATTCTTATAGGGTAGAATATAATTGTTATAACAAGGTAAAGCGTGGTTTTCCCATTGATAAATAATATCTGCCCTGCTATACCCTCTTGTTTCTTGGTCGCGGTATATTCGCCTATCCAACTGTATTTCATGCTCAACATCTACAAATATGGTGTAATCAAGTAGTTTTTTAACGCCCGAATAGTGGAAAAGGAAAAGCCCTTCAACAATAATTAATCGACTCGGTTGTATCGTTAACAGTACATTTTTACTCGGTGTTGAATTAAAAAAATATTCTTTCACTTCGATCGGCTCACCTTGAGATAAGGTGCTTATATCCTTCGTAAGTTGAACCTCGTTTAATGCTGTGGGTAAATCAAAATTAACTATGTTTTTGCTGTCTTTTTGCTGCTGCTCTATTGGATTGTAATAGTTGTCCATGCTGAATATCGCTGGGTTTTCTTTGTTGAAAAATTCCGCGAGACGTCGTAACAAAGTTGTTTTTCCTGATCCGCTTCCGCCACCTATTCCAATAATAATCGTTTTACCTTGAAACTCATTGTTCATAATATTACAAAAATAATGATTTACAAAGACTTTCGATTGGTCTCTAAAGTTGTTTTTTTTTATTTTAATGTGTAGTTTTGACTTATTATTGTTTTTCTAATTTTCGTATAATGGCTCGCTTGTTTTTTTCCTTCTGTTTTTTATTGCTTGGTTCAACTCTTTTAGGACAATTAAACCTTAAAGATAATGCGCCCCTTGCAAACGAGGTTTTACCTTCTGCTAATTCAGAAGGGCTTTCCCTAAGCCTTGCCGCTAAAAAAAATGGTTTAGTGGTTGTTTTTAGTTGTAACACCTGCCCCTTTGTTGTTGGTAGTGAAAGTTTTCCTGGGTGGGAAAATCAATACAACACCTTGTTTGAGCAAGCTATTCGGCAAGAAATAGGATTTATTCTTGTTAATTCCAATGAAGGTAAACGAGACGGAGCAGATTCCTTCACCGAAATGCAAAAGCATGCGCTGGATAATGGATATAAAATGCCTTATTTGTTAGACAACAACTCATTGTTGGCAAATGCATTTGGTGCAAAAACCACTCCTCATGTTTATTTTTTTGACGAAAATCTTAGCTTGATTTATCATGGTTCAATTGATAATATCTGGGATAAAGAACGCAAAGAAACAATTCCTTATTTAAGCAACGCAATGCTAGCAAAAAATACAGGAAATAAAATTAAAATTAAACAAAGCTCCCCTAAAGGTTGTAGTATAAAAAGAAAACCATAAATTCTTAAAAATGAGTGTTAAACTATTTTTTATCCTTTTTCTAATCGCGTTATCAGCAGGAGCGCAACAAGGAGATGGAGGAGTTCCTAACAGTTATAAGTTAATCGGGGACAGTAAGTCCTTGGATAAAATTTCTTTTGGGCAACCTGATATAGCCTTATTAAAAGCTGAGGATTTAATAACTGAAGAGTCTGGGTCTGCTCCTTGGCGTTTTGGGTTTAATAATTATTGTGCTGTTTCTTTGTCAAATAGTGGGACATGGACGGTTTTGCCTAACGGTAATAAAATATGGCGTTTATTGGTTCATTGTGAAAAAGCATTGACAGTTAACCTAACTTTTAAAAATGTAAGTATTCCAGAAGGAAATGAACTTTTTATCTATAATCCTGATAAATCATTTGTCTTGGGGAAATTTACCGCTTATCACACGTATGATGGCCAATTAGGAACAGAACTTGTTCCGGGTCAAGATGCTATTATAGAATATTTTATTCCTTTTAATAATCCTGTTGGAAACATAGAATTAGGGATAGTAACTCATGGATACAGGCAATCAGCTGAATTTCAAGAGAAAGCATTTGGTAGCTCCGGTGCTTGTAACATCAATGCAAATTGCCCTCAAGGCAACCCGTGGAATCTTGAAAAGAAAGGGGCAATGATGCTTGTTTCTGGAAGTAATGGATTCTGCTCTGGGGCTTTGGTTAATAATGTTTTAAACGATGGAAAACCATACGTCCTTACCGCCAACCATTGCTACAGCAATCCTGCTTCTTGGATTTTTCGATTTCAATGGGAGGCCCCTGGGTGCACCAATCCGGCCAGTTCGCCAAGTTTCCAATCTCTAAGCGGTGCTGTTTTAAGGGCTCGAGCCAGCGAATCTGATTTTTGCTTGGTTGAAATTACCGGTGGACTTCAAGGTGGTACCGTTCCCTCTGTTTTAACTCCCTATTTCTGTGGGTGGGATAGGTCCGGAGCCATACCAAGTTCTTGTGTTGGTATTCACCACCCATCAGGAGATATTAAAAAAATATCATTTGAAAACGATCCATTAATCTCAACCACATTTGGAGGTGCGCCTGCCAATAGCCATTGGGGTATCACTTCATGGGATGAGGGTGTTACTGAGCCTGGATCATCTGGCTCTCCGATTTTTGATCAAAACCATAGAATTGTAGGTCAACTCCATGGTGGCGCTTCTGCTTGTGGGGCAGCTGCCTTGTCGGATGAATATGGAAAATTTAGCTACTCTTGGAATCCTGTAAGTAGTGATAGCTCGACGCAACTCAAATACTGGCTCGATCCAAGTAATTCAGGAGCGCAATTTATCAATGGGTATGACCCTTCTGGCGGCGTAGCGGTTCAGGTAGATCCCTCTATAGGAGACTTGAATGGGGCTTCTGGTGTGTTTTGTGGAGCTGACGTTACAGCCACATTTACACTTTCCAACAGTGGAGTAGTGCCCTTAAACTCAGCAACCATAAATTATGGTTTTGACGGAAATAATAATTTATCATACAATTGGGTTGGAACCTTAGCACAATGGCAATCTACTACCATAATACTGCCAACTGCGAGCTTAAGTGCCGGCAACCACACCTTCAGCGCATCTGTATCTAACCCAAATACAGGAGTAGACGAAAACCTATTAAACAACGCGGTAACTAGTTCATTCGTGGTGGTAATCGACGGACAATCCGTAGTCATGGACCTTACCTTAGATTGTTATGGATCCGAAACCTCTTGGGAATTGCAAAATGCTTCGGGTACTGTTTTGTTCTCCGGTAATGGCTACCAAGACAATGCTGCAGGCTTAATCAGTGAAACTTGGTGTCTTGGTTATGGTTGCTACACCTATGTAATTAACGATTCGTATGGAGATGGAATTGTTGGCATTCCTTGGTGCCAGACTAGTGGCCAATTGGAAATATCTTACCTTGGAGATTCTTTAACCGGCATCTCGACAGACTCTTCTGATTTCGGCAACCAGGCCATCCTAAACTTCTGCATCAGCGAAAATGGACTAGATGTAAACAACCACGATAACATACAACTTTATCCGAACCCAAGCTCAGATATATTATTCATAAAAAGTGCGCAACCACTTCAAGAGTTAAAAATATATGATGTTTCTGGAAAAATTTGGATGACATTCAACCAAACAAGCTCAACGCAGGCATTAAATGTAGGGGCACTATCCGCAGGATATTATTGGCTTGTCGCTGCTGCTCAAAATGGCCAGCTGTATAGAAAAGAGTTTATTAAACGGTAAATCATTTTGGCTGGGATTTATCTTCACATTCCATTTTGTAAACAGCGCTGCTCGTATTGTGATTTTCATTTTTCTACTCAATACTCTACGTATAAACAAGCCTTAATTTTGGCCATGTGCAACGAAATTCAACTCAGAAAAACCGAGGTGATAGAGGGAATTGACACCATTTATTTTGGGGGGGGGACACCTAGTTTATTAAATAAAGAGGAATTAGGTCTACTTCTTAAATCAATTTATAAAGCTGGGGCAATTAACACACAGCCTGAAGTAACACTCGAAGTTAACCCAGAAGATTGTACTAAACAAAAATTAAACGACTGGTTAGAATTGGGTTTTAATCGATTAAGTATTGGTTTGCAGTCGTTTATGGATGCTGATTTACAATGGATGAATCGTTCACATGACGCAAAACAAGCCATAAAAGCTGTTAAAGATGCTCGAAAAGCTGGATTTAAAACCATCTCGGTGGATTTAATATATGGACTCCCGGGCTTGAAACAAAAAGATTGGTTAGACAACCTTACGAAGGCACTTGCATTAAGCCCCGACCATATCTCCGCTTACTGTCTTACTGTTGAGGCTAAAACATCCCTGTCTAGTTGGGTTAAAACAGGCCAAGTTATTCCTTTAGAAGATGAATTGCAAAATCAACAATTCAAGGACATGGTTCTCTTTTTAGCAAAGAATGGTTTTGAGCAATATGAAATTTCAAACTTTGCTAAAAACGATAACTATGCAAAACACAATACGGCATATTGGCAAGGAAAAATATATGTGGGTATTGGGCCATCAGCGCATTCATTTGACGGTGAAAAAAGACGCTGGAATATTAGCAACAACATAGCATATTACAAAAATGTTGGTTTAAACGAAACATGGTATAAAGAAGAAGTTTTAAGTATTCAAGAGCAATGGAATGAATTTGTTCTGACCGGCCTACGAACTAAATGGGGGATTAATAAAGAGAAATCGCTACAGTTTGGTGGAATAAATAAAAAAGAAGGTGTTTTTATAACAAAACACCTAGAAAATGATTTGCTGATAGAAACAGACGAAGCATTTATTCTCTCTACAAAAGGAAAACTATATGCCGACGGCATCGCTAGTGATCTTTTCCGAGTTAATCAACTAAACATTAATTTTATTAATCCTTAATTGATGCCTGCCGCCTTCAAAATCAGTTGTGAGGAACGCATCCACCATCATTATACCTTCTTCAATTGTTATAAATCTTGCCGGTAATGCAATGATGTTAGCGTTGTTGTGTTGCCTTGCTAAAACCGCAATTTCTTTCGTCCAACAAAGCGCACTCCGAACACCTTGGTGCTTATTTGCAGTCATGTTTATCCCATTTCCGGATCCACAAATTAAGATGCCTAAAATGTTTTCGTCGGCACTTACAAATTCAGCGACTGGATGAGCATAATCAGGGTAATCGATACTATCCTCTGAAAAACAACCAAAGTCCTGCAACTTAAAACCTTTTGTGATTAGGTGTTTTGATATTGCTTCTTTTAGAGTGTGGCCGGCATGATCACAGCCAATTGGTATTATATATCCATTCATTTTTTAAATTTTGTTAAAGTTAATTTTAATTAACAATTCATGTGTTTTTTTAACTTTAAAGCTTTTGTTAAAAACATAAAGTCTTGTTTATCAATTTATTATATGTATAACTTATCAACTGTTTTTAGTGGAATTTGTTAATAAGATTGTATAAGTAGTTAAATGTTTTTATAGGATATAAAATAAAAATTAACAAGCTATTTTCTTTTTTAAATAGCTCTTATAACTTAGCCTTTTTTATTCTTTCTTTTACAACAAGAAATGCACAAAATAGCTATTAACAATTGATAATATTTTTCAACAATCAAAGTTATTTATTACATGTTAATTACTTATGTAAAGCTCTTTAATATTAAGTAATAATCGATTTTTTTATGTTTGAAAATATTAACCAACTTATTATGTTGAGTAAAAAAAGAATAAGTAATTGTTTTTTTAAACATATAAACAATACTAATAGTAATAATAAATTCTTTTTAATTATTTTAAATAAATATATTATTCTTTATTACTTGAGGAGGGAAAATCGATATCTGAATCAGATCATATGCTTACTTTTACCTTATAAAATGAGCTGTTTAAGTAAAAACGTGTTAAATTAATCAAAACACTTTTGAAGTAGTGATAGATAGTATATTTTTGTAGGAGTAAGTAATATGGAAAACACCTTTGATCGATTAATTAATCAAATTGATGCGTTTATTCGTAAATATTATGCGAATGAAATTGTTAAAGGAACTTTACTTTCTATTGGGATATTACTTCTTTCTTATTTAACATTTTCTACACTTGAGTATTTAGGAAGGTTTAATAGTATCGTTCGAGCTTCTTTTCTTTTCACTTTCTTGTTATTGAATGGTTTCGTATTAACCAGGTATATATTTCTTCCTTTTGCTAAACTTTTTTCTTTTGGAAAAAAAATAAATCGTTATCAAGCAAGTGAAATAATAGGGCGTTTTTTCCCGCATATTTCTGATCGATTAAAAAACACCTTGCAATTAAATGATGAATTAAAGGCTGGTAAAGGGAATATTGAATTATTAGCTGCTTCTGTTAACCAAAGATCGATTTCGCTTAACACCTTACCTTTTGTTAATGCTATACAACTGAGAGATAATAGTAAGTATTTAAAATTTATCATCCCAATTCTTTTATTATTTGCATCGATTGCGGTATTTGTGCCAGCAATATTAACCCAAGGTACTGAGCGTGTTATCAACTTTAATGAAGAATATATTTCTGCCGCCCCATTTACGTTTAATGTGGATTTAAAGGAAATGATTGTTGAAGAGGGAAATGATGTTAAGGTTAGTTTGTCTTTAAAAGGATCTTTTTTACCGGAGACAGTTTATATAGTTAGTGTAAATGGAAAATTTTTAATGCATAAAATAACTAAAAATACATTCACGGCGCTTATTAAAAAACCCAAGGAATCAGGGAGTTTTTATTTTATAACGAATGACTTTAATAGTCAGAAATTTAATTATAAACTTTTAGGAAAGTCTGTTATTAGTAAGCTTGAAGCAAAATTAATTTTTCCTAAATATTTAGGTAAGACGAACATGTTAATTACAAATTCTGGTGACCTCACAGTTCCTGAAGGGACACAAATTAATTGGGAAATTCTCGTTAAAAACACCAAGAAAACAAGTTTGTCTTTTAATAAAATAAATACTGATTTTTATACAAGTAATATTAGTTTACAAAAAGTGATTAAAGACGGATCAATATTAAAATTGACACTGTTTAATTCGTTCTTGCCCAAAATTGATACTTCTACTATAAAAATCAAAGTAATTAAAGATGCTTTCCCTAGTATTTCTTTAAGTGAGCAGGAAGATTCAATATCAGACGGGGTTCGTTATTTCCAAGGAGAAGTAGGAGACGACTATGGCTTAAAATCTTTAAATTTTATTTATACCTTAATTCGCGTTGATGGTACAAAGAAAACAAAATCAATAAACGTTAAAACTGTAAAAGGGACTCGTGAATCATACGAGTTATCCGTAGATTTCCGAAGAGAAAACGTAAAATTAGATGATAAAATAGAGTATTATTTTATTGTTTCAGATAACGACGGCGTCAACGGAAGTAAAAGCACTCGAACCCAAATCAGCACCTATAAACTACCTAGTTTAGAAGAGTTAAATGAATTACGAGACGAAGATCAACAAAAAAACAAAGAAGATCTATCTAAATTATTGCAAAAAACACAAGAATTCAAAAAGGATGTTGAGAAATTAAGCAAGGAAATAATGAATTCTAAATCAAACGATTGGAATAAAACGAATAAAGCGGAACAATTAAAAGAAGAACAAAAAAACTTAGTTGAATCTCTTGAACGACTAAAAAACGAAATGAATCAAAGTATTAAAGAAAAAAGCCAACTTTCAGAAATGGATAAAGAAATAATGGAAAAACAAGATTTAATTGAAAAGCTCTTAGAAGATTTAATGGACGACGAATTAAAAAAATTATTGGATGAGTTAGAAAAATTAATGAAAGAGAATAATAAAGAAGAAATCAAAGATAAAATGGACGAGATAACTCAGAGCGCCGAAGATATGAAGAAGCAGCTCGATAGAAGTTTGGAGATGTTAAAAAAAGCACAGTTAAATGAAAAAATAGATGGTGTAGAAAAAGAATTAAATAAGTTGGCAGAAGAACAAGAAAATTTAAAGAAGGCGATTGACAACCAAAAGATAACAAAGGAAGCTGGCATTGAAAAACAAAAGGAATTAAATAAAAAATTTGATGAAATAAAAAAAGACATCCAAGAATTTAAAGAATTAAACAAAGAATTAGACCAACCAATACCTTTATTAAGTACAGAGCCTTTAGAGGAGTCTATCACTAACGAAATGAAAGAGGCAAAAGAATCGTTGGATCAAGGAAAAGAAAAAAAGGCAAGTGGTCAGCAAAAATCTGCAGCTGAGGACATGAACGAATTGGCAAAACAACTAAACGAAGATCAAGAGAAGGCTAATAAAAAAGAAAAAGAGGAAGACATCAATACATTGCGTAATATATTAGAAAGTTTGATAAACCTCAGCTTCTCTCAAGAAGATTTAATTTCTAAATTTAAAAAAGTAGGTCCGTATTCACCGCTCTTTAAAAATTATGGCCGCTTACAAAGAAACATTATTTCAGACACTGAAATTGTAAAGGACAGCCTCTTGGCACTTGCAAAAAGACAACCTAAAATAGCATCATTTATTGATAAAGAATTAAATCAGCTGAAGGATAATCACGAGCTTTCTATTAACTCGATTGATGAGCATAGAAGCACAGATATAGAGAAACACCAGCAGCTTTCCATGACCTCATATAATAATTTAGCATTGTTATTAAACGAAGCATTACAACAGATGCAGTCTGACATGCAGTCTCAACAAAACGGTACCGGAACATGTAGTAAGCCAGGCAAAGGCAAGCCTAAACCAGGGGGGCTGTCCTCAGGTGATATGAAAGAAATGCTAAAAAAACAATTAGAACAAATGAAAAAAGGATCTTCACCTGGTGAGGGTAAAGAAGGGGATAAACCTGGGAAAGGTATGTTGGGATTAGGAAACAAAGAGATTGCTAAAATGGCTGCCGAACAAACAGCGATTCGCCAAAAATTAGAGCAAATGCGCAAGGATTTAAATAAAGATGGCCAAGGCAATGGAAACAAACTTTCACCCCTTATTAAGGAATTAGAAAATCAAGAAAAAGCATTGATTAACAAGCAGCAAAGCGCCGATTTAATAAACAGACAAAAAGATATTTTAACACGTTTATTAGAAAGCGAGAAATCAATTATGGAACGAGGCTTCGAAGAAAAAAGAGAATCAAAATCTGGAGAAAATCAAAATATAGGTAACCAAATACGATTTGATGAGTACAACAAAGGAAAATTAAAGCAAATTGATATGTTAAGGTCTGTGGACCCATCTTTCAGCAAGTATTATAAAGATAAAGCAAATCAATACTTTAATTTAAGTGAATAATTTAGTAACTATCTATGAAAGAAGGCTTTACGATAATTAAATCATTGAAATTACCATCTAATAATGATGCAATTGGGCTTGTTGAAAACCTAATTGATGAAATTTGCGCGGAATTAGGCGTGAATGAAGATGCATATGGCAATGTCTTAATCGCTGTTACAGAAGGAATAAATAATGCGATCCAACATGGAAATAAGTACAACAACGACCTATTTATAACTCTGGCCGTCTCCAATAATTCAGCTGAATTTTGTTTTGCTATTACTGATGAGGGCGAAGGTTTCGATTTTGATGCTTTACCAGATCCTACTGCACCAGAAAATATTATGAAGGAAAATGGAAGGGGTGTATATTTAATGAGAAATTTGGCTGATGAGGTTATTTATGAGGACCATGGTAAAACAGTATGTATTTATTTTAATAAATGATATCTTATAATTTTTTAAATGAAGAAATTCCGGAGTTTAATCCGGAATTTTTTATTTTAACCTTGCCCGAACTCATTGCAATGGAAGGGAAAGAGGTGGGTGATATATCACTTATTTTTTGCAGTGATGAGCAGTTATTACTCATGAATAAAAAACATTTGGATCATGACTATTATACTGACGTAATTACTTTTGATTATTCAATACACAATTTTATCAGCGGAGATGTTTTCGTGTCTGTTGATCGGGTTAGAGAAAACGCAATACTTTATAAAACCACTTTTCATACCGAAATGTCACGTGTTGTCTTTCATGGAATACTCCATTTATGTGGCTATAATGATAAAATAGAATTAGAAATCGCACAAATGCGCGCCAAAGAAGATTTATATATTAATCATTTTGTTTCACGTGAAACAAAATAAATAAACGCAATAGAAAAAGGCAGGATGTTAAAAAAATACGATGTTATTGTTGTCGGTGCTGGTCATGCGGGGTGTGAGGCGGCAAATGCTGCCGCGCTAATGGGGAGTAGTGTTTTATTGATAACAATGAACATGAATACAATTGCTCAAATGAGTTGTAATCCTGCTATGGGCGGTGTTGCAAAAGGACAAATTGTTAGGGAAATTGATGCTTTAGGCGGGGGATCGGGGATAGTAAGCGATAAAAGCGCTATTCAATTTAGAATGTTAAATTTATCTAAAGGTCCGGCAATGTGGTCGCCCAGGACTCAGAACGATCGCATGTTATTTGCATCTGAATGGCGCCTGTTGTTGGAACGAAATAAAAACGTAGATTTCTGGCAGGACACCTGTTCTGGTTTAATTATAGAAGACAATACAATTATTGGTGTTCACACAGCCTTGGGAATGCCTGTTTATGCAAAGTCTGTTGTTTTAACCAATGGCACTTTTTTAAATGGTTTAATTCACTTGGGGGAAAAGCAATTTGGTGGAGGCAGAGCGGCAGAGCGCTCTTCAACGGGAATCACGGAGGAACTTATAAAATTAGGGTTTGAATCTGGTCGAATGAAGACAGGAACTCCACCGCGTGTTGATGGAAGATCCCTGGATTATTCTCAAATGGAGATGCAGGAAGGTGATATAAATCCACCAAAGTTTAGCTACTCAGATACCGAAAGTTTAGTGAAGCAACGCCCATGTTACATTACTTACACCAATACGGCAACACACGATGTTTTAAGAACGGGCTTTGATAGGTCACCAATGTTTAATGGCGCAATTAAAAGCAAAGGACCAAGGTATTGCCCAAGTATAGAGGATAAGATTAGTAGATTTGCCGACCGCGACCGGCATCAAATATTCGTTGAGCCTGAAGGATGGGACACAATAGAAATTTATGTTAATGGGTTCAGTACCTCTTTACCTGAAGATGTTCAACTCTTAGCCCTAAAAACAATTAAAGGCTTTGAAAATGTAAAAATGTTTCGGCCTGGCTATGCTATAGAATACGATTACTTTCCGCCCACTCAGTTGAAGCATACCTTAGAAACAAAGCGCATACAAAATCTATATTTTGCAGGGCAAATAAATGGGACAACCGGGTATGAAGAGGCCGCGTGTCAGGGATTAATGGCCGGAATTAATGCGCACTTAAAAAACACCTTGCAAGAACCCTTTATATTATCTCGAAGCGAGGCTTATATTGGCGTTTTAATTGATGATCTTATCACGAAAGGCACGAAAGAACCGTATCGAATGTTTACAAGTAGGGCTGAATATCGCATACTACTTCGTCAGGATAATGCTGATGTACGCCTCACTCCTTTAGGATACAAAATTGGTCTTGCTACTAAAAAGGCCCATGATAAGGTTTTACTCAAAATGAGCGGTACGGAACAACTAAAGAGGGCGCTGCGATCTATCGGAATTAGTCCTGCTAATGCTAATGTAATGCTAGCAAATAAAGACTCTGCCCCGATTACTCAACAAGTGAAACTAACAAGTTTAATTTTACGCCCCCACATTCAGTTAGAAGATCTTTTGGCGGTATCCCCAGAAGCTAGGGCCATAGCTGATGAGCTTGGATTGCTACATCCAGATATTTTATCACAGACAGAAATTCTTTTAAAATATGAAGGGTATATTGAACGCGAAGAAGAACTCGTTAATAAAATGATAAAATTAGATGATGTGAAAATTCCAAATGATGTGATTTTTGATCAATTGAAAAATTTGAGCTCCGAAGCAATTGAAAAACTGTCTCATGTTCGGCCGGTAACTATCGGACAAGCATCTCGTATTTCAGGGGTTTCACCAAGCGATATTTCGGTACTTTTGATTTATCTTAGCCGCTAAAACCGCTTTTTAGTCGTTTTAAGGGTGTTTTGAATAGTTGAATGTTAAAATATAAGACCGTAAAGCCGTTGTCGCATTAAAACGAACGTTTTTTTATGTTTTTTACACTAAGAGTTATCAAAAATGAAAAATAAGGTCCTGTTTTTAGATAGTGTTCATCCCGTTCTCTCTCAGCGCTTGTCTGAAGAAAATTATCAATGTATCGATGGATTTAATGAAAACATAGATTTTATCTATAACGAGGCTCCTGAGGTTTTTGGTTTAGTCATTCGGTCTAGGTTTCGATTGGACGAACTTTTTTTAAGTCGTTTTCCCGCTTTACGTTTTATCGCTCGTTCAGGATCTGGCTTAGATAATATAGATCAACTTTATTGTAAAAAGAATAAGATTGCCTTGTTTAATTCACCTGAAGGAAATAGAAACGCTGTAGCCGAACATGTATTAGCATTATTATTAGGACTAATGAATAATATTGTTCAAGCAAACGATGAAATTAATAAAGGATTTTGGAACCGCGAATCCAATCGAGGAGAGGAATTAAAAGGTAAAACAATAGGTATCATTGGCTATGGCCATAATGGAAAAGCAACTGCTGAAAAACTAGTGTCTTTTGGTCTTACTATTTTATGCTATGATAAATATGCAGAAGTTCCTGAAAATCAACACATTAAATCAGCTTCTCTAGCAACAATTTTTAATGAAGCCGATGTTGTTTCCTTGCATTTGCCTTTGACCAAGGAGACGCACTACTTTGCCGACTCAGATTTTTTTGCAGCGTTTAAGAAACCAATTTATTTTCTAAATATTGCAAGGGGAAAAATTGTTGACACCTCTGCATTAGTTGCAGCATTAAAATCGGGTGTCGTAAAAGCGGCAGGTCTAGACGTTCTTGAGTATGAAGAAACAAGTTTTGAGCGCTTATTTAACGACCAACATTCTGAGCATCTTTCATTTTTAAAGCAAGCCCCTAATGTTATTCTTACTCCTCATATTGCAGGTTGGACGAAGGAAAGTAATTTTTTATTAAGCGATGTGCTCGCAGATAAAATCTTGCACCACAATTTTATTTAGTGACGGATTACTTAATTAATAGGTAATTGCCCACCTGTTTTATAATAAGTGGCATAAAAATAAATTACTTTATTTTAATAATCCTTAGACTGTTTGGGATAAGTTTTATTTGAAAACGCTGTCCTGAAAGACCCTCACCATCTGTTTCCGCAAAGATTACTCCATTCAAACTAATCAGTTCCGCTTCGTTTTCTATAGACAAATAATGTGCTTCAGGATGGATTATGTTCTTTCCATTTTTAACTTTTACCACATTTTTAATGTAGTCCCACAACGAGACCTTTCCCAAAAGAGTAAGTTTTAATTGTCCATCATTAATTTTTGCTTCCGGGTGTATGTGCAATCCGTTTCCAAAAACAGATCCATTACAAAACGCCGCCATTAAAAGTGGTCCATGATAATTGAAATCCCCAGATTTTATAGTTACTATAGGTTTTTTATAGCTTAAAAAAGTATAAAGAATGGAAAGACCATAAGCGAACTTCCCCCATAAAAAACCCTTAAAATGGCTCAATTCAAGCACAGCAGAACCACCAAAACCAATATCCGATATATTTATAAAGTAACGCTTATGCCCATCCGCCGTAACCGACCCAACATCAACCCAATCAAACAGATCATTTTTAATAGCCTCTAAATAATGACTGCAATCGGTGTATCCAGCGCTTCGATAAAAGTCATTTCCTGT
>CANJLG010000009.1 GCA_947475095.1 Flavobacteriales bacterium
GCCAAAAGGGTATCACCTAAGCATAAAGGCGTATTTGAAAGGATACTTGGTAGCGATGGGGTGCTAATAATACTGATAGCAACGGTGTCCGGAATTAATTCACAGGCCCCAGGTGAAAAGCCTGAAATAATGTAATTACCGGATTGGGACGGAACGACACCCAAGAGTTGCAAGGTTGTACCATTGGTGGTAATACCCATGGGGCCAGTCCACGTATAGGTTGCTCCTGGTAATGAGTCAGTGCTGAGTAGAAGCGTATCACCACTACAAAGCAAGTCATTGGCGGAACTTATCTCGTACTTGTAAGCAGCAAAATCACTAAAATATCCGTAGCGACATCCAGAGTTCGCGCCACCGTGAATCACACCAAGGTGGAACTTAGAACTTGGATTTTCAACACGGCTGGCTTGTAGTACGCCAATAAAAGAACTTCCGTCAAGTTGTGCGTATTTCCATGCTCCTGCAGTTCCGGGTACAGTTTGAAAAATTCCTGGTCCTATGTTAGCAGTTGAGCCATTTAAAGTAAAAGTGTTTTCGCCTCCAGTTGGAACTAAAATATTCATCGCGAAGAATTCACTGGTAGACCTTACAAAAGCCACTGTATTTGAACCTGTACAAACGATAGGTGGAACAACTGCGCCGCCAACTTCACAGCCGAAACCTGTGGTGTGTAAAACATAAACAGGTTTGTCAGCTTGTATGAATGCCGATGGGTTACTCTGGGTGTGAACATACAGGCCAGTAGCATTCAAGTTGGCTACATTCGTACCATCAATGCTCAATTGTGTATTGTTTTGTGTTGCTACGATATAAACTTTGTCTGGACCATTGAGATATCCTTTTAGCGTAATGTATTCCTTTCCTGTCAAAGGAACGGGAATGGTTTGGTCACCCATTAAATCGGCACAACCGCCGTAAGGTGCTCCAGACATAGAATCGTCTTTAAGGGTTACGGCAATGGGTTTTGTGGACAAGATGGTAGAGCCAGATAAATGAAGAGCACCTGAGGTATTAACCGCCTCAGCACTGTAGGTTTCACCTAGGTTTAAAACAATATTAAAAGGAACTCCTGCAGGATGTCCTTGAATATCACTTGATGGAACAATAGTGATGCTGGTGTTGTTTTGGGTCGCTACAATGTCAAAGCCTGAGCGGGCATAACTCGCGTTCGTTAAAAAGGTTTGAGCGGTGATAATGAAGCTTGTCCCTAATGCATTTTTTCCTTTTAATGTAAAAATATCGGGGTTGCAATTACACGATGTAACTACTTCGTAATAGGCCATAATAGGAGCAGTGGACTTAATCCGAAAGCCATAATTAAGTACAGAATTGGCTGGCTTATTCTCAACGATATCAATCCATGGCGTTAAATCTAGGGTTTGAGCTGAATTGGGACCTATGTTTATGATTTGAACTGGGAAATTTGGATTCGCTGGTTGCGATATGGTAATTGTAGCAGGAGTAGTCAAGGTTGCAAAGCGAAATACAATCGGACGATCTCCATGGCTTTGAGCTATCTCAGGCGCAACAAACCAAAAAAGGGTGTCTAGTTGAGCACTTACATTTCCAGTAATCCAAAGGAAAGAAAGAAGTACAACTATTTTTTTCACGTCTTAAAATTAATAAAAAATCAATTCATCGAGAAATATCCAAGAATCAAATCCATTTCCTAAATGCCATTCAGGGCAAACACCATGGTTTTTGATGTGGTACCGGATAGCCTTAACGTTACTTTCAGAAACAGGAATCAAAAGTTCCTTGTTTGCTTTTGTTGGTGTTTTCTGGTCTACCAAAGCAGTATTTAATCGTAGTGGTGCTCCGAAGGTGCTTCCGTCTTTTGATAGTTCAATGATTACTTCCGAAGGGTCAAATATCCATGATTTAAGATCCCGGATGTACGATATTCCTACTTGTGTCAAGGAAACAGGCTGCTCAAATTGAACGACTGCGTGGACATCATTTCCATAGAATCCTTGCCAATCACCTGTTCTAAAATCTGAATTACCTCGAATTTTATCGATTAAGGTAAATGGTCCAGAAGCAGAGTAGGATGGGGCATAGGCTGTATTTAAAATCAATCGTTCGTTTTTATTTTTTAATATGAATTGAGAGGCTACCGATGCCGATTCCAACTCAATATTTTGTGATTCATAGTTGGTTTTTCTGAAAATGGTTTTAATGAAAATATCTCCTGTTTTTTTGATGTAAAAAGGGGTTTTATAGGTCGTCCACGAACGTTTATTGTCAATCGAATACTGTATGGTATATGTTTTTTGGTTCTGGAGTTCCGGTAATCCCATTTCGATTTTGAGAGAATCTTCAAATATCCGTTCGCCGGTTTTTATGAATGGGATTGGCACGAATTCATTTGGTATTTCTGGCGCATAAAAATTTACGGTTTTGTCAAGTAGAACCTCAGAAATTGGTGACATGTTGAAGATAAGCGACCCTCCTTTCATGAGTTCAAGGTGATCAATTTGTAAGCCTTGGCTTTTGTCGTTTAAGGTAAGCGATGAAATGTATTTGTTGGCTTTTGATACATTGCTCGAAATGTATAACTTTTGACCATTTTCCAAATTGATGCTTACTTTTTTGAAAATGGGATGGCCCACTTCGTATTTGTTGCTTCCTGGAGCCATGGGGTAAAACCCTAAGGCAGACATGACATACCAAGAACTCATTTGACCACAATCCTCATTTCCCGATAGTCCGTCTGGTTTATTTTGGTAAAGCGTACCTTGAATTGAGTCTACATAAAATTGGGTTTTCCCAGGATTATTGGTGTAGTTATATAGGTAGGCCATGTGATGAGAAGGTTCGTTGCCATGTGCATACTGTCCTATTAATCCCGTGATATCTGCCTGCTCACGACCGTTTAATTGACTGGATGTATTGAAAAGTTTATCCATCCATGATTCTAATCCAGACTTTCCATTGAATAAATTGGTCAGGGTTTTAGGGTGATGTGGGGCATACAAGGAGTATTGCCAACTGTTAGCTTCTGTATAGTTAAAATTTACCTCACTCGGATCGAATGGACTAAACCACTGTCCTCCGCGTCGTGCTCTCATGAATGATTGATCTGGATCAAAATGGTTAATAAAATTAAAGCTTGACTTTAAGTATTTACTTGCAATATCTTCTTTACCAAGGCTTTTAGCCATTTCAGAAATGCACCAATGATCGTAAGCATATTCCAAAACCTTCGATACTGACTCACTTTCCCAATCTGCTGACAAGAGACCATACGAATTGAAAAGAGGCTTGCTAAATTCATTGGCTTCTGATGTTTTTATCATGGCTTCTAGCGCTTTTTCAGCATCAAAACCACGAATACCCTTGAGGTAGGCGTCAGCAATCACTGAGACACTATGAAACCCAATCATACACTCTGTTTCGTTACCTGCCAATTCCCAAACAGGAAGATCACCGCCTTCATCGTATTGTCTTAAGAAAGTCTGAATAAAAGCCAAGGTTCTTTTTTGATCTATTAAGGTATATAAGGGGTGTGTGGAACGGTAAGTGTCCCAAAGGGAGAAAACGGTATATTGTGGCAAGCCGTCTATTTTGTGAATTTTTAAATCACGGCCACGGTATTGCCCATCGACATCGGAAAAGATATTCGGAACAACCATGGTGTGGTAGAGCGCGGTATAAAAAATCGTTTTTAAGTCCACGTTGTCGTCTTCAACCTGAATTTTTTGGAGTTCCTGATCCCATACTTTTTGATTTTGTAAATGAAGCGCGTCAAAGTTTGTGGTATTGACCTCTTTTTGGAAATTGAGATAAGCACCCTCTGAGCTAACCGCTGAAACCCCCACTTTTAATACAAGTTCTTTTAAGTCATCTTCAAAAAACAACACCAATTTATGTTGCCCATCTTTCTCAATCTTTTCTACTTTTTGGATGCTCACCGAACTATTCAGGCTAAAATAAAAGTGTTGCTCGCTTGCCCAACTTTCGGAAATTCGAAAACCATCAATCCGTTTGGAATCAAGTTGATTAAATCCAGCATCCAAGACTTTATCTCGGTAGTCTAAATCGAGAATTATGTACCTTTTTCCTTTTCCTATAAATGTGTAGCGGTGGATACCACAGCGTTCGGTAGAGGTGAGTTCCACCTTTATTTTCGAATCATTGGACACTACCGAGTAATATCCTGCTTGCGCTATTTCATTTTTATGAGAAAAGGGTATGCCATATCCGCCGGAATTTAAATAACCTGGAATGGTATTTAGTTTTCCAAGTTGAGGCACTACCAAAAGATCAGCATAATCTGGAATACCTGTCCCGCTTAAATGGGTGTGACTAAAGCCATGAATCACAGAGTCGGAGTAATGATATCCTCCACAGCCATCCCAACCTTCGTAACGAGTGTCTGGACTCAACTGCACCATACCAAAAGGCGAGGTGGCACCGGGAAAGGTATGCCCATGTCCGCCTGTTCCAATGAAGGGATTAACGTAATAACTTGGTGACATAGGCCTAATGTTACCAACGTTCAAAAGAGCCCTTGCTATGTCGCTTGCACCTTGAATTTCCTTTAATGGCACTTGCGCATTTGAAACAATAGCGGCGAGTAAAAAGAATAGAATTGATATTAATTTCATGATAGAAAGCGTCTTTTGTTAAGCTTTGTAAACGTTTTATTATTCTTGAAGTAGTAATCAAAAATAATATTGCCTGAATAAGATGGCACTTTATTTTTAACTCTTTTAAGCTGTTTTCTTTTTTGTAATACCTTTTGAATTTTAGAATAAAAAGAGAGGTGTGCTAGAAATATCATTATAAAAAATGAAAATTTACCTTTTAGTAGAAATTGTAATCCAGCTATTCCATCATAAATCATACGAATTACTAACCTTGGTCCCCAAAAACCTCTATGATTTTTTACTAATAGCATTAAATTATTTCTGAAATTCAAGAATGTTTTGGTAGGAGAGGTGTAAGGCATGGTGCCACCACCGAGGTGATACACTACTGATGCTGGTTCGCAGACAAATGAGAATCCTGCATGATTTAATCGCAAGCAAAGGTCTATTTCTTCCATGTGCGCCAAAAAATCGCTATCAAAACCGCCAACATCATGAAATAAATTAGCTCGAATTAACATTGCTGCTCCAGAGGTCCAATCCACTTTCTTTTTATAATCGTATTGAGCTTGATCTTCTTCAAAATGATTAAATATACGACCTCGACAAAAGGGAAAATAATTTTTATCTAGGTAGCCACCTGCCGCACCAGCATGTTCAAAATGCGATTTTTTTGAATAAGAAAGAACTTTAGGTTGACATCCTGCCACTGTTTCGTCGGCTAAAGCAGATTGTAAAGGGGGGATCCAATTACTGGTGACCTCAACATCATTATTTAATAAAATATACTGTTTAAATCTACCTTTAAGCTGGCCTAACCCTTCATTATACCCTTCAGCAAAACCATAATTTTGCGGAAGTGAAATGCATTCGACTGAAGGAAAGCTTTTATTTAAAAAGGACACAGATTCATCAGTAGAAGCGTTATCGATGATAATAATCGGAAATCCCACGCTATTAGCAAAAACATTCGGTAAGAAGGTAGTTAAGTGCTGTAATCCGTTGTAATTTAAAATGACGATGGCTAATTCCTGCATAGAAGCGTTAGTATTGTCTAAATAAATCGTTGCTATTTCCTCCCCAAACATCTTGATTGAATTTATTAGGGTTGTCAATATCACCGTTCATGGTATTTCGTTTTACTAAAATCTGTTGCCATGCTGGGTTTTTTAATTCTCCTAACATATCAGAATGCAATAATCGATAAGCATTATTTACCAAATCAGGATTGTAAAAAACAAATCTTTTATTACTAAAAGCCCCAATTTTATTATAAATCCAAATTTCATATGGATATTCTGACGGAGAGGTTTCTCGGGCGTTAATTGTACTTGGAGCACCGTATTTTAGATAAACCCGTCCACGATCTGTTTCAAATCCTTCTTGAAAATTATTAGCGTATTCACGCTCAACTAATAGGATCTGTTCCTTATATTTCAACCATGCCTCGTAAGGTGTATTTGGGGAGGTATATTTCCAAAAGGCTTGAATGTGTTTGCGCATTAAAGATTTTTCTTTTGTTTTAATACTAGCAATGATATTTTTCACTTCTGCTGGTTTAGCAATTGGAATAAGGCTTTCTAGAAAAAATATCACACTGTCCTCATGAATTGATGCTTGGAATGATGGATCTAAGACAATATTGTCTGATTGAATGCTATCCATAAAGTCATTGGTTCGTTCAAAGACATACGTTTCGTTATATTTATCTTCCATTTTTCTATTCACAAGCGCATAATTAAGCTCATACTGTCCACTGGGTAGAAGACTCAGGTCAACTGTCTTAAAAATTGGGGTAACCGCTTCGGGTTTTAATCGGTAAAATGTTGTGTAAGAATCAATCTCCGTTTTGGTGGAAACATCAATTAATGTTTGTTTTAATCCAACGATCGAATCTGTTGAATTATTCAGGTTATATGTTTCGAAATACACCGGTAACTTATTGAGTTGGGTTGGGTAATAATTAGAAAGCCTAGGAATTAAATAGTATCCTGATTTTTGAAATGTACTTGACAAGGTATCAGGATAGGCAAACTCAGCTATTTCAATGGTTGAGATAGATGGCTCTCCTCGTAAATCTTTAATCGTTATATCTTGTTTTGCCTTAATGAGATTTGCCATTTTGTTGACATCCTGAATTTCTAAGCTTAATTCATATTTTCCAGGTTGTACTTTTAATCTTCTTATGTCGTAGAAATCGTCAATTAAGCTATCTTTAAAAAAGGGAGAATTCAATAAGTAGATATCGTTTAAGGTGTCTTTTTGTGACGATATTAATTGTATGCGAACTGCAACGGTAGCTTGGATGCCATCGTTTAAGCTAATGTAATTGACACTGTAGCCTACAAATTGCAATTGAATTTCTAGATAGTTTCCAATACTTGGATCGAAGAATTGTTTGGTGTCTAGGTATGCCCGTAGTTTCTTTGATTGCCCATAAGTTAATGAGGAAACGGATAGGAAAACAAAAAGTATACTGATAAAGAAAGGTCTCATTTTACTAAATTAACAATCTTTTCTAATCAACGATAGCAGCTCTTAGTTTTTGTCTTAATTGACGATTATATGTTTCAAGCAGATATTTGAGGTAATTATCGGTTGATTTAGCAATGCAACGGGTATAATTCTTCAAACGATGTTCTATGTGTTCTTGAAGTAATTCTACGAGAGATAGCGCATGGTGCTGGTCTTTTGCTAATCCAATGATTGAATCGAAATGGTTATTAAGCGAATTCTCAACGGCATCTTTCCCTTTCTGACCTCGGTCTAGGCATTCGTAATAATTTTCTTTAATATTAAAAGTTTCTAAAATACTGGTATTAACTAATTTGTCATATCCTTTTGGGAACTCAAATTCAACTTCAAATTCCATGTCCTCTAATTCGGAAATACGAGATTCTAAGAAGCGATCTGGAAAACGAAAGGCGTCATGCCAATTAATAAAATCTTGCCAAAAACCAAAACGTCTAACATTATTCCCTAAGTCGACAATGCTAAAACTATCTTTTGTTGGCAGTCGTCTAGATCCTCTTCCAATCATTTGATGGTACAAGGTTAAGGAGCGAGTAGCACGATTCAAAATGATGGTTTTTACCGTAGGCTCATCAAATCCGGTGGTCAAGATCCCAACAGATGTTAAAATGGCATCAGGGGTAGTCCTAAACCAAGTCAAAATATCTTTTCTATCTTTATCACTAAAGGTAGAATCGAGGTGACGTACATTGTATTTAAGTTTCTTAAAGGAGTCGTAAACGCGCATGGACGTTTCAATTCCTGCATTGAAAATAAGAGTTTTTTGTCCTAATGAAACTTCCTCATAAGCGAATGTTAATTTCTCTTGCATGAAAAAATTACTATATAAAACATCAGAACTACTAACGGTAAAATCGCCATTTGTGCCAATTTTTAGTCCATGAAGGTTCACATCGTAATTATAGGTTTCGGCATCGGAAAGATACCCGCTTTGAATGAGTCCTGAAATGCTTTCTCCAGTTATTAGTTTGTTGTAGTTATCCTTTAATGGCAAGGCTCTATTGCTGCTTAATGGGGTTGCAGTTACGCCTAAAATATTCCCATCTTCGTAATATTGAAAAATTTTACGAAAACTATTGTAGTGCGCTTCATCGACAATAACTAAACCAACATCTTTTATAAAATCACCATCGTCTAAAAGACGATTATTTAAGGTTTCAACCATGGCAATAAAACAAGAATATTCATCTTGATCATCCAGTTTTTTAACTTCTGAATTAATTATTTTATTCTTAACTCCAATGGCTTGCAGCTGACGAGAAGTTTGCACTGATAACTCGATACGGTGAGTGAGGATAAGTACTTTTTGACCCCATTCTTCAATAAATTTTTTGGCAATAGCTGAAAAAATGACTGTTTTGCCTCCGCCTGTTGGCAATTGATAAAGCAAATTAAACTTTTTACCATTCGTTCTAAATTCTTGTAATACACTTTCTACAGTTTTTTCTTGAAAGGGATAGAGCTGTTTGGCTTCGTATAGATCGGTATCAATCATAGTAGTGGTGCGAAAACTAAAATGCAAAAGTACGGCCTTTTCCTTTATGTTAACTAATGATTGAAAATTAACTTTTTTTCCAATGGGATAATAAAATACCACAAGCAATGGATGCGTTTAAGGATTCGCCATTACCAAGCTTTGGTATGGTAATAGGATTTTGTATTAATTGGGATATTTCCTCGCTTATTCCACTTCCTTCATTACCAATAATTAGAATGGCGTTTTTTTTGATTTTTAGTTCAATACAAGATGTGCCTTCAAGCATAGCTCCATAAATAGGGAGTGTTTGTTGCATTAGAAAATCACTAAGGTTTCCGTAGGCTATTTTTATTCTAAATAAACTTCCCATGGTTGCCTGTACGACCCTTGGATGATAACAATCGACTGTAGTTGCACTACAATAAATTTGTTGAATACCAAACCAGTCAGCTGTACGGATAATTGTTCCTAAATTTCCTGGATCTTGAATTGTATCGATAACAAGTGTGCTAATAGCGGGATTGAATGATTTTTCCTCTTGTGGTGTTTTCTTTAAAATAACTAATATGCCTTGAGGTGATTTTAATAAGGATATTCGCTCGAATTCATTACCTGAAGCCAATAAAGCATTGTATTTGGTATGTTGAATTACAGTGTCTACATGCTCGGAGGTACAAACAATCAGTAAAATAGAGGATCCGTTTTCTCTTAAACATTCGTGAAACATCTTTTCGCCCTCTGCAATGTAGCATCCTTCAAAATCTCGAGATTTCTTAGTATGTAAGGTGCGAATCCATTTTAACTTATTGATTGAAAGTTTTTCCACGTGAGCAATATTATTATTTTTGTAGTATAATTATGAAGTTTCAAAATTACAGCATTTTTCTGCTATTCATAGTAGTATTTTTAACGTCTTGTCATGTGCCAAAAAATATCCCTAAAGGAAATCTTTTGCTACGGAAAAATACTGTTCTCATCGAAGGGGATAAAACGGCTATATCTCCTTCTGAAATCAATGAAATTATTCGTCAAAAACCGAATAGTAGGGTTATAGGTATCCCTTTTAAACTAATTCTTTTCAATAGTATTGATTCCGCTAAGGTAGAGCAGAAGCGTACGCGAATCGATTCATCAATTGTTGAAGGTAATAATAGAATCGATGTGAAATTGGATAAGATTAATGCTAAAAGAATTGAAAAGGCGAGAAAGAAAGGTAAAAAAATGTATACAAAAAAAATAAAAGAGCATAAAGAAATTGAGGATTCAAGGCTTTTCTTTCGAGAATGGATAAAATATAAACTTGCTGAAAAGCCTGTTGTCTATGATAGTCTGCTGTTAAAAAAATCAATGGATCAAATCGGATTTTATCTAAAAAGAAAAGGATTTTATTATGGGTCAATTTCTTCCAGTCAGGAAATAGTTCGTGGTAAATTGATAAAAATTACGTATAATATTAAGCCAGGACCTTGCTATTTTATAGATTCCGTTTATTTAATAGGTAAGAATTCTAATGTTATATCAGACTACTCAATTAAATTTCTGAAAAAATACAAGGCTAATTCCAAAAGTGATCCATTGGTCGATAAAACTTTTGACTTGGACTATTTAGAAGAGTATCGTGAGTCTATTGCAAAGTTTATGAGAGATGAAGCATATTATGGATTTACTGCCTCCAGTATATCATTGCTTGCTGACACCAATAAGTCGTCAATGAAGGTTGTTCTTGGATTAGAATTTAAGAATCGCTTAATTCCTTTTTCCGCGAATTCTGATAGTTTAATCGAAAAAAGATATGTTAATTATCGAATTGGTTCGGTGAATTTTCATTTATCAGATACAACCATGCTCAATCAAAAATTCTCAAAATATTTAGATGAAAATGAGAAAATCTCTACTGTTGACTCCATTGACATGCAATTTTTGGCAACTAAAAATTCATTTTTATATGCTGAACAACCATTCTCTTCAAAACAAATAAAAGAAAAGAAAATTACGAATAAAGATTCTTTAAGTCCCATGCGAATGGCAACTATCTTTTACAATGGAAAAAAACCATGTATCAATGTTAATTTGTTAGAACTTCAAAATTATTTGGAAATGACAAATATTTACAAAGAATATTATCTTGAAAGATCATTTCAATGCCTTACGCAATTAGGTCTTTTTTCGACAATTAAACCGGTCGTATTAGAAAAACCGAATAATACTTTAGAGGTTCATTATTTTTTAGTTCCATCGAAACGAAAAACATTTGCCTTTGAACCAAAGTTTACATCTTCGTTCGGTTTATTAGGTGTTAATGCATCATTAAATTATTCGGATAAAAATATTTTTGGAGGGGGAGAGAAATTGACTTTTTCATTTGGTGGTGGCTTCGAATCTCAACCAATAGTGTTTGATGACGGGTCAAGAAAAGGACTTGCTTTTAACACCTTTGAATTTGGTCCGAGTATTAAATTAGAAATCCCTGGGTTATTTCCTACTAAAGTAACTGCGCTATCCAAAAGACAAAAGCCCAAAACAATCATTTCTTTAGCTTTCAATTATGAAAAACGAAACATCTTTGATAGAAATTTATTTCAGATGAACTATACCTGGAAGATGCTTGTTGACAAAACTCAAATCTTTGAATTTGGACTTCCATTGGCATCAGTTATTAAATATGTTGATATTAATAAATCTGCTGAATTTGAAAATCAAATAAATGCTCAAAATGATTTGTTTTTAAGGAATTCATATAGTAGTCAATTTATTTGGGAAGACTTTAAATTTTCTTTTATTTACGACAATTCTAAAAAACAATTTTCTGACACCAAAAATAAATTGTTTAAACATCGCTTTTTAAATGCTCACATAAATTTCACCTCTAGTTTTTCAGCTGCTGGTATTTTATTGTCAAAGTTTAGTGAGTATCAAGACACATTACCGAATGGTCAATTTACTTTTTTTAATGTCGGTTATGCAGAGTTTGTTCGTAATGACAACACCTATATTCTAAATAAAAAATTTAACGAGAAAACATCCATAAATGTTAAACTTCAAGCGGGGTTTGGAATTCCTTTTGGTAATTCAAAAACATCAATGCCCTATGATTATAGTTTTTTCGGTGGTGGCGCAAATGATAATAGGGGGTGGAAAGCAAGAACATTAGGCCCGGGATCTTATAAATATTACATTGATTCTAGTAACGCATCCGCTCAAATTGGTGATATTAGGCTGGGAGGAACAATTGAATACAGGTATTCGCTTGGATCTTCATTAAAAGGGGCAATTTTCACTGATTTCGGGAATATTTGGACCTATAAAGAGGATGCTGCTAGGGCAGGAGCGAAGTTTGACAATAATTGGCTTGAACAGTTTGCCGTGACAGCGGGCTTAGGTTTCCGATTAGACCTTGATTTTTTCATTATTCGACTCGATTTTGGGATCCCAATTTACAATCCCGCGCTTCCTAAAAATGCAAGATGGATCAATCAGAGCCGTGAGCCTTTCTACCAAGAGGGAATTAGTTACTATGGTCTACCAACGCTATCCGCAGAAATGAATAGGGAAAGAGCCTTAAGTAAATTACCAAAACCTTTCGCGCCAGCTTTGCAATTTGGTATAGGTTACCCTTTTTAATCCTCTCATATGAAATACGTTCTCCTAGGATTTCTGTTTGTTTTAAGCCTTAGTTCTTGCATGAAAGGTATACATGTAGACTTGGTCGTTCATAATGCCCAAATTCATTGTTTAGATGATCAAAATACCATTAGCCAGGCAATGGCTATTAAAGATGGGAAAATTATTGAAGTTGGTCCAGAGAGACAAATACTTAATAAATATTCTGCCGACGAGTTTGTTGATGCAGAAGGAAAAGAGATTTATCCGGGATTTACTGATGCTCATGGTCATATTTTATTGTACGTTAAGCAAAAACTTTCCTTGGATTTATTGGATTGTAAATCGCTCAATGAGCTCGTTACTCGGACGGAGAAATATCAACAAAAAGGTCAGAAAAAATTTATTGTAGGGCGTGGCTGGGATCAATCATTATGGGGAGCGGATTCTATGCCAGATAACACACTTTTAAACAAAGCGTTTCCTAATATTCCGGTATGCTTATATCGTGTTGATGGTCACGCAGCCCTAGTAAATGATTGTTTGCTTAATTTGGCCGGCATTAGCTCTACAAAAGTCGATGGGGGTGAAATACGCTCTAGAAATGGAAAATGTACCGGCCTATTGTTGGACAAGGCAATGGATTTAGTGCAAGATAAAATTCCTCGCTTTTCCGATAAAGAAATAAAAGATGCCATACTTGAAATTCAAGAGGAATTATTCCAATATGGAATTACTGGAGTTCACGAAGCGGGAATTGATTTTGAAGACATTGCGATTTTTAAGTCGCTTATGGAAAGTAAGCAATTAAAACTAGCTATTTACGCAATGCTAATGCCGTCAGAGAAAAACAAGCGCTTTGCAAGTGAAAATGGAGTGTATCGTTATAAAAATTTAAGTATTCGTAGTTTTAAAATGTTTGCCGATGGTGCGCTTGGATCTAAGGGGGCATTATTGAAAAATCCGTATAGTGATGATCATCAACATCATGGATTGTTAACCACACCACTATCGGAAATGCAAGAACTTTCGAAATTCTGTTCTAAGATTGGCTATCAATTAAACACGCATGCCATTGGTGATTCAGCAAATAACATCATATTGAATCTTTATAAAAATGAATATTTGATTAATAAAGACCATCGGTGGAGAATTGAGCACGCTCAAGTTATTGATCGTAATGACCTTCATTTCTTTTCAGATTTCGCTATTTTTCCATCCGTACAACCTACACATGCTGTTTCAGATCAACGTTGGGCGGAATCTCGATTAGGTAAAGAAAGGATTAAAGGGGCTTATGCCTATAAATCATTATTGGAAGCATTTGGAATGGTGGCGATTGGCACTGATTTCCCGATTGAATTAACGAATCCTTTTTTGACAATATTTGCAGCGACACAACGAAAGAATAAAGATAATCTGCCGAATGATGGATTTCTTATCGAAGAACAGTTATCACTAGAGCAAGTGTTGAAAGGAATGACAAGCTGGGCTGCGTTCGCTGCCTTTGAAGAAAATAACAAGGGAACTATTTCGAAAGGGAAAGAGGCCACATTTTTCATCGTTAAACGCCCAATTTGGAATGAAATGACATTCAGTCCAAACTTTGCTTACAGCACGTACATAAGTGGAAAAATGGTGTACAAAGAAGATGAACTGAACTAAATTAAAAAGATGGACAGTTTATTTTTCGGAAGTCTTTCGGCTTCTTCTTACATTGTAAGTTAAATCCTAAAGAAACTTCATGAGAACCACCCGATATACCATTACCTAATTTCGATACGGTAACATCATAGCTATAACCAACTTTAAAATTTTGAGTGTTTATACCGAAACAAAGTATGAAAGCATCACGATTTCTGTACCAAGCACCAACTGTAAAATTTTCATATTTTAAGTAAGTACCAATACTGATTTCTTGGAAACCATTCTGATACTGATAGATAATATTTGGCATTATTGCAGTTGAATTCGTTGCGGAATACTTGCCTTTGTTACCAATTTTTATTGTCGCTCCTGCATGACCAGTAAAACGCATCGGTAATTTAGACTGTCCTAAAATCATGGATTCATCTGGCCTATTGAGGTGATGGATAGCTAATCCACCATAAAAATATTTCGAGTAAGCTACCATACCGGCTGAAACATCGAAAAAACCACGTTTACCATTTCCTCTTGGAACATCTCCCGTTTGATAAATAAATCCTCTACGTGGGTCAATCATATCACCAAACGTTAATTTGCTCCAATCCAAATATTTTTGATAATAGGCTGCACGAGCACCAAACATGATGGAAAATTTTCTGTTAACTTTTAAGTTATACGAGTAAATTCCTCCTAACATAGTTGTCGAAATGGTCCCCCTTGCTTGTTGATCATGAGTAGCAATAAGGCCTAATCCACCAGAAATATTTTTCATATAGGTATCATATGCCATACTGTAAGTAACATAATTTCCGGTCAGTTGAGGCCATTCATTTCTATAATTCATGGTTATCCTTGGACAGCCGGTAGAACCCGCTAATGCAGGGTTTAAATAGACTGGGTTAGAATAAAATTGAGTGAAAGTAGGGTCTTGTGCCATCACATGGCTACCTGCTAAAATACAAAGCAATAAAAAGGTATTTTTAATTTTCATAACTACAAATATAAATAACGTCTGGTTTTTTTACTAATATTAGAATTAATTCTTATTGTTAACTGGTGAATAAAGGACTTACTTTGAGTATAAGAGCTTGATGCATAGGATGTTTGACACAATAAAGAAAAACGATCTTTATGGAGCCCAATCATTCCGCTGCTTGATCCATTTGTTTGATATGAACCACCAATAAGGAACGATTTTAAGTGGATGCTAGCTCCAAGGTAAGTCGAAGATTGTGATCCGAATATGGTATGGAAAATATAGGGCGAAAAAGTGAAATTTCCATTTTTTGAATTAAAATCAGTTCCTCCAACTAAGGTCAATTCTCTATCTGCTCTGCGAATCGTTGTGTAATCATTTGAATAAAGGTTGTCTTGGTGCTTTAATAGATTGTTAACTTGTCCTCCAAAATAAATAGGACCTGCATTTATAATTAATCCAGCGCCTAAATCACGATACCATAAGTTTTTTCCAATCGCTTGGTTTGGATCAATTGAAAAAGTCTCCAATTGGTTAGTTTCAACTTCTACGGTGGAATTATTAATTACTTTAGAACTGTTCAAGACTTTTTTTCCAAAAGTATATTTCATAGATGGCTCGATTGTGAGGTAACGATTTATTGCCAGTTTTGGTGCATAGATTAAATTTAAATTCCAATCTTGAATTAATCCATTTGAAAAATTACTGTAATTGGAAATAATTCCTAAGCCTGCTTTAGCTTCTCGTAAGTAACCATCAAAGGAAATTTGCTGTGATATCTTCTGCTGATCAGCTATGTCAATCCAACGCACGGTAGACATTGATTGAAACTTAAGTTGAGAAATATTGCCGACAAATGAATTGTTTAAATCTAAGTTTGATTTCTCAGATAGCGCATAAACTCGATCTTTCTGATTGGTATTGGTTAAATCCTTTTTTACCCATTTTGATAATTTACTTGAAGATTTAAGCTTAAGAGTAGGCAGGTTTATTTTTTTACGGCTTAATTTTTTATCCTCATTCTCATTCTCGCCCTCACTCTGAATTATCTCATCTGCTTCTATTGATGGTTCGATAGAGACAGCTGAAACAGCTGAAGAATCAAGCTTATCTGTTAATTCAATATTTTCTATTGGAATAATTGGCTGAATTGCCATTTCAATAGTATTAGTGATTGTATTATTATCGAAAGAAACTTTCTCTTTCTCCGAAGATAAAGGAAGTACATTAGTATTGATATTTTCAGTATACTTAATCAAGGAAGCTTGATACGAAGGCGCTTCGTAAAAGTTTTGCCTTCCTGAATTAGAAATTGGGGAATTTGCAGTTATAAGGTCTTGAGTATTGTTATTTATTGTTGATCTAGTAGCAATTTTAGAAATAGGAGATGTAAAGGCATTGGAAGTTTTTGCTGCTATTTGCTGACTTTCTGTTTTGAATGAGAAATACAAGCTTGTGCCTCCTGTTGCAATTAAAAGGATAAGTGCATAAAACTGCCAATAGGCAAAAACACGTTTTTTTCGCTTTTTTAATGATGCTTGATTATCATACTCAAAAGGAATTGAAGAAACGGTAGCAGCATCCCAAGCATCAACATCAATTGATAAATCTGGATTTTGAATCAAAAATTCCTCCAACTGAATTTCTTGGGAAGGACTAAGATTTCCCTCCGTCCAATCAAATAACCATCGGTCTATATTTTCTCTATTGGGAATATTCACGCGAGTTGAGTTGATTCTTTTAACTGCTTTTTAATTTTCATTCTTGCCCTAAACAGATAGACTTTTACTTGAGACGGGGATAAATTCAGCAACTCGCCAATTTCATCATACGAATAACCTTCAAGGTCCCGCATCAAAATAATACTCTTTTGGATTGGAGGTAAAATGCTTACTGCTCGATCAACTACTTGTTTCGACTCGAAACTAGCATCGAAGGCATTCGCACTTTCAGGCAATTGATTGGTTTCCTTGTAGTCGATGCGTGAACGTTTTTTTACAAAGTTCAACATGGCATTGTGTGTACAAGTAAATAACCAACTTTTTGCCTTTTCCATTTCCACTTTTTCTCTGTTTAGCCACAATTTTTCAAAAACATCCTGCACGATATCCTGTGCATCATCCGAACAACGCAAGAAATTTACAGCGAAACGGAATAAATTCCCACTGTGAATATCCACTACATCATTGAATTCTTGTCTTTTCAAATCATTGACAATTACAGTTAAAACAATCTTCTCTCACGAAAAGTTACAGCTTGATCAATTTCAAGCAAAACAAAAATAGCAGAATTAAATTTAGAAAAAAGAAAAAGAAGAAATAACATATGGTTGAATGAATAAATGAGGTAGTCTATTTAATATTTCACCTAAATCAAAAACCAAAATTGTCAAAACCAATTTTTGTAAGCAATTCGTATTTTTCTTTATTAAATTTAAAAAGTTGTGATGGTTTATGAGGTACTCCTTTTTGTTTTTCTTTTAAGGATTCGATGATATCTAATTTCTGAATCTTCCTCCTAAAATTACGCTTGTCGAGCGGTTTCTCTAAAATTGATTCATATAAACGATGAAGTTGGCTAAGTGTAAATTTTTCGGGCAACAAATTAAACCCAATGGGCTGACGTCTAATTTTTTGTTTTAAGCTCTCTTTCGCGGTATTCAAAATTTCTAAGTGATCGAAAGCTAACTCGCTAATTTCTTGAACACTAACCCAGCTGGCATTTTTAGCAAAGGAGGACGCTTGTGGAACATAATCTGACATTTTAACCAATGAGAAATAAGCAACAGTGATCACACGTGCAGATGGTTCGGCGCGCATGGCCTTTAGCCATTCTTGATCCGTAATTTTTGTTATTCGTAGCGGATCTCCAAAGGCACCAATTTGTTCTAAATAGATGTTTTTTAATCCTGCTAGTTCCTCTAATACTCGCGATGCGGCTTCATCAAGGTTCTCTGAATTGTAAATTAAGTTTCCTGGAAGTGCTAATGGTATTCCAAGGGTTGTTCCACGATCAATTAAGAGCACATTTAATTTCTCAAAGTCAAATCCGAAAATAACGCAATCTACTGATACGTTAGGATTTAGCTCTACTAATTTGTTTTTTATTACTTTTTTTTTCACGCCCTTATCTAAAGTTACTATATTTGAAAGTGTATTAAGGACACAAAGTAAAGAAAAAAAATAGTTATTTAGTATGATTTTTATTGTTGAAAGTGGCTCTACAAAGAGTGATTGGGTTCTTTTAGGTCCTGAAAATAGTCAAAATGTATTTGCATCTCCTGGCTTTAACCCTTATTTTCATTCAGCAGATTGGATAGAGGGCGAATTAAAAAAAGTTGATGGAATCATGTCCATTGCCGATCAAGTAAGTGAGATTTATTTTTACGGAGCAGGTTGTTCTAGCGATAAATTGAATGCCGTGGTCCAAGAAGGCTTAAATCGTATTTTCAAGAATGCTAAAGTTCATGTAGATCACGATTTAGTAGCTTGTGCCTATGCGACTTACAAAGGAAGAGAATCTATTTCTTGTATTGTTGGTACTGGTTCAAATTCCTGTTATTTTGATGGTAAAACAGTGAGTGAAGTTGTTCCCGCTTTAGGATATATTTTGGGCGATGAGGGGAGTGGAAGTTATTTTGGAAAAAAATTAATTGCCGCATTTTTATATCACCATTTACCGGAGCATTTATCGAAAGATTTTTTCGATACCTATGGTTTCACCAAAGATGCTTTGGTAGAAAAGGTGTATTGTGAGCCAAATGCAAATGTTTTTATCGCTTCATTTATGCCGTTTATCTCAAAGCATAGCGATGAACCTTATTTTCAACACATGATTGAAGAAGGGTTTCGACATTTTATGCAAGTGCATGTTTGTTGTTATCCTAATTATAAGTCTTCCGACCTCTGGTTTGTTGGAAGTATTGCTGGTGTTTTTAGAGAAGCCTTAGATCGAGCGGCGGTTTCATTAGGAATTAAAGTGACTGGTGTATGTAGTAAACCTGTCGAAGGCTTGGTGGATTATCATTTATCGTATGTACTGCCCTTAAAAAACAACTAAAAACGAGTTTATGAAAACGAAACTTACTTTCCTGTTCTTTTCGATTGGTTTATGCCTTTTGGCGCAAACACCTAAAGATCCTGCGTTCAAAACTATTAGCAGTAAGGATCTTTTGACGAAAACACCTAAAGAATCTTTGTTCGATTATATGAAATCGGCAACCATCTATGAGGTGAATGTGAGACAATTTTCTAAAGAAGGAACATTCGAAAAAGTAACAAATGATTTACCGCGACTTAAAAAGATGGGCGTTGATATTGTATGGCTAATGCCTATTCATCCTATCGGGGTCAAAAATAGAAAAGGTACTTTGGGTAGCTATTATGCTGTTAAAGATTATAAAGGAGTGAATCCTGAATTTGGAGATTTGTCTGATTTTAAAGCCTTGGTAAAAAAAGCCCATAAACTGAAAATGAAAGTAATCATTGATTGGGTGGCTAATCACTCTTCTCCTGATAATGTTTGGTTGGAGCAAGGATTCAAAGAATGGTATACCCTAGACTCAAATGGAAATGTTCAGCCTACCATTGGTACAGACTGGTGGGATGTAGCCGATTTAAATTTTGACAATAGCTTAATGCGTCGAAATATGATTTTATCAATGAAGTATTGGATTACTGAGGCCGATATTGATGGTTTTCGTTGCGATGTAGCTGGATCAGTCCCCCTGGATTTCTGGGTTGAGGCTCGAGCTGAATTGCAAGAGGTAAAGCCATTGATTATGTTGGCAGAGGCAGAAGGCCCGGAAATGCATGAAGCCTTTGATATTACCTACGGTTGGGAGCTTCACCATTTGCTTAATAAACTGGCCCAAGGTAAAATAGACCCCACTGACTTGGCTTCGTATTTAGAAAAAGATATAAATTATCCTTTACAGGCTTTTAGGATGTATTTTACATCAAACCACGATGAAAATTCTTGGCAAGGCACAGAAATGGAACGAATGGGTTCCGCTCGTCACGCAATGGCAGTTTTATGCTACGCATTGAATGGAATGCCTTTGATTTATAACGGACAGGAAACATCTCTTGATAGAAGACTTGCATTTTTTGAAAAAGATGAAATTAATTGGGAGAAAATGGACCTAGTTTCCTTTTATAAAACATTGAATAAGCTCAAGAAAAATAACCCTGCTGTTTTTGGAGATCGAATGAATTCGGCCCTTGATTTAAAAATACTTAATGATGGCAAACTCATCGTAATACTTCGGAAGTCTAAATTAAACCCTAAAGCCATTTGTCAATTTATAATTAACCTGAGCGATCAAGATCAAAGTTTAGCGAGCGTTGAGTTTTTAGATGGTAAGTATAAGCATGTTTTTAAACGCCAGCAGGTGAAAATCAAATCTGGCAAGGCAAGCACCATGATCAAGCCATGGGGTTTTATGGTTTTAGAAAGGCACTAATACATTTGAGTTGTGAAATTAGAGAAACCTAATTTATCTTTTTGGCAAATCTGGAACATGAGTTTCGGATTCCTCGGAATTCAATTTGGCTTCGCCTTGCAGGGTGGATTTATGTCGCGAATTTTTCAAACGTTAGGAGCTGAGCCTGACGATATTCCCTTATTATGGATTGCAGCGCCACTTACTGGTTTAATTGTTCAACCAATTATTGGTTATCTCTCTGATAATACCTGGCATCCTAGATTCGGTAGGCGTAAGCCATATTTTCTTATTGGTGCTATTCTATCATCTTTAGCGCTATTTTTTGTCCCAAATTCACCTTCTCTATGGGTTGCAGCTGGTTTGCTATGGGTGCTAGACGCTTCCATTAATATTAGCATGGAACCTTTTAGGGCACTTGTCGCGGATAAATTACCTAATAACCAACGCTCTTATGGTTTTGTTATGCAAACCTTGATTATTGGAATCGGAACTTGGGTAGCTTCTAATTTACCATGGATGGTCAATAAATTGGGCTTCTCAGATGATGAAACGACGGGAATTGTTCCAATGTATGTTAAAATAGCTTTCGCAATAGGCGCAATGGTCTTTCTTATAAGTATTCTTTATACCATTTTTACCACCAAGGAATATCCGCCAGAAGATCTCGAAGCATTTAGAAATAATAAAAAAGAAACTAATTTTTTTAAAGATTTTTATACAAGTTGTATCGAAATGCCCTCGACAATGTTAAAACTCGGCATCGTACAATTTTTTAGTTGGTTTGCTTTTTTTACAATGTGGAGTATGGCTACGCCCGCATTAACTGATCATGTTTATCATTCGCCTGCACCAATTGCTAGTAATTATAATCTAAAGGATGCTAAACAGGAGGAATTAGTTAAAGCCTTGGATAAAAAATATAACCTCGCTGCAGATAAAGTGGGTTCGTCTATGGGGATGTACGGTTTATCGTCGATGGCTTTTGCTCTTCTTTTGACTTTCTATACTGCACGCTTTAAAATTAATAGGAGGAATATTCATTTAGGGTCTCTGTTTTTAGGCGGAGTTGGATTCTTAATGATGTTTTATGCCACTCCAAGTTCTCTGAAATATTGTTTTATTCTTATTGGGATTTCTTGGGGAAGTATTTTATCAATGCCGTATGCTATGTTGTCCGGTTCGGTAAATCCAGCAAAAATGGGAATGATGATGGGACTTTTCAATATGTTTATTGTTATTCCGCAAATAATGGCGGCTCTTGGTGGCATAAATATATTATATAAATTATTCGGACAAGAAACGATATATTCCATGACGCTTGCGGGTGTATCAATGCTATTGGGTTCTATTTCTACTTTATTGATTACAGATAAACAAGCAATAACAGATCATGCGTAACATCAAAATTAAGGGCTTGTTATTCGATCTTGACGGAGTACTGGTTTCTACTGAACATAATCATTTTCTTGCTTGGAAAAGTATTGCAGATCAATATCAAATTCCTTTTGATGAATTAGATAATGAACGATTAAAAGGAATGAGCAGGGTAGATTCTTTGAAAATCATCCTTCAACTTGGGGATGTTTGGATCTCAGAGCATGAATTCAATGATTTGCTTCATTTGAAAAATGAGAGGTATTTAAATTCTATTCGTCAATTAAGTCAAAAAGATTTATTACCGGGTGTTTTAGCACTGCTTAATCAAGCTCGTTCCAAAAATATCCCTTGTGGATTGGGATCTTCTAGCAAGAATGCAAAAGCCATTCTTTCTTTAGTTGGAATTGAATCGTATTTTGATGTGCTTATTGATGGAAATATGGTTGAGCATCCTAAGCCTCATCCAGAGGTATTTTTAAATGGCGCTAAACAATTAGGGCTTTCTCCGAATCAGATAATAGTTTTTGAAGATGCGGAAAGTGGCGTAAAAGCAGCAAAAGATGGTGGGTTTTATGTCTTTGCCGTTGGAAATCTGCACATACAAAATAGTGCGGATGCATTCGTTTCTTCTTTGCTTGAATTTAATCTTGACGAATATGTATAATTTATTCGAAATAGATGAATGGAAAATCATCGAACGTTCTTTTGATCCGCTTAAGCAAAAACAAGCGGAAAGTATTTTTAGTATTGGCAATGGATGTTTTGGACAACGTGCTAATTTCGAAGAAACCTTTTCGGGTGATTCACTTCCTGGAAGCTATGTTGGTGGCGTTTATTATCCCGACAAAACCCGAGTTGGTTGGTGGAAAAATGGTTATCCGGAGTATTTTGCTAAGGTGCTAAATGCGTGTAATTGGATTGGAATTAATGTCGAAATAGAGGGAGTTCAAATCGATTTAGCCACTTCTCAAGTGCTTTCTTTCTACCGTGAATTAAATATGAAAGAAGGTACGCTCAAAAGATTATTTAAGCTGCGTTTGGCTGACGGTAAAGAACTCGAAATTGAAAGTTTGCGGTTTTGTTCCATGCACAACGAAGATGTAGCTGCAATTTCTTACTCACTCACACCGATTAATTTCAGCGGTATAGTTCGTTTAACAAGCTATCTTAATGGGAGGGTTACTAACCACGATGCGAATTACGATGAGTTTTTTTGGGACGAAGTTAGCCGAGATATAAATTCATCGGTTGGAATGGTGTGTGCTAAAACCAAAAAAACTGATTTTTATGTGGCTACGGCCATGTGCTCTTCCTTTTCGGATCAAAATGGCTTATTGGACCTTGAAGTGAAACTAAATGAGTGCGAATTATATGTAGAAAATAGCTTCGGCCATGCACTCAATCAAGGTGAAAAATATACCCTGCACAAATATATATCCATTGCGTCAAGTGTTAAATATCCATCTTCAGAGCTTGTTGATAAATCTATTAGCTGTGTAAAGAATTCGGCCTCTTTGGGTTTTGATGCTTTATTGCATAATCATATAGGTGCTTGGGAAAGGATTTGGGATGCTGCAGATATTGTTATTGATGGCGATAGCGCCGCTCAACAGGGTATCCGCTTCAATATTTTCCATTTATATCAAACCTACACAGGGAAAAACGCCAAATTGAATATCGGACCTAAAGGGTTTACTGGTGAAAAATATGGCGGTGCAACTTACTGGGACACTGAAGCGTATTGTTTGCCATTTTATTTAAAAACCGCAGATCCTCAAATTGCTAGGCAATTATTGATATACCGCTATCATCATCTAGACAAAGCTATTGAAAACGCCGAGAAACTTGGTTTCAAAAACGGCGCAGCTTTGTATCCAATGGTTACTATGAATGGGGAGGAATGCCACAACGAATGGGAAATTACCTTCGAAGAGATTCATCGAAATGGTGCCATCGCTTTTGGTATATACAACTACGTTCGTCATACAGGTAATCGTGATTATTTGAAAAAATACGGATTTCCAGTAATTCTTGGAATTGCCAGATTTTGGTCGCAACGTTTTAATTGGTCTGATAGCAAGAAAGCCTACGTGATGTTAGGTGTAACTGGTCCAAATGAATACGAGAACAATGTAAATAATAATTGGTACACGAACTACATCGCGAGATGGTGCATCGAATACTGTTTGGAAATTAAAGAGGAAGTGGGCGAGGTTCATGACTTGATCATCTCCGAAGAGGAATTAGCGACTTTCCGAAACATTGTTAAAAATGTTTATTTACCGGAATTAGAAGGGACGAATATTTTTCTTCAGCAAGATGGATTCATGGATAAAGAACAACTTTCAGCGAGCGATTTACCCTTGAATGAACGACCTATAAACCAACATTGGTCTTGGGATCGAATTTTACGGTCCATTTTTATTAAGCAAGCGGATGTACTACAGGGATTGTATTTGTTTGAAGAGCACTTTGATCTAGAAACCATTCGTGAAAATTTTGATTTTTATGAGCCTAAAACGGTTCACGAGTCGTCATTATCGCCCTGTGTTCACGCTATTTTAGCGGCTAAATTAGGTAAGGTTGATAAAGCGTATGAATTGTATTTACGTACGAGTAGATTAGATTTAGACGATTACAATCACGAGGCAGATGAAGGTCTGCACATTACGAGCATGGCAGGCACTTGGATGAGTTTAGTAGAGGGAATGGCTGGCGTTCGCATTACGGAATCAAGCTTGAACGTAAATCCAATTATTCCCAAATCGTGGTCGTGTTATACGTTTCAAATACGCTATCAAAACAATCCATTATTAATCGCTGTTACTCAAACAAATACTGAATTAAAGAATTTAGGTGATAGCGATTTATCGGTTTACTTAAATGAACAACTTTATACCTTAAAAGCAAATGAAAGCATTACTGTTTAAAGGCCTTCTTTTGACCTTCTTTTTTCTTTGTGGCATTAATTCTAATGCCCAGGTCAATTCAACCAATCGTCAAGTTGTGTTGCAGGGTTTTTGGTGGGACTATTGGAACGCTAACTATCCCAATGGTTGGTCTAATTATTTGGCTGAATTAGCCCCTCGATTAAAGGATTTGGGAATTGATGCAGTTTGGATTCCGCCTTCTATAAAAAATACTGGAACAAATAGCGTGGGGTATGCCCCTTTTGATCATTACGATTTAGGAGATAAATATCAAAAAAATGGTGTGAAAACACGGATGGGCGACAAGGATGAATTGCTGCGAATGGTTGCGGTATTGAAAGCCAATGGCATCGAAGTAATCCAAGATATTGTATTAAATCACATCACTGGAGCTGGTTCTGCTAGCGGTGGCGGTGGTGGGCAAGATGTATCTGCTTTAGATGATGGATCAACCAATAAGTATAAAAATTTTCGCTATTCTTGCTATGCTACTAGCGCAATCAATGAAACAGCTACGAATTATTTAGGTCGAGCCGGGCGTTTCTCGAAAAATTGGCAGAATTTCTATCCCAATAACAGCAATGTTTGCTGTACAAACGACATAAATTCACCTTTTTGGGGCCCTGATATTTCATATGAAAGCAATGCTTTCGGATTGAGTGGAAATGCAAGCTACAACCCAAGTCAAAGCACTGATTACATGCGATCAGGGATGCGAAATTGGTTAATTTGGTACAAGAAACAAGTAGGTTGGGATGGTGTGCGAATTGATGCGGTGAAGCATTTCCCAAGTTATGCTACGGAAGATTTTCTGTGGAATTTACAAAATAATGCGCTGTGGGCTAATGGAACGAATAATATGTTTGCCGTTGGCGAATACGTGGGAAATATGACGGAATTAGATAATTGGGCAAATGCGGTACAGAATAGGGCAGGGACCTTTGATTTTTCCTTGCGCTTTGCATTGCAAGACGTGATCACTCAAAATGGAAATTATAATTTAGGTAGTATTCCAAGTGCTCAACAGACTAATCGACAGAGAACAGTTCCTTTCGTCAATAACCACGATACGTATCGTCCCACACTAAACACGGTTGGAAACATAACTGGATGGAATGCCGGATCGCAAATTGGAACTCAAATAGAGGTTGTTGATCCTCGTGCTAGCTTGGTCTATGCTATCGCGCTTGCGGTTGATGGCGCCCCTGAAATATTTTTTGAAGACTTGTTTAATATTGGATACAACGCTAATCGTTTCAACCATCATCCGAATGATACGACAGAGCTAACTACTCATTCCGATATTGAAAATCTATTATGGTGTCATCAAAATCTTCATTTTAAAGAAGGCGCTTATTTAGTGCGTTTGCAAGCCCAAGACGCATTGGTTATGGAACGTTCAGGAAAAGCATTGATCGCGGTTAATGATCATTTTACCACCTGGCAAAATGTCACGGCTATGCAGACATCCTTCGCAGATGGAACAATTTTGAAAGATTATTCTGGTGCTCATGGCAATGCTCAAATTACTGTATCGAATGGAGGAAAAGTAGATTTCAATATACCACCGTGCGATGGAACGGCTCCAGAAGGGAGGAAGGGTTATTGCATTTGGGCTCCGATTGGACAAAGTACCAATTATAATCGTCCAGCTCAGTACACGACTCAGGAATGGGAAATGGACGACGATTTGGGCGATAGTGGCGTAGCTTCTTTACAACAAGGTGGAAAATTACCAACGAACAGTAGAACATGCAGGGTAGTGGGGCGCATATTTTGCGATACAGCCTCGACGGTAACGATCAATCTATATCCAACACAAGCCACATTGCCCATAACATTAGAATTATTAGATGCGAACTGCGAAATCATCGATACAATTTCGGCGGCTGGCAACTTAATTTTTACTTATTCAGTTGCCCAAGTTGGTTGGTATACGGTTAGGATTAGAAATACATCCGATAATCAGGCAGGTCAAAAATGTTGGGTGAAGATGAATTATCTGGCTCCTC
The DNA here is from genome assembly GCA_947475095.1 of Flavobacteriales bacterium. GTDB lineage: Bacteria > Bacteroidota > Bacteroidia > Flavobacteriales_D > Crocinitomicaceae > UBA952. The sequence continues at coordinate 26,590 of CANJLG010000009.1, forward strand.
AAACGGTTAATACTGCTGTGACTAAAAATAAATGTGCTTGCAGCCAAGGATCTGGAGCTGAGTTATGGGAAGAAGGTTTGAAACAGTGGGAGATATTTCCAAATCCGATGGATGAATGGCTGCGAATTGAGAACCTTAGTCACGTTCCACAACAAATAGATTATAAGTGGTTTGATGGCAGCGGGAAACTCATCTATGTGAAAAGTATGATGGCAGAAGGAGATTTGACCTTAGATGTAAGTTCATTCCAAGCTGGAATTTATTTTTTAGAAGTATCGAATGACGAGGGTACTCAGCGCTTTAAATTGGTTAAACCTTAATCGCAGATTCTTCCAAAGTGCTTGTCGTTATGAAAATGTGCATCCAGTTCTTGCATCTCTAAAAGGAGCGCAGGTGATGGTGCTTGTTTTCGCAAGGCATTAAGGTCTGGCTGACCTGCATCAACCCATGCTGTATACCAAATTGAACCTACAGCAATAATGGAAGCCCTTAAACGTCGTTCTACCATATTGTTGAGTCGTTTATGATATTCTTGACTAAATTCTTTGGAATATACCGAAACAGTGGCATTTCCTCGTTGTTCGAAACTATATTTTTGATCGCTTGGAAAGGAAAGGGTAAGTTTTTTTTCAATACTTAAAACAGAATCTAAGGCATTGTGTGAGCCACGAATAGCACCCCAAACAAAATCTAAAACACTTGGTTTATAGGCCGCTTTTCCAACAAAGTAATCGTAATCTTCGGCATTAATTTCTACCAATCTACTTTCCCAAAGTCCGTGTATGCCACGTTGTCCCGTTTTTTGTCCATTATAATTTTCTGTAGTATGAAGCGGCACATGGGCATCGCCAATGTAATGTCCTATATCAGCAGAATATTTTAGTATGAGCTCAACATTTTTTGATTCAAATGCTTTTTGCAATTTATATTTTACCACTTGAATATGCCATGGAACAATCCCATATGCTTGGAGAGTATCCTCCGTAAATTTCAATATAGCATCGTTCCATTTCTTTGGAACAATCGTAAAAGGATCTTCACCAATTTTATAATAATGATCCAAATCGATATAATGGCATTGAGCTTCACCTTCAACAGCATATCTTCGTTTATCGGGATCTACCGAATGTTCCGTTAGGAATTCTATGTTTTCTTTGTAAAATCCGGTCATTTCTGGAGGTAGCGTAAAAATAGCCATCCTGTTGATACGCTTATGGCCAAAGAAACCCCAATCAGGCGAACTTAGATTTGCCGATGTATTTGAAAATATGAGCGGAATTAATAAAAAGAGTAGGTAGATCTTTCTATAGTTTAATAAGCTTTCCATTTATTAGTATGGGGATTACGTCTGTTTGATCAGGGGTTAAACAATATTTAATATCTTCATTCAAATTTAAATGTTTTAATCGTCTTCTGTGTGAACTAGATTTTAAATAACCCAAATAATTATCCTTGGCAGATAAGAAAAGGTATTTTGCAGCAATAGATGAATCTTCGATAGAAATAAAATTCCCTGTCGAAATTAGAAAGTCGGATATTGCCCCAGCGCAAATAGTGTCTTCTAGATTAAATTTATCTTGCCAACCTGAGCAAAGGCATAATATGTTTTTATCTTGCTTGCTCAGCCATTTACTTAGAGCAGTTAAATTAAGAAAAGATCCAACCACAACGGTTTCAGCGTCTTTGGCTACTTCTAGTGATTTGGTGCCATTCGTGGTCGTTAATACAACTTCCTTGCCTCTAAATTCTTCCTTCATATAGGAAAAGGGCGAATTTCCAAAATCAAATCCTTCAACAATTTGTCCTTTTCGCTCAGCACCAACCAAATAACCTTTCTTTTTATATTCCAGTGCCTCTTCAATGGTAGGAACAGGAATAATCGATAAAATACCATTATCGAAGGCAGCACACATGGCAGAAGTAGCCCTTAATACATCGATGACAACAACAATCTCAAATTCATCTTTGTAATAGGCATATTCACCCGGTGTAAAGCAAACTTCAATACGTTTTCTTTGATCAAGCATTTAGTTATGGCTTTAGAAATAGGAAGATAAAAGTACTGATAATTTTTATTGAGTATTCGTAATCATACTAGTAAAATATTTTATTGTTAAAAATCAAGTATTTATTCGAAGTAAGAACTATTTAGTGAAGATTAGTGTCCGCAGCGGTGGAAATATTCGGCCTTGAATTTCATGGTTTTTGCTACTGAACTGAAACTGTTAATTGTTAAAATTTCTGCAAGAACATTTTTGAAAAATTTCAGTTTCAGAAAGGAGTTAAAATTTACGCTGCGGCGGAAAAATAGAAATTCAGAGCCTTGACTTTTTTAGCTTCGCTGCTACTTCGTGGTGCTTCTTTTTTTGTCAAGAAAAAAAGAAAGTGAAATAGAATGATTTCTCAAGTTTAAATAATTGGTCGTGTTATGTATTCGATTTGGATTTTTCTTGGAGTTACGAAAGCTAAAACTTAATTTATTTATAGTAATAGCGATGCATTAGGTCCTTATAAGGTAAATTTGCAGATTAATAAACTAAGCATATGTTCAGCTCTGAATTTCAATCAATCGTAGACTACAGAAGGTCAAATCGAAAATTTAATCCTGCTATTACCATTCCAGACGAGGTAATTAAACGAAGTTTAGAGCGTGCCATTCTTTCTCCCAATAGCAGTAATATGCAATTATGGGAATTTTATTGGATAGCATCACCTGAAAAACTAAACGAATTTATTCCGCTGTGCATGGGTCAATCAGCAGCAAAAACAGCCCAGCAAATGGTGGTTTTTGTGACTCGAAAAGATAAATGGAGGGAACGTGCCAAATGGAATCTTTCAAAAATAAATGAGAATAGTGAAAATGTTCCGGAGGCGCTTACTAAAAAAGCCAATGATTACTATGGTAAAGTGATGCCCTTTTTGTATTTCAATGACCCATTTTATATCATGGCGACACTCAGGAGAACCCTTAGTTTTTTTATGGGACTAACGAAGCCGTTTTATCGAACGGGAGGTCCTTCCAACCAACGTATTGTGGTACATAAATCGTGTGCTTTGGCAGCTCAAACCTTTATGCTATCGATTTCTGCTGAAGGATTTCATTCCTGTCCAATGGAAGGATTTGACGAAAAGCGAGTGAAAAAAGCGCTCAATTTACCCTATGGTGCGGAAATAAATATGATTATTTCGCTTGGTATGGCTACTGAAGAGGGAATATGGGGCCCCAGACTTCGCGTACCTTTCGACGAAGTGGTATTTCGAAAATAAGCTATTGTTAGCTAGTGATAAAAAACCAATTATTTTGAACAATAATTTGAACGTTTCTATTTTGCTATCGGCCTATTCCCAAGGAATTTTTCCAATGGCGAGTAAATCCGGTCATATAGATTGGTATTGTCCAAACCCACGAGCTATTATCCCAATCGAAACCTATAAGCCATCAAAATCATTGAGGAATATCCTAAATAAAAAAATATTTGAGATACGAATTAATCAGCAATTTGAGGAAGTTATGCGCTCATGTGCTTTACCAAGAAGCGCTGACGATGACACCTGGATTTCAGAGGAAATGATTTCAGTGTATACTGAATTGCATCAATTAGGATATGCTCATTCCGTAGAAGCATATGTCGATAATGAATTAGTTGGCGGGCTTTATGGACCGTGTTTAGGAGGTGTGTTTTTTGGCGAATCAATGTTCTCAACTGTTTCTAATGCATCAAAAGTAGCCTTTCACTATTTAATTCAAATTTTAAAAACAAATGATTTTGAATTATTGGATACGCAATTTATCAATGATAATGTGCTTCGTTATGGCGCAATAGAAATTAGTCAAAATGAATTTAAAAAGCGCTTGAATAAGGGATTAGCAAAATCATGTCTATTTGCTATGAGTGCATCTTAGCTAATACTACTTATTCTTTCGACGGTACTTCCCTCGGGTTTGATAATAATACCTTGATCTATTTTGGTTTTTAATGGCATTTTTATCCGTACTTACTTTTTTCCGCACATGACCCTTGCGCATTTTCCCTTTATAGTCAATAGAGGGCTTGACATACGTTCCACCTGCATCATCAGATTTTTTAAAATCGCAAGAAGTCAGTACCAAAAGCTGAGAACATCCTACAAAAATGAGCAGGAATAATAATTTCGAACTAGACCTTAGAAGTTGTTTTATCATCATTCCGTTTAAAATGCTTTTAACGAATATAGGTACTTAATGCATACATTTAGTAAAATCAGACTCTTTTTGCCCCACCATTGAAACAATATCTTCCCTCAATATCAATTAATTATCGTAATTTTAGAAAAATAGTAAAACAAATTCTATGAAAACTTTTGTAAAAGAAAACTGGTACAAACTAATGGTAGGTGCATCCATGTTGATGGTATCATTCGGATTTATGATGTATGCGATTAGTCCGGCATATTCAAATTCAAACTCCGATAAGGCGGAAATTAAAAATACCAATGCTCCTTTAGGTTCAAACGGGGTGATTGTTGGTGATAAAGCATACTTTGTTGATGGAGGCTATATGTACATATGTCCTACTGATGAGTTGAGAATGTTTTGCTACCAAAGTGAAGATGAAAAGCCTTATCATTTTTGGTCTCAAAATAAATGGATGTATAAATATAATGATCGCAGCAATCCTCAAGAAAAAGGTGGAAAATACAAACTTCCATAATTAAGATTATACTTCAATTTAATACGAATACCAAAATAAACTTATATTTGAATGATGCCTGTCCTAAATGAGGGGGTGGGGAATATATTTAAATTGAATCATACCACACAACAAACTATTCACACAACGCTTCATTACTAAATTTTTTAAAAATGACAACTGCTTTCTATTCACCTTTCGCTAAAACAATTTTGTTTTTAAGTTTGATTCTACCAAGTTTTACAAGTTTTTCTCAACAAATAATATTCGATAATCAGTTAGATAAAAAAGATAATGTTTTTTATTTTTTGAATTCTAAATATAATGGAGATGTTGCTGTTAGATACAACAATAGCCAGATTAAACAACGGTTTACAGTTAGAGAAGGTATTGCACAGGATACTTTAATTAATTATTTTGAGGATTCAAAATTTGATAGAAATAACTATTTAGACACTTCATTTTGCTTTATGATTGATGAACAAATCAAATTAAAAATGGGATTAATGGCTACTTTAATAATTGATACTCTTAAAAACCGCCAAGAAATAAACAATTTTATTGAAAATGAAATTGGCGGGTTTAATAAACTTGAAAAATTAAATGAAAGAAGTTCTGATGGTAAGCTTAACAAAAAGAACCAAATAAAAATAGATTCATTGAATTATTATTACTCGCAACAATCCCAACTTTTGAAGTCATTAGCTGTCTTAAAAGAAGAAGAGAACAAACTTCAAGTGCAATTCAAAACATTTATTTCCAAACCTGTATATCAAGCTAAAATAGAGTCAATTTTCAAACATGAAAATTTCATTAAAAATGGATTTTACAAAAAGTACTCCGAAACAGGAAAACTAGAAAAAGAGGGTGGGTACATAAATGACTTGAAAAATGGTGAATGGAAAGAGTATGATATTGATGGATCAATTTTATTGATTGATAATTTTAAATTGAATGTAAAAAATGGACCACATAAGAAATTTTCAGGCTCGATTGTTAGTGAAGAAGGAAATTATACAAATGGTTTAATGACAGGCGATTGGATATATAGACATGAAGCAGAAGGTGGTTTTTTAAAGGGAAAAGGGAATTTTATCAATGGTGACGGAACAAATATTGGTAATACTGGTATTCCGATAAATGGTAGAAACGGTAATTGGGTCTTTTATGATGTACATGAAAATTTAACGCAAGAAGGAAATTATAGTAATGGCAAATTAAATGGCTATTTTAAATTTTACCATGAAAAAGGAAAGTTAAAAGAAGAGGGAAATTATCTGAATGGGAAAGTAGAAGGTTTATATAAATTTTATTTTAATTCAGGAGTGTTGGAGTCAGAAGAAAATTATAAGCAAGGTAATCGAGATGGTATTTGTAAAATTTATCATTCAAATGGAAAATTAAAAAATGAGAGAGTTTATTATAATGGATTAGCCGAAGGTATAGTCAAAATGTATAATGAAAATGGAATTTTTATTGGTGAGCAGTATCTTAAAAATGACATAAAAAATGGTATTTATAAAATATATCATGAAAATGGAAAGTTAAAAGAAGAGGGAAATTATCTGAATGGTGAAGTAGAAGGTTTATATAAATTTTATAATTATGAAGGAATTTTGACTCATGAGAAAAATTATAGACAAGGTCAATTAAATGGTATTGGCAAATTATTCTATCTAAATGGAATGTTAGAAATGGAGGGTAATTACTTGAATGGGAATGAGGATGGATTGCGTAAATTCTATAATGAAAATGGTATTTTGTTAGCAGAGCAAAACTATGAAAATGGAAAAGAAAAGGGTCCTTTAAAAGTTTATAATGAAAAAGTTGAGTTGAAAAAATCTGGAAGTACTGTTTATAATGACATTATTAATTATCAAGATAAAATGTTTAAAGCAGGTGCAAATGAAATAAACGAAATGGTCTTGAATGGTAGAACTTTTACTCAAAAGGAGTATAATGAAAGTTATAAATGTAAATACTGCCTAAAAGTGATTAATGGATGGAAAAATGGATATCAATCAGATAAGAAAGGATATAATTCTATTACAGATGATTATCTACTTAAAGTTTTTTCTCCAAAAGGCTTAAGAGATAATTTTTCTTATTGCAGACCGGAATGTGCTGTAAAAGATAATGAATAAGTAGATTCTGTAAAGTTTTTAAAAAAACAAAACCCTAAGATATTTGATACATCCTAGGGTTTTGTAATCCTCCATCCATAGAGACCTTTCTTTTTAAAGTTTTAAAGTTCTGTGCTGTTTGAACAGACGATATCTCGACTCAGCAAAAGTCTCGCTCGATATAAACTTCTCACCCCAACCGTTATAAAAAAAAGATCCCCAACTTTCGTTGAGGATTTAAATCGTCCAATCGGAGTAGTTCACCGATAGTTTCTCACGACACTTAGGGTCTCATTCTTCACTTGAGCCTCTCAATTTTCCGTATTAATTTACGATGTTTACCGTGAAAATGTGTATATTTGAATGTGTTTTCACGGTAAATATAGCATCTAGTAATGATAAACCAGACCACAAAAGATAAAATTCAGGCACTGCACCTTCAATATTTGAACTTGGCAAAGGGAAATGAAGCAGTGTTAAAGGAAATAGCCCTTGCCGAAATTCCGGAGTTGGTTTATAACTCAAACGCTATCGAAAATTCAACCCTTTCCTTGGAGGACACAGAAAAAATTCTTGCAGGAGGCAATATAGATCGAAAAGTAAATGTAAGGGAAGTTTATGAAGCCAAAAATTTGGCTAAACTTACTGAATCCTTATTAGAAAAAAGCACATCGTTGCTCCACATCAAACTCATTTTAAGTTTGCATAAAACGTTGCTTACCAACATTGACGATAATATTGCCGGTCGTTTTAGAATTGGCAAAGAATGGGTGCGTGTTGGCAATCACCTAGGTGCAAATCCACAGTTTGTTCCTACGCTTATGCAAGAACTAGTTGATAGTTACAACCAAAATAAAATCAGTTATTTTTTAGATGCTGTGGCACATTTTCACGCAGAATTTGAAACAATTCACCCATTTGTTGACGGAAATGGGCGAATGGGTAGAGTGCTTATCAATCTGCAGTTAATAAAGTTAGGTTTCCCACCAATTATCATTCAAAATAAAAGTAAACATACTGAATACTATCCGCTCTTTACACAGTACCAGTCAACAATGAAATTTGCAGGTTTTACCGAATTATTTGCGCTACTATTGCAAGAATCTTTACACAAAAGAATAAGCATACTTACAGCAAAAAAAATAATTCCACTTGCTCTTTGGGCATCGCAAAAAGGAGTGAAGCCTAACATTGCAGCCAATAAAGCCAAAAGGCAAACGATTCCTGCCTTCCGTCTGCGAGAAAAATGGATGATTTCAGAAGAATATATATCAAGTAAATAATTATTGAATCGGTAAAAATAGTATGTCAAAAAAAAACGCCAACCAAAGGCAGGCGCTTGCATCAGAGTTTAGTCGGAGGGGTTTATCTCGACTCGGCAAAAGCCTCGCTCGATATAAACTCAGAATAGTCTGACCAGGCTTCTCACCCTAATCGTTACAAACAAAAAATCCCCAACTTTCGTTGAGGATTTTCTTTGTGGTTAAAAGGTATAAATCTACAGTCCTAAAAACGAACCCCCATTGATAAAGAAGGTAAAAGCAAATAGGTATTGAGTGATTCAGGTCTCGTTTTATCAGATGATTTATCTCCTAGATAGAAAGCCATCCTTAGTTGAGGGTTTAAATAAAACATCTTTTTGTATACGTAAAACTCATATCCGATATGCGGTGTAGCAAAAAAGGTAGAAATAGTCATGTTTGAATATCCTGAGCGTTGCAAATCAAGACTTTCCCACCCAAGAATTATTCCCACATATGGATTAGATTCAATATTTTTCCCAAGTTTAATCCGATAACGGAGGTTGATCGAGAATTCATCAGCGACTCTCATAGACGAGGAATCAGTGAAATTATTAATCATATTGTTCGCCAATATATTTGGCACATCTGATGCGAACAAATAAATACCAATCCCAAAATTATTATTCTTAGTCAAGTTATACATGACATTAAGGGATAGTCCTTTATTAAAAATAAGGAAAGGCTCCGTTTCAATTTTCAATCTATTATCATCAACATTAACCTGACCAAAGGTAGATGAAATAAGGAGGATATTACTAATTAAAATTGACTTAATTAATAGGCTTAAATTTGTTTTCATAAGAGATCGGTATTATATTGTAAATATGGTTTGTTTAGCATGATAAGGTGTTCATTGTTTAACTTTTACCGACTGATTTCAAGCTACTCAGTAGAGCTAAATTAATTATAAATTCATAACATCTTAATTATTAATAAATTAAAAGTGAAAGATCAATTCATATGGTATTAAAGTATCATTTAGAATCAGTGTCATGGCTTGTTCATAGAAGTATTTGCGTAAATCGCAGAAAGACAATTTTCATTTGTGATTTTTAATTAGTAAGTTCATTATTCGATTACTACTTTTGATTTAAAGAATTAAACCGTTGTCAGACTATAAAATAATGAATCAAAGAATAATTGCTTTCGATTTAATGCGAGCAATTATGCTTTTACTACTGGTAGCGTTTCATGCTGGAATCTCATTTATGAATAGTGAGTTAAATCCAAATTTGTGGTTTTTTAAAGACAGCTCAACACATATTTTTTTTGATGGTTTAATCGGCTTTATACACACGTTTAGGCATCCAGCTTTTTTTGTTATTTCAGGTTACGTAACACACCAAATGTTTCAAAAGTATTCCTGGAAAGAAGTCTTGAGTAAACGATTTAAGAGGTTGTTCATTCCAATGCTCATGACCATAGTTTTAATGGGTCCACTTGTATATATATTATTTGCACAATTGAAGGGAAATGTTGAAGCGTTTAGCCTTGAAGTGATCTACCCATCAAGCGAAGGACATCCCTATAGAGTGTCTACAATTTACGTTTGGTTTTTATATTATTTATTATTGTTTAGCGCAGTTCATCTCGTTCTAGAACGTTTTGCAATAGGTGCTTTTTTTAAACGCTTTAAAATAGGTGTCAATTGGTTTTTAAAATCGGTATTAATCCTCACGGTATTGGTTATGGGATGTCTTTTGGCATGGCAAGAAAATTCCTTATTTGGTGATTATCACTTAAATCCAGCTTGGCCTTCAGTTGTAGGCTATTTAGTGTTTTATATTTTCGGAATATTTTTAGCGAATAGGGAGGAAGCTTTGTACAAGATTAGACGGTTCGGAGGGCTATTTGTAATTCTTGGTACGGTATCTTTTGTTGTATACTCCGCTCAAGGAATGCTTGTTATGAAGGAAGAAGTTAATGCGATGCGATTTAATTATCTTCTTATGATTAGTTCTAGTTTAGCAACTGTATTCTACTCATTTGGATTTCTTGGCTTGGCCTTGAAGTATTATACCAAACAGAACAAAATGGTTTCGTATATTGCTAAGTCATCCTACTTTTTATACCTAATCCACTTTCCTATCTTACTATACTTTTTAAAAATAAGTGTCGGATTCGAGTGGAATGTCTTTATTAAGTTTTTCTTTGTACTAATTACCACTTGTATTGGGTCGCTGATCTTAAATAGTATCTGGATTAAGGCTTGGAGAAATAACCCGCCAATTTGAATGTTAAAACAAGATTCTTTATCTATTTTAAATGAAGATAAAAGATCGCTATTTAACATTCAATACGTAAATTAATAAATTGTATATGAGATTTTTCTTAATTGATAGAATTAGAGAGATGGTTCCTGGAGACAGAGCCATAGGCGTTAAATGTTGGAGTATGGATAACGAGATTTTTCAAGATCATTTTCCTGGGCTTCCGACAACACCTGGAGTTTTACTGACAGAGTCAATGGCACAATTATCTGGCGTCTTGATTAAAAAAAGTTACTATAAAGAGTACGGTACCGCCACAAAAGTATACCCGGTGCTGAGCATTATTCAAAAAGCTAAATTTAGATCGTTTGTTCGACCGGGAGACCAATGTGTAATTAAGGCTCAACTTATTTCAATTGATCGCGGAAGAGGTAATACGAAAGTTGAAACGTTTGTTGAGGATGAGCTTGTTTGTGAAGCAACACTTTCTTTTATTATTGGAATGGAAATGGATATGGAGAATAATCCTCAGATTGATAAAATTGAAACTTACTTTGATAGTATTTCACCAAAAATTGGAGCCTAATGGACATGGTTATCAAGGCAACTAACTTTAATGCTCCTGTAATTTTTTTGAAGAGAGAAATGTCTCAGATTAGGAAGCAGTTCTACACTGCAGGAGATATAATAATTTCTCCTGACGAGGGAAATTACCTGAATAGAAGTGATCAGAAAATAATGCGTCAAGACGTAATGGGATCTATATTAATCATCAACGAAATGTTAAGAGAGAATCCGCCAAAAGAGCTTGAAAACATTCCTTTATATGTTTCGAATGGCGCTTTTGTTGAAAATACCGAAAAGCATCTAAATCGAATTGTCAATGTGTATAAATCTATTGAGAAAGGATCAAGTCAAGAGGAAATTACACGGAGCATATATAGGGCAAGTCCACCATTAATTGCATTGGAAACATTGACCAATTCGACCATGAGTTTCATTGCTCAATATACTGGTATAAAAGGGAATAATGCAACTTTTGGCAATACCTCAATGTCATCTATTCATGCACTTCAAGAGGCAAGTATTGCCTTACAAACCGCTCCTTTGGTAATTGTAAATAGCTCCAATTGTGGTGGTGATTATTCGTATTTAACCAATTCTTCCGTATTGGGATATGAAGAAAAGTGGAAAGATAGTACTGGTGTCGCCTGCTTATTATTAGGAAGCCAGCAAAATGATAATAGAACGTCATTAGCACGAATAACTTTAGTGAAAAATGGTTTCAATGTTCCAAATATAGAATCGAAAGGCATCGAAAGAACATGGTCTGAATTAATGCCTGATTTCAATGCCAATGTACTAATTTGCTCAGGAGCGTATTCTGAAAATGAGAATCAACTTGATATAGATTATTGCAAAAAAGTGAATGCCAATGTTTACTCGCATTTCGATGCATATGGAAATATGGGACCGTCAAACATCTTCTTTGGAATCATTAAGGCAATTGAATTAATTCAAGAAGGATCTGCTATTATTGATATAGTTGATAGAGATGTTTTCGGTAGAGAATCAATAATTCGAGTTGAAAAATGTTAAAGAAGAAAGTTTACATATTAGACTATGAAATGATTAGTCCGATTGCTGTTGGCGTGGAGCAACTTGCCGAGAGCATTAGGTCGAACTACAGCGCAGAAAAGCAAATTGAGAGAATCGCTACTGAAGGGTGTGTTTTTAGAAAAGCAGCGGAAGTCACAGAAGACCTCACGAAATATTATGAAAATGAATCAAAGGGATTAAAGAAAGCCTTTTCCGGAGATCGAAAGCTTGAATTAATGGCTGCTTGTTATGGAAAAGCGGCAAGCCGACTTGAAGAATTAATTGGAATGTTGAATCCTTCGAAAACAGGTGTTATTGTTGGAGTTGGTGCAGATGTAACTCCTTTTGAGTTGTTTGAAGATGACTTAAGAGAGTATATAAATCAAGGTTATAACCCTCTTTTCGAGTTGTATTCAGAAATCAATGACAATGGAATGCGTGTAAATGTTATTAGTAATCCTTATGATATTTACGCATTATATTTAGCGAATAAATTTAAGGCGGGGGCATTTCAAAAATCGGTTTTAACCGCTTGTGTTTCATCAACTCAAGCCATTGCCTTAGGATATGATGCCATTGCTAAAGGAGACGCTGAGCTTGTCATCGTTGGCGGAACAGATTCGCTCATTAATTTACTAGCGATTATCTCTTTTGGAAAACTTGGTGTAATTCCAGAATCAAAAAATGAAATTAGTTGCAAGCCATTTGATGTAAATCGAAATGGTGCTTTAGCTGGGGAGTGCGCTGGTTTCGCAATACTAGCTTCTGAAGATTTTGTTGCGAAAAATAACATGTCGCCAATTGCAGAATTATTGGGTTACGGAAATACCTTAGACGCGTATAAAATTACGGCACCTGATCCAAATGGGTACTCGATGACAAAAGCGATAAAAGACGCTATGGACAACTCGAATCTGACAGCTGATATGCTCGATTATATTAATGCGCATGGAACAGGAACTAAGCATAATGATCAATTAGAATTATCTTGCTACGAAAGTGCTTTGGGTGAAATCGCAAAAACAATTCCTATATCGTCAACTAAAGATAGGCACGGACACGCAATTGCAGCAGCCGGAATTCAGGAGCTTTGTGTTGTCTTGGAATCAATGAAGCATAATTTAATTCCTGGAAATAGGAATTTAATAAACTCTTGTGATTTAAGCTTTAATTTGCTCACGAAGAATACAACTAAGAAAATTGAATATGCGCTAACGAGCAATTTTGCTTTTGGCGGAATTAATACGGTATTGGCTGTTAAAAATTTACGTAAATGAACCTAGATTTAAAAGATAAAGTAGTATTGATTACCGGAGGAACCGGCGGTATTGGTGGTCAAGTAGTTGCTGATTACCTTGCTGAAGGAGCAATTGTGGCTTGTCTTATTCGGAATGAAAAAAAAATGGAAACACTTCACATTGAATTAAATAAAGCAACTATTTCTACTGATAAGCTTCATTCTTTCGAGTGCGATTTACTTGATTTTGACGATGTAAAAAGAGCCACCCTTGAGGTGGTTAATAAACTCAAGAACATTCATATATTAATCAATTGCGCTGGGTTCGCAGATGAATTTCCTTTTGCTATGCTGGATCGTGAAAAAATTGACATGATGATAGACCTTAACTTAAAAAGTCCAATCTATTTGTCACATGCCGTTCTTAAAACAATGTATAAACAAAAAGAAGGGTGCATTATAAATGTCTCATCTGTTTCTTCCATTAAAAAGGGTAGGGGGATTACAGTTTATGCAGCAGCTAAAGCAGGACTTGAAACATTTACCAGAACATTAGCCATTGAAGTTGGGAGAAAGAATATCCGTGTAAACTGTATTCGTCCCGGTGTTATTTTAACTTTAATGAGCGGTCCCCTTTTGGATAGGTCTAGAGAACTTATTGAAGGAAATACCGCATTATGCAGGCCAGGAGAACCTAGTGAAATTTCTGCTGCAATATTATTTATGTCATCAAACAAAACAGCATCTTATATGACTGGTGAGACCATCACTATTGATGGAGGAATGTATTAAAATATAATTATGGAAATGAACGAGATTTTTGAAAATGTATGTGTTATAATCGAGAATTCAACTGGAAAACCTAAAGATTCGATAAAAATGGAAGATACACTCTTCGAAGAGTTGGGAGTGGATTCAATTGATTTGGTCGATATTTTATTCGAATTGGAAACACTTTATAATGTCGAATTGAAAGTGAGTGATATCGAGCAGAGAATTAGAGAGGAGCTTGGAGATGTGCCATACGAAATTGATGGAATTATTACCTCTGAAGGGCTTGAAGCAATTCGAAAGCACATGACTGAAGTTGATCCAGCATCAATTAAGGAAGGACTTACCGTTAATCGCTTGATCCAGCTTTTTTCCGTGCATTCCTTATGTAAAATTGTTCATTATCGAATTTCAAATCTTGATTAGACAATGAGATTCTATCGAATTCTAAACGATGAATTACTGCATTCCTTTGGGGATAAAATTGGCGATGTACCAGTTTGTGGTAAGCGACTTATTGATTGTCAAAATGAAAGTGTTCTTGCCCTTGGTGCTGAAATCATTGATGTGGTCAGCACTGAAAAAATTAATGAGACAGTTGCTCATTTTGTATTCCATGAGCATGTTTTTTTCACTTCTGAATTTTTAAAGGAATGTTTGGCTCTTGGATCATCAAAGCAGAAGAATCTTCAATTCTGTCTGAATCGAAATACTTTCAATGAACGTTATGTGCTTCCTTGCAAACAAGACACAGAAGAATATCATGTCTTAGAATTTTATTATTATCAAGGAGAAGGTCAGCTAGAATTTATCCCAGTTGAACAGGAATTATTTGAACATGTTACAGTGATGCCATCTCAAATTATCCGAGACAAACTCTTTCACATGGATCAATGTGACGTTTTTGCGTGTAATGTTATATCACCTTTTCATCTCTTGTTTATTAATCTGGCGATGAATTTGAAACGTACCATTCCTTTGCAAAAGAAAGTGCCTAAATTCTTAAGGAAACGCTTCGGTCAGACAGGAGGTAGTTGGTTTTACCGAGGATTGAAACGGATGAATAAAATTGGAAAGAATTGTAAAATTCATCCCACCGCTTTGATTGAAGGATCTGTTATTGGTGATAATGTTACCATTGGAGCAAATTCAATTGTTCGTTTATCCACAGTAGGTAACCTTTGTTCTATATCTGATAATGTAACAGTAATCAACTCCATTTTAGGAGATAAAACATATATCGCTAATAGTAATTACATTAATAGTTGCTTGACCTTTAATGAGGTATTCCTTATTCATGGACCCTATCAAATTTCAGTGTTTGGAGAAAATTCTGCTTGTTTTGCAGTAATCAATTGCGATATCAGACTTGATCAAAAAAACATAAAAATACCGACATCTCAAGGTGTATTAGATTCCAATCAGGAATTTTTAGGTGTCGCATATGGTCATCGCTCTAAAACAGGAGGTGGAAATATTATTGCTGCCGGCAGAATTGTACCAAATGATTTACACATCACTCCTCCTGATAACATAATACTTAGCT
This sequence comes from Flavobacteriales bacterium, assembly GCA_947475095.1. Classification (GTDB taxonomy): domain Bacteria; phylum Bacteroidota; class Bacteroidia; order Flavobacteriales_D; family Crocinitomicaceae; genus UBA952. The sequence continues at coordinate 42,050 of CANJLG010000009.1, forward strand.
TCAAGGATTTATGAGGATATCAATCATTGGAGCATACGGGTACACGGGGCGTCTAATTTGCGCTGAACTAGAAAATGCAGGGATTCCTTTTTCAATTTTTGGGAGAAATGAGAAAAAAATAGAGGAGCTCAAAGAAAAATTAAAGTCAGTTTCATTAGCATTGGCCTTGGATATGCGAAAAGAGGAAGATGTTCAGCTAGTTATTGACGAATCGGATCTAATTGTAAATTGTGCCGGCCCTTTCACTGAAGAAGCACAGCTATTAACAAGAAGTGCTGCTAAAAATGGCAAAAAATACCTTGATATAACAGGAGAATTAGGATTTGTTAGAAATTCATATGTGAACAATCATGCAGAATCCTTAAAAAATAAGGCTTGTCTAGTGCACGGTTGTGCCTTTGAGTCGCTTGTTGCTGATTTAATAATTCATTTACTTGTTAAGGGACAAACGAAAATTAAATCCATTCGCAGTTTTTATTGGTTCAATCAAAAGAAATTTTCGCCTGGAACGCGCATTACAATGAAGCTTTCAAAGTTCAGGGCACTTGAGAAAATCTCGGATGGAGCTTGGTCAATTGGCAACATTTTCAGCGATCAATTAAAGGTTCATTGGTCTAATTCTTTGGATACTCATTTCAAAGCAGTGCCGTATCCACTTCCGGAAATAGCGTATGCTTATTGGAATTATGAACCAAAAAAAGCAGAAAGTTTTATTCTTCTCACAGAAGATGAAGTAATGTTTGTAGGGGGATCCAAGCAAAGTGATGAACCTGCAATAGACGCACTTGATAAGTTAAGGGAGTTTAAACCATCAGGGCCTACAAAGGAAGAATTGAACGCTCAAAGAAGCATTTTAGCGATTGAAATAATTGAAGAAAACGGAACTGTATCCTCTGCAGTAGTAAACGCAAGGAACATGTACCAAACTACAGCCATAGCAATTCGACTATGCGTTGAGGAATTAATCCAAAATCCAGCTAAATTTTCAGGTGTGATTAGTCCCGCTCAAATTTTCGATGGGAAAGAAGAACAAACATTGAAAGCGCTAAATGTCGAATATGAAATTGAAAATAAATTGATCATTTATGATGTATAGGTTACTACTTCACATATTTCCCGTGATTCAACTCGTTTCCTTTATTTCAGGACTTCTGTTGTTGGATTCACATGTTTACTATGCAATCACATTGTTCTTTTTATCGGCCTTATTTCTTAATTTTTCTTTACACATTACGATCCATCATTTTGTACATTTTAGGTTTAAATCAAATATCGTAAACCTCTGTATTGAATGCATTTATTCTATTTTTTTGGCGCTTCCTTTTAGTTTTTATAGAATGCAACATTTTAATCATCACCGTTATGATAATCGAATTGGAGATATGACCTCCACCTGGAAAAACAAGAATGGAACTTTTGTGGCTAGATCATTTTTTAACTATTCATTCTTTTGGTTTTTAAAGGGCTCAACGAAAATCGCTGTTGAAAGAGCATTGAAAGATGGGGATTTAAACAATAAGGAGCACCGAAAAATCCAATTTCAGTTCCTAATTATCCTGGGCATGTATTTTTTTCTAATTCTACTTAATCCATGGTTTGGGCTTGCATATGTAAGCATGTTCTATATAGGTTGGAGTTTAATTGCCATGACGAATTACGGTCAGCATCTTCCACTAGAGTATGACTCAACTGCGGCTTATTCATATCACAATTCAATGTACAATTTCCTGTTTTTTAAAAATGGACTTCATCTGGAACATCATCTTGACCCGCACCTGAATTATCCTGAACTAACATCCAAGAATCAATCGAATATAAAGTGGCCTCATCTGATTATGGCCTTTATTAGAAAAAAATGAAAGGTATAATCGACATATTGGTTCGTAAAAAACTACTCTTTTTCATCATTGGAATGTTGAGCGTTATTGGAACCTTGTGCGTATTGCCATTTCCAAAATTTACCGGTAATTTGGACGGCTTCTCGCTCGAGGACAATAATACATTTAAAAAAGCGAAAGAACTGGATATGCTTTTTGGTGGTAAGGAAAAAGTTTATTTAGTAGTTACTCCAAATTCCGACAGCCTTGAAGTAGTTCTAAATTCAATCGATTCGATTTCGCTGAATTTAAAAAACAAGTTTGCCGATGCCGAAATCTCTTCACCAAAATCATTTTATAGTAAAATGATCAGGCACTGGAAAACAAAAGATAATAAATTCTCTTCATTTCTAAAGGAGGCTAGTGAGGTGCCATTGCTACAACAATTAATTGCTCGCGATAAATCCTCCTTTTTGATCATTTTGTCCCTTGACCATCATGATGAATCAACGGCAAATGAAATCAATAAAGTGATCAACAAGAAATACCAAGGAATCAATACCATTGGGGCAATGAGTACTGTTCATTTGGAAGCAGACATTAAAAAACATGTCGAAAAAGATGTGGTGCTAATTTCAGTGCTTATCCTGGTGTTTTTCCTTGGATTTATTATGCTGATTTTTAGGGATTTTTTGGCGGTGGTGTTCACCTTCGTCAATATAATGATTTCTCTATGCGCTGCCTTCGTTTTATTTTATATCCTCGGTTATAAAATCAATATTATTTCAATTTTGGTTATTCCTATCACATTGATATTGTCTATGTCCGACTCCCTACACTTGTTGGTAGGGTATATTAAAAATAAAAATATTGTAAATAAAGAACAACGGCTGAGCAAGGTTATCGATCAATATATTATTCCTTCGTTTTTCTCATCTGCTACAACTGCAGCGGCTTTCTTTTCTTTCTATCTGTTCAATGACTCTCAATATATCAGGGAATTTGGTTTGATAACCTCAATTGCCTTGATGATTGAGTTTTTTCTAACTTTTGCAATCGCACCGTTTCTTTTGTACAAATTCAATTTTCAACGCTTATACGAAAAGCAACTCAATCAAATTTCTGTCTTCTTCTTTAGAACGAAGAATATTTTTTCTCTAGGCTTTCTCTTATTGATATTAATTTCAATACCCTTAATCAATAAATTAAAATTTCATACCGATTCAGGTGTATTTTTTCCACGAAATTCGGAAATTCGAAAAGTACACGATTCGCTTATTAAAAATTATCATTCTTTCATTGACTTAACCGTCTATGTTAGTCTTAAGAAGGATGTGAATAATCAATCAGGAAATGATTCTCTATTTGACATTACTAAGAAACTGACGCAACGATTTGAAAAACTTGATAAAGTTGTGAACGTTAATTCTGCCACAGAACAATTCATGTTTAAATCGAAAGTTGGCACACGTGTAAATTTGTTTGCGCATTTGAATGATCGAAATCCCTATTATAATGCCGATAAAAATTTGTACAAAATTCAAGTTCAATTTAAAGAAGCACAACATATTATTGATCTTAAAAATCGTGGATTGAAACAACTATTGGCAGATTTACCAAATGATATTGAAGTGTCCTATTCAAGTAATATTCTTTTAATGGATGCGGTGAACGCTAGTGTAGCCTCGTCCTTGTTAAAGTCGTTATCATCCTCAGCATTTGTTATCTTTTTAATGATGCTGCTATTGTCTAGGTCGCTTAAAACTGCTTTCTATTCTCTCCTTCCGAATATTGCACCGATTGCGTTTATTGTAGTAATGTATTTTGTTTTTGGAATGCACATTAATATTCTGACAGCAATCACTGCTGTAATTTGCCTTGGTCTTTTAGACGATGATACGGTTCACATCATTTACCGAAAACTATACCTGAAAGAACCAATGGGGGAATTATCATTTAGTATTTTGTCATCAGCAGTTTTATTGAATATCGGTTTTCTATTGTTTATGTTCAGCAGTTTTGAACCCATCAGAGTGTTGGGGTGGGTGAGTGCAATCATTTTTACTGTCGGAGTGGTATGTGAAATGACCTTAATGCAATGGGTGATTGAACGTGTTAAAAATAAGAAGGATGTTTGAAGCGAAAATAAATATGAATTGTAATGAAGCAATAGCATGGGGGGCAATGGCTTCCGGTGTTGATTTAGTTGCACATTACCCAGGTTCCCCTGTGAATTTGGTTGAATTGAATGTCAAAAAATTGAATGATCGATTCCATGGAAATGTTCAATTCAATAATTCATTAAATGAACACGTTGCTGCATTAGCGGCGGCTGGAGCAAGCTTTTGTGGTGCTCGTTCGATGGTAATTATGAAACACGTAGGTTTAAACATTGCCGCTGATCCATTTAATTATATCGGATACACAGGTGTTAAAGGCGGAATGGTGATTATTGTAGGCACTGATCCTGGAGCGAATTCGAGTACGGGTGAAGAAGATGTGCATTGGTTTGTTCCTCAGTTCAATTTCCCATTGATCGAACCCACTTCAGTTCAGGAGTGCTACGACTTCACAAAGGAAGCGTATGAAATCTCCGAGCGCTACGAAATTCCTGTGATGCTATTTATTCCAGGTCGATTGGCCTATAATTATTCAAGCGTTGAAGTGAGTTTGAAGAAGCAAGAATCCAAGCCTAAATTTTATTTTGAAAAGGACAAAGAACGATATATCAATGTAGGACAGCAGGCCGTTAAGAATCACAAACTACTGCTAGAAAAAGTGGAGCTGATCGCTAAAACAGAATCAATTTGTAAGTCACATTTTAATGCGGATGCAAAACACGGCATTCTTGTAAGAGGATTGTCTTATTCTATGACTAGGGAACTTATCGAAAAACATGAACTTCAAAATCAAGTTCATTTACTGAATGTCGATTTAGTATTTCCGTTGAATGAAAATGATTTAGTATCGTTCATTAAAGGAAAGGATGTCATTACGGTTATCGAAGATCAGGACGGTTTTTTAGAAAATCAGCTAAAAATGAACTTCTTCAATTTCTTGAAATGCTCCGTATATGGTAAGGATGTTTTTCCAAAATATGGTGAAATTACAATCGATCAAATTGAGGCTTATTTCGAAGAAGTATTCCAAATTGAAGTCGTAGAAAAAAAGAGCCTGAGCGTTCCTGAAATTCCAGAACGATTGGGGACTTTTTGTGAAGGGTGTCCACATACGGGGTCATATTATTCAATTGATTCAGTTTTGAAAGAATTGAATGGTGTAATTGGTGGTGATATCGGCTGTTCGTCATTAGCTCCATTTCGAGCAGATTGGCTTATGTGTATGAATGCGGGTATTGGAGTATCACAAGGAATGGCGCAAGTCTTGACCGATCAACCTGTAATTTCAACTGGTGGTGACGGTAGCTTCTTCCATGCCGGTGCATTGTCACTTATGAGTGCGGTGCATAATGATATTAACCTCATTCATATGGTTTTCGATAACAGTACCATCGCAATGACCGGACATCAACCTTCACCCTCCGAGTTTGATTTTGATCATCATAAATTTCTTGAAGGTATGGGGGTGAAAACGGTGATTGATGTTTCACCCTATGATCCGAAAGATTTTATTCAAAAATTCAAAGATGAGCTGCCTAAAAAAGGAGTCCGTGTATTTTGGGTGAAGGGCGCATGTGTACTAAAAGGAAATGACTTTATCGAAAGTCGCAGAAATGTAATTTATCCTACTATAGATGCCACAAAATGCGGATCGTGTTCAAAATGTTACAAAGAATTAGCTTGTCCGGCAATCATAAATCTAAAATCAAGTCCTGATCAAGAATTGGCCATTGATCTAGATCGTTGTGTGAGGTGTGGAGTGTGTAACGAAATTTGTCCGAATGGGGCAATCTCAATTCAAAACATGAAATGAGCGACGAAGGAATACTAAATATTATTATTGCTGGAACAGGCGGACAAGGCGTCTTAACCTTGTCCAACATGCTCAGAAAACTTGCTATGAACAAAGGATTGAAGTGTGAAGGTGCAACATTTAAAGGTGGAGCACAACGAATGGGTTCTGTTTATGCAGAATTAAGGATTCTGCTAGATCCTCAAAGCAAGGCTTATTTTTCAAGTCAAATACCTAACTATTCAGTAGATGTCCTTATTGGAATGGAACCATGGGAGGCATTGCGCTTTGCAAATAGATGTAACACCGATACCTTATCTATAATCAATTCGGAAGAAGAAAAGCTTTATGTTGAGCGCTACGGAAAAACAGCAATGATTGACCCAATTCAAACCTTGATTAAAGTATATAATTCACCCACAATTAAAAACTACTCTCAATTATCAAAGGAACTTAAAGGAAGTTCAAAATTTACAAATTATCTAATGCTGCAAGAGGCTATCCAAAAAGAATACGTACCTTTCTCTATGGAAGAACTAATTGCAATAAAAACAGAAATATGACAGATTTTAAAGCAGAAAATTGGCGTTCTAATTCAAGGCCAGCGAATTATTGGCACAATGCAGGAGAGAAAATCCAATGTGATTTATGCCCGCGACATTGTGAGTTAAAACCTGGTCAAAAAGGGTTTTGTCAAGTCAGGGGAAATGTGGAAGGCGAAATGCACACATTTAACTATGGTATCTCAGTTCAAGCAACTATTGAAAATATTGAGACAGAAGCAGTGAATCATTATCGACCGGGCTCAAAAATACTGAGCATGGGAAATGTTGGCTGTATGATGGCTTGTTCGTATTGTCAAAATTGGCAAACGTCGCAGGTGAAATTCTTGAATGATAAAAACGTTCATCATTATACACCTCAGGATGTTATTGATTTGGCTATTGAAAATGGAATTGAGATAATTTCATGGACGTATAATGACCCTGTTGTATGGCAAGAATTTGTTGTAGATACCTCTAGGCTGGCTCATGCGAACGGAATTAAAACCTTGTATAAGTCTGCTCTTTATATTGAGGAAGAGCCTTTAAAAGAGTTAATTGAAGTCATCGATATCTTCAGCGTATCCCTGAAAGGTATGGATCCTGAAATGTATAAAAAACAAACAAAAGGAGAATTACAGCCCGTTTTGGACAGGATTAAGTTAATTGGTCAAACGGATCGACACCTTGAAATCAGTCAACTTGTTGTAACTGATCTGAATGACGATGGAGAAGACGCAGCAAAAACAGCCATCTGGATGAAAGAAAATTTAGGGACCCATATACCTCTTCATTTGGTGGCATATCACCCGGCTTTTAGATATACAAAAGAAAGAACAAGCATTGAAACATTGCTTAAATTAAGAGAAATTGTTCTCGAAATTGGCTTGGAGTATTGCTACTTAGGAAACGTTTATGCCGATAATGTAAGTAATACGAACTGCAAGTCATGTAATGAGAAGCTAGTACAACGTTTTGGATTGTCAGTTGAGGTAAAAGCAATTGATAACAACGGAAATTGCAGTAATTGTGGAACGAAAACTCCGATTATTGAACCAAAAATGGGTGTGTCAAAGAAAATAGAAGTTCCTAATTTTCAGCCAAAACGATCACTTACTTTTGATTGGAAAAAAGAAGCTGTGAACAGCTTGCACATTATTGTTGATGATAAGCATAAAGATGCATTTTTAAGAATAGAAAGACTACCAGTTGGAGAAGTGGAATTTTTAAAAATTACGGCTGGTTTGGAAAGATTAATACTTTCTAAAAGTAATGCTCAAGAATTATTACTATCAGTTCAAATAGATATAGATGTTGAATTAGATTTTTTACCCGTATTGGATAGAGCGCATTTCCCAGTGAAAAATGCCTCTACATCATCAGATAAGTACTTGAATTAATATGAAGAACAAAACTATTTCAACGCATACTCGGGCAGATGTAACCAAGGCTTTCCCTGCTGCGACTCCTATTTATCAAAATTCCGCATTTGAGTCACAATCAGATTATTTTTATTCAAGACTTAATAACCCTAATGTTGCCGAATTAGAGGATGCAATTCGCGTATTGGAAGATACAGATTACGGTCTAGCAACAACTACGGGAATGTCGGCCATTCAATTGACACTTTCACTTTTAAAGCCTGGTCAGCGTATTCTTGTCAACAAACATGTTTATGGCTGTTCGTTTAAATTAATTCAGTGGTACACTGAACATTATGGACTAGAGCTTGTGGTGACTGATTTAAGTTTAGAATCAATTGATGAAAAATTAAAAGAAATGGATATGGTTTTCTTCGAAACACCTACGAATCCATTTTTATTTACAATTGATATTGCTAAGGTTTCGAAACACTTTAAAGCGTTAAAATCCACTTGTTTGTTAGTTATTGATAATACTTGGGCAACACCTCTTTATCAAAGTCCTTGTTCTTTTGGCGGTGATATTTCGTTGCATAGCGCAACAAAATATATTTCAGGTCATAGCGATGTAATGGGAGGGATTCTTTTAACAAATAGAAAGGACTTAGCTGATGAATTGAGGTCGAGACGATTCTATACTGGGGCAAATTTAGACCCAAATAGTGCATGGTTACTGAGAAGAAGCTTGCATACACTTGATGTTAGATTGGAAAGACAGGCTATTAATACAAAGCGTTTGGTGGATTATTTGGAAACGAAAAATGAAGTCAAAAAGGTGTATTACCCAAAGGTGGATGGTAAACAGTTGACGAATTATGCAACGCTTATTTTTATAGATCTGGATTCAAACATTATTGATAATTATGGCCAATTTTGTTCGCACTTAAAACTTTTTAGTACCGGAACCGGAATGGCTTGTGTGACTTCAATGATTGCTCAACCTTATACTGGTAGTCACGCCTCCATGGATAATTGTGAGAAAGAGGACATGGGTTTAGATAAATCGACAATTAGGTTAAGTTTTGGGATGGAGGATCCTGAAGATTTGATGAACGATTTGGAGAATGCTTTTCAACAGATGAAAGGGAAGTAAAACCTATTTTCTGGAATTACTCTTTAAGAATGAGACCCTTCGAATTAGCATTTTTTAGCCGAATATGATTGTATTGCTCATTAGTATCTTGTCTGAAGCTCAATTTTTCAATGGTTCCCATGGTAATCTGTTTTGAATAATTAGCATTTGATTTTTCTAAATAGTCATTGAGTAAAGCAATTTTAGATGCTAGTTGGCCATCTGACGAGCATAGTGTAAGGCCATTACCCTTATTATTTAATACAAAATAAAGTCTTGATAGATCATCTATATTCGCCTTGTCTAAAGCAGCGTAAAGTTCCTTTTCTTCAATATTAGCCCAGCCTAAGCTTATTTCAGAGTTCGCTCGAGAGTGAAAACAAATTTTTGCCATCCTACCTTCGTACCCTGAACACTCAACAAGGTCATACGTACGATAACGACAAAATCCTATCGAATTAGTGATGACTATTTCATAAATCCCTCCAATTTTCAATTCCCACGGCCATAAGTAACGATTATTCTTTTCGTCATAGAATTCTAAAATCCCACCAAAAGGATTTACCGGGCCACCAACACCCTCTATTCCAGGGATATTAAAATGACCTTCTACAGCGTTGTAAGTCAAATCGACAAAAGTAATAGACCCAAAATCAAATTGACTTTTTAGATCTTTTAATTGACGCTGACAAACTTCGCCAGATTTCCAACATGAAATAAATTTTAAAGAAGGCCATACTTCACTGATCTGGTGAATTGGATTTTGAAGAATTTTTAATAAGAATTGAATTCGTTTTTCATCTACTTTATGCGTAATAATTGAAGGCCAATCTCGCTTTTCTAGATGTGCTAGAATATTCAAGCGTTCTAAGTTGATTTGCTTGAAAAAATGCGTTAATCGAGTTGGGATGGAAGTACTAATGCCCGAAATATCACTCAGTAATGCTGACAATAAATGCCATTCATTGAATAGAGATTCCTCCTTATACAGTTCCTTTGGAAAAACAAATTTCTTCTTTACCCAATTGGGCATTTTCGAGTAATAATAATAGCCCACCTGACCAATTGGTAATTCTGGGGCAATTTCTTGCGTTTGACCCGGCATAACAAAAATGATTTCTGGAGCTCCTGAATAAACACCAAAAGCTTTTATAAGTTGAGCAGGTTGAAATGCCGCTCCCTCCATACGAGATTTAATAAAGCTATCCGAAATTGGGATAATTTTTGGAAGGCCAGTGGAGCCAGTGGAGCAACACCAGAATTCTATTTTTTCATCAATTAACGAGTTTATTTTAGTCCTTAAACTCTGTTTAAAGACATCGTGGTAGTCATTGTAATTGGTAATCGGAAGTTGACGTAAGGTATTAATATCATCCGTTTTTGCTAGTTGATTTTGAAGAGGGTGTTTTGGAGCATTCATCAAGTTATTCCACGTGATAGCGTAATGCTTTTCGGGAAATAGAAGGGCTTTTTTCAAGCGTTTAAGCTGAAAATCGGCCCATTTATTAAAAATCCACCTTTTAATCATTTCAATAGCTATTTTTTTATAGGATGAATCTATTTCACAAATTTACGATTAATCTAAGATGGCAAGAACACCTTAGAAACATCACTGAAAAATAAAGAAAATTATATTATACTCCCCAAATCCAGACCACTGATTTTGCAAAAGTAAGTTACTGTTTTAGTTTCTTATTGGCAGGGAATGGTTAATTATTAAAGATGTATAAAGCCTCACTCGGCATAAACTCCGAATAGTCTAACAAGACTTCTCACAAAAAACATTTTAAACAAAAAATGTCTCTCTTTCGAGAAGCATTTTAATCGTGGAGTCGGAGGGGTTTACCGAAAGTTATTTTCTACGGTCATTCTTCACTTGAAAATATACATCGGCATAAACTTCTCACCCTAATTAAAATCGTTTGAAACAAAAAAATCCCCAACTTTTGTTGAGGATTTAATTCGTGGAGTCGGAGGGGTTTATCTCGACTCAGCAAACGCCTCGCTCGATATAAACTTCTCACCCAAAACGATATAAAATAAAAAATCCCCAACTTTCGTTGAGGATTTAATTCGTGGAGTCGGAGGGGTTCGAACCCTCGTCCAAACGACGAATATTCCAGCTTTCTACATGCTTATTTCTTGATTGGTTTTCGATTGTGAGACGGACAAGAACACCCAAACTCACAACTTAGCTTCTAAAGTTTCGCAAGCGCTTAGAAACATCGCGAATGCTAGCCTGATGGGATGAACTTCCGATTGGTAAATCTAACAGGCAGAAATCTACCGGAAGTACTCGTCCAACCTACTAAACTTCGATCGGATAAAGCCAACTAACTATCAGTTAATTAAGCAGCAAGTGCGTATGACGTATTGTCAATTATTGTTCGCAAAAAGATATTTAAGAGGTTCCTTGCAACCCTCTGCATGCTGACACTTGACTACCGCTATCGCTGTCAAATCCAATGTCGACCCCAAAGAACTAAGTCACAAAGGTAAGTAATGTTACACGTATTCAATTAACTATTTAATTTCTGGGCAAAAAAAAAGTGAGCAACGCCCACTTTCCTATAACAATGCTTCTTACTTTTTAATATTCATCCTCGTTAAACAAGAAATCTTCTCTAGAAGGATAATCTGGCCAAATTTCTTCAATACTTTCATAAATGTCACCCTCGTCCTCTAAATCTTGAAGATTTTCTACCACTTCAAGTGGTGAACCATTACGTATCGCGAAATCAATTAATTCATCTTTTGATGCAGGCCATGGCGCATCTTCTAAATATGAGGCTAATTCAAGTGTCCAGTACATAATGTCAGGTGTTAAAATTGTAAGTTTCGGCAAAAGTAACCTTTATTTTTAATTATGCAATTAATCGAAAATAAACTTTTTGTTTATTTTTATTTTGGACTAATATTAATGCTTTGGAATCCATTTAACTTCAACTATTCCAATGTCTTGCCCTAGTTTTCTACCTAAGACAAATAAGTAATCACTTAGACGATTCATATAGGATAAAATCAAAGGGTCTACGACAGAGTTTTGCGCTAAAGTAACCACATTTCGCTCAGCCCTTCTGCACACACATCGCGCAATATGACAGATAGAAACGATGGAGTGGCCACCGGGAAGAATAAAATGCTTCATTTCCGGCAACACTTCTTCCATTTGATCCATCCAATCTTCAAGAACTACGATGTCTTCTGCATTAATTTCAGGTAGTTTCATCGTTGAATGTTCCGGATCAGCGGCAAGGCAAGAACCCATCGTAAACAATCGATCTTGAATGATTAACAATTGTTGAATATAAACTTCATTAATGGATTGATCTCTCAATAATCCAATGTGCGCGTTCAATTCATCTAAGGTGCCATAGGCTTCAATGCGTAAATGACTTTTAAGCACTTTCGTGCCTCCAATTAGTCCTGTTTGACCGCCATCACCTTTCTTGGTATATATTTTCATACTATAAGTCTAAGAGTACTTCTTCAATTGATTTATCTTCTTCACAAAGCGTTAAAATTCGCTGAATCACTTCGTCCATCAAGGAGTCAGGGCAAGAAGCACCTGAGGTAAGCGCGATGTTTATATGCGGTAAATCGGGCAAAAATGAGGGCCGCTGCTCCACAAATTTCTGATGGATATTAAAACTATGGATTTCATTTTTTGAAATGATTTCGCTTTCGTCTTTGATAAAATAGGTGGGAAATTTTGATTCTAATATTTCTACCAAATGAGTTGTATTAGAGCTATTGTAGCCTCCAATTACAATGGCTAAATCATACTCATTATCCATTAATGAAAGGGTAGAGGTTTGATTATCGTTTGTGGCATAACAAAGTGTATCCCGCGTGTCTGCCATGTGATTTTTGATATTTTCGGCTCCAAATTTTTCAATTAATACAGAACGAAGATAAGCAGTGATTGACTCTGTTTCAGTGGCAAGCATGGTCGTTTGGTTAACGACACCAATTCTTACTAAATCAAGTTCAGGATTAAAATTCGCTGTATATTTTCCTTCAAAATAAGGATAGAAATTGGCTTGATCAATATCTCCAGATATTATTTTCCCTAAATAAACAGCTTCCTCCATGTCTTTAATGACAAGAGATGGTGAAATAGCTGCACTCCGAGAAAAAGTGGCTCTGGTTTCTTCATGTTCGGCTTTACCGTGGATAATTATGGTATGTCCTTGTGATCCCAATTTCCCAGAACGGTTCCATACTTTCTCTACAAAAGGGCAAGTTGTATTGTATGCTTGAATATCACATCCAATAATTTTCAGGCGATCTTCAATGTCTAAGGTTGTTCCAAAGGCAGGAATGATAACGATGTCTTCCGCCTTCAATGACTCAAAACTTATTAATTGTTTCCCATCCGTATCTTGTAAAAAAGCAATGCCGATTTTAGTTAAATCATCATTAACCGCAGGATTGTGAATCATTTGGCTAAGCAAGTAAATTCGTTTCTCGGGATTCTCTTTTATCGCTCTATAAGCAATTTCAATGGCATTTTCGACACCGTAGCAAAATCCAAAATGACGCGCCAAATGAAACGTAATCTTGTTAAAATGAAGAACTGATGGCGAAAAATCTTGTTTTCTCGGATCTTGTATTTTACGCTTAGCTTTTACGCGACTAATGATAGGTGAACGATAAAAAGAAGGTACATCAAATTTTTTCATACTAAGGCCTTAACCAATTAAGCGTAACAATGTTCACAGTCGAGCAAAGATAAAAAAGAAAAGGCTACCAAATGAAATGATAGCCTTTTCTTACTAAATTGAATTATTTAATAGATTTCTAAGTTTTTATCCTTTGGATGTTTCACTTTGAAATCATAATCAATTACTTTCTTTTCTTTTGGTTTTAGCGTGAATGACCATTCGAGTAATCCAGTTCGATCGTCAAATCTACCTTTAGCAAAATTATCTGATTCAATGGTGATTTCTCCATTTTGTGTAATAGGTAGTTGATCTTGAACCACGATATCAATAGCACTCGATTTCTGATTGCTTATTTCAATGGAGTAGGCAAAGGTCCGTTCTCTTTTATCGCCTATGATTTTATCTTTTAACTCTTTTTTCAATAGCGTTCGTTTTACAATGATACTTGGGTCTTTTCCAAGAGATAAATTCAAGGTGTCATCCATGTTCGTCGGATCAATATAGGTTTCACCAATATACGAACCGTCAAAGAAAATATTTGCCTGCCCAGGAACAAGTTGAAGGTTTTCCAACTTTGTCATTTGAGCCACAAGATAAACAGATGCATCAAGTTTTGGAACAGCGTAATATTTAAATTTAGTATCCAACTCAGCTGTTTTAATTAGGACAATATGACTATCGCTATTCGATTTGATGGAGTAGGGCAGGTCGATTTTAAATTCCGCTGAAATTAATCGGTGAACAACAGTTGTGAATTCATCTGCTCCCATGATATTTTTATCATCATCCTGTTCCTCACTTAATGTATACCCTCTATTGAAAAGCGCTTGAGATGTAACTTGTACTTCTTGTAATTGATTCATATTATCCTTTCTTTTTCTTTCTGATTTATAAATATTATAATCTATATACCAAGGATTTAAAGTTGGTTTGGTTTTATTTACGTTTGGATTATTCGTTGAAATGGTTAAGCCAACATTTTCCCAATCGAGTCCAGTTGTTTGATATACCTGAGCTTTATAGGTTAAGTTAATCTTCCCCGTATTGGAATCGCTTCTTAAATCATAAAGGGGAGTCCATCCGGCATTTGAAACTACGTATGAAAAGTTTAGCTTACCCGTAACTGCTGTTTTTGCGGATACGGTAATGGTAATCCTTGGTATCGGAACAATATTGTTATCAATAGATCCATTGTTATTTAGGTAGTTCCTTAAGTCATTGAGTCGGGTATCCATGACTGTTTTCTTTGTCATTTTCTCTTGCTTCTTTTTTTCAAGCGCCAATAGTTTTTTATTTAATTCGGTCATTTTTGTCGCATAATATTCTACCGTCTGTTTCAGCAAGTTGATTGAGTCATTTACTTTACCGATACTCCTTACCATGCCATTTGATGAGATAATCTGTTTGGAAGCAACTAAGACATTGATTTCATCTTGAATGTCCTGAAGGTCATATCCTACTATTCGCAAGGAATCTTCCAATAATTGAATATCGCGCTTTGTTTTAAGGTCAAGACCATTATTGGTGTAATTTGGCTGAGGATAAAATAAAGAATAGCGTGTATCTAAAATTACTAAGTCGCCAATTCCTTTTACCTGAATACTTTTAGGGTCAATAAAAGAACTGATTCCCTCAATAATTATCTCGGTAACGCCAATTTTAACCGAATAATTTGCTTTGTGATGCAGTTGTGCGCCTTGCGCATATACTGTTACATCAGTCAGTGTAGACTTGATGATTTCTTTTTCTGTTGCGTGTAAGCAATTGCTAGATAAAACTAGACAAAAAGCAATAAGGATTTTTTTCATAGGATTAGTTTTTATGCGCTTACATACGCATTTGTGAAACGTTCAAAAGGTCTTGAAATTAATGTGTAAGTGCTTGAATTTCAGAAACAATACGAAGTGCGAGTTGATCAGCAAGTGCTGAATCCTTGCTTTCAGCATAGATACGAATAATGGGCTCAGTATTACTTTTACGAAGATGCACCCATTCTTTCCCGATATAAATTTTTACTCCATCTGTTGTATCTACTTCTTCGTGCGCATATTTATTCGCCATTGCAAGTAGAATGGCATCAACATCTGTAGTTGGGGATAAATCAATTTTATTCTTTGAAATAGAATACGCTGGAAATTGATCCCTAAAATCAGTTAAGGGTTTTTTATTTTCTGCCAAATGCGATAAAAATAAGGCAATTCCAACCAATGAATCCCTTCCATAATGAAGATCAGGATAGATTACACCGCCATTTCCTTCACCACCAATTACGGCGTTGATTTCCTTCATTTTAGCAACCACATTTACTTCGCCAACCGCAGCTGCAGCATAGATTTGGCCTTTTTCTTCGGTGATATCGCGTAGAGCGCGAGTAGATGACAAATTTGACACTGTGGCTCCTGGCGTTTTCGATACTACATAATCAGCTACAGCAACCAATGTGTATTCCTCCCCGAACATCGAACCGTCCTCACATACAAAAGCGAGACGATCAACATCAGGATCAACTGTTAAACCAAAATCAGCTTTTGTTTCCACAATCTTATTAGAAAGATCAACGAGATGAGCAGGGAGCGGTTCAGGATTATGTGGGAATTCACCCGTAGGATCGCAATATAATTCTATAACCTGTTCAACGCCTAAGGCCTTAAGCAAGGCAGGGACAAATATACCACCGCTCGAATTAACTGCATCGACCACAATTTTGAAATTTGCTTCCTTAATAGCTGAAATGTTTACAAGTGCTAATGCTAAAATGGCATCAATGTGTTTCTGCAAGTAAGAGTTATCATGGATAACGGTACCGATATTATCGACATCACAAAAATCAAATAACTCATTTTCAGCTATATGAAGCACTTCTTCTCCATCTTTACCTGAGATAAATTCTCCTTTATTATTTAATAATTTTAAGGCGTTCCATTGTTTTGGATTATGACTAGCCGTAAGGATTATCCCGCCGTTCGCATTTTCGAGTGGAACAGCAATTTCAACTGTTGGGGTTGTTGATAATCCAAGATTAATGACATCGATACCAAGACCGATAAGCGTAGAAACGACTAAATCCGAAATCATAGGTCCTGAAATACGTGCATCTCGTCCTATGACAACTTTTACTTTTTTAGTACTTGATTGTTGGATAATCCACGTACCATAAGCGGCAGCAAACTTAACGGCATCAATAGGAGTGAGGCCATCATTTACTTTTCCTCCAATAGTACCTCTAATTCCAGAAATCGATTTTATCAGTGTCATCGGTCAAAACTTAGTATTTCTTTTTCAAACCTACCATATGTAAGCAGGCAACAGCGCATTCAATTCCTTTATTGCCATGAATACCTCCAGATCGATCAATTGATTGCTGCTCATTTTCATCCGTTAGAACGCAAAAAGCAATTGGCTTGCTGTGTTTTAACATAACATCCATTAATCCATGGGTAGTTCCAGCGCATACAAAATCGAAATGCTTAGTTTCACCCTGAATAACAACACCAATAGCAATGACGCCATCAAATTTATTTGTATCCAGCATCATTTGACAAGCAAGTGGCAATTCAAAAGCACCTGGCACATATTCAATTGTGATATCGTGTTCCTTTACCCCATTGTCAAGCAATGTCTGTTGTGCCCCTAATAATAAGTTTGAGGTAATCTTTTTGTTCCAATTAGAAACAACAATGCCGATTTTAAAACCGGCACCATTAGGAACAAAGTCCTTGTTATATGAAGATAAATTAGTTCCTTCCGTGGCCATTACTTTGCCTTATTACTCGAAACTCTCGCAATGTATTTATCGATTGTAAAAATATTTTGTGAGGCATATTCAGGAAATTCATCCCTAATTCGAATATAATGTTCAGCGGCTACACTATACTTTTTTAATTGTTCTGCAACAGCTCCTGCCTTGAATAAGTACATTGGAGTGGTTAAATTATTTTCCCCTGCAATTGAAGCTTCCTCGTAAAGTTTCAGTGCAGCATCGTATTTTTTTAATTCTACGTTACAATCTCCCTGAAGACCAATACAAAAAACAGATATATAAGTATCATCAGGATTCGCTTCTTTTAAGCTATTTAATGCCTTAACGAATTGACCTTTGCTCATGTAACATTTACCTAAAAGATATTGTGCAATTTCTCCACCGTCATAACCATCATATTTTTTGACAGCAGTAATTAATAAAGGAATAGCCTTGTCAATTTCTCCTTTTTTCATATAATTTAGAGATATCCAATAACAATCTTTGGACTTCTCGTTAGCTGGCTTCCAAATAAACTGTCGATAAGAAAAATAAAGCAAGACTGAAAGAAATAATCCGCCAATACAATACGTTGCAATTCGAAATTTTTTATTTGATTTAAAGGATGATTTTAATGAATCTAATGAAAATGTATCTAACATGCCTATTTTTTAGATTGCAAATTTAGAATTTTTTTTTGATTTTTTTTTAAATTATCAAAGGTTTAGCGATAAAATTATCAGAGCCTTGTTTGTTCGGAAAAGGATTAAACAAATAAAAGAATAATTATAAATAATTTATTAGGTGTTTTTGTTATATTTCATTATTGAATTATCTAATTTTACAATCAATGGAAAACAACGATTCTTCAGCAAAAAAAACCAAAAATTCAAAGTCTATTATACTTTTAGCTGGATTTAGTTTCATCATCCCGTTACTTTTATTAAATATTTACGACTCCTCTTCTTTGGAATTATCATTTTCTGATATAAAATTAAAAAAGATGACAGTGGATTCAGCTGAGCCAGCATTAAATATAAAAACGGCAGTTAAAATTAAGCCTAACTTGTTAAAGAATAATAATTTAAAGGCCGATTCTAAGAAAAAGTCGCACAATAATCACAAACTGGGAGCAGAAAAAAAAGAGTTGTATTTGGCCATTAACCTAGATTCCATAGTTTACACGAAAAAGGCTGACTCAAGTGGTCATCGAATTATGATCATGGGGGATTCTGAATGCGGGGGCTTATTTTCGGTATTGAATGATTATTGTTATCAAAATGGACATGAATTAGTAGCGAGTTTAGTATGGAATTCAGCAACTATTTTAAATTTTGCCTATTCGGACACAGTAATAAAAGCGATTAATAAATACGAGCCAACGTTTATTTTCATTGTTGTAGGCTTAAATGAAATTTATGCATCAGATTTAAAGAAGCGTAAAAGTGCAGCAGAAATTCTTGCCAATAAAATCAAAGGAATACCTTACGCTTGGATTGGGCCAGCAAATTATGCAGAAGATAATGGCATTAATGCTGCATTTGCTTCAGCTGCAGAACCGGGGAGTTTTTTTCTTTCAAAAGATTTAAATCTACCTAAAGGTCAGGATGGAAGACACCCAAACTCATTAGGATATCAAATTTGGATGGCGGCTATTGCAAATTGGTTAGAAACTGAGGCTAAGTACCATCTAGAGATGAAACATCCAGCAATTCGCGGTCAGAAAATAAGAGCTAAGATTATAAATTTAAATGCTGCAAAGTACCGTGGATATTAATTTCATTCTAAATTTATTTAGTGCTGAAAATATAAAAGCAGCATTCAGTTACTCATTTAACGAGCCTTGGTTTTTTACAGAGTTTAGCTTTTTATTTGTTTTTGGTTTTTTCTTGATTATCTATTCTTTTATTGTAGAAAAAAATAAATGGAAAAACGTATACATTATTCTATTCAGTTTATTTTTCTATTATAAATCCAGCGGACCTTTTCTTGGTTTATTTATCTTGATGATTATTAGTGATTACTTATTCGCAAAGTATATCGCAAATCAAGAGGGGCTCAAAAAAAAACTATTGCTGTATCTTTCACTTGTATACAGCCTTTCATTTTTATTATATTTTAAATATTCTGACTTTGTTGTTCTTAACTTAAATCAATTTGCAGGAACACATTTCGCCCTAAATAATTTATTTCTTCCTATTGGAATTTCTTTCTATACCTTCCAATCCATTAGTTATTTAGTAGATGTTTATCGCAATGAATTAGCCCCGGCCAAACGTTTTAGTGATTATGCCTTTTACATGACATTTTTCCCTCATTTAGTTGCTGGACCTATTGTTAGAGCGAAAGATTTTCTACCTCAAATCGCAAGTCCTAATATTATTGATAGCCGTTTATACAAGGAAAGTATCTTACGAATTTTGATGGGATTAATGAAGAAATTATTTATCGCAGATTATTTAGGTAAATATGTTACTATTTTACATGCTACACCCAACGGTTTTTCCGGGTTTGAGCATTTCATGTCTATGTATGCCTATAGCTTTCAGATCTATTTTGATTTTTCAGGGTATTCTGATATTGCAATTGGTATTGCCTTATTGCTTGGGTATCGATTGAAGGATAATTTTGATGGTCCTTACTTAGCTTCGAATATTACCATATTCTGGCGAAAATGGCATATTTCCCTTAGTAATTGGTTAAAGGATTACATCTATATTCCTTTGGGTGGGAGTAGACACGGAGTTTTTAAAACCTATTTATTTCTTTTAATTACGATGTTAATCGGAGGATTTTGGCACGGAGCAGATTGGCGTTTTATGTTTTGGGGTTTAGCCCATGGACTAGCATTAGTATTACATAAAATCTGGTCGACTTATGTTAAAATCAATCCAAAAAATATGCTCTTCTCTTTCCTGGGGGTTGTACTTACGTTTAATTTCGTTTCAATATGCTGGATATTTTTTAGATCATCTTCCTTTGAGATCGCATTTGAAAGCATCAATTCCATTTTTACAAAAATAAATTTTCTTGAGGCCTATACTTTTACGATGGCGAGACCCGAGATCACCATTTTAATATTGCTTTCGATGCTTATCGTTTTCACTCCCTTTAAAGTTAAGAACTTCCTAATAGAAAAGAGTTATAAATTACCAGCTTTTACCTATATAATATTGATAACACTTACTCTTCAGCTGATTATTCAATTTAAAGATGATCTAATTCAACCCTTTATCTACTTTCAATTTTGATAATTGAATTGAACTATTGGCAATTTTTCTTTAAGGTATTATAGATGCTATTACTCCAACCATTCGCATCTGCCGCATAGCCATAAGAGGCGATAGTTTTAAGCCATTTTAGGTTGTCTTTTGAACCCTTCATGGTTGCATAATATTTTTTTGATACCACTAAATTACAAAATCCTATATATGAATCTCGTATTGTCGGGAAGTAGCGATAAACACTTTTATAATTAGATATCGACACATCATTTTTTCCTGTAATACCAAAATGATTATGTAATTTTTTAGCAACTCCGCTTGTCCCACCTCCAGATTCTATGTAAGCAATGCTCAAAATTACACAAGCGGGAATTTGATAAACCGACTCCAAACTATCCGCTAATTTTCTATAATCAACAAAATACTTATGTTGGCCGAAAGACGAAAAAGCTATTGAAATAAAAACGATGAGACTAATTTTCTTCATATTTAAACACTAATTAATTGTGTAAATATAAGATAAACAAAGCATTAAATAAAAGAGATGGGTTTTATACGCATCAAATGTAGTAACAAAGCATCAAAAGATTATTACCAATCTACAGCACTATTTAATGCATTAAGGCGTACTTTTGACCTCAAAATCCAAGCATGAAAGTTATTCAATCCACAGCAACCGAAATTCAGATTGGCGACTTATTGACTTCCAGTTTCTCGAAGGTGATCTCGGACTATACCAAGTCAAACATCATTATTATCGTTGATGAAAATACGCATGATTGCTGCCTAGAATTCCTACTTACTAGCTTTCCAGACTTAATTAATGCCGAAATTATTTTATTACCAGGTGGAGAAGAGAATAAAGTAATCGAAGTGTGTTTGCAAGTTTGGGAAACGTTTACCGAATATAATTTTTCTAGAAAGGACCTGGTTATCAATTTGGGTGGTGGAATCATTACAGATATGGGAGGATTTATTGCCGCTCTATACAAGCGAGGAATGAATTTTATTAACATACCCACTAGCTTGTTAGGAATGGTAGATGCTAGCATTGGAGGGAAAAATGGTGTGGACTTGAATGGGTTCAAAAATCATTTGGGGGTTTTTAAAAACCCTTCTCATATTTTTATTGATGTTTCATTTTTGAAAACACTACCCGAACGAGAGATTTATAATGGTTATGCAGAAATGTTAAAGCATGGACTCATTTCCGACAAAAATCTTTGGGAGGATTTAATCAAAATCAAATCAGATGATGCATTGTTAAATGAAGAAATGATTTTCCGCACCATACGAGTAAAATTAGATTTAGTGGAGGCTGATCCAGAAGAAGCAAATGTGCGTATGAAATTAAATTTTGGTCACACCATTGGTCATGCCTTAGAGTCTCATTTTCTAAGTTCAACAGCGATACCTCACGGTCATGCTGTTGCTTTAGGGATCTGCGCAGAAGCTTTTCTATCTTTTAAGAAGAAAAAGATAAGCAGCGAGGAATTTCATCAAATTGAGGAGGTTATTTTACGTAATTTCCCCATGATTCAACTGACCGATGAAGATGTTTCTGACGTAATTGAACGGATGAAAAATGACAAGAAGAATCATTCTGGCGCTATTTATTTCGTATTACTGGAAGGAATTGGAAATGCCATTACGAATATTAAAATCAAAGAGAAAGAAGTAGGGGAGGCTCTATTTCATTTAAATTTATTAGGAAAGGCCTTAAATTAAGAAACCGCAATCTGCGGCTTCCTAATTTTCTATAAAACTTGCTTAAAAATCGTGTTGATTTACCGTATAATGGTCATCTCATCAACGATATGTCTTGCACCAGCGTATTTATCGATAATAAATAGTACGTAGCGTATATCAACATTAATTGTCTTTTGTAATAGGTCATCAAAGATAACGTCACCAGCCATTGCCTCAATATTTCCGTCGAAAGCAAGTCCGATTAATTCACCTTTTCCATTAAGAACAGGTGATCCTGAATTCCCACCTGTGATATCATTGTTGGTTAGGAAGTTAACAGGCATATGGCCATCTTTATCAGCGTATTCCCCAAAATCTTTGGTGGCATTCAATTCCATTAATCGCTTTGGTAAATCAAATTCCTCGTCATTTGGCTTATACTTATTAATTGCACCTTGTAAGGTTGTATAGTAATTCACTTTCGCATCATTTCGTTTATCTGCAGGTAAGGCGCTCACTTTACCGTAGCTTAAACGAAGCGTACTATTAGCATCAGGATATTGAATACTTGCTAATCCTGATTCACGCATTCCTTGAACCAATAAGCGAAATGATCTATTGTATTCAGTTTGTAAAGCCACTAATTCTTCTGATCGTGTATTCAAATGATTAATCAAATTAGCAGATAAAGCCATCAAAGGATCATCGGATATTTTTTTGTCGCCCATGTTATCGATGTAATTCAGCAACTTACTTTCTGATTCAAAAACACTACTTTGCATCAATGAATTAATGTATTTATTCATGTCGTTTTTATTCGACTTAGCTGCCAACACGATAGCAGGAGCGAGCGTATAATCTGCCTTATTCAAGTATAAACTTAGACCTTTAGAAAATATCGCATTTTCAGCAGAAAGATTAATCGAAGCATAAAATTCAGTAATAGCTGTTTTTAAACTTTCCATTGCTCCCTCTTTACCAGCATCATCCACTTTAGCAAATGCTTCAATTTGAGCACCAAGCGTTCGTGATATTTTTGCAAACTCAGAGCCTCTAAAAATTAGTTGAAGGTAATTATCATGCCTAGATTTATCATTGGTGGCAGCATAAAATTTATTAATATTAGCGACTGCATTACCATATTTTGCTTTATTTTCCTCCTTATTTGCCCACTTATTAAATACTTTCTCATTCTTGGTTTTCAAAGCTGCAGTTTTAAATTTTGTTAGCGCTTCAATCATTCCCGCTCTATTTTTCCAATAATTTGCAATTCCAGCATATTTTGAAGCGTATTGAAGACGAGTAGCATCATCTTTATCCATGAATTCTTTCATAGCATCCATTGATGTTTTTGATGCTTCAACCCAAGCAGGGTAGGCGTATTTTACGTTTTGATCAATTCCACTAGCAGGTAACCATCGATTTGTTCTACCAGGGTACCCTAAAATCATGGCGAAGTCGTTTTCTTGAACACCTTTAATGTTTACGGGTAAATGATGTTTTGGCTGTAATGGGACATTTTCTAAGGAATATTCTGCCGGATTACCCTCGGTATCGGCGTATACACGAAACATAGAAAAATCACCGGTATGTCTTGGCCATTCCCAGTTATCCGTATCGCCGCCGAATTTACCGATATTGTTTGGCGGTGTGCCTACTAATCGAACATCTTTGTAATCTTGATACACAAAATAGTAATATTCGTTTCCTTGAAAAAACGATCGAACATTCACAGTGTATTTTCCATTTTCACTATTTTCTTTTTCAATTAAAGCAATTTCATCTTTAATCATTTTTTCGCGTTCAGCTTCCGTCATGCTGTCATTTACTTTTCCAAGGATGCGCGATGACACATCATCCATTCGAACAAAAAACCGAACAAATAACGATTTTGGCTTCATTTCATCTTTACGTGTAGGTGCCCACCAACCATTGGTTAGATAATCATTTTCAGGCGTTGATAATTCAGCAATTGCACCAAAACCACAATGGTGATTGGTGAGAATTAATCCATCTTTGGAAATCAATTCTGCTGTACAGCCGCCATTAAATTGAACAATTGCATCTTTTAAGCTGGAATGATTTATACTGTAAATTTCATCTGCTGTTAGCTGCAAGCCCATTTTCTCCATGTCGCGTTGATTTAAACGCTCAATGAACATGAGGAACCACATGCCTTCATCAGCATGAACAAAAAAACCAACAAAAAGAGAGAACGCAATAAGTATTTTCTTCAAACGTGTCATAACAATAAGGATTTAATATTAGGTTGCTAAAATAATACTAATTTATTGTTTTTGGAATTTAAGCGATTATAAATAAATATATCTGACTGCTTGCTTTCTTATCACTAAAATCTTTTTGTTATGATTTTAACTAAAAATACATGCCAAAAAGGGAACTATTTCATGTTATTTTTCGCTGGATTACATCCAGCGTTAAAAATAGTTAACCCCCTTGGGGTTATGTAATAGTCTTGTGGTATAATTAAGACCAATCAACAAAGATATAATCTGCATTTTATTTATTCTTAGGCCGTTCGAACCGATATGATTTCATTCGTTGTTGAGTCTGCGAGACAATCTCTACCAATAGCATGACCCCAGCAGGCAATTATGTGTTTATCATCAACCAAAACCAATTGCTTATCCCTGGTAGAATTTGGGATTTTAGCATCCGTAAGGATATCACTCACTAATTTACTTCCTTTTAAACCTACTAGATTTATCCGATCACCTTTGATCCAAGGACGTAATCTCAATTCTCCTTCAATTTTTTGAGCATCTAAAAACACCTCTTGTTTTGTAAATGCAGCAGGTATTAAGTCAACGCGCTCAATAAGCAGCATCGGCACAGTCAAGCTATTTTCTTTTTTTGTAAAATAAAATGAGTCAAATTCCTTAACGATACTAGAAAAAGGACTTTTATTGGAATCTATTGAAACGATTTTTCCTTTTTGTGCTTGTCGTATCTTGCTTAATTCAGCGATTTTTAAAACCGGAATATTAAAATAATTAAAAATCGTAATTAATTGATAAATAGATAACTGGTCATAATTATTGAAATTAATAAAACATGTAGATTGAATCTGTTCAATGTAACTACTTACTGTTTTATCCTGCATTGCTTTATCCTCTTTAAAACAAGCCATTAGTGTTAAAACGGCTGAATTTATACTCGGAATTTCCTTCGTTAAATAGGGGAGGAGCTTATTGCGCCAAAGATTTCGTTGATAATCGTTTTTTTGATTGCTCTGATCTTCGCGCCATTCAATACCTTGTTCTATTGCATAGTTTTTCAATTCCTTCTTAGAAACGCTTAGAAGCGGACGGAAAATACAATTTGATACTTCGTCCATACCAGACAATCCGGAAATTCCTGCACTACGACTTAACATTAACCAAAACGTTTCCACTTGATCGTCTTGATGATGTGCGGTAACAACATAATCTACAGTCTTATCGTCGATGAATTTCTGAAAGAAATCATACCTGATTCTTCGCGCGTGTTGCTGCAAATTACCTTTATTATCGTTTAAGATTTCCTTTAAATCAGTTCGGCACAGGTGAATTTTGATGGAATTTTTTGAACAGAAAGTCTCAACTAGTTTCTGATCATTTTCGCTTTCTAAACCTCGCAACTGATAATTAACATGAGCAACCTCAAAGGGTAATTTTAGCGCATGAAAGATGGATAATAGTACCATTGAATCCAAACCGCCACTAACTGCTAATAAGTAGCGCCTATCAGAATGTTTCGCGGTCGCTTGATGAACTAAATCCTCTAACTTATGCATGTAAGCCGTCTAAAATTCTTTTGACTTTTGTTAAACATTCTTGGTATTCGTCTTCAGGAATAGATTGAATCGTAATTGCTCCACCAACGGGACAAGAAAGGTACTTAGTAAGTTCATTAAACAATAAACTACGAATCACAACATTAAAATCAAAATCACCATTGGGAGAAATATAGCCCATACTACCTGAATATAATCCGCGCTTAAAGTCTTCCGATTGTTCAATAATCTCCATGGCTTTTAATTTTGGTGCACCTGTCATGGAACCCATAGGAAATGTAGCGCGAATAATATCTGTAAAACTGGCATCTTCTTTAGGAATACAAGAAATAGTAGAAATCATTTGATGCACATTTTCAAACGAGTAAACTTGGCATAATTCATCAACCTTTACACTTTTCGCCTGCGCAATTTTTGACAAATCATTCCGCACTAAATCCACTATCATGATATTTTCTGCTCGTTCTTTTTCATTCTGCTGCAATGCTTCTTTTAATTGCTTATCTGTTTCCGGATCATTACTTCTGGGAGCAGTTCCTTTTATGGGTTGCGATCGAAGACGACCGTCTTTTTTTTCAATGTATCGTTCTGGACTTCCACAAAACATTGAATACTCATCAAAATGTAAAAAGCTTGAAAATGGTGCTTTCGTTAACTCATTAAGTTTGAAATAAACATCAAGAGGATACTTAATCTCTACATTCTCACAATAGAATTCCTGGCAGTAGTTTACCTCATAAATATCGCCACGTTGAATAGAATCTTTTATATTGAGTAAGGTTTCTAAGTACTTTTCCTTTGATGTACGCGGTTTGAAATCGTACTTAAATTGATGAAAATTACGGTCCGTTTCTTCTTCCATGAAATAACTGATGAAATTAAAACTTGCCTCATTTTTTTCTCCTTGTAGGAATGTAAAGTTTTCATTCTTTAATTCAATAACATGGGTGGGAACCCAAAAAAACAAACACGGGAAATTTAGTTGGTCTGAATTAGAAGAAGATAAGTTTTCAATTTCATTTTTCAGATCATAACTCAAGTATCCAAAGATGTATTCGTTTGAATTTTCAGTAATGAAAGCCTGCAATTGTTCTAATGCCTCCTGTGAGTCGATACGGAGTCGATGCTTTTCGCCAAACGCTAAAATACCGGAGCCATCATTACTATTTAGGTAGCAAACTGTTTCTTTCAATTCCATTTCACGCGCTTTTTTGGTTAAAATTAATTGGAATTAATCAAGAAGCAACAATTTAGATTTTTGGACCTTCATTCGGATATTGCCAATTTCCAAGTGTACTTCATCACCTTTGATTCGTTCTACTATGCCAACTTGATTCGTAGAAAGAATGCTAACCTTGGATCCAACCTTAATATTCTCTAGCACTTTTAATGCTTCGAGTTGTTTGGCGCTCAATGGCTTATTTTTATTTATTGTTTGAGCCTGTGAACTTAACTTCAAGTTTTGCTTCGACTTTTCGATGATAATCATTCGCTTAATATCTTCTATTAATTCGTCATTGACACCTTTTTTCTTTGATTTAAGATTATATCTTTCGATAAACACCTGTAGCTTCTTCCCAAGGTTAATTTGCCTGGTTTGACCTTCAATTGAACTATTTGTGCTCTGCAGGCGCTGATTCAACTTTTCATTCATCGATTCATAATACGCAATTGTTTCTTTAGCTTTTTTCTCCGTTAGTTGATTAGTGCTAATGAGTCTTTCAATTTCGTTCTTATCTTTCTGCAAGCTGCTTAGCAACTTATCAAAGCGTATTTTATTATCACCTAAGGAATCTTTGGCTTTTTTGATAAGCTTTTCACTTATTCCGACAATTTTTGCTATTTCAAAGGTAAAAGAACTTCCCGGTTGTCCAATTGATAGTTGAAATAGTGGTTTCAAGGACGCTACATCAAACAACATACAACCATTCATGGTCTTTTCCAGCTGACCCGCTTTAATTTTTATATTCGTGTAATGCGTAGTGATTACACTAAAGCATTCCTTTTCGTAGAGCGATTCGAAAAATACTTCCGCAATGGCGCCGCCTAAATCAGGATCGGAACCTGTGCCAAATTCATCTAAAAGGAACAAACTTTCTTTGCTAGCAATTTGCAAAAAATAGTTAATTCTTTTTAATCGATAAGAATACGTACTTAATTCATTATCAATAGATTGATTATCACCAATATCAGATAAGATTTCATTAAAAAAGCTTGCCTTACTATTTGAATCTACAGGAATCAATAAGCCCGATTGCAGCATTACCTGCAGTAAACCAACAGTTTTAAGCGTAATGCTTTTTCCACCAGCATTTGGACCAGAAATAACTAGGATTCTTGCGTTTTTGTCTAATATAATGTCTTGGGGAAGCGTCTTTTTATTAAGGAGCTGATTGTTTTGCCGAAGAATAGGGTGGAAGGCACTGTTCCATTTAAGTTGAGGAGTTTTCTCAATGATGGGCAAACAAGCATTCATTTCAATGGCTAACTTTGCTTTTGCATGTGTAAAATCATAGGTGCAAAGTGCCGTATGATAAGCATTTATCAAGGGTAAATGATAACTGATTTCCCTGGTAAGTTGCTGTAAAATCTTGCGAATTTCTTTAATTTCATCATCAATATGCCAATCAAGTTCTTGATTCAGCGCGACATTAGCGAGCGGCTCCACATAACTTAAGCTTCCTGTTTTACTAGATCCTAAAAAACTTCCAGCTACTTTTCTTTTATATGTAGATTGGACGGTGAGTACCCGGCGTTCATTTATAAACGTTTCAAAGGTTTCCCCCAGGATATTTTCTTTGCGCCATTTTCTAAGTTCCCGCTCAAAATTTCGATTGATTTGCGCTTTTAAGGACTTCATTTTTTGCCGAATTATGGCTAATTCATTGGAAGCATCATCTTTAACAATTCCGCGGCGATCAAGTACCTTATTAATACTGTTAATCAGTTCTTTCGTTAATGTACAATCCCTAAAAATCGCCTTAATAAGCGGGTGTTTATTGGGATTTAATTCAAAGAATTGAAGAATTTCATTAATTAATACAGATGTATTTACAATTCTAAAAAAACTTTCGGCTGGTAATACAGCATCAGTAATCCCTAGCAATTGGATTTCTTGGGTAAGTTCCTCAAAATCTAAAGCTGGAAAACTTATATTAAGTCGCTTCAAAGAAACAATTTCTTGAACAGCATTAAGATTCTGTAGAAGTTCACTTGTATTATTCGTTGGTCGCAGCTCTTGAATGTTTTGTTTGGCACTTGGTCCAAAGGCATGTTTTTCTAAATACGTTATGATGGTAGGGAATCCTAATTCCTTTAATGTTTGACTATCACAGATTAATGCTGGCATCTGCAAATTTAAGAACAATAATAGAATTGCTCACGAAAAGATCTATTATCCTTTTGTACTATAATTAATATTATGTTAAATAGAATATCTAAGCAATAATAAGGCTCTCCTATCTTAAAGCTATTATTACAACTTTATAATGCGTTGGTATTGGTCTCCTATTTTAAGAAGGTATCCCTGCGGATCTAAATTAGAAAGATCGATTTCATTGCTAGTCTTTGAAATGGATCCGGATTTCAAAAGTTGTCCGCATAAAGAATAGATTTCATATGAAGATGATTCAGCGGTTTTCATATCGACTCGTATAGATTTGTTAGATGGATTTGGAAATACTTGAAAATCTCCGCTGCCGAATTGCTCATCAACTTTTGCTGGATTACAAGTGATTAATCCAAAGATATCATACTTAGAAAGAAAATTCCAAATCTGCACTGAAGCATTGATATCGTAGTTGGTCCCTGCTAAATTAAAAATGCTCCCTGGCCATGTATGTTGACCATTGGTCACTTTGAAATGAACTACCTCGCTGCAATTATCACCATTATCGTAGGTGTATTTCTCCACCGTACTTCCGTCTGATAAATTGGTATTAGGAACATTAACAATGGTTGGAACTGGTGAGCAATTATTAAATGTGGCCCAATGGTCTAAAACATTTGAAATGGATGCTGTCCACCCGGCTGATCCATTATAAGGAACAGTTTGGTCAGTTGTTCCGTGGATTTGAATAACAGGCATAGGATGTGTGGAATTACAATTCACCAATGTGGAAGGCAACATGGAACCTGTAACAGATCCTACGGCCGCTATTTTCGCACTTAAATCACAGGCAAGTCGAAAACTCATGAATCCCCCATTTGACATTCCAACGGCATAAATCCTGTTTTGGTTAATCGAATAAGCAGCTGATAAAGAGTCTAGTAAAGCTTCTGTAAAACCTACGTCATCGACAGAACTACCGCCCCACCCGACATTAAAATGGGTAGTATTTGTATTGTCCAAGGTCCCTTGAGGATGCACCACAAGAAAGTTAGCCGTATCAGCAATATTTCTAAAATCCCCGTAAAACATTTGTTCATTTGAATTACTGGTATATCCATGAAAATTAAACAGTAATGGAACAGCCGTATTTGCATTATAAATCCCAGGGACATATAACTTATACGTGCGAACGATGCCATCGTGCACGATACTTCCATTGATCGTTTGCTGTGAAAAACAAGAAAAAGAAAGTAGGATTGATGCTAAAACAAGCCCTTTTTTGATGATAGAATTATTTTTTGAACTGATTATTTTCATGGTTTGTATCTTTGCCTTAAAATTAGCAATTAATTTATTTATACTTTAAAAAAATAACGATGGCGATTTATTCATTTCAAGGTTTTATTCCCGTGGTAGATCCCAGTAGTTTTGTGCATCCTCAAGCTTCTGTTATCGGTAATGTAATCATAGGAAAAAATGTTTATGTAGGTCCAGGCGCAGTATTACGAGGCGATTGGGGATTAATTTTAGTGGGCGACGGCTGTAACATACAGGAAAATTGTACTGTTCATATGTTTCCCGGCACAACTGTTACGTTTAACAAAGGTGCGCACGTTGGTCATGGCGCTGTGATACATGGTGCAACACTCGGCGAAAATTGTTTAATAGGCATGAATGCTGTTGTGATGGATGACGTAGTCGTTGGCGAAGAATCTATAATTGGCGCTTTATGCTTTGTCCCTTCTAAAATGGAAATTCCAAGAAGAAGTCTAGTGGTTGGTAATCCTGCACGAATTCTTAAAACCGTTAGCGATGAAATGATTGCATGGAAAACGGAAGGTACGGCGCTATACCAAGCACTACCAAAAGATTGTCACTCCTCCCTCCTACTTTGCGAACCGCTTAAAGAGCCAGAACAAAACCGTCCTATACAAAATTCTGACTACAAAACTTGGAATTCAAAGTAATCTTGAAAAGGTGATTTATTATCACGCTTTAGCTCCGATATAGCAATTTCTGAGGGTGATGGAAGCAGCATAGGAATTTATAAAATAATTGGTTATTTTCGGGAAGAATAAAAAACGAAATTATACTTTATCAACCAAATGATCTAACTGACCACATAGAAGTAAGAATTGATAATGAAAAAGATACTATTTGTTTGGTGCCTTCGAGAGCCTCAGGTACCAAACAAATAATGGTGCCTTCGAGAACCTCAGGCACCATTAACATAAACTCAATTTTGGAATTATTGTGAGAGGATGGATGTATATATTAGAATGTTCGGATGGCACCTTTTACACTGGGAGCACAAATAATTTAGATTTAAGACTTTTGCAACATCAAAATGGAGAAGGAGCAAATCACACTAAAAAAGATTACCCGTTAAATTAGTTTACTATGAGGAATTTCAACGAATTGACGAGGCTTTTTATAGAGAAAAACAAGTGCAAGGTTGGAGTAGATAAAAAAAAGAAGCATTAATTAATTCGCACAGTGAAAAACTACCTGAATTAGCCATAGCTTTCAGAGATTTAAAAAAATGAAGATTGAAATGAATTAAAAGGTGCCTTCGAGAGCCTTAGGCACCAAACAGATAAAGGTGTTTTCGAGAACCTCAGGCACCAAACAAATAATGGTGGTTGAGGCTCTCGCGGTGGTTGAGGCTCTCGAAACCACCGTTATGAGTAAAGAGTTAATTGTAATGTGTTCATAAATATTAGCTGAAAGTTCCCAAGGATATATTATCTTTGACTCCCGTAGTTACAATTTTTAATAAATGTCAAATTCAACCAAGTATATTTTTGTAACCGGGGGCGTTACTTCATCCCTAGGAAAAGGAATAATTTCAGCTTCTTTAGCAAAACTTCTTCAATCCAGAGGGTATTCTGTGACCATTCAAAAGTTAGATCCATACATCAATATCGATCCAGGAACTTTAAATCCATATGAGCATGGCGAATGTTTTGTAACCGACGATGGTGCTGAAACAGATTTAGATTTAGGTCATTACGAGCGTTTCCTGAACGTTCGAACCTCACAAGCCAATAATATTACCACGGGAAGGATTTATCAATCTGTGATAGAAAAAGAACGTCGTGGCGAGTTTTTAGGAAAAACGGTTCAGGTTATTCCACACATTACTGATGAAATAAAGCAACGCATTCAACTCCTTGCTAAGACAGGTGATTATGATATTATCATTACCGAAATTGGGGGAACAGTTGGGGATATCGAGTCGCTTCCATACATAGAATCTGTTCGCCAATTACTTTGGGAATATGAAAACGATTGCATTGTGATTCATTTAACGCTCGTTCCTTATTTAGCGGCAGCTGGTGAGTTAAAGACAAAGCCAACGCAACATTCTGTTAAGCAATTACTAGAACTCGGTGTACAGCCCGATATTCTTTGTTGTCGCACAGAACATGAGTTAGACTTAAACCTACGAAGAAAGATAGCTAAGTTTTGTAATGTTTCGATGAATGCTGTTATTGAAGCAAGAGATGCGGAATCAATTTATGACGTTCCGATCTTAATGCAGAAAGAAGAGTTGGATTCAGTTGTCTTAGAAAAGTTAGGTCTCCCTAAAAAAACGGTTCCAAATTTAGCGAATTGGAATGCCTTTTTAGTTAAGCTTAAAAACCCAAGTAAGACAGTAGAAATAGGATTAGTAGGAAAGTATGTAGAACTGAAAGATGCATACAAATCGATTTCTGAGGCCCTCATTCATGGTGGTGTTGCTAACGATGCAAAAGTAAATGTTCATTGGATTCAATCCGAAAAGATAACCAAGGCTAATGCACAAAAACAGCTGGCCAACTTAGATGGTATTCTAGTAGCGCCTGGCTTCGGTTCTCGTGGTATTTCAGGAAAAATTGAGGCAGTACAATTTGCTAGAGAGGAAAATATTCCATTTTTAGGGATTTGTTTAGGCATGCAATGTGCCGTTATTGAATACGCTAGAAACGTAATGGGATTGGAAGATGCGCACAGCACTGAGATTTCAGAAGAGACCCCTCACCCAGTAATTTCTATGATGCAAGAGCAAAAAGAAATTTCAAACATGGGAGGAACCATGCGTTTAGGAGCTTATCGTTGCCAGTTAAAATCTAAATCAAAGGTTGCAATGGCTTATAATCTTGATAAAATTTCAGAGAGACATCGCCATCGATACGAATTCAACTCAGCTTATTTAGAGGATTTCGAAAAAGCTGGAATGAAAGCAAGCGGTAAAAATCCAAAAACTAATTTGGTGGAAGTGGTTGAAATCCCTTCTCACCCTTGGTTTGTGGGTGTTCAATTTCACCCAGAATACAAAAGTACCGTCGCCACTCCTCACCCACTCTTTGTGGCTTTTATTAATGCAAGTTTGACTCATAAAAAATAAATAATGGATAGAAATACAGTAATAGGATTGTTTTTACTTGGTTTAGTCTTAACCGTGTTTTCAGTATACAATCAGCCATCTGAAGCAGAAATAGCAGCTGAGAATAAAAAAACTGAACAAGTTGAAAAGACAAAAGTAGCCCCAGAGACGAAGAAGAAAGAGGCTTTGCCACCTGCGAATAAAATGACAGATGAACCAACTATTGGCGCAACTGTTCCAGCAACAAAAAAATACCTTAACCCGTCAACAGAAGAAAAGAAGTTTATCATTGAAAATGATCAATTGCTGATTGAATTAACAGATCGTGGCGGACAAGTAAATGCGGTTTATCTTAAAAATTATAAATCGTATACAAATTATGTAGCTAATAAAAAGGAGAATCTTTGTTTATTTAAATCTGGTGATGCAACCAATCAATTACTCATTACGGAAAAAGGCCAGCAGATTAAAACCGGAAATTATCATTGCGATATAATAAAACAAGATAAAAACGCAATCACTTTTGAGCTAAAATTAGATTCCATTAAATCCATACAATTCTTTTATGCAATAACTAAGAATGGCTTCAGTATAGAACATGCAATATCCTTGATTGGTTTCGATAAAGACGCATCAAAAAACATCCAATTAGATTTAAAGACAGCGTTTAGAAAAACGGAACGATTGTTAAGTGAGCAAAGACGTGTTAGTACCATTTGTTATGAATACAAAGATGAGGGGCTTTCATATTTAAGTGAAACATCGGAAGATTCTGAACCTGCTGAAGACAACATCAATTGGGTGGCATTTAAGCAAAGTTATTTTTCTTCTATTCTTCATCCAAAAAATGGATTTTCAAAGAAAAATAGTTCTTTTAAGATTGACGTTTATGAGGAGCAAAGCAAAAAAGACTCCACACACCTTAAAGATTTCTCTTCCATTCTAAGCTTAAACTTTGATGAAAATAATAGCGCAAAGTTTAATTGGTACTTTGGACCAAATGATTATGAGATTCTTACTGCAACAAATGCAAATTATCCGGATATATTAAATTTCGGATGGGGCTTATTTCGTTGGATAAATATCTATGCCGTTCAACCCATATTTAATGTAATCATTTCATTAGGCTCTAATATAGGTTGGGCTATTCTAATTCTTACGATTATTCTTAAGTTGATTTTGATGCCGATTCAATGGAAAATGTTTGTGTCTTCCGTAAAAATGAAAATTCTAAAGCCCGAAATTGATACCTTAAATGCAAAATTCCCGAATAAAGAAGACGCAATGAAAAAACAAGTGGAGATGATGGCCTTGTACAAGGAATCTGGCGCTAGTCCACTAGCAGGATGTATTCCGATGCTGATTCAAATGCCTATTCTTTTGGCCGTATTTCGATTTTTTCCTGCTGCATTTGAATTGAGACAACAGCCTTTTTTATGGGCAGAAGATTTATCTTCTTATGATTCAATATGGGATTTTGGCTTTAATATTTGGCTTTATGGTGATCACGTTAGTTTATTTACCTTACTAATGTCAATTACAACATTGGTTTTCACATACTTGAACAGTGGGAATATGCAGCAGCCTACGCAACCAGGAATGCCTAATATGAAGGTGATTATGTACATTTTCCCTATAATGATGATTTTCTTCTTTAATAATTATTCATCTGGTCTAAGTTATTACTACTTTATATCAACACTAGTTTCGATTTTAATTATGGTAGTTATCAAACGCTTCTTCGTGAATGAAGACAAACTAAAAGAAAAAATGGAACTTCGTAAGGCTAAACTTTCTGCAAATCCAAAAGAAAAGAAGAAATCACGCTTTCAATTGAAATTGGAAGAAATGCAAAAACTACAGCAGGAGGCACTCAAAAACAAAAAACGTTAAATACCAAAGCAATTATGAGATTTTTTATAGATACCGCGAATTTAAATGATATCAAAGAAGCCAATGATCTAGGCGTATTAGATGGCGTAACAACCAATCCATCCCTCATGGCGAAGGAAGGCATTACAGGGAAAAAGAAGATTTTGCAGCACTACATAGACATATGTAATATCGTTGATGGTCCTGTTTCTGCCGAGGTAATCAGTACCGATTTTAAAGGAATGGTAAAAGAAGGTGAAATCCTTGCTGCGCTTCATCCGAATATCGTTGTAAAGATTCCAATGATCCCTGAAGGCATTAAAGCCATTAAGTATTTTTATGAAAAAGATATCCGCACGAATTGCACCTTGATTTTTTCAGCCGGACAAGCATTATTGGCAGCTAAAGCCGGTGCAACGTATGTTTCTCCTTTTATTGGCAGACTTGATGATGTTTCGACAAACGGATTGGAATTAATCGCTCAAATACGTTTGATTTACGATAACTATGCCTACGATACTCAAATTCTTGCAGCATCGGTTCGACATCCTATGCACATAATTAATTGTGCCGAAATTGGTGCCGATGTCATGACAGGTCCACTTAGCGCTATAAAAGCATTAGCAAATCACCCATTAACTGATCTAGGATTACAGCAGTTTTTAGCTGATTATGCAAAAGGTAATAAATAAGCTGTATGCTTTCTAAGGAAGCTCAAAAAGAATGGAACATTCGTTTCTGGAATGGATTTAAAAATGAAATGAAATCTTTTAATTCGTCGAATGGTCGACGAATAAATTGGCTTACCTACCCTACTGACATTAAACATATGTACCTGCGGATGGTCTGTGAAAAAGATGGCGTAGCCTTACAATTTGATAGTCAGTTTAGTGATCAAGGAATTCGTGATATTGTATGGGAACAACTGGAAGAATTGATGAGTTTAATCAATGTGCAAATGAATTACCCAAGTATTTGGTCGCGTGGGTTTCAAACCAAAGAAGGATTGGTCATTGACCGAATTAGTTGGAAACTTAATAATGTGAATTACCTCAAAGAAGAAGAATGGCCAATTATCTATGATTTTTTAAAAAATAGAATCGTAGAGTTTGATAAATTTCACCAAGAATTCAAGGATATACTCATTAATTTGGTGGATTAAATGTAATTTTACTCAAATTATTTTTATGCGCAGTTTTTACCTTAGCTTATTATTTTTAGCCTCCTTTTCATCATTCTCTCAAACGATTATCTTTTCTGAGGATTTTCAAAATGGAATACCTAGTACTTTTACCCTCATTGATAATGATGGCAATACACCTGCACCAGTAGTGGCAGAATTTACAAGTGCTTGGATTAGTAAAACTGACCCGAATAATACAATCGATACGGTTGCAGCATCAACCTCATTCTTTTCACCACAAGACACCGCAAGTCGCTGGTTAATCACACCCTCTATCACGCTTGGTGGCTTTGGAAACTATTTTTCATGGGAGGCTCGTTCGCATGACCCTTCTTTTCCGGATGATTACTTAGTTTTACTTTCTACAACGGATAATCTAATCGCTAGTTTTACCGACACAATCGGGTTTGTTGTTGAAGAAAATTTTGAGTGGACCTTTAGAGAAGTTGATTTAAGTGAGCAGGGGTATAATAATCAATCCATTTACATCGCTTTCGTTAATAAAACGTATGATGGTTTCAAATTATACCTTGATGATTTTGAAGCAAGAAAAGAAGATGTTACGGGTATTAATGTAAATGTAACGAATGCCGTAACTGTATATCCAAATCCATCCAGCGATAAGATTACCATTTCTAGCGCTTATCCAATTGAAAAAATTGTCATTTGCAATGCTTCAGGAAGTATTCTTTTTCAAACAGATCAATTAACTATTGACATCAATCAACTGCCTGTCGGGTTTTATTACGCTCGTGTTTATTCTGCCAACGCTAGTTCTACCGTCAAATTCATTAAACAATAAGCGATTGGAAACGCTCGTTGACCAGGTAAAAAATCATGTTAAGTCGCTTTTTGTCAACATGGAGGGAAGTCACGATTGGCATCATATTGAGCGAGTTTGGAACACAGCTAAGATGCTACACGAAAAAGAAGGTGGCACTTTACAAATCATTGAGTTGGCCGCACTATTACACGATATTTCTGATCATAAGTACAATGGTGGCGATTACGAAAAAGGAGCTACTGAAACAAAATCCCTTCTATTATCGCTTGGGTCGGAGGCTCAACTCGCTGAAGATGTTTCTAAAATCGTTTCTCAAATTTCATATAAAGGAGCATTTGTTCCTGATGTCAAAGGAAGTATTGAATTATCCATCGTGCGTGATGCGGATCGATTAGATGCGATTGGTGCCATAGGTATTGCTAGAGCCTTTGCCTACGGCGGAAGTAAAAACAGGTCACTTTTTTCGCCTGAAATCCCCCATGTATTGCATGAAAGTAAAGAAGAATACCTAAAGAATGAAGGGCACACGATCAATCACTTTTACGAAAAGTTGTTCTTACTCAAAGAACGAATGGAAACGAATACAGCAAAAGAAATAGCCGAATCACGTCATCAATTTATGGTGGATTTCGTTCGACAGTTTCTAGAAGAATGGAATGTAAAGCGGTCTATTCCCAATTAATTTTAGGCTCTAAAACAGAAAGTTCTTTCTTTCTTCGATTCGTTTCTTCCATATGATGAAGACTTTCCGCACTTGTAACTTCCTTAAAATAATGATTTTCTGCTTTTCTAACAGATTGTATCTTTCTAATCATTTCTATGGTCGCTTTTGAAAAATACACTTCGCCGAACCGTTCCCAAATGTATGCTATAGCTTCGTCGCTTGGATGAATTCGATCTAATTTATAAAAACGATAATCACGAAGCTCATCAATCATAATCTCATACGAGGGAAAATATGCGACTTTCTCTAATTTTTCTAGGGAAGAAACCAATTCAAATAACCTTGCCTTGCTCCTATTGTTTTCGATAATCCCATCGCGAACATGGCGAACCGGACTAACCGTAAAACAGATATGAATATTAGGGTTTAAGTCCTTTATTTTTTTGATTGCTTGCTGCCAAAGTGATTGCATCTCCTGCAGCGACAATAATTCTTTTGTAAATAAATGAGCAGCTTGTTTGTGGCAATTAGCTACAATCAGCTTATTTTCATTTAAGCGGTAAGCATATGCACTACCAAAGGTGATGAACAAACACGATGCAGTCTTTATTTTATTTCGCATTTCGTGTCGTGTAGCAATTAATTTATCGCTAAGATCTTCTTCTGAAGAACCAGATATGACATTAGAGCTTTCCCAATCATAATAATTTTGCTTATCAATGAAAATATTGTTTTCTTTGTTTAAATCAATTGACTTAATTATTTGATTAGCAATAGATTCAGGATTATATGCAATGCCAAAAAGATGCGTAGATGCACGAAATCCAGATTGAATAAAATAGGAGTGAATTTCAGTTGAGAAACAAGAGCCAATTAAGAAGATGTTATCGTTAAAGTCAATCTTTAGTTTGGATTCCGAGGGTTTAAATGGAATAAAAAATCGCTGTGATTCCATTTAATTCATTAGGTTTTTAGCGGTTAGAATCGCTTCAGACGTAATTACTTCCCCACTCATTAAGCGTGCTATTTCAATCGCTACTTCCTCATTTTCCAATCGTTTGACATATGTTTTAGTAGCAGTGCCATCGCTGTCTTTTTCGACTTTAAAATGGTTATTAGCTTTTGCTGCCACCTGTGGAAGGTGAGAAATAGCAATTAATTGCATGTTTTCTCCCATAGCCCTCAACAGCAATCCAATTTTTTGAGCAACTTCACCAGAAACCCCTGTATCAATCTCATCGAATAAAACCGTAGGCAATTTCCTTTTATCCGAGATAATTTTCTGAAGCGCCAACATAACCCGAGACATTTCTCCCCCGCTCGCAGCCTTTTCAATGGGAGTCATAACCATGCCTTTATTTGCGCTAAAAAGAATACTTAAGTCTGACGCTCCATTTTCTTTTAGCTCGCTTACGCTCAGTTGAAAATTAATTTCCGTATCCGATAATTTTAGCTCTTGCAAGCAATCCTTTATGGAATTTTCAATTCCTTTTGCTGCTTTAATCCTATTTTCGTGCAAAAGCTGTGAAAGCCCAACTAACTTCTTATGAACGCTTTCATTCTCAATCAACAATAACTCAAGTTCAGAATCTAATTGTTCACTTTCTTGTGTTGTGTCTTTTAATTGATTTTCCAACTCTACTAATTGACTTTGGTGCGTAAATCGATGTTTATTTAATTGTCGATTAAACTCATCAATTTTTGCAAGCATCATTCTATGGGCTTCAGGATCTATTTCTATGTCATTCACTAATTCTTCAGCCTCATTCATCATTTCCTTTAACTCAATCAACACTGCCTTTAGTTGCGCTGCAAATTGCGTCATTTTAGCATCTGAAAGACTAATTTTTTCAATTTTAGATAAGAGCGTAGACAAGGTAGAATACGGACCATTATCTTCCGATAAATGTGTCATTTGAATTGCTACCTCTCTAATAGAATCAGCATTTTCAATTCGACTTAGTGCAGATTCATAAATAGAATAATCAGTATTTTTTAAGTCAAGTTGGCTCAATTCATCTAACAGAAATTGCGTATAATCCTTTTGAGAATTTTCAAGATTTCGTTTTTCTTCTAGTTTCCGGATTACTTGACAATTAGCTTTCCACGTTAAGAAATCATGCAAAAATTTCATCCGCATGGAAGTGGTATCAGCCATATCGTCATACAACTCCATTTGGTAGGACGATGAGCGTAAATCAAAGGTGTTGAATTGCGAATTAACGGATAATAACAACGACGTTAACTCCTTTAATTTAGCCAGTTGAACGGGTGTATCATTGATAAAAGCCCTAGATTTACCATCCTTTACAATTTCTCGTCTGATAAGAATATCCTGTTGTTGATCAAGGTCATTTGCCGTAAAAAAATCAACAAACCGATCTTCCATATTGAAACTTGCTTCAACAAATGATTTAGTGCTTTTTTTTCCGATAACTGAAAAATCAGCCCTTTCACCCAGGAGTAGATTAATCGCTGCCAATAAGATTGATTTTCCTGAGCCAGTTTCCCCTGTGATAACTGTAAAGCCCTTGTCGAGCACTAATTCAACTCGATCGATCAAGACAAAATTGTCGATGCGAAGTAACTTTAGCATTTAATTGAGAATTTCTTGGTACTTAGACGTATTTGCGGGATCAAGTCTTTTCAAGAGATTAACGAATTCATTTTTCTCTTTGAGTTCGGCATCAAATAAAATATTCTTTATTTCAGTGGCTTTTGCATTTAAAAAAGACAAAACATTAAGGGAGTTCGGTCTTGCCTGAGCAACCGGAGTTAAGCGAAAAAGCGCATCATACATAGCTTTTCTACCTTTAATTTTATCTTGATCTAAGAGATCGATTCCATTTCGATGATAATTATAATTACATTCTCTTAATGGCTCATAAGCCCCTTGCAAAATATTATCGACAAGCCAATAGCGATTTCGTTTTCCCTGCTCATTTGACTTCCAACCCACACCGCCAGAATTTTGGGCATTAGTAACAATCTGTTGAGCCTCGACAAAATAGGGTGTGCCACCTTTTGATGAAAATGAATCATAGTCCATTCCGATAATAAAATAAGCATAAAAGGCTAAAATAGAAGATAAATTGTCTCTGAATTGATTTGGAGCGTAGATAATCATTGAGTTTCTAGAAAAGGCAAAAGTCACATCATCATCTTGATAATTAATGATTAAAGAATTATAATTTGTATTAAAAGCGGGACGAGTAGATTGAATTTGAATAGAGCCAGAAAATACTCCAGGACTTGGAATCTTATTTATTTGGAGTTGTATATTGCAATTAATTCGTTCTTCAATCTTAAAATTATCCTTTGTCCATTGTGTATTGTTCATGATATCTGCCACAATTTGTTTCAATTGTGTTAATGCATCTTGTTCCGTACTATTAATTTCCAATTTCGCATCGCTAATGATACTTACCTGGCAATTTAGTTCTTGTGCTTCAAGAGAAGCGCTAAAAAATAGTATTAGGCAAAATAGAAACTGTTTCATTGATTATAATCGTTAATGTATTTAAATATATCTCTTGCCACCTCAGTTTTTTGTTTCAAGGAAAATTCTTGATGCTGTCCTTTGGAATCGAAGATACTAATTTTGTTGGTATCCGTTTCAAAACCTGCACCTTTTTCATTCAAGGAATTTAAAATAATCACATCCATTTTTTTGCGCGACAGTTTAAGTAACGCATTTTCTTTTTCGTTATTTGTTTCTAAGGCAAATCCTACGGTGATCTGGTTATCCTCTTTGTTAGTCGATGCCCATTCAATAATATCTGGATTCGTAGTTAATTCAAGGCTTAATAAGTCCCCTGATTTTTTAATTTTAGTATTTTCCATTTTTAATGGCCTAAAATCGGCAACAGCAGCGGCAAAAACTCCAATTTGACTTTCCTTCCAATGTATTTGAACCGCATTAAACATTTCAACAGCAGTAGTAACATGAATTAGCTGTAACGCATCATGTTGTAAGTGACAAGAAGTTGGGCCACTTATCAATATAACCTTTGCACCGAGTTGAAGCGCCCTATGAGCCAAAGCGAAACCCATTTTACCACTTGAATTATTTCCGATAAAACGAACAGGGTCAATGGCTTCATGAGTAGGACCTGCAGTAATAAGCACTGTTTTATTCAATAAAACTGGCTCAACAGCTAAAATCGTTTGAATAATCCCAACGATCGTTTCAGGTTCTGCCATTCTTCCCTCCCCCACAAGTCCACTCGCTAATTCGCCTGATTCAGCTGGTAGAATATGGACGCCATCTTTGGATAGTTGTTCTAGATTTCTCAGAACAGTTGGATGTTTATACATATCTAGATCCATAGCGGGCACAACTAGCGTTTTACTTCTCATGGATAAGTAGGTTGCTAGCAGTAAATTGTCGCAAGCGCCATTAGCTAATTTAGCAATTGTATTAGCCGTAGCAGGAGCAATTACTAATAAATCTGCCCATTCACCATAATGTACGTGATTGTTCCACTCCCCTGTTTCCTTATTCCAAAATTCAATTCCAACCGGTTCGTTTGATAATGCAGATAGTACAAGCGGACTTATAAAATCGATGGATGAGGGCGTCATGATGCATTTAACTTCTGCCCCTATTTTCTTAAGATGTCGTATTAAAAATGGAATTTTATATGCAGCAATACCACCACTAATTCCTACGATAATTCGCATGTTAGATTTCCTCTTCGGGAGTCCTCATGTATATTTTATCGTCTAATAATTCCTGAGTTGCTATAGCAACGGCTTTTGGCATTTTTTCATAATGCTTAGAAATCTCAATTTGCTCCCTATTTTCGAATACTTCCTCAAGGTTGTCATTTGTGGTAGCAAATTCTTGAAGCTTTTGAGTTAATTCCTCCTTGATCTCTGTACTAA
Source organism: Flavobacteriales bacterium (assembly GCA_947475095.1). Classification (GTDB taxonomy): domain Bacteria; phylum Bacteroidota; class Bacteroidia; order Flavobacteriales_D; family Crocinitomicaceae; genus UBA952. The sequence goes on from CANJLG010000009.1 coordinate 85,019, forward strand.
TTTGATTTGATCTTTTGGATACCGCAACAAGAGATTGATAAATATTACCTGTCTTTTCTTCCAATAAGATGGTATCACGAGTTATTGTTGATTTTTCTGCAATGGTATTTCGATAGCTCATGGTCTTAATTTTTATATCAATAGTTATTGTTCACTTTTTAGACTTTCGTATAAGATTTCCAGTTCCTTTAAATAAATAGAATTTGGAAATTCGACTGCAAAGTTACGATATCTTTCTGTAGTTTGTTCCATTCTATCAATTTTTTTACTCTCGATACTATTTTTAGCTAATTGATAACAATTTATAATAGCAAGGTATTTTATCTCTTCACAATAAATGGAACGAGAGAAGGCACTAATAAAATTATCTGCTGCGGTTACAGCAGAACGATAATTTTCAGTTTTTGCATACAAGCACACCTTGTTGTAATCTTTAAATTCCAATTTATACCTTAAACGATCAATGATATGATTACATGAATCCAGCAAAGATGATTGCGGATATTTATCTATAAATTCTTGAACATTATTTATGGCCATTAATGTTTCGGTTTGGTCTAATGACCAATTAGGGGAATTATTTACACTACATAAAGCAGATAAAAACAAGGCTTCTTCATTCTTTTCACTGTAAGGAAAACGTTGGATATATGCATTAAAATAATAAGCTGACATATAGTAATCACTTATTAAGTAATAACTCTTTGCTAATCTATAATAGGATACTTCTCCTTGATCAGTCTTCGGCGAATGTTGGTAAACCTGTTCGTATAAAACCATGCAACGATCGTACTTCTTCGATTCGTAATAATCGTTTGCAGCATCAAATTTAGCCTCATAATCATCTCCTTTGATGATAACATTGTAATTTGAACAAGCTGTTAGAAACAGCAAACTAGAAAAAAGACCTACTAATTTTATATAATTTTTCATTTATCGGATTCTAAGACTTTTACCAATCTGTATTTTAGTACTTGGTTTTATACCATTTAATTCACATAATTTAGATACTGTTGTTTTATTCCGTGCGGCAATTTCTGATAAGCTATCGCCAGATTTTACAGTATAATATTTTTTTTCTTCTGTTTTCACTTTCACGACAGGCTTGGGCTTAGGCTTAGGCTCTACCTTTTCAATTTTTTTCTCAGGAACTTTAACAACATTTGGCTTCGGCTCTACTTTCTCCACCTTCTCTACTTTTTCATCTTCCTCATTTACTTCATAAAATTCACTTGGCTTTATGCCAGGCACAAATAGGCCTTTGTGAACAAATAAGTTTTCTTTTTTAAGTGTCTTTTTAGTGAAATCAATAATTTCTTCTGGGTTTATTGGTCCGTCATAAAAACGAACTTCAAAGTGTAAATGAGGGCCAAAAGACCGACCAGTAATTCCTCCGAGACCAATGGGATCTCCTGACTTAACGTCTTGATTTGGGACAACTAAATGCTTGCTTAAATGAGCATAAAAAGTTTCTAAACCGTTATTGTGACGAATAATCACTAAGTTGCCAAATCCTCCATCATTATACTTTGCATACCTAATTTTACCTGAGAATGCTGCATAAACAGTATCCCCAATTTTTAAGGCGAGATCAATACCATTATGATAGCGTCCGCTTCTATAACCATAGTGTGATGTAACTACGCCTTTAACAGGGATAGAGAAATCGTTGCTTTCTTCTTCATTTAAACAAAGCCAAATCGTGTCATTTAATTTAGAAAGGTCATTATTCTTTCCTGTATAGCAAACTTCATTATTCCAAGTTTGAATAAATGCGGGTTTGTTTTTACTTACAAAAGAATGGATTCTTTCATTTAATACGCCATTAAAACTTGATTCATTCATTAAGCTCCAAGTACGATTTTCAAAAATTAATAGTCTACCAAGCGGGGTGTCGACCGTATCAATTGTCTTTTGAGCAAGTACAAGCGAATATGATTGTATGATAAACAAGAAGAAGATAAGCTGACGCAAAATAATTATCGTTGAGAAATTCAAATATAAGATTTCAATTTAGATTGGCCTAATATCTTTGACAGAAATATTGTAGAAAACAGCTTCATTTGGCCTAACGATATTTACATATCCTTTATCACCGTATGCCTGATTTGGTTCTAGAAGTACGTAAATTTTTTGTCCTTTTTTAACCTTACTTAATACTTTTTCTAAGCCTGGTACTACATTTTTCTGACCAGAAATATACTTTAATGGAAACTTAGCCCTATACGTATTAATAACTTCTGGATTTGATGCTGTTGAGGCAATAACATTATAAATAATTTCATTCAGGCGTCCAGAAAAAGATTCAGTTTCTGTCCCTTCGGCAAAAGTCCATGTTTTAACTCCATTAAGATTATATTCTGGCGTCACGCGAGCTTTAATCTTTAGGTACAACCAATTATCTGAGTTTGGCGGAATTACACCAGGAATTCCTTTTGCGCCATGCGCCAACTGCTGAGGCATTTCAACTTTAACAAAATCACCAACTCTTAATTTCGTCAAGGCCATATCCCATCCCAATGTTTGCATATTAAAACCGACAATAAACGGAATAAAAGGCAATTTGGCGTGTTCGTTACCATCCACAATTTTACCGTCAGGGAGCGATAATCGGTACTCAATTAAAACTACTTCACCATTTAAAAGCGTATTGCCAGTACCTTTGGTAATCCATTTGATTACAAGACCATTATCTAATTTAAGCGTGTCTTTTACTTTGTCGGTTTCGAAATTTTTTAAATTGGCTTGTGGGGAATCCTTAATGGTATCTTTCACGGTAGAATTACCTCCTTGTTTTCTTGGTGGATCCTTTGGTTTAGGATTATTATTACATGCGAATAGCGTTAATAACATGAATATAAATAGCACGAATTTCTCCATTATTTAATTGTATTTAGTTGAATATCAATTAGTAAAATTGATTGAGGCGGAATTTTATCTAAATCTCCAAGTAGGCCATGGGCTAAATGACTTGGAAGTATTAATTTTGCTTGATCGCCTACTGACATTAATTTTACAGCCTCGTTTATTCCAGACTCTTCATCTGATTTATCAATAGTAAACTCCTCAAAATCTCCTTTCGCTGTACTATAGCATTCAGTTCCATCGAGTAAATTAATTTTCAGGGAAATGGATGCCTGTTGGCCATTTTTAGGTTTCGTTTCACCAATGGAATCTTTATAAATCATATACCTTAATCCCGTTTCAGTTTCGGTCATTTCATAATCCTTATGGTGATCAAGGAAAAGAGCGATTTGTATTGCTTCGCGTTCATTGATTTCTTGATTGAAGGAAATGGAATGTACTTTGCTCCAATCGTTATTTTTAGGCTTATTTTTAGGTGGATCCTTCTGTTTATCACTGCATGAGAAAAGACAACTCGTAACTAAAATAAGGATCAGGAAATTCTTCATTCGATTATTTCGACTAAGAACGTTTTGAATCGGTCAATGGTTACGTCAAGCGAATCGTTACTAAAACCTCCAGCGGCATATTTATGACCTCCACCACCAAAATACTTAGCAGAAAACTCATTGACATGATATTTCCCTTTTGAACGAAATGAAATTTTCACACCATCTCTTGATTCCATAAAGATAGCCGCAACAGAGATGCCTTCAATGGATAATACCACATTCACCAATCCTTCTATATCCCCTTTTTGATAATTAAATCGCTCTAATTCGCTAAGCGTTAATGAAATGTATCCGATGGGGCAATTGGAAACAAGTACTAATTTTTCAGTAATTGCAAATCCCCTCAACTGTAGTTTATCAATGGTATTAACATCAAAAATAGCTTCATGTATTTTAAAATGTTCCAATCCATCTTGAATCAATTTGCCTAGAATGAAGTGTGTATTGGCGTCTACAGATGGATAGCGGAAAGAACCGGTATCAGTCATAATTCCAAGATAGATACCTTCTGCGACTTTAGTATTAAGCAGCGTTAACATGCCCATTTCTTCGATGCAATGGTAAAGCAATTGTGCTGTTGAGCATATTTCTGGTCTTGAAATTTGCACATCACAAAAATTAGTTGGGTTAGGATGGTGGTCAATCATGGCAGATTGTCCTTTAAATTCATCGATAATTACTTGAGCTTCTGCACCTACTCTACTCGGCGAATTAAAATCCAAACAAAATAGCGTATCACATTGAGCAGATAAAGCGGCTACTTTAAGAGCGTCAAGATCAAAAATAAGGTAATCAGTATTGTCTAGAAATGATAGTAAGTTAGAAGATGGTCGATCGGGAAAAACGATCGTTGGATTTTTGCCGTGATTTTTTAAAAAATGAAACCACGCTGCAGCACTTCCTACAGCATCACCATCTGGCGATTTATGCGCAAGGATTAAAACATTGTTACACGTATCTACAACCTCTTTTAATCTCTTGATATCGTCTACCATCATTATTCTTTTTTCTGCATTTGAGCATCCTCTTCAGCGTCTGGAGGGAATAATTTTGGCGCATCCTTTTTTCCTTGCAAACGATCTAATAAATCCTCCATTTGAGAAAGAGATAAACTTTTTGCAATGATTTTCTTGTCTTTATCTAAGATGAAAACTTTTGGAGTAGAAAATATATCGTAGGCAGTTTGGTAATTCAAGGACTCCAAAGTGGTTGGTTTTCCTTTTTCTCCAGGATACATCGGCACCAACGATTCAGGATTAGCCTTAGCTATTTCGTAAAGTTTGTCCGTAACTGCTACATTGATAAAAGTCAATTTATTTTCACGGACAAATTTTTTCCATGCTTCAAAATCTTTCCCTATTGCCTTTCCTACTGAATAGATCTCAACGTTTCTCGCTTTCAGTTTCTCTTGATAGAACTTTTCTAATTTTGGCGTTACTTTTTTACAATGACCGCATTCAGGATCCCAGAAATAAAGAATAGTATATTCTGCATCAACAGCATATAAATCGACCCATTTTGCATCGGTGGTGTCTTTTAAAATCAAATTTGGTGGTCGAACACCCAATACGATATTGAGTTTATTATTGATGTTTTCGCACAAATCTTTAAACTTATCTTCAGGAACCCAATAAGCAGGCGATTTTCCATCTTTATTTTTACTACAATAATAGCGTTCAAGCATTCGGTAATAAACCTTATCCATTCCCATGATTTGACTTTTGCCGTAGGTAGAGGTAATCCATCCCACGACATATTCAAAAGTCCTTGATTTAGGATTTAAACGATCACAAAATTCAAATGCATTAACTAATACCGTATCCCAATGCTGAATCATCATATTTTTCGAGAAATAGTATTCAAGTTTATTGTGAAAAACTGGATTGTTAACCAATCGCTCGTCCAACAAATCTACATTGTCCCAATAATGCTTTCGGTAATAGTTGAATCGAAAGGAAGAATCAATTATATTTCCCTTAGCATCCACAGGAGCTTCAGGAATAGTAACTTCAGTTGACATCTTAACAATCTTTGACACCAACTTATCTTTATTAAGATTCATTAATTTAGCTTGATATTCTTCCACGTCCTTATTGATGGCATCAATTTGATTACCTAGCGATTTGAATTGAGGGTCTTTATCTGTAAATTTAGAACGTTCTTCACCCAATTTTCCTGCTTCCGTTTTTTTAGTAGTTATGTAATCAACATATGGTATAAACACCTTGTTTTCATCAGATTTGATGACCTTCATATTTTTAACAAATTCAGGACCGGAAGTTTCCATATCGATGTCTTCATTATCGTAAACAAATTCAAAATAACGCTGACCAGACAGAAGTAAGCCCAGGATACCCGGTTTTTGTTTGGAACCGTCGAATGTCACTACTCCATTCTTCATTGCGGCTGTATCAGCGTAGTAAAGACCTTTTCCGAAGTATTTAATTAAATTAACTAGGGTATCCTTTTCGCCACTGACCTTAAATCTAATTTTTTGCGCATTTAAGGAGTTTATGGAAAGAATTAAACAGAGAAACAAGACAGATTTTTTCATTTTTTTTAATTTTATTTAGTTAAACCAGTCGAAGTGACGAAGATTTTTGCTTCTGATGAACATTTTAACAAAAATTTAACCAATTATAATTTACTATTGCTTTTTATCGGTACAAATATAAAAAGGAAAAATTAACTTATGCTTTCATTATAAGCATTGTTTAGCATTGCTACAATCTGATCTTTTGGACTTATGCTTGTATTTTGATCAAGCCAAACTAAGTCATCATACCTATTCATCCATGTTAATTGACGCTTTGCATAATTTCGAGTATGTTGCTTTATTTGATCCAACGCGAAATCTAGGTTGATTTGACCATCAAGATAATTTATTAACTCCGTGTAACCGACCGTTTTTAATGCATTAAGCGTTCGCTGTGGCAGAAGCGATTTAACTTCTGCTAACAATCCCTGATCCATCATTAAATCAACTCGTTGATTAATTCTATCGTATAAAACTGATCGTTCCCACTGTAAAGCAAAGCGAAAAGTATTAAACTTATTTTGCTGTTTATTTCCACTTTTTAATTCACTGAACTTTTGACCAGAGAGACGAATAGCTTCAATTGCTCTAAGGATTCTATGGGGATTATTTATATCGATTGTTGTAAATGTTTCAGGATCCTTTTCTTTTAATTCATCTAAAAAAATAGCAATGCCATTTTTCTCTAAGATTGAATTCAGTTCTTTTTTCAGCGATACATCACTTGGAATATCATCTAAACCATCAATTAAGGCATCAATAAACATGTTCGAACCACCAACAAGAACAACTACCCTTCTCGTTTCAAACAAGCGTTTCAAAAGCAGTGTAGCTTCTTGAGCAAAATTAGAAGCCGTAAAATTCTGCTGAATGGAATGAGAATTAATAAAATGATGTTTCACTTGTGACAATTCAATGTCAGATGGCTTTGCCGTGCCAATTGACATTTCGGTATAAAATTGCCTTGCATCTGCTGAAATAATCTGCGTGTCATAATGCAAGGCCAAATCGATTGCTAGCTTTGTTTTTCCAGAAGCTGTGGGGCCCTGAATAACAATTAGGATGGGGGAATTCATTTTTATTTCCAAGACAAATATCGTTGATATACTTCGGTAACATAACCAGAAGCTGGGCCTCTATATGCACCACATTTCACAACTGGATTACGATAAAACATTGGATCTGCCAATTTTTTTACCATTACTTGTACATTTCCATCCCAAATTTGATGGTTTAAGCCCTGATTTAGTGCCAAGCGTTGACCGTCATCAATGTGCCCTTTCCCTGCATTATATGAAGCCAGTGTAAATTTAATCCGTTGTTCAATATCGGGAATACTAGACCAAGAATTATAAATAGTATTTAACATTTTCATTGCGCCGTTTATTTGAACTTCGTAACTAGAATTTGGATAAACACCAAAATTAGCACCTGTATTTGGCATAAATTGCATTAAACCAAAAGCGCCACCCATCCCCTTTGCAGTTGGATTGAAATTCGATTCCTGAAAACACAGTGAGGCAAGTATTTTCCAATCCCATCCATACTTAGATGCAGCAGCTTTAAATAAATCATCATAGGGAGATATATTTCCATTTTTAGTTACTAAAATTTGATTCACAGGCTCAGGTTCTGCGGAATTAAAATAACGATCCTTTAACGCTATAAATATTGAAGAAGAACAATATTTCTTTAAAAAACTATTTAATTCTTGCTTTAACTTAGGATTATTTTTTCTTATTCCAAAGGCTATTTTTTGTTCAGCCGAAATAATGGTATTAGTAGATAAATTGGCATATTTTTGAGCACAAATAAGGGCTAAATTTTTATTAGAAACAGTATATTTTATTTTACCGGAGGAGACCATTTCAATGAGATCTTCAGTGCTTGGATCGTTCAAAAGATATCTACGATTTATATTTTCTCCTATTTCATCAGAAAGTTGTTTTAATCGAGCATCAAATACAGACCCTTTAGGAATATTAACATCTTTTGAGCCAAGCTGCGATGAACTTTTCAAAAGCAAACTATCTGCTATATTTCGTTGTATTAATACTTGATGCGTAGTATAAAATGGGATTGAAAAATCAATTTTTTGCATATCTGTTAATGTTACCGCCCTATTACATGCAATAATATCCCCTTCACCATTATTCAAACGCTGAAAAAACTCAGCTTGATTGTTTATTACCTTGACTTCCAATTTTAAACCTATTGACTTTGCGAAGGCCGCCAAGATTTCATATTCAAAACCACTCTCTTTGCCCTTGTCATCATAGAAGGATAATGTGCTATTATCCATTAAAACCGTAATTTTTCCTTTTAATTTAATATTATCAAGGTCAAATTTAGGTTCTGAATTCTTTAATTCAGTTCGACAAGAATTCAAAATTAATAAAGTAAAAAGTAAACTAAATAAGCTTAAAATATTCATTTACAATAAATTATATTGTTCTGATTAATGAAATACAGCAATGAAAAATAAAAATATAACAATAATAGAAGGTTCATTAAGTTTGAAAATTAAAAAAAAAATACCAAATTTGGAAAATATAAAGTTTGAAAGTATGAACAATGATCAGAACGAAGTTTATTCAAAGGTAGTTAGAGCTGGAAAGCGAACCTATTTCTTTGATATTAAAGCGACAAAAGGAAATGATCTTTACATTACCTTAACAGAAAGCAAGAAGATTTTCGGTGAAGATGGAAATGATAATTTCCAGAAACACAAAATTTTTTTATACAAAGAGGATTTTGAAAAATTCAAGGAGGGATTAGATGATGTGCTTAATAAAATAGAAGAGCTAAAAAATAACGAGTAGTTTCTTTACATTTAAAAAATTAGTGTATATTTGCACACCAAATTTGGGAGTTTAGCTCAGCTGGTTCAGAGCATCTGCCTTACAAGCAGAGGGTCGGGGGTTCGAACCCCTCAACTCCCACAA
>CANJLG010000010.1 GCA_947475095.1 Flavobacteriales bacterium
AATGAGTTTGTGTTGAAATTCAATGCTATAAAAGTAAAAGAAGGATTCTCCTACAATTCACTTGATAATGAAAAAATGGAAAATGTGGAAAGTTTACGTGAATTAATTCGTGAACACATTGACCCTAATTTTAAGGCGTAACACCTTTATTTCATGAACAAATCTCCCTATTATATTATTGAAGTTGCCAATACGCATGGTGGAAACCGTCAATATTTAGACGACCTGATTGCCCAATTCAGTGACCTTTCTGGAAATTTCGGAATAAAATTTCAAGCTTTTTCACCCGACACCATTGCTACAAAAGACTTTGAATGGTATCCAGTATACCAAGAATTGTACTTTGCTCCCAACGATTGGAAGGAAATTATCAGCGAAGCAAAAAAAAGTAAAGATGTTTGGCTCGATTTATTTGACGCATATGGCGTACAAATTCTCAATGAAAACATTGACAAAATAAAAGGAATAAAATTTCAAAGTTCCGTCTTACAAAATCAAGAAGTTTTTGACCTACTCGCTTCTACCAATTTACAAGAGAAAATAATCATATTAAACATTGCAGCCCAATCCATTGAGGCCATTGAAGCGATAATAGAAAAGGTGAATAATAACTTGAGACCGCAAAAAATAATGTTGGAAATTGGTTTTCAATCCTACCCTACCTTATTAGATGACAGTGGATTGAATAAAATCGCCATCTTAAAAAACCATTTTAAAAACGAAATCGTATTTGCAGACCATACCGAAGGTAAGTCCAACGATGCGCTCACTTTACCATTAATCGCTGTGTTAAATGGCGTTGATGCCATTGAAAAACATGTCATGCTCGACGATCGTGAGACAAAGTACGATCACTTTTCATCCATCACGAAAAAACAATTCGATGAGTTAGTCGCCAACGTAGATAATTACACTGCCTTAGCCGATAAAGAGTTCATCAATACACGTGAAATTGACTACCTGCATAAAAGTCAAATGAAACCCCTTACAAAAAAACTTTTAGCTGCTGGAGACTTAATCAGCAGTTCGAGTGACTTAATCTTCAGACGTTCAGGGAAAGATGGTTTAACGTTTAATGAAGTACTCCAACTTCAAGCGGAGAAGAAAATACTAAGTTCTCCTATTCAAGCGGGTCAAACCATTAATAAATCAGATTTTAAGGAAGCAAAAATTGCAAGCATTATAGCATGCCGATTAAAATCATCTCGCTTAAAAGAAAAAGCACTTTTACCCATTGGAAATTTGCCATCGGTAGAATATTGTATAAAAAGTGCCTTGAAATTCAAAGACGTTCACCATACCATTCTTGCTAGCTCGACAAATCCTCAAGACGATGAACTGAAAAATCACACCTACCATCCTGATGTTGTTTTCTTTCAAGGAGATCCAGAAGATGTGATTGCACGATATTTAAAGATTTGCGATGAAATGGACATCGATGTAATCGTTAGAATCACCGCCGACATGCCATACGTAGATCCGGAAACTTGCCGAATATTGCTTGCATCTCATTTCGAAAAAGGAGCTGATTATACCACCGGAAAAAGCGCGGCAATAGGCTGCAACCTTGAAATCATTAATGTTTCCGCTCTTCGAAAAATAAAAGCCTACTTTACTTCTGCTGATTATTCAGAATACATGACGTGGTATTTTCAAAACAACCCTGAATTTTTCAACTTAAATACCGTTGAATTACCAGTACATTTCGTGCGAGATTATCGACTAACATTAGATTATGAAGAAGATTTAATACTCTTTAATAAAATCCATGATCATTTTATAGCCAACGATAAAAAAGACTACGAACTAAGTGACATTCTAACATTTTTAGATGCTAATCCTGCCATTGCAGCGATAAATAAAGATTGTCAGTTGAAATACAAAACAGACCAAGCACTTATACAGCTACTAAACGAAAAGACCAAGATGAAATGAGTAAAAACATATTGTTGTTTACTGATTCCCTTTCTCTTCCCAGGTCACAACCTGAAAACTGCTCCTTTTCTAATACATGGCCAGAATTATTGCGAAAAAATGGTTATTCCGTTTGTCAAATAGCGATTGGAGGAGCCACATCGACAGAATTACTCAAACAAACTTTTTATTTTCAATCGCCCAAAAGTGAATTTGACTATGTGATTATCCAAAGCGGCATAGTAGATTGCACACCAAGATTTGCAGGGAAAAACGAATTAAAAGTAATAAAATCAATTCCATTCTTAGGAAAGTACTTACTTCAAACTTTGAATAAACAGTGGGTCAGGAATCTTCGGCATATTACCTATGTAAAACCTTCGAAGTTTAAAATGAACATGCAACAATTCATCGACCTATTTCCAACATCAAAGGTGCTATTCTTAAGCATACTTCCTTCAAACAGTGACTATGAGAAAAAAGTCGGTGGCATCACGAAACGAATAGCGCAATACAATTCCATCTTGCAAGAAACAGGAAGCGTAATTGATTTAAGCGGAATTGAATCAAGTGGAATTATGTCAGACTTTCATCACCTAAATGAAAAAGGTCATGCTTATGTATTGCAAAGTATACTTCACAAATTGAATGGACATGGCGAGCTATAACTGTTTACACAAGCAAGAAATTACAACGGGAGAATTTGCCATTGTTCCCATTCGATATGAAGATCGTTTGGCAATAATGAAATGGCGAAATGAACAAATGTATCATTTACGGCAAGAAAAAATACTCACTGAAAACGACCAAGAAGCTTACTTTCAAAACATCATTCATCCCTCATTTAATGAAAAGGCACCAGCCCAAATCTTGTTTTCATTTTTAAGAAACGAAAAATGCATTGGCTATGGAGGATTAGTTCATATTAATTGGCAAAGCCACCAAGCGGAAGTATCCTTTATCATGGCATCCGAATTAGAAGCCGACAATTTTGAAACAAACTGGATCACCTTCCTTCATTTGCTGGAAAAAATAGCCTTTACGGATTTGAATTTGAGTAGCCTATTCACCTATGCCTATGATTTACGTCCTCATTTGTACAAAGCCATAGAAAATGTCGGATTTCAGCAGAGCAAACGCTTAGAAAAAGAGCAGCTAATCGAAGGGAAGTTAATAGATGTAGTTATTCATACAAAAAAGAATCCCCTCCAACTTCGAGAAGCGACAAAAAATGATGTTGATATTACCTTTCGATGGGCAAGCGATACAAACATCCGTAAATACTCCTTTCAGCAGGAAGCGATCACCCAAGAAATGCACTATGCTTGGTACAATTCGAAAATAAACGATCCTTCTTGCCTCTACTTACTTTTGGAAAAAGATAGCGAAGTCATTGGATCCATTCGATATGACATAAACACAGAAAACGAGGCGCTCATTAGTTATTTGATAGACAATAATTACCACGGACATGGTTATGGAAATGCTATACTATCTTTATCTTTGGGAGTATTAACAGAAAAAAATCCAAGGTTAAAGCAATTAATAGGATTTGTAGTGCCGGAAAATATCGCTTCACGAAAAATATTTGAAAGACAAGGATATTTACTAGATTCGTCTGATCAAAAAAAATTAAAATACATTAAGCAGCTGTAATATGGCCAAAAACGAGCACCATGTCTTTGTAATCGCAGAATTATCCGCCAATCACAACGGAAGTTTAGCAACCGCCATTGAAACAATCCGAGCTGCAAAAAGAGCTGGTGCTGATGCCATTAAATTTCAAACCTATACAGCAGACACCCTAACCTTAGATTGCGATGAATCCGATTTCGTGATTAAAGGCGGAACCATTTGGGATGGTAAAAAATTACATGACCTGTACAAGGAAGCCTACACCCCTTGGGAATGGCACGCACAACTTTTTGAAGTCGCGAAAGAAGAAGGATTAGTTTGTTTTTCTTCCCCCTTTGATAAAAGCGCTGTAGATTTCCTGGAAACCTTGCACTGTCCTATTTACAAAATTGCTTCCTTTGAAATTACCGACATTCCTTTAATTGAATACGTAGCGAAGCAAGGAAAACCAATCATTATTTCAACCGGAATTGCAAGCTATGATGACATTCATTTAGCGGTTGAAACCTGTCGAAAAGTTGGAAATGACAACATCACCTTATTAAAATGTACCTCCTCCTACCCTGCTCCAGTTGCAGAGGCTAATTTGGCCATGATGCAACAATTAGCGATCGATTTCAAGGTGAAAATTGGATTATCCGACCATACTTTAGGTTCTACTGTCCCAGTAATCGCAACGGCATTAGGAGCAAAAGTCATTGAAAAACATTTTATTTTAGACAGATCCATAGGCGGCCCAGACGCCTCCTTTTCCATGAATGAAATAGAATTCACCGCCATGGTGAAAGCAATACGTGAAGCAGAAGTCGCCGTAGGAACAAGCAGCTATGAATTAAGTCCCAAACAAGTGGCAGGAAAAGATTTTTCTCGTTCACTCTATGTTGCTGAGGCAATTAATAAAGGAGACATCATTACAGAAGCCACGATAAAAAGCGTTCGTCCAGGTTTTAGTTTACATCCCAAACACCTACCAGAAATTTTAGGTAAAACAGCGAAACGTGATCTTAAAAAAGGCGAACGAATTAGCTTGAACGACTTCGAGTGAATTCTTGGTTTTTAGCATGAAATCATTTTATTGGGACACAAAAGCAGCAAAACGACTGAGATTTACACGCATGTTAGCACAATGAATATTCAAAATATTCGCAGTCCGTTTGACGATTTATAAAATTTACACACTATATTTATATAATGAATTCTATTAAATTATTTGAAAGTAAAAACATCCGTTCTGTTTGGAATGAAGCTGAAGAGAAGTGGTATTTCTCAGTACATGATATTGTCCTTGTCTTAACTGATAGCACTGATGTGAAGCAATATGTAAAAAGAATTTTAAGCAGAGAATCTTCTCTAAAGTTGAAGTGGGGTACAATATGTACCCTAGTTGAAATGGTGGCAGGAGATTTTATAAAAACAATTAAAAACAGCTTATAACATTACATTTGCAATAGGCGGGCGGAATTAATTAATTGAACTTCTGACCTATTTTGTAAATTAGCGCTTGAGAAAGGATATCGAGCAGAATTTGAACAAGAAGACGATAATTTAAACAAAACCATAATAAAATGAATAAACTAATATGTTTTCTTATCTGTTTAACAATTGTAATTCAAGGTTGTAATGGACAATCTACACCTAAAAAAGAAATATACAATCAAGACTTTAATTGGACAATAACAATCCCTGAAAACTTTCAAAATGTTAGTGTAGAAGAATGGGCAAAAATGCAAAACAAAGGTGCGGATGCAATCGAAAAAACTTACGATGAAAAAGTTATTAATCGAGCAAAGACCATTTTCGTATTCAAAAGTGATCAACTAAATTACTTTGAATCAAATTATCAACCTTTTGACATTTCAATTGATGGAGATTATTTAGAATCTTGCAAAAATGTAAATAATATATTGTTCGAGACTTTTAAAAATCAAATGCCTGGCATAAAGATAGACTCCACCACTTCAGTTGAAAAAATTAACAATTTGGAATTTCAGACTTTTAAAATGAAAATCGAGTATCCAAATAAAATGGAATTTAACGTAATGATGTATAGTAGACTTTTTGACAAAAAAGAGTTTACTGTGAATATTATGTACGTTGACAAAAAGAAAGGGGAACAAATGCTTGACTCTTGGAAAAATTCAAAGTTCTCTAAATAATGAAGAAAAATACAGCCACTAACATAGGGCTTATCACAATTTACTTTTGTGGGGTGGAAAAAGTTTTGTTAATTTGAAAGTGTACGAAGCCCAACAAAAGCAAACTTCGCAAGCCCTCAAAACATTATGTACAAATACATATAGAATTTTTATATTTAGATAAAAAAAACTTAACACATGAAAAAACTACTACTATTATTTGTACTTTCTTTAGCCTTTGCAAATTGTTCGACAAATAATGAAATTCATGAGTATAAAGAAGATTACCCAAAGGAACAAGAAGTAATTGAAGAGCCACCTGTTACGGTAGATGAAGTCGTTCCGAAATATGATGAGCCAGTTCAAAAAAAGGAGGTAGAAGGTTGGAGCGAAGAATTCAAAAGTATGTTTATGTCTTCTTGCACCGGCGGAATTAAAAGTAGCAATTTCTCTATCAGTGATTCTGACATCCGAAAAATCTGTGAATGTGAAATTGAAAAAATAAGAAAAGTGTACCCCAATCCAAACGAACCATTTGATGCTCAGATTATAATGAAATTAGAGGAGAAGTGTGGTCGTGAGGTTTTAGGTTTGTAAACCCAAATGGTTCGTTGCCGTTCTGGCGAAATGGATCATATTTTTTCTATATGTTCTGCGATGAATACGATTAATCGTTAAAATAACAAGAAATTAACCTTAACAAACAGAAAAATGAGTTACTTGCGCCCTGAAATAACTAACGCGTACCAGTAAACATGCATCATTTTTTGGGTAATAGCCACAATACCAAGCAACTATGTTAAAACAACCAAAAATTTCGGTGCTGATGGCTGTCTATAATACCGATTTTTCTTACATCAAAAGAGCAATTGATTCCTTATTACTTCAGGATTTTCAAGATTTCGAGCTCATTATTATCGATGATGGCAGTAATTCTACTATTCATGAGTCTTTGTTGCAATATGCTCAGAAAAACGAAGATAAAATAGTCTATATCCGACATAGTAACCGGGGTCAATCACAATCAATCAATCGCGGTGTTTTAAACAGTGTAGGTGAATTTATAACCATACTAGATGGAGACGATGAATATAAATCGAATCATTTAAGTTCTTGTCTTCGAGAGATAAAAGAGGAAGATTTGATTTGCTCCACCACTGAAACAATCGTTGATACGAACGATGATTATTTTGTTCCAGATAAAAATGATTTAACAAAACTCATCCATTTAGATGAAACAGTTCTCTTTGGCACCTTATTCGGACGAAAAAAAGTATTTTCAAGCATTAAATTCAAAAATGGCTTCGCTGCTGATGCTGATTTTTACGAAAGAGCAGAAACTCAGTTTCGTGTAAAAAAAGTTGACCTAAGAACGTATATTTATCACAGAAACATTCCTAATAGTATTTGTTCGACCATTAAAAAAGAGAACCTGATCAATTCTTGACCTATGGCTTTCGACATTCGCCGTTTTCAACCAAATACTGATGTTATTATGGCATGCCATATTACTGGGGTGCATGATGTAAATCGCAATACAACGCTTGATAATGATAAGTATGAATTAGTGCGTGATTGGGCTGAATCTGTTGCAGAACAACAACTACAAGGTATAATTTTTCATAACAATTTCACCTTGGAAACCTGCGAAAAATTCAAAAATGAATACATTTCATTCATTAAAATAGATTACAACAATCAATTTAATCCCAATGTCTATCGGTATTTTGTGTACAAAGATTTTCTACAACAGCATGTTCAGCGCTTCAAAAATATATTCGTAACTGACATAACAGATGTCACCTTGGTTAACAACCCTTTCATTGATTCCTATTTCATTGAAAATCCGACCGCTATTTTTTGTGGTGACGAACCAAAAATGCTCAACAATGATTGGATGAGGGATCATTCTACCAATCTACGAAACAACATCAGCGATTATGCCGAATATGAAAGCAAGTTTGGCTCTGAAACGCTGTTAAATTGTGGCGTAATAGGAAGTAACGCTCCGACATTCTTTGATTTCATTAAAAAGTTATGCGCTATCCACGAATCTGCCAATAGCGCAAACCAAACAGCTTTTACAGGTGATATGGGAGCATTTAATTATTTAGCAAGAACACAATTTAATAGGCTTTTGATACACGGAACGCCCGTTAATACCGTATTTAAAATGTACGAAAACGAACGCCAAGATTGCTGGTTTAGGCATAAGTGATTTTTTTTTAGCGCTATCACAAATCATTTTGTTTTGAATCTAAAAATGGTTTAATAGACGAACTGACGTTATGAGTAAGTTTATGAACTGAAAAAAAATCATATATCAATGATAAATTAGTATATTTATAAATAAAAGTGGAGACCAGTGACCACTCAAAAAACGGCCTGTCCCAAAAGGTTATTGAGGAGGCGAAACCGAAAGCCCTAACGAATAGAATAAATAGAAAGAAAACAGTATGAATTTCAAAACAGAACAAGAAAAATTTTGGGCGGGTGACTTTGGAGACGAATATATTGGTCGAAATAAAAGCGAAGAATACTTGGCTTCAAACTTGAATTTTTTCTCAAAGGCATTTAATCAACTTGGGCAACCAAAAAGTCTCATTGAATTTGGCGCTAATATCGGAATGAATTTAAGAGCAATAAAACTCTTGTTCCCTAAAATAGATTTATTTGGCATTGAGATAAATAAAAATGCAGCGGATGAATTAGCTAAATTTTTAGGGCAAGAGAATGTGTTTAACGGTTCGATTTTCGAGTTTGAAGCAACTCATAAATGCGATGTCTCATTAATAAAAGGCGTTCTAATTCACATAAATCCAGAAATGCTTTCATTAGTTTATGAAAAACTTTATACTGCAAGTAACAAATATATTTTGATTTGTGAGTATTATAATCCCTCGCCCGTAAACGTAAGCTATCGGGGACATAGTGACCGTCTATTTAAAAGGGATTTTGCAGGTGAAATGCTTGAAAAATATGCTGACCTAAAATTAGTTGACTATGGATTTTGCTACAAGAGAGATAATGCGTTTCCTCAAGATGATATAACTTGGTTTCTACTTGAAAAGGAATAAAAACGAAGCAAGCCCTAATCAATCAACTTACCTTCTTCCCCCACCTTCATCGATTTTTTGATTTCCATCCCTCCCACTCCAAAGAATGCTAGTAATAGTATAATGGATCCCATTAACGAATATGTACTACCAGTTAGGTACGAGCTTGGCTCAAATTTCCAATCAATCTTATGATTTCCAGCTGCTACCTTCACACCACGAAGTAAGTAATTCACCCTAAAATAATTTGTTTTCTTTCCATCAATGTAGCAGTTCCAACCATCAGGATAATAAATCTCACTGAATACGATTACACCATCGGATGAATTTTTGGAGGTATAGTTCAATTCGTTGGTGGCATAACGGGTCAGACTAACACGTGAATTTGCATCTATTTTATAGGAAGCTGCCAATGCGACCGCTTCTTTATCCGAGGATATAGCTACTGTCTTTGTATCCAAGGTTCCTAACAACTTCATTTCTTCGTTGGCATTTTTCGCTTTTTTGACAGAAGCAACAAACCAAGCATTTCCATTCGTTTTTGTATTTTCGATGGCCGGTGTTGCGGCATTACTAATAAAATACTTGGTATTTAGCATATTTAAAATGGGTGTTGATGGATTAACAACAAGGGAACTAAAATCTTTGCTTCCTAATAACTGATTGAAAAAATTACTTCGCTCTTGAGGATCTTTTATTTGATTCGCTTGGCTAACTAATTGTCCTGTTGTGTCAGCATTTATAACGGCAGAAATTAGACTATTTTGAACCATTGACATTTCATTTAAGATATAGAAATCCACTAATTCCTGATACCTTTTTAATTTCGCACCATGATATCCTCCAATGCTTTTATGATAAAAACTGGTTTGTGTTTCTGCAATTGGGTTATTAAAATTAAGAACTCGGTAGTTCGAGTTTAAATTAAGCGCCGTAAATGCCGCCATTGTTTCAAGAGTTTGAGCATCTTCTTGATTGGCATACAAATTTTTAGCCTGCATTTTGGACTTAACCGCGGCTACTTTTGATGGGAAATTTGGAACGTTTTTATTTTCCCGGTTCAAAATTGATGCATCTGATGGAGTGGAATTATAAGCAATTTCACCATTAATTTTCTCCTCATAACTTTCACTTTCAATGTCATCCGTTAAGTACCTTCGACAAACATTGTATTGATCCACAAGCACCAGCAGGGCTAAAGAAGCTACCCAAATTAGTGGATTTCCCTTACGAAGCAGGCACACTAAAACAACACCAGCCGTTAGAATGAAGAAAATAAATGTTCGTCCGGCATCTTTTTTATAAATGATAACACGCGCACTAGAAATGGCAGATTTCATTTCATTGTAGGAAGAAATAGTACTTTGCTCCTTTGTTTGCTTAATCATATCGCTAAATTGTTTCTTTTCGTTTTTAGATAAGAAATCTCCTGATAAACTTGGCACTAAATACAAGATGAAGCCCATAAAAACAACAAGGCCCAATCCGATAAAGTGCATTTTCCGCGTCCCCCTTAAGCCATCTTTTTTAATCAATTTATCCACAAACAACATGGCCATCATAGGCGCAATAACCATAACAATGACAAGAATCATCTTGGAATCACGGAATTTATTGTAGGCAGGAAAATGATCAATAAAATAGTTGGAAATCGCTCCATCTTTTGCCGCTAATGAAATCGCCAATAAAGTAAGGACAATAACTGGCCATTTTAACGAATCTTTACTAAACAACAAGCCTAAAAGAAATAAAATAGCGACCACAGCACCAATATAAATGGCCCCACCGCTAAACTCTTGTTCCCCCCAATAATGACTAACACCCTTTTGAAAGGTATCTGCAAATTTTGGATCAACCTGTTCCATCACATCTTCGTCTTCAGAGATGCTTGCCACTTTTCCTCCTTTCGCATTTGGAATAAATAGGGACAAGAATTCACCTTTACCGAAATTATATTGTAAAATATACTCTTTGGTTAAACCGGATACTCCTGCTTTTTCTCTTGGTTTGCCCTCTGGAGTGATGCTTAGGTCTGAGGCGCCACGTGTTGTATAATTCGCATACTCATAGGTCGTTAATAAATTACTCATGGTTGGAAGAAAAGCCAAGCATCCGCCCAACATTAAGGCAGGAACAATCTTAAGCAAAGACTTGCCTTGTTTTTCTAGTAACAAACGAATTCCCTCTGCTACTGCTACCACACCAACAAGAATCATCAAATAATACGTCATTTGAAGGTGATTTGAACTTATGTTGAGGCTGAGAAAAAAGGCAAACACTAAACTACCAAACAGCCACTTTCCTCTCGTAGCGAGCAGTAAGCCCCCCAAAGTAGGCGCCATATATGAAACCGCGTTGACTTTTGTTAAATGGCCAGCACCGAGGTATAAAATATTAAATGTGGCAAAACCAAAGGCAATTGCACCGAGAATTGAAACCCATGGATTCACGCGCAAACACATACCCAATATATAAAACCCAAGCATCGAAACAAACAAGATCCCAGCCGGCGCAGGCAATCCCAAACGTAGTATTTCGGTCACTTTTGCCATTAGATTACTCGTATGATCTACACTAATTTGGTAGGCAGGCATTCCGCTAAACATTCCATTTGTCCATAAAGCCTCTTTCCCATTCATCATTCGATAATCTGCAATTTCCTTAGCAGCGCCTTGATATTGCTTAATATCACTTTGCTTCAAATTATAGTCGCTAAATAAAGGTGAGAAATACAGCCACGATAAGCCAATAAATAAAATGATAGCAATCGCGTGCGGCAGTAGTTTTGGTAAAATAGTTTTTATGGTCATGACGTATGATTTGGGATAAAATTAATAGATATTGATATAACTTGTACTATTTTGATGGATTAGCATATCGATTTACATCTTCAGCAGAAATCGCATCACTACAAAGAATGATTAATCGTTCGATGATGTTGCGTAATTCGCGAATATTCCCTGTCCAATCGATGCTTTGCAAAGCAAGATAAGCATCTGGGAGAAACTGTTTTTGTGGAATACCATGTTCATCACATATTTTACCTAAAAAATAATCAGCTAACAATGGAATGTCATCTTTGCGTTCATTGAGCGATGGTACGTGAATTGGGATTACCGCCAAACGATGAAATAAATCCTCTCTAAATCTCCCTTCTGAAATCTCCGTCCTCAAATCCTTGTTTGTTGCTGCTAAGATGCGACAATCAACCTTAATGTCTTTTTCACCACCCACCCGTTGAATTAAATTCTCTTGCAAAGCACGCAATACTTTTGCCTGAGCACTAAGCGACATATCGCCAATTTCATCCAAAAACAAGGTGCCACCTGAAGCCAATTCAAACTTTCCTTTCTTATCCTTAACAGCAGAGGTAAAAGCTCCTTTTTCGTGACCAAATAATTCACTTTCAATAAGTTCCGAAGGAATTGCAGCACAATTCACTTCAATAAAAGACGCTTTTGAGCGATTCGAATTATCGTGTAAAGCACGCGCCACCAATTCCTTTCCTGATCCATTTTGTCCGGTGATAAGGACTCGGGCATCGGAGGGCGCTACTTTCTCAATCATGGCTAATATTCCTTTTATAGAAGCCGATTCACCAATAATTGAAGTCCCTTTGAATTTGCGAATGGTGGTTTTTAACTGAACGGTTTCACTTAATAATTGCCCGCGTTCCTTAACATTCCGAAGGGTAATTAACAAGCGATTGAGGTCTAATGGTTTTTCAATAAAATCAAAGGCGCCATTTTTAATGGCTTGAACAGCGGTTTCTACCGTTCCATGTCCACTAATCATGATCATGGGGACATTGATTCCTTCTAATTTCATTTGAGCTTGGACCTCCATCCCATCAACATGGGGCATTTTTATGTCACAAAAGATCGCATCGTATTCTTTCTTTCGGAGCGCCACTAAAGCCTCTTCACCATTCTCAACCTCATCAACCGAATAGCCCTCAAACTCAAAAATTTCACGTAAAGCTCGGCGTATTGCACGCTCATCATCAGCAATTAGTATTCTCATTCGTTATATTTTTTTTACGGTTTGCTCTAACATGGGCACAAACTTAAAGGTTCCAAATTCTTCCACCTTCATGTTTTGCTCATCCTCCTTTATGATGCGCAACATTTTTTGTTCAACTCCTTCCCCAACAGGAATTACCATTATACCGCCCACTTTCAATTGTGATAGCAATAAACGTGGAATTTCTGGGGCTCCACAGGTAACTAAAATTTTATCAAATGGACCATAGGAAGGCATTCCTTTATACCCATCACCAAAAGATAATTTAGCGTTAAAATTAAAAAAAGTAAGCATTGATTTTGCTTTAATGTGCAGTTCCATATGGCGCTCCACAGAATAGACCTTTGCGCTCAATTGGCATAATATACAGGTTTGAAAGCCAGAACCTGTTCCAATTTCGAGTACCTTATCGCCCTTAACGATATTCAATAATTGCGTCTGAAAAGCAACAGTGTATGGATGCGAAATCGTTTGGCCAGAACCAATTTGAAAAGCCATGTTGGTATAAGCTTGTTCATCAAATGCTAAATCCAAAAAATAGTGCCTGGGAATCGCATTAAAGGCCGACAAAATTGCAGGGTCTTCAATTCCCATTTTCCCCAACTCCTCTACCAAAAGCTTGCGTTTTCCTTTATGTCTAAATGTATCTTTTAAATGTTGATTCATTAAATTAACTCTTTGATAAAAATTTGAAAAATAGGTATTTTTCAGTGCATAAAAATAAGCTAAACTTTAAGGCGAAAAACAAGATAAGTTGATTATTTATAACTTTAGACCATTGAAAACTGCTATTTTTGTTTTTAACTATTAAGTTTAGTAAGTAGATGCAAATTTTAGTAAGCGGAGGAGCAGGTTTTATCGGATCAAATATGTGCGACGCACTTTTAGCACTTCATCATAAAGTCATTTGCTTAGATAATTTTTTAACCGGTAAAAAATCAAACGTATCTGAAGCCTTAAACCATCCTAATTTTTCACTCATTGAGGGAGACATCAGAGATCTTCAAACTTGTGAATTGGCGGTGAAGGATTGTGATCTCGTACTGCATTTAGCGGCTTTAGGCTCTGTTCCAAGATCAATCAACGATCCCATTACAACGAACGATATTAACATTAACGGACTTTTAAACATGCTCACTGCAACAAAAAATGCAGGAATAAAGCGTTTTGTCTTTGCCTCTAGTAGTTCCACGTATGGTGATTCTGCCACCCTGCCAAAAATTGAGGATCAAATTGGTCGACCACTTTCTCCGTATGCAGTTACAAAATATGTAGGTGAATTATATGCCGATGTTTTTGCAAAAAATTATGGAATAGAATACATTGGCTTACGCTATTTTAATGTGTTTGGAAGAAGACAAGACCCACAAGGCGCCTATGCAGCGGTTATTCCGAAATTTATAAGCCAACTATTGAATCATGAAACACCAATTATCAATGGTGATGGTTCCTTTTCACGGGATTTTACCTATATTGATAATGTGGTGGAACTAAATATTCAAGCATTACTAACCCAGAACAAAAGCGCTATTAACCAAATCTATAATGTAGCCTGTGGTGAAGCGACCAGCTTAAATTCCTTGTTCACTATTCTTCGGGATGAAATGGGATTGCTAGACCAAGGCGTGAAAGCCATTGAACCAATCTACGAAAAGATTAGAGTTGGAGACATCCCACATTCCCTTGCTTCCATAGAAAAAGCCAAGCAATTACTACATTATACACCAGAAATTTCTGTAGAAGAAGGAATTAAAAGAACGGTTGCATGGTATATAAAGGATAGCAAGAAGTAAGAAAAATACTATCTTTAAGGCATGCAAGAACAAAAATCTGCTTCCTTAACTAAAATAATTGGCGCTTCCTCTCTAGGCACCATGATTGAGTGGTACGATTTCTATATATTCGGAAGCCTTGCCACTGTCATTTCAACGAAATTTTTTCCGCAAGACAATCCAACGGCTGCTTTTCTTAGCACCTTAGCCACATTCGCTGCAGGTTTTGTTGTTCGTCCTTTCGGCGCGCTTTTTTTTGGTCGACTTGGGGATTTAATCGGCCGAAAATACACCTTCATGGTCACTTTAGTGCTCATGGGTGGCGCCACCTTTTTGATTGGGTGTATCCCATCGTATGAATCCATCGGGTTTCTTGCGCCAATCCTTGTTCTTGTATTGAGATTACTTCAAGGTTTAGCTTTAGGTGGCGAATACGGAGGCGCTGCGACCTATGTGGCAGAACATTCGCCATTAAATAAAAGAGGTTTTATGACTTCTTGGATTCAAACTACAGCAACAATTGGTTTATTTGTTTCGCTTCTCGTGATCATGGGAACAAGAAGTATCTTATCAACAGAAGAATTTAACGATTGGGGTTGGCGAATTCCTTTTTGGGTATCCATTTTACTTGTGATACTCTCGTATTTTATCCGAAAAAAAATGGATGAATCGCCCGTTTTTCTGAAAGCAAAAGCGGCAGGGAAAACCGCTAAAAATCCAATAAAAGAAAGCTTTGGAAAAAAACAGAATTTTAAGTTTGTCCTATTAGCCTTGTTTGGTGCAACGATGGGACAAGGTGTAATTTGGTATACCGGACAATTCTATGCCATGAGCTTCATGGAAAAAACAATGAATATTGACAAAGAACAAGTCGATAGCTTACTATTTATTGCGCTACTTTGCGGCACGCCTTTCTTTATCGTATTTGGTTGGTTAAGCGACAAAATTGGACGGAAATGGATCATGATGGCAGGCATGTTACTCGCTATTTTGGCGTATCGCCCGATATATGAATCCATGTATCAAACGACAAATCCAAAGAATAAAACAGAGGTTCTGACAAAAACACAGGGGACACACGTAATAAAAGGGCAGACAAACGATTCGATTTATGTAAGCACAAAGCACTACACCGATGGAACCATTCAAACCGCTACAACAAAAATAAAATTGTCCGAAGGAAAGCCTGTGGTCAAAAATGGGAAAATTCAATCCGAGATAAAAAACAATATCCATATTAACGATCACGATAAATACTGGTTGATCTTCTTAGTTTTTATCCAAGTGATTTTTGTTACGATGGTTTATGGTCCAATTGCAGCCTTTTTAGTGGAATTATTCCCTACAAAAATCAGATATACCTCTATGAGTTTACCCTATCACATTGGAAATGGTGTGTTTGGAGGATTATTACCCGCAGTTGCAACGTATTTAGTGACCAATGCCAAAGATACCGGACACCCTCAATGGTATTTACAAGGATTATGGTATCCCATTGGAGTTGCTTCGGTGTGCCTGATTATTGGCATCATCTATATACGTTCAACGACAAAAAATTTAGACGAATAACATGAATAAAATAAAACGAATCTTAGGGATAGCCTGGCTTTTTATGGCTGTGATAGTTGCTTATTACGGCATTGCAGCGCTCGGGATTCCGAAATTTGCAAGTGGAAAACAAGAAGACTTTGTTTTTGCAAGTATTATTTGTTTTGTCTTACTTCCAATTGTGGTAATTGGTCTCTTGATATTTGGAAAATACTCCCTACAAGGTGAATACGACGATGATAAAAACTAGTTCTTACTTAATCGTAATTCCCACCGGACAATGATCAGATCCGAGGATGTCATTGTAAATTTCAGTGGCAGAAATACGATTGAGAAAAGCTTCCGATGCAAGAAAATAATCGATTCTCCAACCTACATTTTTTTCGCGAGCTCCAGCGCGGTAACTCCACCAGGAATACTTCGTTAATTCCGGATTAAAATATCGGAAGGTATCTTGCAATCCAGCTTCAACAAATCGATTCATGCCATCAATTTCTTCTTGCATATAACCAGCTGCTTTATTATAATTTTCCTTAGGTCGAGCTAAATCAATGGCTTGGTGCGCAACGTTTAAGTCACCACAGATAACTACAGGCTTCGTTTCTTCACATTTTTTTAGATAAGCCAAGAAATCAGCATCCCATTGTTGACGATAAGGTAATCTTGCTAATTCACTTCCTGAATTTGGGACATACACACATACTAAAAAGAAATCATCAAACTCAGCTTTCACAATTCTACCCTCGTGATCGTGCTCATCAATACCCATGTCATATTGAATTGATAAAGGCGCTTTTTTACTTAAAATAGCTGTTCCTGAGTATCCTTTTTTGTCTGCTGCATTCGCAAAGACATGATATCCTGACAAGCCTGCAACAGCAATTGCCACCTGCTCAGCATCCGCTTTTGTTTCTTGTAAACAAATAACATCAGGAGAAATGGCTTGCATATCCTGAATAAAATTTTTCGATACTATGGCTCGGATTCCATTCACATTAAACGATATAATTTTCATGATTTAAAATTTTGCTTGTAAAAATAGTGTGCCTATTACTGAGTTTAGACCTGCTTTATTATGCAATAGTTTCGCCTCAGAACCTAAGCTAAAGGATTCATTCAGCTTATATTTAATTCCCATACTTGTCCCAATAAAATGAAAGCCGTGGTTGTCATAGAATTGATTTATCATAATTTCTGAAACATCCCTAAAATACTCTAATCTTGCATTTACTGAAAAAGAAGGCAGGATTTCATAGGCCAGAATTGAATTAATTTGCCACCATTGTGTTAATTTATTGTCTAACACTTGCAAGCCAAGATAGCCACAACTTTGAAATTTTAGCTTACCCCAGGCCCGTTCCACATTCACTTCGTTAAACAAACGCCAAGTCTTTGACTTGTCTAACTTCGTCTGTTCATTTCCTAAATAAAGCGACCAATTAAGAATTAACTTCTTGGGTGTCCAATGTAGCAATGACCCAAATGCAGGAAGGTATTTTTTTGATGGCAAATGCTGGTAACCATTAACGAGATAAGCGTACCATGACAATTTATCGCTTACTTTAAAATTAGCCCTTAATCCTGACAAATAATAAGGCGTATATTCTGCTGAAAGACTTCGGGTATACATCAACTGCTGACCAGAAATAGCGGTTTCTTGTGTATACGGTGAGGAAAAAATACCTATATCCAATTGTTTGAATTTTTTTCCATGCATGTTTTTACCAAGATACGATTCAAAAATCCATCGAGTACCTTTACTTTCATTCGCGTAATTAGCATCCATATACGTTCCAAAAGCAGGAGTGAATTGTAGATAGTAATCTTTCTTAAAGAACCCTAAACTCAGGTATGCGAAATTTACAGACAACTTATTGTACTGATTTGACGAAACAAACAAGGAATTACTATTGACCGATGGATTGTGAAAGTCTTTCGCATAGTAAAGATCCAAATAACCAGATATGGCGACACTATCCAGCTTTTTCTGGCTTAAGGAATAAGTAGAACTTAAGAGACAAAGCGCAAAGAAAAGATAGGTGAATCGCATTAGTTATTGTTAATTTTTATCAATTAATTTTCCTTTACCATACTCGTGCTTACTAATCGCTGTAGGTAATCCATAATACCAAATATCGCCAATGCCATTGATTTCCACTTTTAATTTACAATTGTTAGCATTTATTTTTTGAATGGTGGATGAACTCGAAATGAAATTGATTGAATCTCTCACTTGAAGATCTCGTGCCTCCACAAAACCATTTCCCAATAATTGATAATTGGCGGTATTCGTTTTTCCACGAAGCACCAAATCGCCCCAACCATTTGTGAGATCGGTTCGAATATCCAAGGCATTTACCAACAAATCCATCGATCCACCGCCATCACGAATTGTTACCGTTAGGTAATTGACATTCAAAGTATCGGCACAGCTTAGTGTTTCTGTTCCTTCGAATAGAATATTCACAAGTGAAGTGAAATGAATTTCAACCTCCACCACTTCATACTTTCTAAAAAAATTACATTTATTGTTGTTGCTAATCGATACTAGCCCGTCTTCCGCTTGAACATTTATAAACCCAATTAGGTTCTCTCCGCCTTTAATCACAATCTTATTGGTAGAATCTTGAATTAGTTTATACGAAATATGTTCTTTCAAAAACAAGCGATTAAAATCACCGAGTTGAATTTCTTTCACTGCAAACGAGCCTGATTTTTTCCAACAAGGTCGTTCACTCGCTTTTCGACACGAAATCAAAACCAATAGCAGTAAGAAGGGCCAAACAGACCTTTTTATTTTTTCCATGTTTTAAACGTATAACCAAGTCCAAATTCAAAATAATCTGCCCGTGCAAAATGCGTTTTAAGACTAAAATTAGCCATTAAACCATTCCGAAATTGATAGCGACAGCCAATTCGATGATACAAAAAATCTTCTGGTTTGTATTTATCACGAAGATACGTCCCCATTCCGAAAACAAAATGAAATTTATCGAAAGGAACCAAATAGGCCGCGTACAAACCAACTTGAATAATCGACAATTGCGTTTTCTGTGTATACGGCAAATAAGCCATAATTGCTTGCTTCGAAATGATGTCAAGATCTACTTCCATTCCTGCTTTTTGATTAAAAAATCGTCGTGCAGCAATATTAATTGCGTAAACTGGATACTTTTTCCCACCAATTGGCATCACTTCTTTCATGGAATAAATTCCCATTGCACTGAGCTCTATGCGTTTTTGGAATTTCATTTCAGTAGGTTCAATGGGCAAGGCTTTACGAAAAACATAGGCATATCCAAGCGAAAGATAAGGCATGTTGATGCCATAATTTGGCACCTTAAACGATCCGTTACTAAAATGCGTGATATCTAGCCCCAAAACGATTGAATGATTCTTAAAACGGTACGTACTTTTTACCGCAAAATTCATCATTGGATTAAAGTGCGTGCTTACGGCAACATTTTTAGGATTATTGATTGGATCATAAATTTTATTGGTGTATCCAAGGCCACAACCTAAGCGAAACGCCATTTCATAGTTTTTATACTTCACCAATGGTAATTCTGAAAACCCGTAAAGTCCGACGTAATTTCCGAGTAGCTCTTTATTACCCACAGAACCGATAAACAGCGTCGTTCCTACAGTCGGATATCGGTATTTAACATGCCATAATTTACTTCCTCTTGTATGGATGAAATAGGTAAACTCAAGCGCTTTTGCGGTTTCTTGCGGTAAATGAGCCATAACACCACGATGCGCAGCTAAAAAGCCTATTTTTGACCTAAATTCAAAACCCGCATCATTCATTTGTCCAATCAGTTGATTGGTAATGAAAAAGAATAAAAAAGAAAAGACAATCTTTCTCATGGTAGACAAAGTTAATCAATGAATTTAGATAATTTTGTAAAATATGGATGCTAGACTGAAAGCTTTTGAGCGATTACTAATTATCATGGATGAACTTCGGGAGAAATGCCCTTGGGATCAAAAACAAACCTTTGAATCACTTCGCAATTTAACCATTGAAGAAACGTATGAATTAGCAGATGCTATTACTACGGGAAATCTGAATGAAATCAAAGGTGAAATTGGCGACCTATTTCTACACCTAGTTTTTTACTGCAAACTAGGGAACGAAGCCGGAGCATTTGATGTTACATCCGTATTAGATGCCATTTGTGAGAAATTGATCCATCGTCATCCACACATTTACAGCGATACAATCGTCCAAGACGAGGACGAAGTGAAGGCAAATTGGGAAAAATTAAAATTAAAAGAAGGAAGGAAATCTGTTTTAGAGGGCGTTCCCTCCTCGCTCCCATCCCTTGTTAAAGCCACAAGAATTCAGGAAAAAGTAAAGGGAATTGGTTTTGAATGGTCGGATAAAAAAGACGTTTGGAAAAAAGTACAAGAAGAACTGGAAGAATTGCAAGCTGAAGTAACCCAAGATTCTGACGAAAAAGAAGCTGAATTTGGAGATGTATTATTTTCCTTGGTTAATTATGCGCGATACATCGGTGTTTCACCAGAAAGTGCCCTAGCAAAAACCAATGCCAAATTTATCAATCGCTTTCAATTAATGGAAAAATTCATTCAAGAAGACAATCAAGAAATCCAAGATATGAACCTCGCTGAGATGGATCTTTATTGGGAAAAAGCCAAAATTTCAATTCAAACAAAACAACAATTATGACTTATCAATTCATTCATACCGCTATTTTAATTGCATTCATTATTATAGTCAAGTTATTTGCAAGCAAAGCTGTTAATCGCATATTAGTTCGCTTAGACAATGACCTAAAGCGTAAGAAAATTACCATGCGCATCATCAATTTGTTTTCATTGATCTTTATGATAATTGGATTAGCAGCAATTTGGAACATTGATCGTTCACAATTAATGGTGTTTATCACCTCATTAATTACCGTGCTTGGCATTGCTTTTTTTGCTCAATGGTCGATTTTAGCAAACATCACCTCAAGTTTGATTTTATTCTTTAACCACCCCGTAAAAATTGGTCAACGGATTTGTGTTTTAGATAAAGAATATGAAATTGAAGGGAAATTAATCGATATCTCCTTCTACTTTCTTTATATAAAATCAGATGCAGACGAGTTAATCACCATACCGACTTCTGTTGCATTGCAAAAAACCATTGTAATTAAAGGTTAATTCCTGGTATTCGATTCTAAAATCGTCACGGGTATCGCCATCTTTCGCTAAGAAACTACTACCGCCTTAAACTCAAAATAGGTTTTTCGAAATAGCGATACGAAAGCATACTGACCAAAACAGTTGACGAAAATGTAATAAGCATAAAAATAATAAGCGATAAGGAGGTATCTATTTTAATATGATGTAACAAATAATATTGATACAACATGTGAATGGCAATTATATGAAATACATATAAACCATAACTTCGGGCACCTAAATAATTTAGCAACTTGCTTTTTATCACTATTCCTGACTCAGCAGAAATAAATAAGCAAATAATCAGCGTAAATACCAATGCAATAATGGTGGGTTTAAAAACGAAAGAAAACTCAGTAGGTTCAGGAATCAATTGATCGTGAAAAATAATCATCAGAATAAGACCTAACAAACAAAGCTTTAAATTCCACTTCCCGATTTTTTGAAGCATGGAATTTAGCTTGACATTGTTAAAAACAAAGACATAGGCCAATATACCGCCGCAAGAAAAATAGTCTAAATTCGTAAATAGATCGTTTGTTTCAATGACTAAATTTGTAGAATAAAAACTTTCATATCCCCGTGAAATCCAAGCGATGAAAACACTAAAAAGCAACATTCTAAACACATTCTTTGATGATAGAAAAAAGAACAATAAGCCCCATACAATATAAAAATGTTCCTCAATACAAAGCGACCAAAACACGGAAAGCGGTGTAGTTTTGGGAAATTGATCCATCATTATCATTTTATAATTTTCTAAAAATGTAAATGAAAATCTCCAGTCAAAATCATATCCTCCCCCAACCATATGAAGGCCCAAATCTTGTTTTAAGTCAAAAGGCAATATAAATGCAACAAGCACCATCAGGAAGAATAAGGGCCAAATTCGGAATGCTCTTCGTTTATAAAAATTCAATAAATTAATCCTATTTGAATTGGCTTTTTCCAAAAAAAGTAAATAGGATATTAAAAATCCGCTCAAGACAAAGAAAAAAGATACTCCAATACCACCGCCTGATTTAATTACTAAAAAGTTAGGGAACTTAGCATCTAAAGGAATGTGGAGCAAATAAACTTTTAGAAAAGCAAAAAAACGAAGTGCGTCTATAGACTGAAAATGTTCTCTTTTTATCATGAGATCATTAGCGAATTATGTTAATTAAAAGAGCATTCAAACTAAGTGATACCTCAAAATTAAAGAAATAAATCAACTTTATTAATCCCTAAGCTTAAAGTGTAGATTCGCTTCATTCGCGATGTATTCCCCAATGGCTAAACATGCCGTAGCAGCTGGAGAAGGTGCATTTAGAACATGAATAGAATTCCCATGGTATTCGATTCTAAAATCGTCTCGGGTATCGCCATCTTGCGCTAATAACAACGCACGAACCCCTGCCCTCCCCGGTTTAAGATCTTCCATTGTCAAACTTGGAATCATGCGTTGAAGCGTTTTTAAAAACAACTTTTTTGAAAAGGCACGACGATATTCATTGATACCAAAAGCCATATTATTAAAAAACAATTTCCAAGTCCCTTTATACGTTAAGGCATCCCAAGTATCGCGAAAGGAAAAATCCGTTTTTCCATAGCCTTCCCGTTTAAACGTAAACACGGCATTGGGTCCACATTCAATATCACCATTTGTCATTCTCGTAAAATGCACCCCTAAAAAAGGGAAATCAGGATTGGGAACAGGATAAATTAAATTTTTCACCTTATGACTAGCTTCATGCGTAAGTTCATAATAGTCACCTCTAAATCCAACTACTTGTTCTTTTAGTTGAACGCCGTCTTTTCTCGCCAAACGATCCGCTTGAAGTCCTGCGCAAAACACCAAATAAACCGCTTCAAATTCACCTTTATTGGTTTGTAATGTGCTTACCTTTTCATTTTTCGTAATCGATTGCACCTCGTGTCCAAGAAAAACAGCACTCAAGGGATTAATCGCCAGTGCCAATTCAACCATTTTTTGGGTAGCAGCACGAAAATCAATGATACCAGTACAAGGAACCCACAGTCCACCAATTGATTCAACAAAAGGTTCAATTTCCCTCACTTCAGCGGCGCTTATCTTTTTTAGTCCCTCAATTTTGTTTTCCAAACCAGTTTGATACACGCGTTCCATGTTAGCGAGCTCACTTTCATGCGTTGCAACAACAACCTTTCCGCAAACATCGTGTGCTATTCCATGCTCCTTAGCAAATTCAACCAATTCTTTTCTACCCTCGATGCAGTTTTTCGCTTTTAATGATCCCGGCTTGTAGTACAAACCAGAATGAAGCACCCCAGAGTTGTGGCCCGTTTGATGATCGGCTAGAATTTCCTCTTTTTCAAATAGCGCAATTAGCAGCGTAGGATTTTGTTTTTGGACTTTATAAAAAGTGGCTGCACCGACAATCCCTCCACCAATAATTGCTATATCAAATTTCATATTGAAAGTTTTGACAAAAGTACATACGATAAGAGAATTGAGACACGGAAATGGAAAATTTTATGAGAATTGAATCCACATCGCTTCGCCTAGGCGAAAAAACAAAATTCTATTTGGCAAGTGAATGGCATCAAAAAAAATATTTACATGAGCTTTGTAACATCCTTGGTCTGGATTTTGGGAATATTATAATAATTCGGGAGTACGAATAGGAATGACAGCCACACAACTCTTACATAAAACCGCTATTAGTTCAACAATTTCATTTCAGAAATTCCTTAATAATTTCGGAAATAAAATACCAACAAATTATTCCACCCAAACCGTAGATTTTACATTATCATTAGGACAATTAGTTCTTCCCAAAACCTATAAAAAATTTAACCAAACCAACGTAAACGTAATGGTTGAAATGTTAGCACAAACACATCCTGCCAATGGCAACACCTTTCTAGATATTGCTCCAGTTCTTCAATTTATTTTTAAAAGCAGGGCAAGATTAGACATTGCATATAGACGACAATTATTCAGTTCAATATACAGAACACAAGCGAATGGAATTGTAGTCAACTTTCAGTATGCTTTCTTTAATCTTGAAAAAAAAATGATTCTCGAATAGGTTTTAAAATCATCTACTAAAATTAACTTTTCACTTCTTTAATCCCTATATTTATGAACTAATTAATGTTGGTTGCTTCACAGACTGACGTTAGCATTCATTGTAACAAATATCGTCCTAAAAATATGGCAAAATATCTGACATCAAGATTACTACTTGTTTTTCTATGCAAGTTTTTTTATAACTGGGCTTTTAATACAAAATTTCAATTACTCCAATTTTTCAATTTTAGTGACGGTTATATTTTAGATACTTTAAGTTATCTAATGTTGTTTTTGATATTATGTTTGGGGCTTATTACAATTAACTTGCTTTTTTCAATACTTCATATTTCTGAAGAAATTCCTTTTGAAGAGATTATTAAAAAAGTTAGGGATAAAGGTTTATTAAATACTTGTGTGATTTACTTCAAAAATTTTTGGACAATATTAAGTAACAATTTTAAAATTGAAACTAGAGCAGAAAAGTATCCGAATCTATTCCTTGTTTTTGTTTTGATCTTTTTGCCATTTTCAAAAGGCAATCCTATTCTGAATAACTATTATGGGATTTACAAAGAATATGAAATTGATGACCAAGATAATCGAACCAACTACATAGAAAATCAAAACTATATTGTTCACAAAAGTAGGAAAAACGAAATAAGAGGTAGAATGAATAGTTTAGAAGAAAATTCTAAAGAAGATGAACCATATTTTGATGTAAATAAAAGAGGTTACTTATTTGTTCAAGCAGGTTTAATTGACGGTTACAAAACCTTTTACAAAGAGTATGACGGCTTGTTGCCCTATATTGAATGTTTGTTTTTTTCAGCGTTAGAAAAGCTCATAAACACAATAATGTATTTTTTTATACCATTTATAATCTTTATTACAATATATCATTTCAAATATGACCACAGTAAAACAATAAACAACTAACATCCAATAATTATAGACCTTATTGATTTGTGTTATTTAAAAATAACTACTATCTTTAGTGCCTAACCTTAAAATTATAGCTTTATGAAAATGAAATATTTACTAATCGGAATGATAAGCATCGCGGTATCCTCTTGTGGTGGAGGATTAGAGTCGCAGGTAAAAAAACTAGCAGAAAAGGAATGTGAGTGTGAAAAACTCAAAGGAAAGGAAGAAAATGACTGCGAAGATGAGGGTGAAGATATGGAAAAAGATTTAGAAAAAGCAATGAAAGATGCAGGAATAAAGAGCTCTGAAGAAAGGGAATTGAAGGAGCTTTATAAAGATACATACAAGGATTGCAAAGGTAAATAAGATCGTTAACAGTAGCTCACCAACACCCATAAATTTATAGAGCCAATAGCCCACTATTGGCTCTATTTCTTTTAATAGAACTAAAAATTAACGTTTAAGAGAGTTTGCGAATACTAGCAATTAATACCTAGAAGTTTAAGTACTTTGAGTTATTTTAAAACAATATGACCAAAGGAACTGTACCTTTGCAATATGATCAAAGATACCCCAGGCGTTTCCACAATACTTTCATCGATTGGTTTCACGTCATTAAATCCCCTGCAAGAAGAAACACTTCAGAAAAGTAAGGAGAATGATAATGTAATGATCTTATCGCAGACGGGTTCTGGAAAAACATTCGCTTTTTTATTGCCCCTTTTCTTGAGACTTGATGTTAATGTAAAAAATGTTCAGGCACTTATAATCGTTCCATCTAGAGAATTAGCGATGCAGATTGAAAGTGTTTTCCGCTCCATGAAAACCAACCATAAAGTATTAACATGCTACGGAGGACATTCAATTCAGGTTGAAAAGAAAAGCTTAATTGAATCGCCTAGCTTACTGATAGGAACCCCAGGAAGAATTTGTGACCATATTTCCCAAAATACAATCAATTTATCACGCGTTTCCCAATTAGTCGTTGACGAATACGATAAAAGTTTGGAATTTGGATTTGAAGAACAGCTAAAATTTATCTACCATAAGTTAGATGGCTTAAAATATACTACACTCGTTTCAGCGACAGAACACAAAGAATTCCCTCCCTACTTTGCTTTTCGAAACCCTGCTATGGTAAACTATCTCGATAGCTCAGTAGCTCCAGCTATCACTTTTTATCATGTGCCAGTTAAAACGTATACTAAACTGGATAGCTTATTCCAATTACTGTGCTCCTTTAAAGGAGCTTTAACGATTGTGTTTTGTAATTTCCGAGAAGCAACCGAAACGGTTTGTCACTATTTAAAAACGAAACAATATGATTCCATCATCTACCATGGAGGATTGGAACAAGATGATCGAGAAAAAGCCCTGTTAAAGTTTAGAAATGGGACCTTTCATACGCTCATTTGTACAGATTTAGGTTCGAGAGGCCTAGATATTCCTGCTATTCAACATGTTGTGCATTTCCAATTTCCCCAAAACGAAGAAGCCTTTATTCATCGCAATGGAAGGACGGCTAGAATGACTGCAAATGGCTCTTCGTATTTACTCGTTAATAAAGAAGAAAATAAACCTGAATATCTTAGTTTTTCAACCGAAGAATTTATAATGCCAACTGAAATAATATCGCCTCTTCAAAGCCCATGGATAACTTTATATTTTAGCGGAGGAAAAAAAGATAAAATCAATAAAATTGATCTTGTCGGATTTTTGAGTCAGAAAGGAGGCTTAGCGAAAGAAGATATTGGCTTAATAAATGTGCAAGATTTTTGCAGCTATGTTGCTGTTAAGACTAATTCAGAAAACCAACTCTTAGCTAAAATTCGAATTGAAAAAGTGAAAGGTAAAAAGTTAAAAATTGACATTGCACGATAAAATAAATAGATTAATCAGATACAGGGGGCAATTAGTGTAACTTTTAGCATTAATTTTACTTAAACAAATCAAATTTTTTAATTTGTTCGTTCATATGATTAAAATTCTACCGCTATTTCTTGGTTTATTTTTGACCATTTCCAACATCACAGCACAAGTTGACCCATGCATCACCACCGATAAAAAACAACTCAAAGCAATTGAGGTCATCAAAAAAGAAAGCGATTTTAATAAAGTAAGTATTCTTTTAAAAGAGGCTATTAAAAACTATCCGGAAAATGCAGAATTGCATTTTATATATGCCCAAAGAACGTACTCATTTGCTATGGTATGCTTTGACAAGCAAGAAACAGAGGCCAAAGGAGAACAAAATCTAAAACTGGCCTATATCCTATTCCAATTAACTCAAAAAAAATGCAAGAACTTTAATGCCGATTGCCCCTATTACCTAGGTTCAATTTTATTATCCAATGGAGATAAAAAAAATGCAGCCATCAAACTGAACGAATTTATCGATTTTCCGCAAGATGATTTTACCCGATTACCCAGTGACAACAGCACAAAAAGAGAACAAGTTCAGAAATTTTTGTCCGATTATATGGCTGAAAAAGCGTTATTAGATAATCCTGTACCTTTCGAACCAAAACTAGTGGCTAATGTCAGCACGGCTTCCGATGAATACTTCCCAATGATTTCGCCAGATAATGACTTGCTGTTTTTTACTCGAAAAGTGGACCGAACAAATCTTGGTGATATTGCCATAAATATTAGAGAAGAGTTTACGGTGGCAAGTAGGAATAATGTATCAAGTAATTTCTCAAGTGGCGAGCCACTGCCTAAGCCATTTAATGACGGGACTTTTGCTAATTATGGTACCGCAAGCTTATCCGTTGATAATAAGGAAATGATTATTTGTGCCTGTAAAAACGAAGTTGTGTATAAGCAAAACTACCTTAATTGCGATTTATATACAACCACCTTCAAACGAAGTGGCAAAGGTGGAAACGACTTTTCATGGTCGCCATTAATTAATATGGGACCAGGGATAAATACCATAGATGGATGGGAAGCACAACCAGCTCTTTCAGCAGATGGTAAATTACTTTTTTATACAACTCTAAGAAAAGGTTCTCGCGATAATGATATTTATTACTGTGAGCGACAAATAGATGGCTCTTGGGGCATAGGGAAACCCTTTGATGTAGTTAATACAGCAGGGAAAGATAAAAGTCCCTTTTTTCACCAAGATGGTGAAACTTTGTATTTTGTATCAACCACTACAGAAAATAGAAAAGGAGCTGGTGGCTTGGATATTTTCTATATTAGAAAGGAAAATGGAACATGGACAGCACCCAAAAACATTGGCGTACCTATTAATACAACGTATGATGAATTGGGACTTTTTGTATCAACAAATGGAAAATTAGCCTATTATTCGAGTATGCAAGACGGAAATTGGAACATCTTTTCTTTCGAGTTATACCCAGAAGCACGCCCCAAAGAAGTTGTTATTCTGAAGGGTGAATTAAAAGACGAGAATAACAAAGCGATTTCCAATGCCGAAGTGGTCATAACAAACCATGAAACTGGAGAAAAATCAACCTTCAAAGTAAACGGTGATGATGGAAAATATGCGGCAGTTGTAAAAATAAATACACCCGGAGATCTAACGCTGACTGTAAAAAAGGATGGATATGCTTTTAATGCCGTCGTAATTGACTCCAACACCATAAACGTTAAAAAAGAAGCGATTCCAAAAACTAACTTTATTTTAGAAGAACTTAAAGAGGGAAAAAATTATAGCATAAACGACATTCTATTTGCCCCTAATTCATATGAAATTCCGAATCGTTCAAAAATAATATTGGCAGGGTTTAGTGATTATCTAAAGGATAATATGTCAATTAAAATTGCCATTCATGGACATACAGACGATAAAGGAGACGATAATACAAATTTAATTTTATCATCAAACAGAGCAGAAGCAGTTAAAAACTACTTAATCGAAAAAGGCATAGACGGAAAACGGCTCAGTTCAAAAGGATTCGGTGAACAAAAACCCAAAGAATTAAATGACAGTGAAGAAAATAGAAAGATAAACCGAAGAACTGAATTCCAGCTTTTGAAAGAATAATTACTTCGTGAAATTTTTCTTTTCCCTAATCCTTGCAGATTTACCAGTACGTTCTCTGAAATAAAATATCCTAGCACGCCTAACTGCACCTCGCTTAACGATAGAAACAGTGTCTAAAAATGGGGATGAAATTGGAAAAATTCGCTCTACTCCAATATTTCCTGACATTTTACGAACAGTAAAGGTTTCAGTAAGACCGCTACCTCGTCGTTGCAAAACAACGCCCTGAAATTGCTGGATTCGCTCTTTTAATCCTTCTTTAATTTTATAGGACACTATTACTGTATCTCCAGCTCCAAACAATGGTAAATCATTGGCTGCAACTAATTCTTTTTGAATTTCACTTATAAAGTTCATGACAATTATTTTTAAACCGTTTATCGCTAACGGGGGTGCAATATTACAAAATATATCTTAAAAAATTAAACGAATTGAATAAAAAATTATGCTTAACTAAATTTAGAATCAATAAAGAACGATATTCCTCACTCTAACTAATCAAATATAGAGGTAAACCATATAAATACCAAGGCTTAGTAAGGCGTAGATAACAACGATTTGAATATTAATTGATGAGAAATAGTTTGGCTTAGCTTTAACAGATTTAGATGATGCTGATGACGATGGTTTTTTCTCGGTATTCATTTCCTTTTTAATGTTAGTTTTAATGGGAGGTGTTTTTTCAGTTGCTCGCAATGGTTTTGATACTGCCAATGGCGGTTTGATTGGTTTGATTGGTTTTTTTTCATTTGTTAGATCGAGTTGATACCTTGACCATTTGAGCTCATAGTTCGCACCCAAAATTACAATGTCGCCTAATCCCAACATAGTATAGCCATTCAATCTTACACCATTTACGAAGGTGCCGCTTTTTGAATTTAAGTCTGTAATAAAAACATTGTTATTAGCATCACAGAATAATTCAAGATGAAACAATTCAATATCAACATTGTCGATTACCAAATCATTTTCCTCCGAGCGCCCTATTCGTAAATGAATTTTACTTTCCATAGTAGATAAAAACAACTTTGTTCTTTGCCAATTTTAATTTAAATGAGGTCATAATGAACATTTAAAACAATTATAAACAAATTTAACGAAATTCAGTTAATAAAATCATTGGTATAAGTTAATTTATCTAGTAAACTTAAATTAATTTTATAGAATAAATAATTAGTATGGGGAAGGTAATCGCAATTGCAAACCAGAAAGGCGGTGTTGGTAAAACTACTACAGCAATTAACTTAGGCGGATGCTTAGGGGTATTGGAATATAAAACATTAATTATTGATGCAGATCCTCAAGCTAATTCTACATCAGGTACAGGCTTTGATCCAAAGTCAGTGCGTAATATTTATGACTGCTTAGTGAACGAATTGCACCCTAAAGATGCAATTTTAAAAACACAAAATCCAAACTTAGATATACTACCATCACACATTGATCTAGTTGGTGCAGAATTAGAAATGATTAATTTACCTAATAGAGAATACCTTCTTGAAAAAGCACTCGCAAAAATAAAAGATGATTATGATTTTATTTTAATCGATTGTTCTCCTTCCCTTGGCCTGATAACAATCAATGCCTTAGTCGCTGCGGATTCGGTCATGATTCCTGTACAATGTGAATATTTTGCCCTTGAAGGACTGAGTAAGTTATTAAATACGATCAAAATTGTGCAGGCGAGGTTAAAACCTAATCTTGAAATTGAAGGAATGGTCTTGACCATGTACGATACTCGCCTAAGATTAGCAAATCAAGTTGTTGATGAAGTAAAAACACACTTTCAAGAACTCGTATTCGATACAATTATCCATAGAAATACCACCTTAACCGAAGCTTCTAGCCATGGG
The DNA here is from genome assembly GCA_947475095.1 of Flavobacteriales bacterium. Lineage (GTDB taxonomy): Bacteria > Bacteroidota > Bacteroidia > Flavobacteriales_D > Crocinitomicaceae > UBA952. The sequence continues at coordinate 31,109 of CANJLG010000010.1, forward strand.
GCAACTGTAATTATGCATGATGCTGCATCAAGGGGAACTATAAATTACCTTAATTTTGCTCGTGAGCTTTTACAGAAGAATAATCTGACGAAAATTGGCAACGAAGAAAAAATAATTGAACTTGATAATGAGCAATAACTCAAAAAAACAACCCGCACTTGGTAGAGGTTTAGGGGCGCTATTAACAAATGTTGATACTGACATCACCTCCTTAACGGGCGCCACGCTTGGATCAATATCATTACTCCCCATCCATTCTATTGAAACAAATCCGTTTAATCCGCGTGAACACTTTCAAAAAGAAGCCTTAGAAGAGTTAGCAGTTTCTATTGCTACCCATGGGATTATTCAGCCACTCACCGTGCGGAAATTAGGCCGTGATAAATATCAACTCATCTCGGGTGAAAGACGATTTAGAGCTGCTCAATTAGCGGGATTAATCGAAGTTCCAGCCTACATACGCATCGCTAACGACCAAGCAATGTTGGAAATGGCGCTCGTTGAAAATATCCAACGGGAAGATCTAAACGCCATTGAAATAGGAATATCGTATCAACGATTAATTGAAGAATGCTCCTTAACTCAAGAACAGTTGGGTGAAAAAATATCCAAGTCAAGGTCGAATGTTACGAATCACTTGCGCTTGTTAAAATTACCCGCCAATATCCAAGCAGGTGTTAGGGATGGTTTCGTTTCTATGGGACACGCAAGAGCTTTGGTGGCTGTGTCAGACGAACACGAACAAATTGCCCTTTTTCATCAAGTGATGGAAGAAAATCTGTCGGTTAGAGACCTCGAGAAATTACTTAAAAATCAGCGAAGGGAAATTACTACGCCTACTCAACATAATCAAGTCAAACTTTCTTCCATTCAAATGGTTTTTATCGAAGAATTGGAAAAACGACTAGCCTCTTCGGTTAATATTCAAAAAAATAATAAAGGGCAAGGAAAATTAATCGTTACCTTTAAATCAGATGACGATTTTAAACGTATTGTATCTCTACTAAACGGAGAATGAAAAACCTTTTACTGCTTATTGGACTGTTACCGTATTTTTATATCGCCCAAGTGGATCCGATAAAAAATGTCGATTCTAGCACCTATCATTTCAAAAAAGCCATGCTTTTATCTGCTTGTTTACCTGGTGCAGGACAAGCCTATAATTCTAAAAAAATGATTAATGGAAAAAAAAATGCCTATTGGAAAGTTCCCATAATTTATGCAGGTTTAGGTGCTACTGGTTATTTTTTGATTTCAAATCAGATAATGAAAAATCAACTAAAACAAGAATATACCTTAAGGCAAAGTGGTGGAGGAAGTCAAGATTGGGCTCAATATGACGACCAGGCCGTACTTTCAATTTACCAACAATACTTAGATTGGCGCGATTTATCAATTTTAGCATTTGGTGCCGTTTATTTCATTCAAATTATTGATGCTGGTATTGAATCACATTTTATTAATTTTGATGTCAGTAATAATCTCACCTTATCTGTCGATCCTACTTTAATGAATCTAAAATCTCCAGGTTTTAGTTTAAAAATGACCTTCCGTTAATTTAAATCGCTTATTTTTGCTTCCTATGAACATTGCGCTAATCGGATATGGGAAAATGGGGAAAGCCATTGAGAAAATTGCGATTGAGAAAGGTCACCAAATCACAGCAATTGTTGATAGTAAAAATCCAATTGAATTACTGAAGATCAACAACATTGATGTGGCCATAGAATTCACACGTCCGGAATTAGCCCGTAAACACATGGTTTATTGTTTAGAGATAGGCCTACCGATTGTTGTTGGAACTACCGCTTGGAAAGAAGATCTTCCTGCGATTACAGATATGGTCAACAAACAGAATGGATCCTTAGTGCATGCCAGTAATTTTAGCATTGGTGTTAATTTATTCTTTGAAATGAATAAAAAACTTGCGAAAATTATGGAGGCTCACCCTGCCTACAAGTTAGAAATGACAGAAATTCATCACACCCAAAAATTAGATAAGCCAAGTGGCACAGCAGTAACCCTTGCGGAAGAAATTATCGAACAGAATACAAATTATAAACATTGGCGCTTAGCAGAAGACAATAAACTAGTTAATGAAAATGAATTTTTTATTCATGCTTTACGGGAAGAAAATGTTCCTGGAACACATTTAATTAGCTACGAATCACAGATCGATAGCATTCATTTCGAACATATTGCTCATTCTAGAGATGGTTTCGCTCTTGGTGCTATTGTCGCTGCTGAATGGCTTCAAAATAAAAAAGGTATTTTTACCATGAAAGATGTTTTACAACATTAAATTTATATAACATATGAGCTTTTTATTCTTTTATCTCTTAATCTTAGTTCACCCCTACCTCGCCATGTGGTGGAAATCTTTTCCAAAAGCTGGTCGCAAGTCATGGGAAGCATTAATTCCTGGTTATAATTACTTTGTGGTTTTTAAAATCACGTGCGGAAAACCCTTTTGGGCGATTTTGATGCTCTTTCCAGGGGTTCATTTGGTGATGCTCGCAGTTGCAAATGCAAGTTATTTAAAGCGATTTGGCTACTATTCCTTTACCGATACATTACAGGCCATCTTTTTTCCATACCTTTTAAGCTTTAAAGCGACTAGCGATAAGGCCGTTTTTGGCAAGGAAACGAATTGGTCAAATTCTAAAGAAATTGAAACTAGAAAATGGAGCGATCATATTGCTTTATTCCTTTCTTTACCAATCATTGGGCATATCCTCACAATTGCAATAAGTGCCGTATCGCGCGATAAACCTGGAAATAAATCTCGCGTGAAAGAATGGGGGGATTCCATTATTTTTGCCCTAGTTGCTGCAAGTATTATTAGAACGTACGTTTTTGAACCTTTTCAAATTCCAACGGGATCAATGGAAAAAACGATGCTGGTAGGGGATTTTTTATTCGTAAACAAATTAGCCTACGGATCTAAAGTTCCCGTTACCCCACTCTCCTACCCACTGGTGCACAACAATGTTCCTTGGATAAATATTCAATCCTATACGCTTTTGGAAAAAGGAAGCTATTTTCGCTTGCCTGGATTTGGTAAGGTAGAACGAAATGATGTGGTCGTTTTTAATTACCCTTCTGGTGATACTGCCATCTATGATCCCCGAGTACCGGAAGGATTGATGGGCCACGATTACCACGGTGTGCTCATTTCAGAAGCGCTTTATTATTGGAGTAAGAAAAAAAATGCGCCTGATCCAAGGGATTCTGCCTATATTGATTTTCTGAATAAGAATGGCCAAGACTTTATCACCAATATTAACTATTGGAAAAAAGCGGCGAGACAAGGAATGGTAAATGGAGAAACCTACAGTCGAGGGGGCATGCCCGAAAATGGATTAGAGTACATTGAACATAAAGGACTTATTTACAGACCCGTAGATAAAAGAGAAAACTATATCAAGCGCTGCGTTGGTATTCCTGGAGATTTTCTTGAAGTTAAAAGTTCAATATTATATGTAAACGGCAAACCCGGATGGATAGCACCAAACCAATGCCTACAATACAAAGTAATGAAAAGTAATCTTGCTTTTCCAATGCAAAATGAAATGTGTGAGCGTTTTGGTCTTGAAAATGACCCCAATGGTGCTAGGATTGATTTTGAAGATCGATACCCAGATTTTTACTTACTTAACCTTACCCTCGCAGAAAAGAGTAATATTCAAAAAGCTTTTCCACAAGCGAAATTTGAAATTTATATCCCAACGGAAAGAGCTGATAAATACGGAGCCAAACCTACGGTAGCACAAATGATTGAAAACTTAAATATTTATCCTAAGGACTTCTATGTCAACAATACCATGACAGATTTTGAAAAATTCCAAGTACCATCAAAAGGACAAACGATTGCCATATCAAAAAACAATATTGCATGGTATCGCCGAATCATTACAGCCTATGAAGGTCATTCCTTGGAAGAGAAAAAAGATGGTTCAATTTACATTGATGGGAAGAAAGTGACTAGCTACACCTTTGGCATGAATTACTATTGGTTAATGGGAGACAATCGCTATAATTCAGCAGATTCTAGAGTTTGGGGATTTGTACCTGAAGACCATGTTGTTGGTAGAGCTTCTGTCGTTTGGTTTTCCAAAAGCCCTTATAAAGGCATCAGATGGGATAGATTGTTTAAGCTAATCAAGTAATGCCCATTTTTCCGAGTGCGTATTTCCCTTCAATTGGGTACCTTAAATTATTGAATAAATTTCAAGATGCACAAATTGATCTTCATGAAAATTTTATTAAACAAAGCATTCGAAACAGGTGCGAAATAGTAAGTGCCAATGGACGACTTAAATTAATCGTTCCTATACAGCATAACAAATTAACAAAAATTAGCTCAGGAGAAATTAAAATAGACTACACCGACAGTTGGCAAAAAAACCATTGCCGAACCATCCAATCTGCCTATGCCCATGCCCCCTATTTTGAAGATTATTTTCCAGCCGTAAAAGATTGCATCATGGAAAATCATGACTTACTTTGCCATAAGAATATGGCCATATTAGCTCTTTTTGGTGAGTTACTAGACCTTCAATTTAGCCATCAATTAGCAGATACATATACTAAAGAAGCGAAGGATGACTTTCGCTCACATGATTTTTTTCTTGCAGAAGAAGGTTTTAAACCATACCAACAAGTCTTCAGTTATACAAATAAATTTGAGCCCAACCTTTCATTACTGGATTTACTATTCAATGAAGGGCCTTTTGCAAGAAATTGGATAATCTAGTAGTACTCAATACCCAAAGAAGATTAATTATTGTTAGAAAGAATAGGTAAATAGTAAGAAATCAAAAAAATGTAACTTAACTTTGTAAAACTATTCTTCATTAACTTTTAACGTATGAAATCAAAACTATTTTTAAGTTTATTGTTGGTGTTCCTTATTTCCAATCTACAAAGTCAAGTAAGTTTAAGTTTAGGAACAGGCGTTTTAAAGGGATTTGGAGTTCCTAAAACGTTCTATGGCTTTCAAGGTGGATTTGAATTACCCAAAAACAACGACGTTACCTTTTACGCCAGATTAGGATATTATTTTCCAAGGAATGAAGGCGAGACCATGACGGCCAATGTTACTGCTATTGATTTAACCACTAGTCCGTATAACCTAAGTGTAAATTACCTAAGCTCCACTAACTATACAACCATAGAAGGGGGGACACGCTATTATCTTGGTAATGACTATGATAATGGGTTTTCAATTTATGGTGGAAGCAACTTCATGCTAATCATTAATTCGGTTAAAAACAACTACGAAAAATTTGATTATACAGGACAGTATGAATGGGAGAATAATTATGAACTTCCCCAAAATACGGAAGATAAAGGAAAAATTATAAGCATTGCCTTAGGTCTACAAGGTGGAGTGAAATATACATTTCCAGCAAGAGGAACAATATATGCCGACCTTACAGGAAGCTATGCGCTATTTGGAAAGGCAAGTAATCAGACAGCGGCTAATTCTAATCTTTACGCCCCTATGATTTTTTCTTTCAATGTAGGATATCGTAAAGATTTATATTAAGATCCTTTAATCTTCCTGATTAGTTGATTCGCTAGTTCTTCAATGGGTAAGTCACCATTGATCACATAATCAGCTTTTTGATAAAAAATTTCCCGTTCTTTTAATAAACTGGTAATGGTTTCTACTAATTCTTCGTTGGGAACAGCGGAAATTAGTGGTCGATCGTGTTTCTGATCTAATAAGCGAGCATATAACACCGAAGGACTGCACTCCAAGTAAATAACCAGTCCTATTTTTAAAAGGGTTTCTAAATTATTATTGTGGCAGGGTAAGCCCCCACCGACTGCACAAACAAATGAGCTTTCTGCTGATACTAAGTTTAGCCAATCCGATTCTTTCTGCCGAAAATACTCCCATGAATGCTGTTGGACGATCTCAGTCACAGATTTCCCTTCCATCCGCTCAATTACGTCATCAGAATCGATAAACGAGTAAGCCAATTGAGTTGCTAGGAGTTTACCTAAGGTAGTTTTACCAGCAGCCATGAAACCAATAAGAAATATTCGATTTTGGGAATCCAATCTATTAAGTTTAAAAATTGAAAATCAATGAATTAAAGAATTTAAGCTAAAAAATAGCGAATTTACCAATTTAATGATTTGATAAACAAAATAATCAATGTATATTTGCACCCCAAATTGATTGATTCCTTAGCTCAGCTGGTAGAGCAATACACTTTTAATGTATGGGCCCTGGGTTCGAATCCCAGAGGGATCACAAAAAGAGAGTGAGAAACAGAGCGAGAGCGATGATTTCTCACTCTCTTTTTACTTCGTTCTCTTTCTGTTTCTTTTAGATAAATAAAGCCCAAACTATGCGTAGCATAGTGGACGCTATGCTTGGACTGAGCCAAAGACAGGGTTCATGAAATAATCCCAGAGGGATCACAAAAAGAGAGTGAGAAACAGAGCGAGAGCGATGATTTCTTACTCTCTTTTTACTTCGAACTCATTCTCTTTCTCTTTCTGTTATTTTTTATAGCGAGAGCGATGATTTCTTACTCTCTTTTTACTTCGAACTCATTCTCATTACCTTCGGTGCTCCTGCGTGGTCTCTTTCTGTTATTTTTTATTGCGAGAGCGATGATTTCTCACTCTCTTTTTACTTCGAACTCGTTCTCTTTCTCGTTCTTCTTATCAATCTGACGGGCTTTTTTCATGTCTCTATTTCCGATTGTATTTCTTTTGTTATTTCTTCACTTTAAACGAGTCCAATGTATGAGATAAAGCTTCTAATTTATTGGATAACTCTTCATTATCGATATTTATTTGATCCTTTATTTGATCACAAGAATCAAATGTATTATGAAGGATATCCATTTGACGGTCATATTCATCATCTTTAATTTTTTGAATAGAATCTAGGTTTTGTTTTATTTTAACATCTAATGCTTTTCTAAATGTTGATTTATAAAATTCATATAAAGTTTCACAATCTATATTTTCATCATTCCACATTTTACAATATTTATCAGCTTCTTGTTTTAAACCATATATTCCAGCTTCGCTTAATTCTCGCAATGTAGAATAAAAAAAATCATCTTTGCATTTATTTCGTGGTTTCGGTTTGCTTGAACAGTTTACAAAACATAAAGCAATTAACACAAAATAAAAAATTGTTTTTATTGATTTCATATTTTAATTTTATCAAATTTAGTTTAAATTGATAGATCATAAAAAAAACATAATTTAAGGGTAGGTTTATATAGTAATAAATTTCCTTCTAAACGGCAACATCATATAACTCAATTGGACAATAATTGATCAGTCATTAGGACTGTTTTCAGATTTGATTTTCTCATTCTGATGGGATTCTTCTTTTTCAGAGCGAGAATTGAAAATTGAGAATGATGAGGCCAGAATAAAAAACCATTAACTGCGAAGCAGTTTGGGTTTCATGCTTGGACTGAGCCAAAGACAGGGTTCATGAAATACTCCCAGAGGGATCACAAAAAGAGAGTGAGACCACTCATCAGGAGCACCGAAGGTAAACAGAGCGAGAGCGATGATTTCTTTCTCTCTTTTTACTTCATACTCGTTCTGTTCCACATTCTAACATAAACACCAAAAAAAAAGCGAGTCTCTCCTCGCTTTTTTTGATGCATTCAAGTTTGTTTTTGTTCTTATTAAGGCATATGTTTTTTAGTGTTACAACACTAATCACCAAGCGGCTCAAAAACATACGTAGCAGGCGCTAAATCACAAAAATGACCTTCATAAGTAGTTGATTTGACAACAATCTTTGTAGGCATCTGTTCTTCATTTAAAGGATTTGCATAAATGATTATGACATTTTTATTATCTCCATCATCGTTAAAATAATAATAAAAATTTCCGTCTTTATTTTTTGTGCAGATAAATTCAAAATCATCACAAGCAAAACTTTCAGTAGATTCTCTTGTCATATAAATAGTTAAGGTATTTTCAAGCACCTCACCAATTTCAAAATAGGGATTTGAATAATCTTCGTTTAAATAATGCTGCCCGAAACTTACAGAAGTAAAAAGAAATAAAAATGATAAAAGTGAGATTAATTTTTTCATAGTAATAAAGTATTAGATTGAGAATTAAAAAATTTAAAATAGTAATGTCTTAACTAAATTTCAGGACATGTAAAGTTATCAATTTTAGTTATTTCAAGCAGTAATTTACAATTTTTTAATATCCTATTAGAAAACTGAACACATGCCAACACGATTGACCGATAAAAATCGGACTATATTTTCTTTCTTCTTTTGTATTGATACAAAAGAACGAAAAATCAAGGATCGATAGAGCAACAAGCGGAATGAACTCATCGACCAAATCTATAATAATCTCAGAATTCATAAAGATTCTTACGCAATTGATTTTTTTTTTTATCGGACACTACTATTTTCAATCATTAATTTTTGTTACCAAAATATCGCAAGTACCTAATAATCTTTGTAACTTTCCCTCGGGGAAAAATTAGTTAAACTAGATAAAACATTCATGTTTCTATTTATAGATCGATATAAGTTGGGTATAGTAATCGCCTTTGGTGTTTACATTAGTTTCTTTGTTTACCTAGAAATGCAAACATATAGGCGTTATTTCCCTATTCCTTCCTACAGCGATAAGCAAGAATTTGAAGTTCAACCTGATGAATTATTAATTACACCAGAACAAGTTCAAATAGAACAAAACTATAATTCAGGTGATCTAAAAAATATTTCAAGAGATCAAAACGATACACGCGAGCGCTCTAATGAAAATTGGAAGGAAAATAATGCGACAAGTAATAGCAGTACTAATCAACAATCAATCGAAGACTACGAAAAAAGTTTATTCGAATCATCGGGAGGAGCATCGAAAAGAGAAACGATTTTAAAAGAAATGGAGCAGCGAAAAAATGATCAAAAAAATGATCAAAAAAATCCTGTAGCCAAGAACGATGATAAGAACCAAAATAATGGTGGGAAAACTGCTTATGCTGGAAATGTCATGGTCGATTGGTCCTTAGCACAACGAACTGCTCACTTAAATAATAATTGGTATGTTCGAAACCCAGGATATACCTGTGGTTACGGATCATCTGGAAAAGTAACAGTTCAAATTAAGGTAAATCAAAATGGCGATGTGATTCAAGCGGTCGTTTTATCTTCCTCTGGAGCAAATGCATGCATGACACAACAAGCTTTAAAATATGCTAAATTATCCCGCTTTAATTATTCAAGCACAGCATCAACTAGCCAAGTTGGTACGATCACGTATACCTTTGTTTCTCAATAAAACCTTACTGCCCTTTCTTACGATACGATTTCGCCATATAAATCGAAATGATCAGCACTTGTAATTTGAATATCAGCAAAATCCCCTATTCGAATAAAATTTTCCGCTGTTTTCTTTACCAAAACTTCATTGTCTACTTCGGGAGAGTCAAATTCTGTTCGTCCAATGAAATAATCTCCCTCAACACGATCAAAAAGTACTGAGAATGTTTTCCCAACTTTAAGCTGATTCAATTCGTAACTAATACCTGCCTGCAATTCCATTATGGCATCTGCTCGTTCTTTTTTAACCTTAGCTGGAACATCATCCTCTAATAAGTATGCTGAGGTATTTTCTTCATGAGAATAGGTAAATATCCCTAAACGATCAAATTTACTGCGTTTAACCCACTCATACATTTCTTGAAAATCAGCCTCCGTTTCACCTGGATATCCAGCAATCAGTGTTGTTCGTAATGCAATCCCGGGAACTTTAGCACGAATATCCGAAATCAATGCTTCCGTTTTCTCACGTGTAGTTCCCCTTTTCATCGATTGCAAGATACGTGTTGATCCGTGCTGCAAAGGCATGTCTAAATAATTACAAATATTCTTCTTTTCCCTCATTACGTCCAATACCTCCATCGGAAAACCACTTGGGAAAGCATAATGCAAGCGAATCCAAGCGATTCCTTCCACTTCAGACAATTGTGTTAACAAATCTGCTAATGCGCGCTTTTTGTACAAATCCAAACCATAATATGTTAAATCTTGTGCGATTAACATTAACTCCTTCACCCCTTTTGCTGCGAGTGATTTTGCTTGAAGTATCAAAGCTTCAATTGGAGTAGAAAGATGCTTGCCCCGCATAATTGGAATGGCGCAGAAAGAACAAGGGCGATCACAACCCTCCGCAATCTTAAAATAAGCATAATGAGAGGGTGTCGTTAATAAACGCTCGCCCACTAATTCGTGCTTGTAATCAGCTTTTAATGTTTTCAGTAACCTTGGTAAATCACGTGTGCCAAAATAAGCATCAACCTCCGGAATTTCCTTTTCTAAATCATCTTTATATCGTTCCGAGAGACAGCCTGTTACGTAAACCTTATCGACTAAACCTTCCTTTTTTGCTTCTGCAAAACGGATTATGGTATCGATGGATTCCTGCTTAGCATTATCAATGAAGCCACAGGTGTTGATAATCACAACAGACGAATCGTCGCGCATCGATTCATGTTCAACATCAAAATTATTTGCTTTCAGTTGTGCCATTAGAACCTCTGAATCATAAAGATTCTTCGAACATCCTAGCGTAACAACATTAACTTTATTCTTCTTTAAGGTTTTTGTTTTCATGTATTAATCTTACTACAAAGGTAAACCAACAAAATGAAAAGAATAGCTATTTTTAAACAATTGAAATTATTTAGCGATTTTAAACTTAATGGTATTAATTTTATATTCTAAATGAAAAATTCGATAATGAAATTTATTCTCATTTTAATTTGTAGTAGCCTTTTTGTAGCGTGTAAATGCCATAAAAAGATAGTAGAACAAAATAACATGAACAACGAAGAAGCACTTCTTATCGGCAAAGTAGAAATGCATAGTGATTCATCCGATGTGATTAAGATAGAAGATGCGAAAATTGTTGGGAACAAGTTAGAAATCAAGGTAAGTTATGGTGGTGGTTGCGAAAATCATTCGTTTGAATTAATCGGCAGTCCAAACATTTCGAAATCACTCCCCCCTATCCGATCGATTCAATTGATCCATCGTGCTAATAAAGATGCCTGTAAAGCCCTTATCATTAAAGAGATGGCTTTTGATATTTCTGCTTTTACTTATAAAAAAGAAAGCGGGGATGCTATTTACCTGCAATTAGATGGCTGGGATGCAAAACTACTTTACACTTACCCTTGATTGATGGACATTAGGCTTGATAAATTATTAGTTGACCGAGATTTAGCTCAAAATAGGACGAAAGCTGAAGAAATAATCACAACATACGGGGTGCTCGTCAATGGTAAACTTTTCAATAAGATTGGAAAGAAATTCCCCATTGATGCCGAAATTAGATTGGTGATTTCTGATGATCGATGGTCTTCTATTCACGCTCAAAAATTAATTGAAGCGCTCTCGAAATGGAAATTAAATATAAAAAATACTTCGTGGTTAGAAATAGCCATGGAGCCATGCGCAGCCTCTGAGGTACTTCTTAGCGAAGGTGCAAAAAATAGCATTTGTCTAATCGAACATAATGTTTTAATAAAAGAACGATTTAAAGATCAAAAAAATCTTGTTCTCTTACAGAATACTCCCTTGAGATCCTTATCGAATGAACTGATCCCTAAGCCATTAGATGGAATGATTATCGATACGCTAACTCCGCTAAATGAAGTTCTTCCATTTATCACTCCTTTCCTTCGCCCTAAGGGAATTGCTATTCTGATTATTAAGCCCCAAATTGAATTAGATAAGTCGAAACTTAACAAAATAGGAACGATAGCACAAAGTAAATACTTTCCTTTTTTAAAGGAGCAGTGTATTGAACTTGCCTTGAGAAACCAGTTAGTTTTAACAGATTATAAGTTGTCGCCGCTGCTTGGCGAAAATGGAAATAAAGAATTTATGGGCTTGTTCTTCAAAAAAGATAGTGCCTAAATCTTAGGCACCGTGCATCTCGATCCGCCTAGGCGGACTCGATGCCCTTTAAGTGAATTGAACTAAGACTTTGGTACCGTGCCTCTCGACTCCGCTCGATGCCCATTAAGTGAATCGACCGACTTGTGCTGAGCCTGGACTCCCCAGAGCCTGTCGAAGGGCCGAAGTAAGTCGAGAGACACTTATATAGAAATCACCGAAAGGGTCAAGTCTTAGAATTGGAGAGAATGAACGCATGCCACTTTCGAGTTTTTTTGCTACTTTTTTTGCGGACCTTCGAGAGCCTCAGTCTCCTCAAAAAAAAGTAGGGTAAGTAGCAGCGAAGCTAAAAAAGTCAAGGCCGAATACTTTCGCCACGTCGTTCGCTAATATCAAACCCATTAAGGGTTATCAACTACAATACACATTAATCGATTTAAACAAAGATCATTAAGTCCGGTATCTCAAAATAATATTAACCCTTAATCCGGGGATTATTTGATAGAACTTGAACAATTAACTATTTTTGCACACTTAATATCTTTCCATAAAGAAAAATATGACCATCGATAAACTTTTTAATGCCATTACTGATATTGAATTTCAATACAAACGATTCATCAAAACAAAAGAATTTGAAGATGAATCCCTTATGCGTTTTGATATCATCTCGGCAGAAATTTGCCAGCAAATAATTAAAATGGCCTTAAATGATGCCATTACCGAAGAGGCAAAAAATTTAGGTAGGATTGAAATTAATTATCTACCACAAGTAGGTTTTGGAAGAAAGGTGTTGAATGCTCTTACCTTTGGTTACTCGACTAAAAAATACCTTCAAAAAGAACGGCTAAACTATTTGTATGGAGCTATTCATGCTCGCAATAGATTATTTCAACTGGTTGAATTGCATTTGAAAGAAGAGTAAAAAAAATCTAACGCTTTACAATAGAACGAGTGGTTTGAATGCCATTTTGTTCAATCGATAAAAAATAAAGTCCACTCTTCCAATCAGGAGTATTTACCGTATAGGTATTCGAAAAAACGTTATCCGATAAGATCGTACGCCCTTGTATATCTATTACTGAAAAGACCATTTCAAGGTCTAATCCTGGTTCAATAATGAAATAGTCTTGGAAAGGAACCGGATACACGTTAGCGGCAACACCTTGCTCATTAATACCAACAAAGCAATTATTTGATGCGTCGAATGTTGGTGCGGCAGTCGCAAAAACTAAGCCGCCATCCGGACATCTTGCATAAGAAATATCGGTTGTTTGAAAACTAAATCCAACCGCATCGTACATCGTAAGTCCATTGCTAAAATAGATGCTCTCACCCGTAGAACCGAGCTTAAAATTGGTATGTAAACCAACTTGATTGGTATCGTCATCTGCCCAAATAATTAAATAATCATTGGGAAGAATAATACTACCAGCGGGAAACGACCATTTCATATAATTTGTAGCATTATCGGATAAATAAAGTCCAGATAAATCAAAGGCGCTGCTTGTTGTGTTGTATAACTCAATCCAATCATCACTTTCGTCATAATTATCAAAAGCCGTTGTGGAGTTAGAAGCCATGATTTCGTTTATCAAGACATTTCCAACTTGAGGTATCGGAACGGATAAGGCCAAGGAATGGAACTCATGTTCTGCGCGTTGTGGACTAAATAATCCGGCCACATTATTATCAGCATAAATATAATACTCAAATACAGGTCCATCTGCTGAAACTTGGTATCCATAAACATGGTCTCCCGATATTCCATCACCATGTGCTCCATCATCAAACATTAATACGCGATTAAATTTCAATGGATGAGAGGTCCGATAACCTAAATAAACTTCTGTTTCGTTCGAACAAGTTGCCGTAATATAAAACGTAGAATTAATCGTAGGTGAAAGAACACTTGAAGCGTAAGCTGTAATCACTGGGGCAACAAGTAAATAATTCGCATTGGTAGTTAAGTAAGAAATCCTAGCTGCCATGAGTGCTTGAATACCAGGAATGGAGCCACCACCCCCTCCTCCACTCGCTACTGAGGTAGTCAAAGAATTAGTAAATTGAGCAAAGGTGTAGAACTTATAAGGATCGGCTTGAACAGACGAATTAATGGTGGTGCGTAATGAGTTAGCGCTTGTTAAATAATCGCCCGATATAAAAATTTCTTGTACAATGGTTCGTAAATGCGCCATATACATTCGTTTATACATAGGATCACCAAGGATTTTCTTTATTAATGGATGAATCGAAGAAGTGCTATTTGACATAGGGTCTAGGGTTGTCGAAACGGTAGTTCCGGAACCTGTTCCGCCTGGAAAACCGCCAAAACTCATGTTTAAATCCCAAACAGTAGTCACAAAACGATCATTGATGTCGCGGTATAAATAATAATTTTGCCGAAATGCCCCGTTGTATGAATCTAAATTAACCAAGACGTTATTATAGGCTAACATCCATATAGCGCGGTCAATATCTAACTTTGTTTCTATCTGCGTGAAATTATTATTCAGTACGGTAATCATATCCACTAAGTCGGACCAACCATAGGTAGATTTTAACTCATAACCCTGAACATAAGAAGCTGTATCGCTATTAATGTAGTTTAGATCAGGGCTAATGGTACTTCCTGGACCAGCACCTCCAACGGGATTACATTTAAAAAAAGATCCGTCTGAGCTATAAAAATGTGCTGCATTAAAATCGTCTGAAATATCTTCAGCGTTGGAATATAATCCACGCAATCCACCATTGATATAAACATTCGCAAAATTCGCTTTTGGACAATCCATGTACTGCTCTAAAATGGCGTAGGATAATACCTCACGGATCATAGAAGGATCGCGGTAGCCATTTTGCAATTTGATGTCAACATAACCTAAATAATCTTGACTCCCCTTAATGTAATCCAATTTGATATGAAATGGATTTTTATTATTAGTTGGATTGTAGGTACTGTTTCCTTTGTATTTAACCCCAACACTATCAAACGAAACCCCGTTAATCCTGACAGAATCTGCCACAATATAGGATTCCGTTGTTGCCGCAGCATCTAATTGAGCATCCCAATTCGAAAAGGAGAAAAATAGTTCGATATTCTGGATCACGCTTCTATCGTAGAAGTTTTGAGAAATAGAATTAAATGATAGTAAGAGTGAGAAATAAATTAAGGTAGATTTCATTAAAGTAGGATTAGTAACTAATTAATCATTGAATAGATTGATTGTTTAGATGCTCAAATTTACAAAAACCTTCGAATTAGTTAATATTAATTTAACATTGAGGGTTTTTTACCAATAATTAAAAGACTTAGACAAACTAATTATGGTTAAATTTAGATATTGACACAGTTTTTGTTCAAAATTACTGTCCAAATTAACAACAACAGTAAAATAATAGGTTTACATTTGAAACAAACAACATTATGATAAAAATATTCCTATCAAGTTTTCTTATTATTACAATCGGACACGGGTGTGCACAAACGCCACAGAAAACAGAAATCAAAGAACAGAAAATTGAAGTGAAAGCAGATATAAAGCAAAAAGAAATAATTTTGAATTTTGAATTAAAAGATTATTTATCTGAAAATCAAGATCTTACCAACGAAGTTTTGCGAATTTTTAATTCATTAGATGACACTGCTATTGTAGCTCAATTAATAATGCCAGCAGCAGGGCGTTTAGGATTACCAAAAGACTCCGTCATAAAACTCATTAATAAGCGAATTATAGGAGGTATATTGATGTTAAACGGCACAAAAGAAGAATTCACCTCTTGGATTAAATCATTTGAAAAATTAAACAAAGAAATTGGGAACTTACCTTTCCTTTATAGCGCCGATGCAGAACCAAGTTTGGTAAATAAAAAGATTATTGGATCTGCGCCTGTAAAGAAAGCGGCCGAAACCTCCTCTATTGAGGAAGTCATAGCAACCTCGCTTTCCATTTCAAAAGACCTCAATGAAATCGGAATAAATTATAACTTCGCTCCGGTAGTAGATGTAGCTGGAAATGCAACCGTTGGTTACCGTGGCTTTGGATCTAAACCCGAGCAACTAAAGTCTTGGTCATTGGCCTTTATTGAAAACACCCAAAAACAAAATATAGTAGCTACCGCTAAACATTTCCCGGGTCACGGATTAGTGAGTGGAGATACACATAAAGAACTACAAACAATTAATGGCGAAATGTTGGAAGTAAAAAATTACCCTGCATTAATTGAAAATGGTGTGCTCTCAATTATGATCGCACATATCGCTGTTCGGAATAATGCGAAATATGATACACAAGGATTACCTTCAACACTTTCCGAAAAGATTGTAACTAAATTACTCAGAGACAGTCTAGGATTTAAAGGATTAATCGTAACAGATGCCATGAATATGGGTGGTGTAAAAAATGTTCCATTATCTTCAAGCAAAGCGGTAAGAGCAGGTTGTGATATTATCTTAATGCCTGCAGATGTAACAAAAACACATGCCGAATTATTGAATTTATACCGCAAAGATCCACTTTTTAAACAACGTGTGGATGAATCTGCAAAGCGAATAATTCGAATGAAAATTGCTTTAGGTCTAATAAAACCTAATTGATATACAAATCAATAAGACCCTCAGGAGCGTTTATTTCAAGTATGCTATCGGTCCGTCTTACCCGATGAATTAAGCCATCAAATATTGGAATTAAAATTTCAAGGCCATTAAAATCAATCTTTAATAAGGGATTAGCGGCATGGTCAATTACCTCGATGATTATGCCTATGTTTCCCTTTTTCATGTCTATAACTTGAAATCCAAGCACCTCATGATCATAAAAGGAATCCTCACCTAAATCCGGCAATGAGGTTTCTGGAATATAAATATTTTTTTTCAAGAGTCTTTTGGCTGCGGCCTCATCGTCCACACCCTTAAATTTAACGGTAATAAATCCTTTATTTTTTAACTTAACATGTTCGATAAAAAATGGAGTTAAACAGGAATCAATATCTAGAACAAACATTGAACTTTCAAGGTATTCACTCGAATCAGTAACGTCTAAAAACAAAGAGACCTCACCTTTAAATCCGTGAAGTCTCGCTACTTGTCCTATATAAATACAATCTTCTTTTTGCATGCAATTATTCAGCGGCAGGTGCCTCTTCAGCACTTGACTCGTCTGCTTCTGGCGTCTCTTCAGCAACTGCTTCTTCTGTAACCGCCTCTTCAGCAACAACTTCTTCTGCAACCGCTTCTTCAGCAACCGCCTCTTCAGCAACTACTTCTTCTGCAACAACTTCTTCTGCAACCGCTTCGTCTGCAACAGCTTCTTCAGCTACTACTTCGTCTGAAACCGCTTCGTCAGCAACTACTTCTTCTTCAATAACTGTATTCTTAGCTTCTATCATAGCCGCTTTAGCAATATTTGCTTCTACTTCGGCCTTCATTCTATTTGCCTTTTCTTTACTTGCAGATTTAGAAAGTGAATCTTTTTTACCTTCAATCTTTCCGTCTTTTTCTTGAAGCCATTGAGTAAATTTCGCTTCTGCTTGTTCTAATGTTAAAGCGCCTTTTGCTACTCCTTTTAATAAATGGTTCTTATGAAGAACACCTTTATAGGATAAAATAGCGCGAGCCGTTTCAGACATTTCAGCACCTTTTTGAAGCCATGCTAATGTGTTATCGAAATTAATATCGATCACAGCAGGATTAGCTACTGGATTATACGTTCCTAATTTTTCAATGAATCTACCATCTCTTTTCGCTCTGCTATCTGCTGCTACTAAGTGAAAAAAAGCTTTTCCTTTTTTTCCGTGACGTTGAAGTCTAATTCGTGTTGCCATATTTTATTTTTTACAATTTGAGGTCCGAAACCTCGGTTTATAATTTATTTTAAGGGTGCAAAGATAGACTTTTTATTTTGGGTTTAAATACATTGAACCCTATTTTTAAGAAAAATAGTTAATTCCGATCTAATTTATAGGTGTATTGCACCATAAGGCATCGAGGCTGTTCTATTTTTAAGGGCCGTAAAGAGTAACTGCGATTGAATATATTACTTGCAATCAAGGCGACTTTATGAGAAGGGCTAAAGGTGTATGAAAGGCGCGTATCAAAAATCCAATTACCGAAGCGATGTGAATTAAAATAGTCCATGTAACGTATGTTTTGCTTATCGCCTCCAGAATTGGCGGTGGTTTCCTCAAAATCCTTAATAATCGCGTCCATATTCACAATCTTACTAAAATACTTCGCGCTCACACCGAGCGAAAATTTAGAAAAAATCGTTGCTTCAGCATCAAATTTAAGATTATGTAAAAAGCGGTATTTTAATATTTGACTTGCCGAATCCATCGATGTTGTATTGTAGCTGTATTGTCGATTTATATCATCAACAGCATAAACATAATCAGGATTGAGCGTCTTTGGAACAATATAATTGTAGCCTGTCAAAAAAGTGAGTTCGAAATTTTTTGAAAACTTCGCTGTACCAACAAATGAAATATCGATTCCAATCACACGCGAAGCCCCTGTATTAAGAAATTTGAATCCCGCAAAGGATGCTGGAGCATTAGCGACATCCCAAATGCCAAACATATATTCAATCGTATTTTGATATTCCTGCCAAAAAGCTGCAGCATCTAAATACGCCAACATTTTTCCCAATTTAATCCCTTGCTTGAAACCGACTTCAGCATTCCAACTACTTTCGGGTAATAAATCTGGGTTAGGAAAAACGCCAAAATTACCAACACCTGTTTTTATAAATCGCTCGGTAATGGTTGGAAATCGATATCCTTGTCCAAACGAAGCCCTAAGATATGATTCTTGATAAATTTTTAGGTTGGCGCCCGCTCTAAAAATCGGCTTAAAAGCAGTTACATTATTATTGAGCTGAAAATATTCTAAACGAGCACCTGCGGAAAGTGTAAGCAGCTTCTCAACCTTATGTTCAATTTGAGTGTAGGCCGATAAATTTAATAATTGGTTATTTGGCGATCCAGAACCCACATAAATGTTAGCGAACGAATTGGTAAATGTAGAGGTGATCCCTCCAATGAAATCGATGCCTTTTAATTGCGCATACGACTTTTGGAACATATAATCAGCGTAATAAGTGGTGGCTGAGTTGGATTGATTGGCAGTCCGCTTATTGTCAGCATGTAAAATTCGTGTTCTTAAATAATGACGACCATCGGTTTCGGTTAGAAATTGTACAAATGGATCGATGTTAAAAATAAATTGATCTTGTAAAAATACAGCCCCAGGATAGGCTCGGTATAAGCCAGATGAATCATCTAACCAAGCAAATGACATATTACTTCTCGCCACCATGATATTCCCATTGACACCATAGTTTAATCCTTTGATTTTTTTGGAACGATATCTCAAGTTAAAATTCAAACGTGCTCGCTGAGAAGCCATTTGTTTATCGGTAAAATTAGAGATGGTGTCAATGACATATTGTCCCGGTTTTGGAGCTCCAATATACCCATGATCATAATTTACATTAGCTCCCAAAACAACATCTAGGTTTCCTTTTTTTTCTGAATGCAAGATATTTACGCCTGAAATTAAGGGAACTCCTGTCCACCAAGCTGCCCCATCAATTGAAGGATTGGAATAAAATCCTGAATACAGGTTCACTTTCGTTAACGGCTTTGCCTTAGGATAAGCCGTTCGGATATGAATTGAACCAGACAAGGCAGAACTTCCAGATAATACGGAAGCGGCTCCTTTAATGACCTCAATTTGGCTAATATTCTCAACAGGTATAAATCCCCATTCAGGTCGTCCAGCATCTCCAGAAAGCATCGGCATATCATCAACCATAACGGCTACCTTTGAACCTACGCCAAAAGTAAAGCCACTTCCACCTCTTATCTGTGGTTCACCATCCAAAATATTTAATCCGGGTGTTTGATCCAAAGCGGTTTCGATACTTCTTGTATTTTTATTTTCAATCAGCTCAGGCTTCAATACTACCATCGTGACAGTTTGTTCCTCTAAGGGCTTATCAAATTTTCCAACACTAACCTTTACTTGCTCAAATTCCAACACAAAAGGCTCCAAGGTAATGTTATGCTTAAGA
Organism: Flavobacteriales bacterium; assembly: GCA_947475095.1. Taxonomy (GTDB): domain Bacteria; phylum Bacteroidota; class Bacteroidia; order Flavobacteriales_D; family Crocinitomicaceae; genus UBA952. The sequence continues at coordinate 51,105 of CANJLG010000010.1, forward strand.
ACCTGACCTTCAATGAGTAGATGATTTGATGTATCGGATTTCATTCCAGAATACTTGCAAAGCAATTTGATATTACCAGCTGGTAAAGACAAAGTGTAATTCCCTTGATCATCGCTTACTGCGCCAATCGTAATGTCTTTCTTATAAATCACAGATGCACCAACAATTACATTGCCCTTTGCATCCAACACTCTTCCTTCTATTGTTCCATTTTGTGCGAAACAAGAAAAGGAATAGAAAAAACTAAATAAGATGGAAAAACGAAAAACCATTAAAAATTAATCTACGATAAATTTAAGGGTACCGGCCTTACCCGAAAGTAATTGATAACGTGCGAAATGCACACCAGAATGAAGTTTAACAGACACGTTATTTTTCATAGCCCCTTCAAATTCTATTCCGCCAAGCACATTAACGATAGATAGTTGTCCGTCAATAATTTGGTCAGAAAAAAATTGTACACCTGAAGCATCAGAATAATTTACTGTTAATGATTTGTCAGTATTAGCAGTAATTCCTGCACCCGAATTATAAATCAATTGGATATCATCGATCAATACTTCGTCATTGGCAGCTCCAACACCTGGCGTTGAATTGGTAGCAAAGGTAACGAGTATGTATTCCGCTATAAGTCCAGGAGTTACAGTTGGTACAAAAGGAGCAGAAAATCGAGCCCAAGCCCCATTCGTAGGACTGTAGTTAAGAGCAGCATCAGCCAAAACATGCGGTTGAGATGAAGCATCTATTGGATCGCGCGTATCGTAAGCGTCGTGAACAATGGCATGTACTCTGGCCATTTGACTACCCGACCCTGCTTGGGTATATTTTGCCCAAAATACGATAGAATCAGGAATACTTGCACAAGTCTCAGAAAAGTTAGGATCTGCAATCGAGGAATAGTTATAGTTTGCTGCATTGGAAGGTGTTGTACTACCCATGTTAATGCGTCCGCAAGTCATGGTGCCATTGGCTGTAATTCCTAAAACGGAAGTCGACCAGATGCGTGCGCAATACATTCCTGAAGCCCCAGCTCTGATGCTCGAAGATCGCTCAAGTTGCTTATTCGCAAATCCAGCGAAACTTCCTGATCCTGTTTTAAATCCGTTCCAATTATCTGGTTCTTCGGTGGGAGCACCCACGTTCGACCATAACTCGAGGTTACTGTTAGCAATTTGAGTTTGCCCAAAAAGAAAACCAATAAACAATGTAAACGCTAAGAAAGTAGTAATTTTGGTCATAATTTATAATTTAAGATTATAACAAATATAAATAAAATACGATAGCTTGATCCAAAAATAAACTAAAATTAACCTTAATCTTATCTCTACTTTAGCAAAATATTAAGAACTGAAATGATTTCAACAGAAAAATATCCGATAATGGAACACTTTTTCACCATTCAAGGTGAGGGAACCTATTCAGGCAGAGCAGCTTATTTCATTCGTATTGCAGGTTGTGATGTTGGCTGCGTTTGGTGCGATGTTAAAGAAAGTTGGGATAAAGACCAGCATACAACCATGACCATCAAAGAAATTATTGAAAAAATTACTGAAAGCAAAACAGATTTTGTTGTCATTACTGGAGGCGAACCAGCGATGTATGACTTACGTCCATTGGTTGATCAATTGAAATCGCTGGGAATTACCATAGCGATAGAAACATCTGGTTGTTATCCGTTGCAAGGCGATGTAGACTGGTATTGTTTTTCACCAAAAAAGTTCAAAGCGCCCTGTGATGAAGCTTATTTGCGAGCAAATGAATTAAAAGTAATCATAAGCCATCCCTCCGATTTAGAATGGGCGAATAAGCATGCTGAAAAAGTGTTGGATAGCTGTCATTTATTTCTTCAACCCGAATGGTCAAAGACTGAAAAATTACTACCTTTAATAATAAGTTATGTGAAGGGTAACCTGAAGTGGAAAATCTCGTTACAGACGCATAAATACATGAATATTCCATAAAATTTATCCATGCCTAGAATTTTACTCCTTTTATTTTCGATTCTTTTTCTAAATTTTTCCCTTTATTCTCAATTTAAATATTCTACAAAGAGTAAGAAAGCCATTAAGCTGCTGGAGGAAGCACAAAAAGCACCCGGTGCGAGCTTAGATCCAAAAACAAGAGGTCCCAATTACAGAGAAGGCCTTGTAATTTTGCAACAATCCTTAAAAAAGGATCCAAACTTTTGGGAAGCGCACATCCTATCTGCACAATTTAATATGAATTTAAATTTATATAAGCAAGCTATTTACCATTATGAAAGTGCCTTAAAACTGAATCCAGCGCATTCACGCTATGGATCTACACATTACTATTTATCAACACTTTACTTAGCGGAGGGGAATTATGAAAAGGCAATAAAATATGCTGATGTCCTCATGAAAAATTCAAATGCAAGCGAAGAATTTTTAAAAAATGCAAACGACATTAAACAGAATGCGAATTTCGCTATTCATGCCCTTAAAAACCCCAAAAAATTTGAGCCTGTTAATGCGGGCAGTGGAATAAACACCGCCGATCCAGAATATTACCCAACCATCACGGTAGACGGAAAAACCTTGTTATTTACAAGAAGAATAGCAGATAATCGTGTGAAAGGCTACCAAGAGCAAGAAGATTTTTTCATTTCCAATTTGGGAAATGATAGTGTATGGAAAAGATCAATTCCCATGACAAATAATGTAAATACAGTAAATAATGAGGGTGCTCCAACGATTTCAGCAGATGGAAAGAGTTTAATATTCGTCGCTTGCTCTGATGAAACAGGCACATACTATGGGGAAAATAGAATTGGAAAAGGAAGTTGCGATTTATTTTATACCAAAAAACTTGGCAATAGCTGGATGAATCCGATAAATTTACCGGGCGGGGTAAATTCTTCTCATTGGGAATCCCAACCTTCACTTTCGGCGGATGGCCAAACGCTCTATTTTATAAGAGGTTTACGAGGAAAAAATGCAAATGGGAATGCAGATATCTATGTCTCATATTTGCAAACTAATGGTAATTGGGGTAATGCACTTCGATTATCCGATGTGATTAATACGCCATTTTCAGAGGAATCAGTTTGCATACATCCGGATGGGAAGACACTCTATTTTGCCTCTAAGGGGCATGTTGGAATGGGAGGCTCTGATTTGTTTGTAAGCAAAATGGATGCGAACGGTAATTGGGGAAAACCAATGAATCTAGGTTATCCAATCAATACCATGTTTGACGAAAATTCATTACTCGTTTCTCCTACCGGTGACATAGCATTTTTTGCATCTGACAGAACCGGAGGCTATGGTGATTTAGACATTTATTACTTTGTGTTACCAGAAGAATATAGACCTACTAAAACCTTATATTTTGACGGGACTGTTTTTGATCAATTAACCCGATTGCCATTGCCAGGCCATTTTCAACTGACCGATATTGAAAGTGGGGAGCTTATCATTATTTCTGATGCCGATAAAGTAGACGGGTCTTTTATGGTTGCTTTACCCGTTAATAGAGAATATGCAATTGAAGTAACACAAAATGGATATGCACCCTATTCGCTTAATTTTAATTTAAAAATACCGGATGGATCGGATCATTATCATTTAGACATTCCTATGAACCCCTTAACAAGTTCAACAGAAAATATACTCGCGAATGTATTTTTCGACTTAGGAAAAGCCACCTTGCGCAAAGAGTCCGCAATAGAATTAAAAAACTTAGGCGCTTTCATGAAGCGCAATCCAGTCATAAAAATTGAATTGGGTGGACATACCGATTCGAGAGGAAATGATGCTGATAATTTGGCGCTTTCTACTGAACGAGCAAAAACAGTCTATAATTACTTAATTACAAACGAAGGGATTTCAGCCAATCGCTTAAGTTTTAAAGGATATGGCGAAACACAAGTCATTATGTCGGACAAAACTATTGAATCCCTAAAGTCAATAGAGGAAAAGGAAATAGCGCATCAAAAAAACAGACGAACAGTATACAAAATAATAAATTAATGCATTTAATAAGAGTTCTTCGTCCAATTAATTTAGCCATCATTGTTTTTACCATGCTGGGCGTAGCATATTATATTCATTCAACCAATTCATTTCAATTCGTTCATTTCCATGCATTCGATTTTAGTTTATTAATTTTCTCAACCATATTAATTGCGGCAGCTGGGAATATCATTAACGACTATTTTGATATAAAAGCAGATCGAATAAATAAGCCTGATTCATTAATTATTGGAAAATATATTAAAAAAAGGTGGGCGATTTTATTACACTGGATTTTTAATGGCGTAGCAGTAGCCATCTCGATTTATTTAAGTGTAAAGTATAAATCGCTATGGTTTATATTTATTCATGTTGTTAGCGGTAATTTACTCTGGTATTATAGCCTAATATTAAAAAAGAAAATAATAAGTGGAAATATTGTTATTGCCATTATGACCGGAATAATCCCTCTATTAACAGTACTCTTCTTTAAGGTAAGTAATGAATCAAACAGTGCATTTTCTCCCTATCATGCTGATACTTGGTCCGTTTTCATCAACTATAATCTGATTTATCTTGTCGCCATTTGCGCCTTTTTTTTAAACCTTTCAAGAGAAATAATTAAAGATATTCAAGACGTGAAAGGGGATAAAGAAATACAAGTAAAATCATTGCCTATGGTAATCGGCGAACAAAAAGCGTATTGGCTAGCCGCTGTAATAGCACAATTAAGTGGAATTTGCTGCCTTGTCGCTTTTTTATTTTTTAAGGCTTCATTCACAAATGAACCCATAATATGGTTGATTTTACTCATAAGTGCTGGATTTAATTTATTATTATTTCTCTTTCCCTTTATTCAAACATTAACTATGAAACATTGTAGTCTTTTGATTAAATTAACGCTTTTTATAGGCATTTGCGCACTCTATTTTTCTTAATGACGTGAAAATTATACTTGGCTCACAATCACCTAGAAGGCAAGAACTTTTAAGTGCGCTCGGATTTGAATTCGAAATAGCGATCCCCAATATTGATGAAGTGTATCCTCCGAACACTCCTATTGATAAAGTTGCAGCATACATAGCTAAAAAAAAAGCTGAGGCCTTATCGGGAAGAATAAGTGAAAATAGTATATTGATTTGTGCAGATACTGTTGTCGTTTTAGATGGCGAAATAATTGGAAAACCTGCAAATTATACCGAAGCGAAAGAAATGCTAGAAAGGCTATCAGGCCGGACACATAAAGTAATAACTTCCTATTGCATCGTTAATAAAGCTGAATACCATTGCAATTCAGTTGAAACCTTCGTAACATTCAATGCGCTAAAAGAAGCGGAAATACAGTATTATTTAGAAAATGGGAATCCCTACGATAAAGCCGGTGGATATGGTATTCAGGATTGGATTGGCTGTATTGCTGTTCATAAAATCGTTGGCTCATATACCAACGTTATGGGTTTTCCAACAGCAGAGATCTTTAATGAACTTAAAAAGTTAGGCGCATAAAAAAAGGCGATTACTCTCCTCCTTTTATAAATATACTTCATAGTTATTTAATTACTTCAAACATCACCCTACGATTTTTCGCATCGCGAACTTCGTTATCATCATCACTTTGTATTTCAATGCTATTAACTTTAGCTCCATTTGGCACCACCACTAAACGATCTTCTGAAATACCTTCGCGCTCAAAATAAGATTTAATAGCATCTGCTCTTTGTCTTGCCATATTTACTAATTCCGGGTTTTGATCAGAAAGCTCATCTTCCTTTTCATCGTTGTGACCAATGATATTAATTCGAATTTTTGGATCCTTTTTCATGGCAGCAATAATGAAATTAAATGCCTCTTTACCAGAAGGAGTATAGGATTTCTTGCCAAATCCAAAATATGCCACTTGCGCCTGTATTTTTTGATCAATTGTCATCTTATCGTTAAGAATAGGTGTTTTATCAAAAATTAAAGTCGAATAAGAATCTGCTATATTAACCGTGTCAGAGGCGTAGCAATTACACTCCTCTTTGTTAGCAACCTCTTTAATTCGAACATTATCAATAAAGTAGTATGCATGCGGTAGAACTTCTGTTTCACTGTCTTTAGGTTTTTTCTGAACCTCAACTTTTGTTTCATCATTCGTTTCAAAATTTCCTATTATGATGCAAGTCTCACCTCCTTTAGCTTCATACATAGCACATACTTTTTCCCAGCCATAAAAACCAGAATAAATTTTATTTTTATAATTTGATAAAGTACGACCAACCTGTCTTGTAATTAAACCGCAATCATCAATATTATCAGGAGCCTCATCGTCATATTGTGTATCAAATAACATTTGTATATTATTTGAAGCATATTTTGAAGATTCGGCCAGTGAAATTGAAAACTCAACACAATATTTCATTCCTTTGGTCATGGTTATGTTATCTTTACCTGTTTTAAAAGGGATCGTAATGTAGGATCGTTCTTTGGCTAGTTTTCCAGGCTTGTATACTACAATTCCAGCAAATCCATCTCCTCCACCAGCAAGGTCTTTATCAAATAAATTTTTATCTCCTTCTGTCAAACGTTCAAATGATGCTGTTATAGGATCCTCCTTACCATAAAGATTTTGCCCAATACCAAAATCACCTTCAGAATTTTTATTAAAAATATCGGCAGGAATCCCTTTTGGGTGGAACTTAACGTCTTTTAACAATGAAATCTGCATTGGTTCAGAAATTGTGGCCTCATCTTTAAATACTTCAAAAGTAAAATTCAAAAAAGCTTTCGTTTTGTCACCTTTACCTTTACGCTGTTGTGCATTAAGGGAAAAACCTTGCAGGATAATCAAACTCAGTACAATAGAAAGTTTGAAAAGTGTGGAACTAAATTTCATAATTTTTAACAGTTTTAATGAATACTTTAACCTTTTCAGGGTCAATATCAGGATAAACTCCGTGACCCAAATTTACAATATGTCTTTGACTTTTAAACGATTTTAACAAATTTAATGTCTCTTTTTCAATAATTTCATTTGGGGCATATAAAAGACAGGGATCTAAATTACCTTGTAATGTCTTTGACTCCCCTACTAATTCTCTTGCTATTGCTATATCCATGTTCCAATCGAGACCAATTGTAGTGCACTGAACAGCGCTAATTTCAGGTAAAGAAGCAACTGCACCTTTCGAAAATACTGTAAAGGGAACATTCGGGAACGCTTCGACAATCATATTAATATAGTTTAAACCAAAAATTTGGTATTGCTCTCTGCCCAAAATACCTGCCCAAGAATCAAATAATTGCAAGGCATCAGCACCAGCTTCAAGTTGCAATTTGAGGTAGGTAATTGTTACTTCGGCAATCCGGCTTAACAATTCATGTGCCACAGCTGGCTGAGTATATAAAAACTTTCTAGATTCAGAAAACGTCTTGGATCCTTTTCCTTCTACCATATAACAAAGGATTGTCCATGGGGCACCTGCAAAGCCAATTAAAGGTACTCGTCCATTTAGTTCTCGCTTTGTAATCTTTAGCGCTTCAAAAACGTAGGAAAGTCGATCAGCAACATCTATATTTTTATCCAATAAATCTAATTGGCCTTTTGAGCGAATTGTATTTTCAAACCAAGGTCCTTTTTGTTCCAACATTTGATACGGTAAGCCCATGGCTTCCGGTACAACTAGAATGTCAGAAAAAATTATGGCGGCATCTACATCCAAATGATCAATTGGTTGAATAGTAACCTCTGCAGCCAATGCAGGTGTTTCCACTAATTCTTTAAAGCCAGATAAGGTGGCACGAAGCGCTCTATATTCTGGTAAAATACGCCCTGCTTGCCGCATTAACCAAACAGGATAGCGTTCAATTGCTTCTCCCCTTGCAGCACGCAGAAATAAATCATTTTTAAATTCCATCGATGGCAAAGGTAATTATTCGGTTTAAAACCCCAATTTTTTATAATTATTAATCTTTACCAAGCGATTGGCTTCTTGCCAACTACCTTTAAATATTGGTTTGCCTTACTAAAGTGTTGACAACCATAAAAGCCACGATAAACAGATAATGGAGAAGGATGAGGAGCTGTAAGAATCAAATGTTTGGATTGGTCAATCAATGGAATTTTTTGTTGCGCCCTTGCTCCCCATAGCATAAAAACAAGGTGCTGACTTTCGGTAGAAATTAGTTCAATAATCGCATCTGTAAATTTCTCCCACCCTATCTTTGAATGGCTATCTGGCTTACCTTCTTCAACAGTAAGGATTGTATTTAGTAACAAAACGCCTTGTTTAGCCCATGCAGATAAATTACCATTTACAGGTATTTCTTTACCAATATCGCTCTTTAATTCAGTGTAAATATTTTTCAAACTTTTGGGAATAGGAGAAAGAGGACTAACTGAAAAACAAAGCCCATTTGCAAAACTCTTTGTTGGATATGGGTCTTGGCCAAGAATGACCACCTTAACATTCTCTTTAGAAGTTAAATTAAATGCGGAAAAAACGTCGCTTTTAGGCGGGAAGATTTTGTCTGGCTTAGCTTGGTATTGTAAATCAATAATTTCGCACAAGCCTTTAAAGTAGACTTTCATTTCATCATCAAGTGCATCGAACCATCCTTTTTGGAGCAAGCTTTGCACGCTTATGATTTTAAAATCGAATGAATAGAACGTTTTAATCGATCGGCAGTATCGTTAAAAGAGGATAAATCGAGCTTTCGAACTTTTAGATAGCGATAACAATGTATCGCATGAATTTTCCATGCATAGGCCATAAAAGCATAAAACCAAATAAAAAAGTAATAGGAAAAGGCAATTAAATATGCATAAACTGAACCTAGACATGCAAAATAATGGGCAATTAAAAAAATAAAAGGAATATTGACTATACCAACAAGAGCGAGTAGTATGATTAATTTAGAGGAACCCCAAAAGACAGGTCGCTTAAATACTTTTTCGACAAATCGTTTCACCAGTAAATACCATAAACCAGCATGAATTAGACCTAGTAAAGCAAAGGGCAAACTAACTAACATTATTAGTAAGCGTTTAGGAATGCCCCAACTTTTACTTGCGTTAAGGTAACGTTCATTTTCAGAAATGTTTAAAGAAGCTAAACCATTAAAATAAGCCGTAATTTCGGATTTAAGGGGCTCTAATTGCACTAACTCTTCTTCTGATTTATCGTTTAATGATTTAGCTAGCTGCCTTCCATACTGATAGCGTTGCTCTAAAGAATATGAATCGTCATAACACAAAGGATCCATACCCTGCCTAGTTAATTTCATCGCATGATCATGAAATTCTAACCACTCTTGATTTTCAACATGGATAATACTATTTTTAATATCGGCCTCTAAAATTGCCGTTAAAACAGAAATAATGCGACTTGGATTTTCTTCATAATCGCTGCGGTAGTCATTTAAGCAAATAGGATCGGCAGAAGCCAGTAATAATTCACTTCTTGCCATATTTGGGGCAGAATAATTACACCCAATGCCATTTACATAAACTTTATGCTCCCATTTCATTGCTTCTAAGGCAGAAAAACCAATGCGAAAAGCTCCTTTTTTAATGGGTTTAACACGTCTTATAAATACCTCATCGGTAAATCCTTCACCAAAAATTAATATATTTCCATTCTTCCTTATCAGTTCGCTTGTCTTCAAGAACACTTGCTTATTTTTTTCACGTGTATCACCACCATCTAATTGGCGATAAATTGGCAACATGTGAGCAGCGGTAAATATTGGTTTAAATATCGTTTTGAATACATCCGCTCTTGCCATAAAATGAACAACTCGCTTCCCATAAAGTGCAATCGCAAGAGGATCCATAAATGCTGCGGGGTGATTACTAACATAAATGGTTCTACCTAATCCTTTTCTTTTTATATTAAGTGTCCTAACCTTCTTAAAATAAAGGCGAAAACCTAAATTAAATAATATATAAAAGGTTAAATAAAGAATTTTCATAGTCAAAAATAGCCAAAAACAATTAAATAGAGAACATATAAAAGTACATCGTAAAGGGCATTAGTTTCAATTAACAATTACTATGGTAAAACTTTTGGCTTATCGTTCATTTCAATTAGCGCGATATGAATAACTTAGTACTCAAGAAATTTGACGATGAAAACAATTGGGATATTTTGCGGTGGCTTTTCCTCCGAATATGAAATTTCACTAAAAAGTGCAGATACAATTAAAAAACATTTACCTGACTCCTATTTAAGCTATAAGATTATTGTTTCAAAGGGAAAATGGGAAGTAGAAATGGAACAAGAAAATGTACCATTCGATCTAAATGATTGCAGTTTTTTTATCGGTGATACAAAAAAAATAATCGATGCTGCAATTGTCTACATTCATGGGGATCCTGGAGAAAATGGTAAAATACAAGCCATGCTTGAACTTCATGGTATTCAATATATTAATTCAGGGCCTTTAGCCTCCGCATTATCTTTCGATAAATGGTACTGCAATCAATTTTTAAGAGCCTTTAACATTCCCGTAGCAAAATCATTATTTTTATCGAAAGTTGACCAATATCATCCGAGTGAAATAGTTGAATCATTGGGCTTACCGATATTTATTAAACCATCAGATTCCGGTTCCTCGTATGGAATATCGAAAGTCAAAATAATCGAAGATATACCGAAGGCTTTACAGTTTGCATTCAACGAAGGAAGAACTGTTATCATTGAATCTTTTTTAGATGGAATTGAGGTTACATGTGGTGTTTATCGATCATCTAATGGACTTGTTGCTCTTCCATTAACAGAGATTGTTTCAGAAAACGAGTTTTTTGATTTCGAAGCAAAATACCAAGGGAAGTCAAGTGAAATTACTCCCGCTCGTATTTCTGAGGAGCTTAAGATTGAGGTACAAGCGATGGCGAAAAAAATATATGAACTATTACAACTTAAATCCATCGCTAGAATTGATTTTATGCTCGTTAATAATCAGCCATATGTTATTGAGGTAAATACCACACCAGGGTTTTCTGCAGCATCAATCGTTCCTCAAATGCTATCATCAGCAGGAATTTCATTAGGTGATTTTTGGGGAGAAATTATTTCTATTGAATTGAATTGAATTGACTTAATATTCTGCCAAAGCATTTAATACTACCGCCATTTTATTTATTAATTGAGAGGTAGAGCAAGAATAATTGTTTACACAAAAAGAAAAGGCTACTTTTTTTCCAGAAATCGTTTCCACGTAGCCAGCATACGCTTTAACTTTATTGAGAGTGCCGCTTTTAGCTATAACCCTTCCCTGACCAACTTGACCTTTACATATATTTCTTAAGGTTCCTGATACGCCAGCGACAGGTAAAGTTGATTTAAAATCAAGAAAGTTGGGCGATTTATACATAAATTCTAATAAGTCACAAAAATTAGTTGCTGAAATGGCATTTAAGCGAGATAACCCGCTTCCATCATTAATTTTCATATTTGTAAGGTTTATTTTTTGATCCCAATAACCCCTCAGTACTTTTAAACTTGAGCTGGTCGATCCATCACCAGTTTTAGCATAGCCTAAATAATCTAGTAAGCCTTCGGCGAAAAGATTTACACTTTTGAGATTTGTCCAGTATGCGACATCTTTAATACTCTTTCCTGGTTGAGAAAATAGCAAATGAAAATTTTCAGAATAATCATTTTCTAACTTAGGAGATAATAACCTATATCCATTTGCTCTATTGTCAACTGTTATACCTTTTTGCTTTAAAACCGCCGTCCATTCCTTGGCTAACTGATATTCCGAATCGGGCAAACTTCCTTTTACTTGAAAAGCATTTCTATTCGCGGGGATAGTGCCTCTTGCTTTTCTATTTAATGAAAAAATCTTCCCATCTATATAACAATCATCACTACTACTTGCCACCGCAGTAACAGCACAATTCATTACTAAACTATCAACCTTCGGAAATATAGTTACTAACTTGGCTTTGCTACCAGCACCACCAGTTTGAAAATTAAGTTTTATCATGTTGTCATATAAATTAATGCCTGCATGAGGCGCCCCGAAGTAATTACCAATATCATCGTCTTTCCAACCAATTGGCGGACCGTCGTAACCATAAGCTGAACCATCCGCAATAACAGCTCCTTCGATTCCTTTAATGCCCATTAAAATAATAGAATCCGTCCAATTAGATAAGAAATCAAATTCGTGTCCTTCAGAATTAAAATAAGAACTTCCCATTGACACATCACCCGACCCTCTAATCCATAAATTACCATGTAAAATACCATTTTGATCAATTGGGCCATCCGCATATATTCGTGTTACGGGAGTATAATTTTTACCCAGAACCTCAAAAGCGGTTGCAGTTGTAAAGAGCTTAGTTGTAGAGGCAGTAACGAGTGAACTATCTTTCATATATGAACCGATTATTGAATCTGATTCCAAATCGATAGCCAAAAAAGATAAACGCCCTGATTTCATTATGGGATCAGCCGCAAAAAGATTGATAGCCTTTTGAGCCTTTTGAGCATTAGCATTAATTAGGAAAAATAATGAAAATAATAAAATGTATTTTTGCAAAATCTGATTTTTCTTGTAAAAATCGATATTTAATTTAATTATTCATAGTTAATTTCTTAAATCCACAGGAAAACTTTTATGTCGGATACAAAAAAAATTAAAATATTGAGAATAATTAATCGCTTTAACATAGGCGGGCCTGTTTATAATGCCATTTTACTGAGTGCATATATGCCCGAAGAATATGACACCTTGCTGATTGGTGGCTTACCGGAAAAAAATGAAGAAAATTCAACATATATAGCAGAAAAATATGGTGTTAATCCACTATTAATTTCAGAAATGCAGCGGGAACCGAATTTTAAAAACGACCGAAAAGCCCTCAAGAAAATAAAAGAAATTATCTTAGCCTATCAACCTGACATTGTACATACCCATGCCTCAAAAGCAGGTGCATTAGGACGAAAAGCTGCCTTTGACTGTTCGGTTCCTATTGTGGTTCACACGTATCACGGACACGTATTTCATTCCTATTTCAATTGGTGGAAAACAACATTATTTCAAGCGATTGAGAAGCGATTAGCAAAAAAAACAACAGGTATTATTGCAATCTCCGAGCTTCAAAAAAATGACCTTGCATTGAAATATAAGATTTGCAAACCTGAGAAAATTGAAATAATCAATTTAGGACTAGATTTAGGGCCTTTTAATGAAAATAAAAGTGATAATCGCGACAAAACTAGAGCCGAATTTGGATTACACGATTCAGAAATTGCAATCGCCATTGTTGGCCGTTTGGCTCCCATAAAAAATCACGACTTGTTTTTAAAGTGTGCATCTGTTATCCATGAAAAAACAGTAAAAAAAGTCGTCTACTTTATTGTTGGTGGTGGCGAAGAATTTACGTCCATAGAAGAAAAAGTAAATGCTTTAAAGGCAAAAGGAATAGATATTAGAATGACATCTTGGATAAAAGACATAAACACTTTTAATGCGGGGATGGACATCCTATGCCTTACTTCAAAAAATGAAGGGACACCCGTGAGCTTAATAGAGGCGCAAGCGGCAGGAATACCCTTTGTTTCAACTAAGGTTGGAGGAATAAAAGACATTGTTTCCGAAAACAATACCGGATATTTGGTTGACTTGAATGATTCCGATGCATTCATTGAAAAATTACTACATTTAATCGAAAATGAAAATAAACGCCAAGAAATGTCACAAAAAGGATGGTCTTTCGTACAAGAAAAATTTCAATACAAAACATTAATTGCTAAAACTGATTCTTATTATAAATTTTTATTAAATCAAAAGAATTTATGAGCCTAAAAACAATACTAAATCTTACTGTGATTAGTGCATACTCATTGTTTCTTTTATCGGCTTGTTCAACTATGAATAGCAATGAGATGTTTCAGGTAGCAAAAAAAACCGACTTTAGCTATGATTCTATACCCACCGGACCTTTGGATGAGCATAAAATTAGTTTAGGTGATCGATTTAGCTTTTCATTTTCAACAAATTATGGAGAAAAAATAATAGTAGGTGCGTCAGGAATTTCAAATTCATCTAAAATTAACGAATCAAGTCCTCCAAGTCAACTTCAAGATTATTTAGTTCAACAAGATGGAACGGTAGAATTACCTTTGGTAGGAACTATAAAAGTAGCGGGTATGAGCACACGAGCACTTGAGGATCAACTTGAAGCATTCTTAGCAACAGACTATTTAAATCCCTTTGTTCAAATAAGGTTAACCAACCAGCGCTTAACGATATTCCCCGGTAAAAATTCGGCCCAAGTCATTACCTTACAGAATACGAACACATCTTTAATCGAAGTAATTGCCATGGCAAATGGAATTCGGGAAGACGGGCGTGCTAATTCCATCAAGTTAATTCGAAAAAAAGATAATAAACGAATGATTTATAAAATTGATCTATCGACAATTGAAGGATTAAAATACGGCGAAATGTTAGTTCAAAGCAATGATTGTATATATATTGACAGTAATCCAAGAATTACCAGAGAAATTTTGAAAGAAATTGCACCATGGCTGAGTGTTTTTTCAAGTTCTTTAGCTATCTACGCCATTTTTACCAAATAGACCGAACGAATGCCAATAAGGATACTCAACAAAGAATTTAATTCAATCATTTTAAATAATGTTCTTCGAAAGCATTGGTATAAGCCCGTCATATTAGTAGTTTTCGGGATAATTACTGCTTTCATTTATTTACGCTATACAAAACAAACCTATGAGTCAAGTTCGATAATACAACTGGTAGAAGAGGACAAAGTAAAAGATGTTTTAGGGGATAAAGGAATCGTTCAAGCTTCAACAGATTTATCGAAGGAGATAGAATTTTTACGTTCAGACGTTCTTTTTGATGCTGTACTCAAGCAATTAAACATGAATGTCAGTCTGTTTTCGGAAGGGAAATTACTTACCAAGGACCTCTATGGAAACGCTCCGTTTTCAATCGTTATATATTCGCTTTACGATTCTTCATTTTGCGGAAAAAGAATCAATTTATCCATAGAAAATAAAAATATCATCTTGCTAACCTATAGCCATAATGGTAAAATATTTAAAACGAAAGGGACTCTTAATAATATCATCAAAACGAATCATTTTCAATTATCAATTAAGTCGAACAACGCAAAAGAAGTGTATGATGTAATCCAAAGCAACACGCTATATTTTAAATTCAATAACCAAAAAATATTGAGAGATGAGATGAAAAGCGGATTAAATATTGAGCAATTAGATCCAAATGCCAAAACAATAAAGATATCCTTTTCAAATAATAATCCTATAATATGCTACAATGTTGTCGATAATTTAATCGATACTTATATAAATTTTGACAAGATAAATAAGCAAACAAAAACAAATCAAACCATCATATTTATCGATCAACAATTAGATTCATTATCAAGAATATTAAAAAGTTCTCAAGATAGCCTAAGTAATTTTCAGCGAAATGAAAAAATATCAAATCCAGAAAGAGTGGAAACTCAACTGTCCAATGACATTAATGAATTAACGCTTAGCTTATTAGAAATTAATCAGGAAATTTCAATTTTAGTAATGATTAATAATAAAATAAGCATCGATCCAAATCGCTTAGAAATTTATCGCTTAATTCCCGAAATGGTTGGAAAGAAAAGTTTTGAAGCTAGCCTACTAAGGCAAGTTGAAGAACTAAATCAATTACTTGAGGCTCAAGAAGATTTATTACGAGAGGTGACAAAGGAGAATAAGCAAAATAAAGTGTTAAACGAGCGTATTAAAAACAGAATTCTCACCATTAAACAAGGAATAAATATTATCGATGACCGTCTGAAAAATGACAAAGGAATCATTGAAGCAAGAATTACCGAATTAGAATCTAACTATTTCGAATTACCCGAGAAAAAAATGGAATTCGATCGTTTAAAATACATACAAGAATTAAACAATAGATATTTTACATTATTCACTGAAAAAAAGATAGAATATGAGTTATCTAATGCAGGATACTCTTCTTCAAACCGAATTTTAAACGCCCCAACTATCCCAATAGCAGCCATATATCCAAATAACAAACTGACCTATTTCCTATTAGGTTTCTTGGGTTTACTTATTGGGCTCGGAACCATCATTTTTAAATATCTTACATACAACGAAATAACTAACATTCAAGACCTACAAGCCTTACTACCTAGCGAAACAAATATACTTGGATCAGTACCCATTCATAGAAAAAAGATGAAGTACTCTCAAATTGTTGTAAGCGAAACGTCAAAGTCTCGTTTGGCAGAATCAATTAGAAACATTCGTTCCAACATGAGTTTTGTTAATAAAGATGCAAAAGTAATCGCCGTATCTTCATCAGTTTCTGGCGAAGGAAAAACATTTGTAATCTTAAATCTTGCCGGTCTTATTGCAGCAAGTGGAAAGAAAACATTAATTATTGACCTTGATTTAAGGAAGCCAAAAGTGCACCATGGATTTAATGTTGAAAATTCGAATGGGATGAGTAATTATATTTCTGGTTTATCTACCTTCGATGAGGTTATTAAACATTCCACTTATAATAATTTAGATTTTATTACTTCAGGCTTAATACCACCAAACCCCTCCGAATTAATTCAAAGTGACGCTTTTAAAACGATTCTCAGCGATTTAAAAGAACGCTATGACATTATCCTTATCGATAATCCTCCTGTAGGAATCGTTTCAGACGGAATTCATATACTTGCACAAGCGGATATTCCGATCTACATCTTTAAAGCCAATTTTTCAAAACGTATTTTTGCTGAGCGTGTAGAAGAATTGTTTAAAGTTCAAAAAATAAATAAGCTTAATGTTATTTTAAATGGGGTTGAAAATAATAATTCTATTTATGGATATGGCTATCAATATTCGTATACCGATACAGGGTATTATACAGAAGATGAACAAAGCGGTTTTTTTCTTTTTAATTGGATAAATAAAATGAAATGGAAGAAATAAAAACGACTATTGATGATTTGATACTAATTAAACCCTCTGTTTATAAGGATGAGCGCGGTGAATTTCTAGAGTCATATAATGACAAAAAATATCCGCCGTTAATTAAGGAATTTCAATTTTCACAAGACAACCTATCTAAATCTCATAAGCATGTTTTAAGAGGCTTGCACTTTCAATTACCGCCCTATGCTCAAGGTAAATTAGTCCAAGTATTAAGAGGTTGCGTACTTGACGTCGCAGTAGACTTAAGGAAAAGTAGCCCAACATTTGGAAAGTACTTTAGCGTCGAACTAAATGAAGACAATAAATTACAATTATGGATTCCAGTAGGATTTGCACATGGATTTATAGCAAAAGAAGCAGATACTATTTTTTCCTACAAGTGCAGTAATAGTTATACGCCCTCTCACGAGAGAACTTTACTGTGGAATGATTCTGAGCTAAGTATTGACTGGGGATTTGAATCGCCAATCGTATCTTCAAAAGACCGCGATGGGATATTGTATAAAGATTTTAAGAGTCCATTTTAAGGTATGACAATGCTATATCATTATTTAATTTTCTTTGCTAGCGGATTAATTTGTACACTAATTTTCAATCGCCTATTGATAAATTTTTCAGCTTCCTTAGGGATACGAAATAAAAATGATATTACTGTGCGCTGGAGTAACCAATCTAAGCCATCTTTAGGTGGGATAAGCTTGTTTTTAAGCTTTTTAGGCTTTATAATTTTATATCTCTTTCTAAATCCATCCATTAATTTATTCAGCCAAAGTGCATTTACTGGGCTCTTTATCGCTGCTAGCCTTGCCTTTATGATGGGTATTTTCGATGATGTATACAACACCCGTCCACTTATTAAATTAAGTATTCAAATCTGCTGCGGCCTTATTTTTTACTACACTGGTAGCATGATCGAAATTACTGCCTATCCCCTACTTAACATTACTATTACAGTATTTTGGGTCGTCATGTTAATGAATTCGTTAAACCTACTAGATAATATGGATGGAATAACAGGTATTACGACAATTTTTATATTGATTGCTTGTTTTTCAGTGAACCTACTCCTAAGTATTGACACTAACCAATTGTGGAACGTAATGCTTCTTTCAGTAATTGGATCACTAATTGGATTTTTAGTTTATAATCATCCACCAGCAAAACTTTTTATGGGTGATTCAGGGAGTCAATATTTAGGATTAATAGTCGCTTTTTTTTCCATTAAATTTATTTTTGGTGCCGGCAGTATCACTAATGCAATTCCTTTATGGCAAGTTATTCTAGGTGTAATTGTATGCTGTAGTGCTCCATTAATTGATACGTTTACAGTTTTCTTTAATCGACTTAAACGCAAGAGCTCTCCATTCATTGGGGGGAAAGACCACACTACTCACCACCTTGTATATAAAGGCTACAGTGAAAAACAAGTTTTTTATTGCTTTACCCTAATTGGATTTATTTCAGCCTTATTTACATTTTTATTATTTTGGCAGGCAAGAAGTACTATGAATTGGTTTAGTTTTTTAGCACTTGCTTGGTTTTTATTTGCCTTCTATTTTCTGTATAAAAAATACCCTCATAAAAAGTCAAAATAAATGAAAATATACATCATTTTATTACTCACCATTTTGATGTTTGGGTGCAAAGACGAAATAAGCCAAAAAAAAATAATAAGCCAAACTTCCAAACAAAATGAGTTACCAAAGCTGCCATTAAAAATGACGCTTTTTGGTGAGACCATAGATTTGCAAGATGAAGACATACGCGAACGCTTAGAAAATGAACTGATTGTTAATTCATACTTTCATAGTTCTACCACCCTTATTATCAAAAGAGCAAATCGGTTTTTTCCGAACATTGAAAAATTATTAAAAGAAGAAAAAATACACGATGATTTTAAATATTTGAGTGTTATTGAAAGTAATTTAACCCAAGCTAGAAGTCCAGCAGGCGCATTAGGATTTTGGCAATTTATGCCCCAAACAGCAAGTGAATATAATTTAGTGGTCAATGATGAAATTGACGAGCGCCTTAATGTTCATAAAAGTACCCTTGCTGCCTGTGCTTATTTAAGAAAATCTCACGCTGAATTTAAGAATTGGGTCTTAGCTGCAGCATCGTACAATAGAGGTTTGAACGGACTTCGTTCCGATATGGAAAATCAATATGCAACAAATTATTTTGATATCGAAATGAACAATGAAACTGCGCGGTATGTTTTTAGGATTATGGCAATGAAGCTCATCCTAGAAAATCCTAAGGCATACGGATTCAATATTAATTCTAGTGATTTATATCCTGAACGAAAGACATACAGTACGGTGATTAACTCTCCAATAGAAGATTTAGCGTTGTGGGCAAAAAACAAGGGTGCCAACCTTAAGATCTTGCGAAAATTAAATCCCTGGTTGATTGGGAATTCCCTAACTATTCAGCCATTAAATTATACAATTGATCTTCCAATAGCTAGCTATAATCTGAAAAATTACCTCGATTACAAAAAATGAAGATAGAAAAAATTGAATCGGGACAAATATCTATTTTCGGAGCGAAAGAGCATAACCTAAAAAACATAGACTTAAAAATCCCTAGAAATCAGTTGACAGTTTTCACAGGTTTAAGTGGTAGTGGTAAATCTTCTCTTGCTTTCGATACCCTTTTTGCTGAAGGGCAACGGCGATATATCGAAACGTTTTCTTCGTATGTTCGTCAGTTTATCGGTAACTTAGAAAGACCCGAAGTAGATAAAATTGAAGGCTTAAGTCCGGTTATTGCCATCGAACAGAAAACTGTTTCACGCTCGCCTCGATCAACCGTTGGAACAATTACGGAGCTCTATGATTTCTTTAGACTCCTATATGCAAGGGCGTCAACAGCTTATTCTCTTCATAGTGGGGAAAAAATGGTTAACTATTCAGAGGAAGAAATTACTGAAATTATTCTCACAACCTACGCTGGAAGAAAAGTTGCCTTATTAGCACCAAAAGTTAGAGGTCGTAAAGGTCATTACAGAGAACTATTTGAGCAGATCCTGAGAATCGGCTATACAAAAGTTAGGGTCGATGGCGAAGTTAAAGATATCACCAAAGGCATGCGCCTAGATCGCTATAAAAATCATGATATTGAGATGGTTATTGATCGAATCGTTGTTGAACAAAAAGATAGAAAACGCCTAAATGACGCTGTTCAGATCTGCCTAAAACATGGCGATGCGAACATGATGGTACTCGACATGGAAACGAATAAAAGTCACTATTTTAGTCGCTCTCTGATGTGTCCAACCAGCGGAATTAGTTATCCTGAACCGGAGCCCAATTTATTTTCTTTTAATTCTCCATACGGAGCTTGTCAAGTTTGCAGTGGATTAGGAGATGTAAGCGTTGCATCAATGGAAAAAATCATCCCCGATCCATCAAAATCAATACGAAAGGGTGGATTAGCTCCTCTAGGGGAATACAAAAAAAGCTGGATTTTTGATAAAATTGAGGAACTTGTTATTGCCAACGGATATAATATCGCTACACCGCTTGCAGAATATGATGAAGAGCTTGTGAAATTGATTTTGTATGGCAATGAAGATATGGAGCTAATAAGTGGTGATAATACCGCTCGATTTGAAGGAATTATCAACTTTATTTCTAGACATGCTGACGATAGTACTGCTGGTATACAGAGATGGGCACAAGGTTTTATGAATAAAAAAACATGTGATTCTTGCTCAGGTTACCGACTTAGAAAAGAAGCGCTACATTTTAAAATTGGACAGCTACACATTGGACAAATTTCCAATATGGATTTAAGTGAATTATCAAAATGGCTAACAGAAATTGAAAGTCACTTGACCAACGATCAATCCATTATTGCCTATGAAATCATTAAAGAAATTCGTTCTCGCTTACACTTTATCTTAGAGGTTGGACTTGAGTACCTCACATTAAATCGCTCTTCCAAAGGTCTTTCCGGTGGTGAAGCGCAACGCATACGCCTTGCCACGCAAATTGGAACTGAATTGATCAACGTTTTATACATTCTCGATGAACCATCCATTGGATTGCACCAGCGCGACAATCAAAAACTAATTGCATCCTTAAAGAAACTTAGGGATGCTGGCAACACGGTATTGGTGGTGGAACACGATAGAGAAATGATGGAGGAAGCTGACTTTGTGGTAGATATTGGTCCAGGCGCAGGGATTTATGGGGGAGAAATTATGTATGCTGGCAATTATGCAGGATTATTAAAAACCGGAAGCTTAACGGCAGCCTACTTGAATGGGGATAAAAAAATTAGCATGCCTAGTCAACGCCGAAAAGGAAATGGAAAAAAAATAAGCTTGAAAAAAGCTAGTGGCCATAACCTGAAAAATGTTGATCTAACCTTACCTTTAGGAACATTCACTTGCATAACAGGCGTATCTGGAAGCGGAAAATCCTCCTTGATTAGCCATACCCTTTATCCCATTTTGCTAAAACACATTTACAAAGGCGTGCGTGAACCGCTTCCCTATAAAAGTATCGAAGGACTTGAGCACATTGATAAAGTAATTGATATTGACCAAAGTCCAATTGGCAGAACACCTCGTTCAAATCCGGTAACCTACACTAAAGTATTTGATGAAATACGAAGTTTGTTTGCGTCCTTGCCAGAAGCACAAATTAGAGGATACAAACCAGGGCGATTTTCTTTCAATGTTGCTGGAGGGAAATGCGAAACCTGCAACGGTGGAGGAATGCGCTTAATTGAGATGAATTTTTTGCCCGATGTTTATGTGAAGTGTGAAACCTGTAATGGCCAACGCTACAACAAAGAAACCATCGAAATAAAATACAAAGGGAAATCAATTGCGGATGTATTAAACATGAACATCTCCGAAGCGGTAGTATTTTTTGAACAACTGCCAAAAATTTATCGTGTTTTAGAAACCTTGAATAGCGTGGGACTAGGATATGTAACACTTGGACAGTCATCCACTACCCTTTCGGGAGGCGAAGCACAACGCATAAAATTAGCAAGCGAATTAACGAAGAAAGGGACTGGTAAAACAATTTATTTACTCGACGAACCTTCAACAGGATTGCATTTTGAAGACATTGAATTACTCTTGACTGTTTTGCAACGATTAGTTGATGAAGGAAATACCGTAGTCGTGATTGAACATAATCTTGATATCATTAAAACAGCCGATTATATTATTGATTTAGGTCCGGAAGGCGGCAAGGGTGGCGGTAAAATTTGCTGCATGGGAACACCCGAAGAACTTGTCAAACTGCATGCCCTAAGCTCATACACCGCTAAGTATTTGAAGCAAGAAATGATGAAATAAAAAATTATTTCGTTAAAACTCAAAATTGTTTAAGCTTAGATTGAAAATTGAATTAATTTTACAATCTATTAAAAAAATAAACTCAAATACAATGGCAGTAGAAATAACAGATTCAAATTTTGATGAGTTGGTAATGAATTCAACTCAACCCGTAGTCGTAGATTTTTGGGCGGAATGGTGTGGCCCATGTAGATTAATTGGACCTGTAATAGAAGAACTTTCCAAAGAATACGAAGGAAGAGCCATTGTAGGAAAAGTGGATGTAGACGCTAATTCAGAAGTTTCTGCAAAATTTAATGTTAGAAGTATCCCAACCGTTTTGTTTATACAAAATGGAGTTGTCGTAGATAAATCTGTAGGTGCTGTTCCAAAAGCGACTCTTGCTGAAAAGCTAAACGCCCTATTGTCATAACCTATTGAGCCGCTAAGCGGCTTTTTTTTTTAAAACTCAGCATGGATAATTTTTTTCGCAGGTTAAAAATTTATGGAATTGGTTTTGGAATTGGTTTAATTTGCGTCTTTTTATTTTTTCGTAATAGAGGATGCAATTGGCTTCCGGAAAACAGAGTGAGATCATCTTTCATTGAACGCGTAATTGTTGTGCATGAAGAAGAAATGCCTGCTTTTAAAGCGCTTGCTTTGAATGAAAAACAACTTAACGATTTGATACAAAATTCATCTATTTCCTTTTCAGAAAGTAAAAAGAAAGGAGAACCTAAAGCCTATCAATTAACAGGGACCTTACCCAACGGTAAATCTCTCCGTTTCATTTTAACTCTTCCTGACCGAAGTGTTATTAGCGAAATGAAGATCAATCCTACTACAACTGAAAAAGTTAAAAATTCAATTACAGGAAAAGGTTACCCAGTCTTGTTTCCAAACAATAAAGAACTTTTCGATTTGGGAACTGATAAAAATATCCTGACAAAACTAAGCTCCGTTGGAATAGTGAAAAGCGAGCAATTGTTAAAAATGATCAAAGAAATTGGCTACATCGATTATTCAAAATCAACATTTAATAGTGAAAAATCATCACATTGCTGGGTTATCGAAAAACCGTCTGCTGCCTTTTCAATGCAAACAACTTGGTACAAAGATAAAATCACCCTTAAATCAGTTGAAATAGCTAATTCAGAAGAAATTCCAAGCAACTAATCACCTTATCATGTTAATAAATTAATCACCTTAAGGAAGGCTGTCAAGCATTATATAATTATATTTGAGGTATGGAATTTTCGGCCGAACAAATCGCAGAGATCCTCAAGGGGAAAATAATTGGTGAACCAACAATTACGGTTAATGGTTTAGCAAAAATTGAAGAAGGTCGAACAGGTACCCTTTCCTTCTTATCGAATCCCAAATACGAAAACTATATTTACACTACAGCATCTAGTATTTGTATTGTTAACGACTCCTTTATACCAAGTAAACCACTTCCCAAAACGCTTACCTTAATTAAAGTGGAAGATGCCTATGCTTGTTTTGCTAAACTCTTAGAAGTATATAGTAACTTAAGCAAAAAGCAAGCTGTAATTGAACAACCGACATTCGTAGATGAAAGCGCAAAAGTTGGTACTGGCGTTTACTTAGGAGCCTTTACTTATGTTGGAAAAAATGTAGAAATTGGCGAAAACTGTAGCATATACCCTAACACATACCTTGGTGACAACGTAAAAATTGGGAGGCAAACAACCCTCTATTCAGGTGTAAGTATCTATGACGCTTGTACAATTGGTGAAAATTGCATACTTCATGCAGGTGTTGTTGTTGGATCTGATGGATTCGGTTTTGCACCTGATGAGCATGGCGTTTATCAAAAAATACCTCAAATCGGAAACGTAATCATTGAAGACAATGTGGAGATTGGAGCAAATTCTACCATCGACAGGGCCACTATGGGCTCGACCATTATTCGTAAAGGTGTCAAAATAGATAATCTATGTCAAGTAGCACACAATGTAGAAATTGGTGAAAATACAGCCATGGCAGCCCAAGTTGGTATTGCAGGTTCGGCAAAAATTGGAAAGCGAGTAATGATTGGCGGTCAAGCTGGAATTAGTGGCCATCTTGAAATTGCTGATGAAACAAAAATTGTTGCGCAATCCGGTGTTCCTTCCAGTGTTAAGAAAGCCATAACCTTAATGGGCTCACCTAGCTTTCCAATAGATGACTTTAAACGGTCTTTTATTGGCTTTAGAAAACTGCCTCAACTGATGAATAGAATTAGTGAATTAGAGGCGAAATTGGAAGCCCTTACGTCAAAAAATAAATAGCATGATAGAAAAACAATGCACCTTACTTTCTCCCGTAATTTTCAAAGGCATAGGCCTACATTCAGGGGAATTAGTTAGCATGGAAATTTGCCCTGCACCAGGAAATCATGGGTATGTATTTCAACGAGTTGATTTACCGGGAGAACCGACAATTAAAGCAGATGTTGATTTAGTTGTTGCAACTGATAGAGGCACGACCTTAGCTTCAAATGGCGCAAAAGTATTTACCACCGAACATATATTAGCCGCTTTATGTGGCTGTCAAATTGATAACGCACTAATTAAATTAAATGCCCCAGAAGTTCCAATTATGGACGGAAGTTCTAAATTGTTTGTGGAAGGATTTTTAGCTACAGGTAAATTAGAACAAGATGAAGAACGTGAATATTTTGAATTGGAAGAAAATATACCTTGGGAAGATCTCGATAAAGGACTTGAATTTTTAGCCATTCCAGATAAAAATTATCGAGTAACCGTTATGGTTGATTACAACTCTCCAGTACTCGGAACCCAACATGCTAGCATGTATCACATTGGTGAATTCAATACTGAAATTGCTCCTTGTAGAACCTTTGTCTTTTTAAGGGAGCTAGAGTATTTAGCAAGCAATAACTTGATAAAAGGAGGAGATTTAGATAATGCCATTGTCTTGGTCGATAAAATGGATATTGATCAAACTGAACTTGATCGTCTAGCTAAGCTGCTTGGAAAAGAAGAATTAAAAATATCGATACAAGGGCTAGGTGTTTTAAACAGCATTAAACTTCAGTATGAAAATGAACCTGCAAGACATAAATTATTGGATATTGTGGGTGATTTAGCATTAGTTGGCAAGCCGATAAAAGCGCATATTCTAGCGGCTAGACCTGGTCATGCTGGCAATGTTCGCTTTGCTAAAGTGTTGAAAGACCAAATTAAAAAACAACAAACAAAAGCTAGATTCTTTGATCTAAGCTTACCTCCCTTGTATGACATCGTGGCAATTGAAAAAATGCTGCCGCACCGATTTCCTTTTTTAATGGTTGATAAAATCATGTCGATTAATGATACAACCATAATTGGGGTTAAAAATATCACCATGAATGAACCCATTTTTACGGGTCATTTTCCTGGAAATCCAGTTTTTCCTGGTGTACTTCAGATTGAGGCAATGGCACAAACTGGAGGTATTTTTGCCCTTAGCAAAGTAGAAGATCCGCATTTATATACAACTTATTTCATGAAAATAGATAAGGTGAAATTTAAGCAGAAGGTCGTTCCAGGTGATACTCTTGTGTTTGAGCTGAATCTTATGTCACCTATTCGAAGAGGATTGGTTGAAATGAAAGGCTTAGCCTATGTAAATGGAGAGGTAGTTATGGAAGCTGAAATGCTCGCTCTTGTTACCAAAGACAAAGAATAAATGAAAAGTCCACTCGCAGTTATTTCACCAAATGCTCAATTGCACGATAGCGTTGAAGTTGGTCCGTTTACCACAATACAAGATAATGTGATTATCGGTGAAGGAACGAAAATACACTCCAATGTTTCAATCTATTCAGGGACTAAAATAGGTAGTTATTGCGAAATTTTTCCAGGTGCCGTCATTGGTGTGATTCCCCAAGACCTCAAATTTGAAGGTGAAGACACCACCGTTGAGATTGGAAATAATACTGTTATTCGAGAATGTGTTACGATTCATAGGGCCACTAAAGATAAATGGAAGACTAGCATCGGAAATAATTGCTTGCTTATGACCTACGTTCATGTTGCACACGATTGCCAAATTGGGAACAATGTTATTCTCGCAAGTTATACTGGATTATCAGGACACGTTACTATTGATGATTTTGCTATTCTAGAAGGAAAAGTTGCTGCACAGCAATTTGTACATATCGGTCGCCATGCTTTTATTGGCGGAGCGTCCTTGATCCGAAAAGACGTACCCCCGTTTATTAAAGCAGCTCGTGAACCCTTGACCTTTGCAGGTGTTAATTCTGTTGGGCTGCGTCGAAGAGGATTCACTGATGAAGAAGTTCGAAGCATTGAAGATATATACAGAATAATTTATATTCAAAATAGTAATATTTCCAAAGCCTTACAACTCATAAAAGATACGGTTGCTGACTCTATTTTGCGAAATGAAATCATTGATTTCATCGAAAAATCTGATAAAGGCGTAATACGTGGTATGATTTAACATGTTTAGTAAGGGGGAAATTGTTGAGTTACTTATTACCGCATACGGATTCGGCGGAAGGGGTATTGCTAAGGTGCCTATTGAAGATTCTCATTTCGTAGTTTTCATTGATAATACATTCCCAGGGCAACTTGTACGCGCGAAAATTGATGTTAAACGTAAAAATCACGCGGAAGGAAAACTACTTGAGGTTCTTACCCGATCTGTCGATGAAAAAGTATCAGATTTTCAAGAAATTTCTGGAGGCCCGTATATTTACGTGCCGCCTCAGCTTCAAGAAAAAGTAAAAGAAGCTGCTACACTTGATACCTTTTCTCGAATTTCTGGGTGTAAAAATATACATGAAAAATACGATGGATTTATCGCTTCTCCCCACCACTACTTTTATAGAAATAAAATGGAATACAGTTTTTCTTCCATCGAGCATTGTGTGTTAACAGGAGAAGAAAAAGACGACGCATTTGCACTTGGGTTTAAACGTAGAGGCACTTGGTGGAAAGTAGAAAGCCTAAATAAACCCAGCGGATTATTCGATGAAGAATGGGAAAGTAAGTTAATTAACATCCGAGAATTTCTTCATAAAACCAACTTGCCAGCTTGGCATCCTCCGAAAAAAGAAGGGTTTTTTAGGCATATTGTGATTCGGAAATCGTTTCAATCTAATCTATTGTTGGTCAACCTTGTAAGCTCATCAATTGGCTTAAATAAATTTGATCGCAAGGCTTTTGTTGCTTTTATCATTTCTCAATTTGGGGATAGAATAGCAGGAATACAGCATACCATTAATGACAATGTCGCTGATCGTGCAAAGATGGAAAATGGTGAAACAAAACTGCTCTACGGAAAAGCCGTCATTGAAGAGACCATCAACCACCTTCGATTTGAAATAAGTATGGAGAGTTTTTTTCAAACCAATCCCCTTTGTGCTGAATTACTCTATAAGCGAGCCATTGATTATTTAGGCTTGGAAGACATAAGCTCAAATAGTGTCGTGTTGGATTTATTCTGTGGAACAGGAACGATTGCCCAACTTATCGCAAAACGAAACCAATCACTCACCATTTTAGGCGTGGACATTGTAGAAGAAGCCATTAAAGATGCTCGACGAAATGCTGCCATTAATGGCTTACATTCTATCCAATTTATCCCCTTAGATGTGGGGAAATTCTTAAAGGAACATCCCGATTTAGAAGGAAAAATTGCCGCCTTAATTTTAGATCCTCCAAGAGCAGGAATAGCGCCTAAAACCTTACAAAAAGTAATTAATTTAGGCGCAAAAGTAATCGTGTATATTTCCTGCAATCCATCGACTCAAGCACGTGATGCCTCTTTACTCATCGATGCTGGATATAGCATTGAAAATTATAGCTTAGTAGACCAATTTCCGCATACAGGACATATTGAATCAATCGCTAAATTCGTGAAAAAATGAAGGTGGAATTAATTTCAATTGGCGATGAATTACTCATCGGACAAACCATAAATACAAATGCGGCGTGGTTGGGGCAGACCTTAAGTAACTTTGGCGCAAGAATAACAAAAACAACCACTATTTCTGATCAAGCAGCGGAAATAATAAGCGCCTTAAATACCGTTTCGAACGATACAGATTGCGTTATAATCACTGGTGGTTTAGGTCCAACGAATGATGATATAACAAAACATACACTTGCAAAACATTATGGATTAGCATTAAAGATGCACCAAGAAACCTTGGAGCACATTGAAGGATACTTTAAGAACCGAAATCGGCCAATGCTAGAAAGTAATCGTCTACAAGCAATGTTACCTGATGGATGCAGAGTTTTACGCAATAAAAATGGAACCGCTGCTGGTATGTGGATCAACAGCGGAAAACAAGTTATTATAAGTCTACCTGGTGTTCCTTACGAAATGAAGTCAATTGTAGAAGAAGAATTACTACCACTTCTCACCAATAAATACAATCCATCCGCATTATATTACAAAACAGCTCATACACAGGGTATTGGAGAATCATTTTTAGCAGAAAAGATAAGAGATTGGGAAGAAGCATTGAATGCAGACGCGCTTCAATTAGCCTATTTACCCTCTCCGGGCTTTGTTAAGTTGAGAATTAACTCCTACAAAGGAGCAGCAGATGCCGAAAAAATCAATCGCTATTTTAAAGAACTTGAAGCCATTATTCCAGAAGCATTGTATGGATACGAAAAGGAAACTTTAGCCGAAGTGGTCGCCAAATTATTAGTTGGTCAAAATCTTAAAATTGGTACAGTAGAGAGCTGCACATCAGGTTTATTAGCACACCAACTCACCACTATTCCAGGTGCTTCAGAATATTATCAAGGATCAATATTAAGCTACAGTAATGCGCTTAAAACTAAAATGGCAGGTGTAGATCCAAATTTAATAGCACAGTATGGAGCCGTTAGCCAAGAAGTAGCCTGTGCAATGGCAGAAGGCGGAAGAGAAATTTTAGAGGTAGATATTTGCGTATCCACCACCGGAATCGCCGGGCCATCTGGAGGAACAGATGAGAAACCTGTCGGCTTGGTATGGATTGCCATAGCGACCAAAGAAAAAACACGTGTTAAATCATTTCAATTTGGTGATAATAGGGAGCGAAATCTCACCATGACTGTTGCAGCAGCGCTTAATTTTTTGCGCTTTGAATTACTTCCTTTGACTTAATTCGTAAAGAGAAAAAATTGCGACGCTATTTTCTTGAGCAACACTGCGTATTTGTTAAGATACAAGCTTACAATTTAGACAAGAAAAATTAAAAAAAAATTAACTTTAAGTTGTATTTATTGGAAAAAAGTGTTTTCTTTGCACCCGCTTATAGCATTACAAGTAAAAATTTATACATGTCACGAGTTTGTCAATTAACAGGAAAGTCAGTTTTAACTGGGAACAACGTTTCTCACTCTAACCGCAAAACGAAGCGTCGCTTCTATCCTAACCTTATTACCAAAAAATTCTTCATTCCTGAAGAAGATCGATTTGTAACGTTAAAGATTTCGACCTCTGCATTGCGTACAATCAATAAAAAAGGAATTATTGCTTGTTTGAAAGAAGCAAAAGAAAAAGGATATTTAAAATAAGCGAAATAATTAGCATTAAGTAAATCAAAATGGCAAAGAAAGCAAAAGGGAATAGAATTCAAGTTATACTAGAATGCACCGAGCATAAAACAACAGGTATGGCCGGTACATCACGCTACATAACCACCAAGAATCGAAAAAATACCCCTGACAGAATGGAGATAAAGAAATTTAATCCAATCTTAAAGAAATATACACTTCATAAAGAAATTAAATAAATAGACCATGGCAAAGAAAGTTGTAGCATCCCTACAAAAAGGTGGTGGAAAAGAGCATACGAAAGTGATTAAAATGGTAAAGTCTGATAAGACTGGATCTTACACTTTTAAAGAAGAAATCGTTCACAACGACAAAGTTAAAGAGTGGTTTACTAAGAACTAATGAATTAAAAAACATATGTACAAGCTTCCTCGAAAAGGAAGCTTTTTTTTTAACATATTATGGGACTATTTGACTTTTTTTCGCGATCTAAAAAAGAAACACTTGACCAAGGGTTAGAGAAAACAAAACAATCATTTCTTGATAAAATAAAACGCGCTGTATTAGGTAAGTCAAGCGTGGATGATGAAGTTCTCGATAACCTAGAAGAAATTCTTATTACCTCTGATGTAGGGGTTGAAACAACACTTAAAATCATCAAACGAATTCAAGAAAGAATCGCGAAAGACAAAGTCCTAAATACAGATGAAATTCAACGAATTTTAAAAGAAGAAATCATCTCTCTTTTAGCTGAAAATCCACTTAAAGAATTTAGTTCAGAGCGAACAGATATCGCTGATGCCAAACCATATGTTATCATGGTGGTAGGCGTTAATGGCGTTGGCAAAACTACCAGTATTGGAAAACTTGCCTACCAGTTTAAAAAAGCAGGAAAGAAAGTCGTTCTCGGAGCTTCTGATACATTTAGAGCGGCAGCCGTTGACCAATTAATTATCTGGGCTGAGCGCGTTGGTGTGCCAATTGTACAACAAGGAATGAATGCAGATCCAGCGAGCGTTGCTTTTGACACCTTACAATCAGCGAAATCCCAAGGTGCTGATGTGGTTATTATCGATACAGCTGGTCGTTTGCACAACAAAATCAACCTAATGAATGAATTATCGAAGATAAAAAATGTCATGGGTAAGGTTGTACCCGGTGCACCACATGAAATACTATTGGTGATTGATGGATCGACGGGTCAAAATGCATTCGAGCAAGCCAAGCAATTCTCGCAGGCTACAGAAATAAATGCGCTTGCAGTAACGAAATTAGATGGCACTGCGAAAGGCGGGGTAGTTATTGGTATCTCTGATCAAATGAATATCCCTGTCAAATATATTGGTGTTGGCGAAAAAATGGAAGATCTTCAACTTTTTGATCGGAATTTATTTGTCGAATCACTATTTAGCGATTAATCTTAAAAAAAAATTGAGTTTACGCTTACGTACCACTAATCAAAATCCTAATCAAATTCGTAACGTGAACAATAACCTCAATTTGAGTAATTATTCCATTTGCCTTTCTTTTTTACTTGACAAAAAAAGAAACAAAAAAGTCAAGGCTCTGAATTTCTATTTTTCCGCCGATGCGGACGCATATTCTTATTTTACAACCATTTAAAACTCGTTGCGTCCGCCGCGTCGTAAATTTTAACTACTTTCTGAAACTGAGATTTTTCAAAATGTTCTTACAGAAATTTTAAAAATCAACAGTTTCAATTCAGTAGCAAAAACCATCAAATTCAAGGCCGAATATTTCAGGTTGGCGGAAGCTAATACTCACTAAATAGTTCTCACTTCGAATGAATACTTGATTTTTAACATTAAAATATTTTATTAGTACTATTTCGATTAAGCTTAATAAAATATTATTCTTTTAAAAATAATAAATCCAAGTTTTAATGGCGTTCCATATCCAATAAGCGCTGGCTTTATCTGAATATGGGCACAGGCTAATACTAAGCAATTAATCTTAATAATTATCATTTATATCGGTTAGTGGGTCTTAATGTCAATACCTTACAAATTCAATCTAACTAAATCACTAAAAAATAACCTATATCTATAGATAAAGCCGTAAATTTGAAACTCAAAATCAAGAAATGAAAAACTTCTTATTAATTATTTCAATTTTTACTCAATTTGCTTTATTTGCTCAAGATTATAATGTCAGAGGATATGTATACGATCAGTCAAATGGAGATGCGGTTAGTTTTCAAAAAGTAAAATTACTTCGAAAAGATAGTACCATACTTGCTGGAGCAATTACTGATTTGAATGGCCTATTTTCTATACCTAAATTAGCATTAGGAGAATATATCGTTAAGGTAGACAATCAAGCCTACGAATTATTTACCACCAATGTAAGCTTTAAGGAGGGGAAGAAAATTCTAGACTTAACAATTGAACTCAAAAAATTATCCACAACAAAAGCATTTGATGAAATCCGCATTACAGCAGAAAACAAAACAAAACGAACAGAAATAGAGATTTCAAAACTAAAATTAGATCAAAAAGGATTAGAAAGAATTCCAAGTTATGGAGCTGAGAACGACATCGTTGGTGCATTCAGTGTAACGCCTGGTGTGATTACCACAGGCGATCAAGGTGGTCAGTTGTACGTGCGTGGAGGGACTCCGATTCAAAATAAAGTATTACTTGATGGTATGACCATCTACAACCCGTTCCACTCCATTGGTTTTTTCTCCATTTTCGAAACTGAACTCGTTAAAAATGTGGATATCTACACCGGTGGATTTGAATCAAAATACGGAGGAAGAATTTCTTCGGTAATGGACATTACCTACAGAGATGGTAACCGAAAAGAATTTGGAGGAAAGCTATCCACCTCTCCCTTTTTAGCTAAACTAGTATTAGAAGGACCGATTGGTAAAATAAAAAATGATAAACCCGCCAGTGGATCATACATTTTTTCAGCAAAACACTCACTTCTTGACTATACATCAAAATCACTTTACCCTAACATCAACGATGGCAATGGTCTACCGTTTAATTTTACCGATTTATATGGTAAGGTTACCTTCACAGGTGATGGAGGATCAAAAGTTAGCGTATTTGGCTTCCACAATCAAGATAGCGTAAATTATTCCGTTGCCGATCTAAATTGGGAAGCATCTGGTGGCGGACTTAACTTCCTAATGATACCAAGTGGCTCCCCAGTATTCATTCGTGGGCATGTAAATGGCAGTAATTTTCAAACGACTTTTTCTGAATCTGCTACAGAACCACGATTTTCGAAAATTGGTGGCTTCGACCTTGGTTTTGATTTTAGTTACTTTTTAAAGAACGAAAGCGAAATGAATTATGGATTTAATATTAATGGATTCAATACTCAATTCGTTACTTACAACGAGGTTCAACGTAAAATTGAAGCAACCAATTTTACCACCGAAATAGGTGGTTATTTTAATTACCGATACGTTGGATTAAGGTGGGTATTTCAAGGAGGATTTAGAGTTCAAGCCTACACATCCCTGAATACAATTTCTCCCGAACCAAGGTTGGGATTGAAATTTAATGCCACCGAAAACCTACGATTTAAGTTTTCAGGTGGTCGATATTCTCAAAACTTCACCTCAGCGTCATCAGATAAAGATGTCGTAAACTTATTCAATGGCCTACTCTCTGCCCCTACTAATGTACAAGATGTTTTTACCAATGAGTTTCAACAAGAAAAAACGGTACAAAATGGTCTGCAATATGCGACCCACGCGATTCTAGGAGTGGAGTATGACTTAGGAAACAATATAAGTATCAATGTAGAAGGATACTACAAATACTTTTCTCAACTAAGCAATATTAATCCTAATAAACTCTATGAAGATATCTCGGCATTTAATCAAATTGCTGATGTATTTAAAAAAGACTTTATCATTGAATCCGGTCAATCTTATGGCGTAGATTTTTTAATCAAATATACCAAAGACCGCCTGTTTTTGTGGGGCGTATACTCACTAGGAAAATCAACTCGCTGGGATGGTTTTACCGAATACTTCCCTGTCTTTGATCGACGCCACAATGTGAATTTAGTAGGTTCGTATTCTTTTGGCAAAAAGAAAGATCTTGAGTTAAATATGCGATGGAATCTTGGTTCTGGCTTACCATTTACGCCAACCGCAGGATATTATCAAGCAGAGAACTTTTCTGGTGGTGTTACTAGCAACTACGTAACCAATAATCCTTCTAGTATTTCAACCATTCTGGGTGGGTTTAATAGCCAACGATTACCATATTATCATCGCTTAGACATTACCATAAAAAAACACATTGTTTTTAAAAATAAGAATGTGCTAGAACTTATTGGTAGTGTTACCAACGTTTACAACCGAAAAAATATATTTTACGTAAATCGAATAAGCTCAAAAGAAATTTATCAATTTCCATTATTACCAAGTTTTGGGGTAAGCTTTAAATTTTAAATATGGCATTGATTCGTCCTTTTAGAGCCATTCGACCTCAACGGGATAAAGTGCACTTGGTGGCAACAAGGCCCTATTATTCCTATAAAAAAAATGTGTTGAAGGCAAAAATGGAGGATAACCCCTATACCTTCTTACACATCATTAATCCAGAATTTAATCAAAAAGTTAGCACTAAACCAAATTCAAAAGAGCGCTTTAAATTGGTAAAAAGTCGCTTCGATTCCTTTCTAGAAAGTGGCGTACTGACGAAAGAAAAACAGCCAACACTTTACCTCTATCGACAACATAAAGATAAGCATGTATTTACGGGAGTAATAGGTGGTGCAAGCGTTGCAGAATATCAAAATGGATTAATCAAAAAACATGAAGCAACGTTAACATCGAGAGAAGAAATGTTCACAAGCTACTTGGAAGAAGTGGGATTTAATGCGGAACCCGTATTACTAACTTACGAAGGAAATGATACGATCAACTCAATCATTAAGGCAAGTACACAAGAGCGACCGGAGTATGAATTTACAACAACAGATCACATCAAGCACGAAGTTTGGGTGCTAAGTCAAGAACACTCAACTCAACTTCAAAATGCCTTTGAACGCATTCCTTGCACATATATAGCCGATGGTCACCACCGTTGCGCTTCCTCCGCTAGCTTAGCCAAAAACCGACTTAATAATGGCCAAGCTGTATTAGGAGCGGAAAATTTTTTAGCGTATTTCGTTGAAGAAAATAACCTTTCCATCTTAGCCTTCAATCGATTAATACGTTCCTTAGCTGGGTATTCAAAAGCAACATTTTTACATGCGCTGGCAGCATTAGGCAACCTTGAATTATTGAGCGAAGCCAGAACGCCAGTGCAGGAACACGAGATTTGTATTTACATAGAGAATGAATGGTATAGTTTACGTTTAGTTGATTACCTCATCGAAGTAGATCATGCTGTAAATTCACTAGATAGCCAAATGCTAACCGAATTTATTCTTAAACCATTGCTTGGAATCGAAGACCTAAAAACGAGTGACCAAGTTGAATTCGTGCCAGGGAATCAAGAGTTATCCGTGATTTCTTCAAGCGTAGATAGTGGGAAATATGCCATTGGTTTTGTTCTCTACCCTTTGAGTATCGAACAAGTTAAAAAAGTTGCAGATCAACAAATGAATATGCCGCCAAAAACAACCTATGTAGAGCCAAAATTACGAAGTGGCTTAACCAACTACGACATCAACGAATGATTGAGCAGCAAATCAAACAAATTAATAGGGGAATACCACCGCAGGTACAATTAATTGCCGTTTCAAAAACTAAACCCAATAGCGCGATTCTTTCTGCTTACAATGTAGGTCAACGTCATTTTGGGGAAAATAAAGTTCAAGAACTTTGTGATAAATGGGAAAGCTTGCCAAAAGACATCCATTGGCATATTATTGGACATCTGCAAACCAATAAAGTAAAATACATCGCGCCATTTATTCACTTAATCCATGCTGTTGACAGCATAAAATTATTAATCGAGATTGATAAACAAGCGAAAAAGCACGATCGAAACATCTCCTGTTTACTACAATTTCACATAGCAAAAGAAGATACAAAATTTGGCTTAAGTTATTCGGAGGCAAAGGAGATTTTAGAATCTTCTGTTTATTCACCACTTGAAAATATCACTATTATTGGAGTAATGGGCATGGCCTCTTTTGTAGAAGACGAAGAGCAAATCGTTACAGAATTCAACGAACTCGCAGATATTTTTAAGAAATTGAAAGAAACCTTTTTTAAAAACAATGATTCCTTTAAAGAAATCTCCATGGGAATGAGTGGCGATTATCCCTTAGCGATCGAAGCTGGTAGTACCATGATTAGGGTTGGTAGTACAATATTTGGAAGTCGGTAGCACTTCGCTATTTTGCGGCTTTTTTACAATCAAAAACCAATTCGGAAATTAAATCTGGTGAAAAGTATGTGTTGGCAATCGTTAATAATTCTTGTGAAGTAATTCGATCAATTCCTGCATGGATATCCTTAATGGTGTCTATTTGATTGAAAGCCAATAGACTTTTACCAAGTCCCAACATTAAGCCTAAATTACTGTCCATACCTAAGGCAAGATGTCCTTTTAATTGCTCTTTCGCTCGGTGCAATTGTACCGTAGATAATCCTGTATCACACAAGCGGTGTATTTCTTTTTTAGCCAATGAAAGTGCCTTATCCATGTTTTTAGGATCCGTTGCCAAATAAACACCCCAAAAACCAGTATCTGAAAAAGAAGTATAACTGGCATCAACTGCGTAAGCTAATCCATGTTTTTCACGAATAGACAAGGTAAGTCTAGAGTTTAATGCTGGTCCACCAAGCACATTAATCAATAAACCCATGCCGCGACGATCATTATGAAGATAACTTGGCGCAATACCACCAATAACAGCGTGGGATTGATTATTAGCCTCTTTAGTACGAATTGAAAAAGGTTGATAATTCGTAATAGTGGAATATATTGGCCGTGAAGAAGTAGTAGGAACATGTGCCAATGCCTTTTCCAATAGCGCCAACAACTTCAATTTTGGGTAATTTCCTACATAAGAAACAACCAGATTATCTGCCGTAAAATACATCTTAACATACGCAACTAAATCATCACGCGTAAATCCTTTAACACTTTTCTTTGTCCCTAATATATTATTTCCCAAGGAATGATCCTTAAACAAATGTGCTTCAAAATCATCAAAAATTTTATCGCTAGGACTATCCAAATAAGAATTTAACTCATCGAGGATAACCTCTTTCTCTTTATTCAACTCAAGTTCAGGAAAAGAAGATCGCAATGAAATATCAGCCAACAGATCAATTGCTCGAGCCGTATATTTCTTTGTGAATGAAGCGTGTAAGCAAATCTCCTCTTTCGCCGTAAAAGCGTTTAGTTCGCCCCCTACATCATCCAAGCGAGACAGAACTTGTATCGCTTTACGTTTTTCCGTTCCCTTAAATACACAATGCTCCAAAAAATGCGCTAAACCCACTTCTTTTGCTTGCTCAAATTTAGATCCTGCCAAAAACGTAAAGCCTAGATGCGAAACCTCACTCGCTTTGTACAGATATACAATGCGAACACCATTTGACAAGGCGAAACATAAGGGTTCAATTTCTTTCATCAAGGATTCTTTCGATGTATTTTCCAAGTTCCCTCAAAAGATGTAAACACAATACGATCGTGTAAACGTGATGGGCGTCCTTGCCAAAATTCAATACATTGAGGCATAAGAGCGTAGCCACCCCAATGTGCGGGACGTGGAACGACATCCCCAAACTTATCCGAATAATAAGCCATTCGATTATGAATTTCAGACGAATCAACTAATTCATCTGATTGATGAGAAGCCCAAGCGCCCAATTTACTTTGTAAAGGTCGTGATTCAAAGTAAGCATCACTTATGGCTTCAGGGAGTTTTACGACCTCACCTTCTATTCGAACCTGACGTTCATTTTTAGGCCAGAAAAAAAGCATCGATGCTTTTGGATTAATCGCTATTTCTTTTCCTTTTTGACTACTATAATTGGTATAAAATACAAAGCTATTATCCACCATCTCTTTCAAATAAACAATGCGCGCACTCGGTTGTAAATCGACACTAACCGTTGAAATGACACACGCATTTACTTCCAATTCACCAGAGGCGATTGCTTCATCGAACCAACGACCAAAGAGCACATAAGGGTTCTTTTCTTCGTTACTATCTAAGCTCCCCTTGGAAAAATCTTGGTGATTATTTTTAAGATCTTCTAAATTATCACTCATTTTCGTCGTCTAATTCATCGACCAAATCACTTTCAGATTCTTCTTCATCAGAGCCTGATGCACTAAAAATAACTCCTTTATTTTGAGTAAGATTCTCGGATTCGAAAACGTCATTAGCTGGACTGATTTCATCTATTATTTCGGAAATAACGTTATTTATTGGAGCAACATCATCGGCGTTGTAAGGGAAAATCTCAACGATTGGTGATTCGGCAACAATGGTAATCTTAAAATCAATCATCAATGTCGATAAACTTTCCTGAACCCTAGTAAAGGCATCTTTCACATTTGTCGCTGTAACTAAATAATTTTGTGATATTGTTTTTTTCTTATCACCTTCATCATCTATTTTATCATAGGTAACCTTACATTTATACCATGTTTCGGAATCATCATAAGCAAAAATATCGTGCACATCAGTTCGCGCTATTCCAACTACCGTAAATTCTCCCCGAATTAATGCTCCAAGCTCTTCATAAATTCTTGCTTCAGCATCGGTAAATGTCATGGCTGCTAACATATATGGCTCAGACACACGCTTAAAAGTGCCATTTTCTAATTGTTTTGTGTACTTAACCTTAACGGTAAACCAATTGTTCATAATGAAATAATTTTAGTCAACAAAGATACGCTACAAAGCAGGAATTCAATCAATTGTTGAAAACAAATTTACAGTAGAAAACAAGTGATAAATTAGTCGATACGACCGAAGCCAAATGGCAATAATTGAATAACCGAATCCAAAACCATTGTGCGACCGTCTTGATTAACAAGAATAACACGAATAGGCTGTTTTTGTCGATTTTCAGATTCCAACATCACCTGCCTGCAACCGCCACAGGGTGAAAGAAGCTGTGAGGCTGGCATTAAATCACCTTTTGCAACGATGCATAAGGTTAGCACTTTTTTATTGGGGAAATTCGCGCCTGCATAAAATAACGCCACTCGTTCAGCACAAATACCAGAAGGGAAAGCCGCATTTTCTTGATTATTTCCAAGAATAAATGAACCATCATCCATTAAAGCGCAAGCGCCAACCTTGAACTCGCTATATGGCGCGTAAGCATTTTCCATAGCTTCATAGGCTTTATCAACTAGGCGTTGTTCCTGCTCAGGAAGATCCGTCCAATTTGAGAAAAGTTGGTAGTTGAATGTAAAGCTTTCTTTCATTATGGTATTATTTAGGCTATAGGGTACGCAAGAAGTAGTGCATAGTTTCGTACGAAGCCGTTTATCTATGAAATTCTCATTTCAACGATTGACCTCACCTTATCAATAAATTGGCTTGGATGAAATGCTCGCCACTCAAGATCGTCTAATTGCCCCCCCATTGCAAAATACTGATCAATATGAATTCGCTTAAATTCATCAGTAACATGCTCGTGAAAATTAACCATGGCAATCCAACCATCCTCCACATCTTCAAACCACTCTTCATAATAACAATCATCCGAATAATGAAAATTCAATACATTTTCACCAATAAGAATAAACGTTGTTATCCCATATTTGATTAAGACATCAACCACCTCACGTTTCAGCACCATAATATCATTTTCAATAGCATCATTCCATTCGCCAATCAATTCAATTACTGCCGACGATTTATCATAATCTACATAAAGTATCTTCAAGAACAAGGTTTCCGAACCCATATTATCCCATTGAGGATGAATGTAAAAATTATAAATTTTATTCGAATACTGTAGCTCGCTATAATCACAATTAAAAAAAGGTGATATTGGATCATCAGAAGCGATGTAATACCCTCGCCAATTATAAAAAGGTTCAATATAATGCATGGCCCAAAATTAGTCTTAGAAATTGAAAACACATAATAAATTCAAAATAGTAGTAAATTCGCCCCTCAACAAAATCAAAAGTTAGAAGCAATAAGTGGGAAAAGATAAACTGCGCAGATTTGAAGCCATTAAATCATTTGAGAATGTTCATGAACACTCACTTGATCATTTATCCGAGATTAAAGGGCATTGGAACGAACGCGTATTTAAAAATTCAGGCAAACTAATTCTTGAACTGGGTTGCGGTAAAGGGGAATACAGTGTTGGACTCGGGGAATTATATCCAGACAACAATTACGTTGGCGTAGACTTAAAAGGAAATAGAATTTATATTGGCGCAAAAATAGCCCTAGAAAAAGAACTTAAAAACGTTGCTTTCTTGCGCACTAGAATTGATTTTATAGACGACTACTTTGGCGAGAATGAAGTGGATGAAATTTGGTTAACCTTTTCCGATCCGCAACCAAACAAACCTCGAAAAAGACTGACCTCTACCCTATTTATTAATCGTTACCGGAAATTTTTGAAGCCTGCTGGCTTAATTCATCTAAAAACGGACAGTGAACTCTTATATGAATCAACCTTAGAGGAGATAACAACTAATAATTATTGCTTAATTGACAATAAACCAGATTTATACGCTGCCTTAGCCACCAACGAAAATAGAGACGAGCAAGCCATTTTTTCGATAAAAACACATTATGAAAACGCATTTGTAAAGCGTGGTCATACCATAAAGTATTGCTGTTTTACCATCAATTAAGTATGAAAATAGACATTATTAACGGAAGCTATCTTGGTTCAGGCAATCGTGAAAGTCTTTTTGACCTGAGTATTCCTATACATTTTAATGGGCAACTCATTATTTTTGTTCACGGCTTTATGGGATTTAAAGATTGGGGGGCTTGGCACTTAGTTCAGGAATATTTTACGGAGAAAGGCTTCGCATTTTGCAAATTTAATTTAAGTCATAACGGTGGCACAGTTCAAAACGGTATCGATTTTCCGGATGAAGAATCCTTTGCAAGAAATACCTATTCATTTGAAGTAAATGATATTACATGCATTTCCAAACAAATTATTCCATACTTTGAAAAAACGCCAGAAATTCATCTAATTGGGCATTCGCGAGGTGGTGGAGCAGCACTTCTTGCGGCAAAAGAAATTGGCTCAAAAACACTTAGTTTATGGGCTTCAATATCCTCCATAGCATCTCGATTTCCAGCAAATGAGGCGCTAAAAAAGTGGGGAAAAGATGGTATTCGCTATGTGGAGAATTCAAGAACGAAACAAGCATTACCTCAGTATTTTTCATTGTTCCAAGACTTTCAAGAAAATCACGAACGCCTTAACATTGAAATAGCTGCTCGTTCCTTAGAATGTGCTGTTAGTGTTTTTCATGGAAAACAAGATAAATCCGTTGATCTTTCTGAAGGACAATCATTGTCAAAATGGCTGAATGTCGATCTTTTCATTATGGAAAATGCTGACCACGTATTTGGAGCTAAACACCCATGGAAAGAAAACCAACTACCGATAGCATTAAAAAAATTATGCATTGAAACATGCCTATTTTTGACAAAAAACTAACTTTGCAAGCAATAAATTAATAATGAAAATACTTGTTACAGGTGCAGATGGTTTATTAGGCAGTAATCTAATCAGAGAATTAATAAGTAGGCAGTACGATGTAAGTGCCCTAGTTCAAGAAGATCGCACATATATTACATTAGTTGGCCTGCCCGTTTCAATAATAACAGGAGACCTTCGTGACGCCAAAAGCATAAATAATGCATGCTTTACTATGGATGTTGTGATCCATTGCGCCGCAAATACAAGTATGTTTCCACCGCGGCAGGCAGCAGTAAAACATGTTAATATATCAGGAACGCAAAATATTATTGATGCATGCAAGCTAAATAAGGTAAAGCGATTGATTTACGTAGGAACAGCAAATTCATTTAATTCGGGTTCTATTGATCATCCTGGTAACGAAACCAATGCATATACTGCGACCAAATATGGCCTTGATTACATGGATTCAAAATATGAAGCGCAACGCTTAGTCCTTGAAGAAGCAGCAAATGGAACCCTTGATGCGCTGGTTGTTAATCCCACATTTATGATCGGACCCTATGATAGCCGACCAAGCTCTGGAGAAATGATATTGGGAATTTATTTCAAAAAAATTCCTGGTTACACGCTCGGAGGTAAAAACTTTGTCGCTGTTAAGGATGTTGCCTTTGCTATTGCTAATTCAATCACCCTCGGACAAAAAGGA
>CANJLG010000011.1 GCA_947475095.1 Flavobacteriales bacterium
GAGCAAATTGGGTATCCAATTTTAATTAAAGCTTCTGCAGGTGGTGGTGGAAAAGGTATGCGCTTGGTTGAAAATACCGCTGAATTCGAAAGTCAAATGAAATTAGCGCAAAGTGAAGCAAGATCATCTTTTGGTGACGATGCTGTTTTTATTGAAAAGTTTGTCGATAAGCCACGACATATTGAAATTCAAGTTTTTGCGGATCAGTTCGGAAATGTTGTCTATCTATTCGAAAGAGAATGCTCTATTCAACGCCGACACCAAAAAGTGATTGAGGAAGCACCTAGTGTAGTGCTCACGCCAGCACTTCGCAAAGAAATGGGTGAGGCCGCTGTCGCTGTTTGTAAAGCATGTAAGTATGAGGGCGCCGGAACTGTTGAATTTTTATTGGATGGCAAACTAAATTTTTATTTTTTAGAAATGAATACGCGCTTGCAAGTGGAACATCCAGTAACTGAAGAAATTACAGGTTTAGATTTAGTGGAATGGCAAATAAGGGTGGCGCGTGGCGAAAAATTACCGAAAAGCCAAGACGAAATTGTTTGCAATGGCCACGCTATTGAAGTGCGTGTTTATGCAGAAGATGCTATGAATGGATTTACACCTGATATTGGTACACTTGAACGATATAGAATTCCAAGCGGAAAAAGTGTTCGGGTAGATGATGCCTTTTTGGAAGGAATGGAAATTCCAATTTATTACGATCCTATGATTGCTAAATTAGTGGTGTGGGGAAAAACACGAAAAGATGCCATCGCTCGCTCTATTGAAGCAATTGATGATTATCAGATTTCAG
This sequence comes from Flavobacteriales bacterium, assembly GCA_947475095.1. GTDB lineage: Bacteria > Bacteroidota > Bacteroidia > Flavobacteriales_D > Crocinitomicaceae > UBA952. The sequence continues at coordinate 797 of CANJLG010000011.1, forward strand.
GCGTTAAAACAACACTTGACTTCGGAAAATTTGTGCTGAAACATCCTGCGTTTATTTCCGGTGATTTTGATACGAATTTTGTCAAAACATATTTTTCAGATCCAAGTGTTATGCATCAAGCAATGACGGAGGAAAAAGATGCGCTTTTGCACGCTATTGATAAAATCTGGGATGACATTAATGCCTTTAAGGAACGTGAATTTGCATCGAATGAAATAACGAGCTCCTGGAAAAATAAGTTGCAATCATGATAATTTTTCTTATTTCACATTGAATTTTAAGGTACTTTTACGACAAAATATTTGCACATGAATTTACACGAATACCAAGGAAAAGCAATTCTAAAAAGTTATGGAGTTGCAGTACAAGAAGGAATTGTTGTTGATAAAGTCGAGGACGCCCTTGCTGCAGCAAATGAGTTAACAGCACTGACAGGTACGACCTGGTTTGTTATCAAAGCCCAAATACATGCCGGAGGCCGAGGAAAAGGGACAGTAGAAGAAACGGGTTCTCATGGCGTAACACTTGCTAAAGGTATTGATCAAGTGGAAGAAAAAGTCCGTGGGATTTTGGGAGGTCATTTAACAACGGCTCAAACCAACGGTAAAGGAAAAAAAGTAAATAAAGTGCTTATTGCACAAGATGTATATTATCCAGGTGAAGCGGAAATTGAAGAGTTTTATATGTCAGTTTTACTCGATCGGGAAATAAGCAAAAATGTCATTGTTTATTCTACGGAAGGTGGAATGGACATTGAGCATGTTTCCGAACATACGCCCGAGAAAATTCATAGAGAAATTATTGACCCACGTGTTGGATTACAAGGATTTCAAGCAAGAAAAATAGCCTTTAATTTGGGATTATCAGGCGAAGCGTTTAAGCAAATGGTGAAGTTTATTCCAACCTTGTATAAAGCATATGAAGGAATTGATGCGGCTATGTTTGAAATAAATCCACTTTTCAAAACATCAGACAATAAAATTATTGCTGTTGATGCAAAAGTAACCTTAGATGGAAACGGTTTATTCCGTCATCCTGATTATGAAGCCATGCGCGATAAAACGGAAGAGGATCCAACGGAAGTGGAAGCAGATGAGGTAGGCTTGAATTTCGTGAAATTAGATGGTAATGTGGGATGTATGGTAAATGGGGCAGGTTTAGCGATGGCAACCATGGACATCATCAAACTTTCAGGTGGAAATCCTGCTAATTTCTTAGATGTTGGAGGTACTGCTAATGCAGAACGTGTTGAAAAAGCATTTCATATTATTTTAAAAGACCCTAATGTTAAGGCGATATTGATAAATATTTTTGGTGGTATTGTTCGTTGCGATCGTGTTGCCCAAGGTATTGTTGATGCCTATAAAAACATCGGCCAAATTCCAGTGCCAATTATTGTTCGTTTACAAGGAACAAATGCCGTAGAAGCCAAAAAAATCATTGATGATTCTGGTTTGAATGTGCATTCAGCTGTCCAGTTACAAGAAGCTGCTGATTTGGTGAAAGAGGTATTGGCAAACTAAAAAACAACGCCGCTGGCCGAGTGATTCCGGTATCTCGATACAATCGCCCATGGCGACCACTCATTAGCGGAATCAGGATCCTACATTCCACAATATGACCCCGCTGGCCGAGTGATTCAGCCCTCTCGATACAATCGCCCATGGCGATCACTCGATTGGCGGAATAGTGTCAATGTGGTGGAGGCGGAATCGAAATCTTGCATCCCAATAAACGCCCTCGCCAGTCGAGTGTCCGCCGAAGGTGGATGTATCGATCCGCCATTGCGGAGGCGGATAAAAATTCACCAAAAACAAAAAATAAATAGGGTAAAAATAGGGTATTCCTTAATTATTCGAGCAACATACCTTAAGGTATAGTAACTTTAACTAATGAAATTAGTTTTTGGATTTATCTTCTTTTTATCCTCTTATTTATGTTTTGCGCAAAGCATTCGGTTCAATAATTTAAATCCCTGCGTTTTTTATAATTATGAAGTGGACAAATTGTGTGTTATTGACGATAGCTCCCAAATGTTGCTCATTTCTTTGGAGTCTAAAAAGGTGGAGCGACGACCCATTCATTTGGATAAGCAAATTACCTTTAATCAGTTGCTGACTGAGTACGTTCCACTATCAGAGAAAGGCAGCCCCATTTATTTTGTTGATAGGGGGTGCGGTTACGTTTTGCAGCTAAGGAATGATTCCATTGTACGTATTGACAATTCGTTTCATCATCGAAATCAATACGGCGGCGCCTTTTTCTTGCATGAGGGGGTTCCAAATATATTTGGTGGATACGGCCTTTTTTCGTCCAAAAATTTTATTACCAAATTTGATCCAAAATTGAAAGAGTGGTACCTTGACAACCAAAGTAAGCTGGTCGAGCCAGCTTATACATTTCCATACTATAAGGACAAGGATAATTTATATGCACTTGTTAACATAAATGAATCATTTGATAAAACCAATTTTAAAAAACTTTGGAGATACAATCTCACAAATGAATCATGGATTTTTGAAGGTCAAATCAACTATTTTGATTCAATTAAAGTTTCATTAAGAAAAGTAATAAATAATATATTAATCTTTAACACCTTTTTTTTGGAATTAGATTTTAAGAATAATTGCATCAATCGATTCAATCAAAACCCTTTTAATTCAATTTTGATTATTTATAAATTTAAAAATTATTACATAAAACTGCAGCATCAAACGATTTCAGATGTTCATTCTAGTTTAATGCTAATATATGATGAATCTGTATTCAAACGAGAATTTCTTATCGATCAAAATGTTTTATTAGTCACGGAAAATGTTTCTTTTTATGCGAAAGTTTTCGCTTTAATCGCGATCTTGTTACTTGGATTTATTTTCGTTATTTACTTTTTTATCCGAAAGAGAAAAAAGCAAGCTCCAAATTATACGATGAGTGAATCGTCCATTGAATTGTTAAATTTATGGGTATTCAAGCGCCATGGTATATTGGAATTATCGGATTTGAATGATCTAGTGAATCCGGAACATTTATCCATTGAAACCATGAAAAAACGCCGTGAGGCCTTATTAAAGACTTTCGTTTTTGACATGGCAAAAAATTATAGGCTACCACCAAAATTCATTTTTACTGAAACTTTAAACCCAATGGATAAGCGCATGAAGGTTTTAACCCTACATCCCAAAATCATGGAAATAGTACTAAAGAAGGGTAATTAACTAGATTTAGCTTATTTTTTTACGGAACTTCTTTGATTAAGTCTGAATTTTGAACCATGTTTAATTTAAAATCTAAGAAGTTATGAAAACAAGAAAAATATTAGTTTTAGCAATTACAATTATTGGTTTTGCAATAACATCCAATGCACAAATCCCTTCCTATGTTCCATTAAGTGGTTTAGCGGCATGGTATTCTTTTGATGGTGATGCAAATGATGATTCAGGTGGGAGTAATCACGGTACGGTAAATGGTGCAACACTAACCACTGGTAAGTTAGGCAATGTTAATACTGCTTATTCATTTGATGGTTTAAGCAATACAATTTCTTTGGTTGATCCATTTCTAGGAGGAACGCAAAACACTGCCTTCACATTTCATACTTTGGTAAATTTTTCAATAAATTCTGCGCAAGTTATATGGTCTAAAACACTTTCTTGGGGTGAAATTTCATTTGCCATTAACAATTTGAATGAAGTTAGTTTTGGTTGGGCAAATTCGTTGACTGGGAATAAATATTCAACTATATACAGTCAACCTAATGTAATTCAACCAAATGAATGGTACGATATTGTTGTGACTTTTGAAAATTCAGTTGGGCAAATCTATTTGAATGGGGTTCCTATTACTACAAATTTACAATGGACAGCCCAAGGCGGTTCTAGTCTTTCAACCACTCAGATTGAAACTTCTTGTGACTTTTCCCAAGATGCTAATAGTTCAAAAATCGGAACCTATCTAAATGGGTTATTTTTTAATGGAAAAATTGATGAATTCGGTGTTTGGGACCGCGCCTTGAGTCTTCAAGAAGTGGAGTCTTTATTTAACATTTCTTCGGTAGGTTTGGATGGGATTGAGGCGGGCCCACAATTTACTGTGTCTCCTAATCCTGCGTTTTCGCAAATAAATATAATTGCAGATCACGGTTTCGAGGGTTCTAGTTTTTATATCCTGAATCATATGGGGCAAACGGTATCGACAGGAAAAATAAATTCGACCTCAGAATCGATTGAAATTGGACATTTGGTTCCGGGTATTTATATGGTAAGACTTGGTGAAAATAACAATCAAGCTTTGAAGGTAGTAAAAAACTAAAATCTGGTTATATTTTATGGGAATCCATGAATTGGGTGCAGCCACAAAAATACTAGTAAAAATTACCGACCCAAATGGCAAAACTATCCCACGCCGAAAAAACACGGTTATGCTTTTCATTTACGAAGATGGCACCGTAGAACGAGTAGTGGAGATGGAGTAATAAACAAGCCGTTGGCCGAGTGATTCCGCTCTTTCGATACAATCGCCTATGGCGACCACTCGATACTATTCCGCTTTCTCGATACAATCGCCCATGGCGATCACTCGATTGGCGGAATAGTGTCAATGTGGTGGAGGCGGAATCGAAATCCTGCATCCCAATAAACGCCCTCGCCAATCGAGTGTCCACCGAAGGTGGATGTATCGAGATGGCGGGAAATAGAAAAAATAAAATATAAAAACATAACGCTGCTGACCGAGTGATTCCGCTCTCTCGATACAATCGCCCATGGCGACCACTCGATTAGCGGAATCAGGATCCAACATTCCACAATATGACCCGGTTGGCCGAGTGATTCCGCTTCCGCCTTGGCGGATCGGTACAATCGCCCATGGCGATCACTCGATTAGCGGAATCAGGATCCAACATTCAACAATATGACCCCGTTGGCCGAGTGATTCCGCCCTCTCGATACAATCGCCCATGGCAATCACTCGATTGGCGGAATAGTATCGAGGTCAGCGGGAAATAATTACTAATCCTCTAATGCTAATTCGCCACACTTAAAATGACCTTCCGGACATGTATTGTGTCCGTGGAGGCCACAGGGTCGGCAAGGTAATCCAGCCACTTCTATTATTTTTGAATCTTCGGATAATGGACCAAAGCCAAATGCGGGTATGGTGGAACAGAAAAAGGCTGTTACTGGGGCATTCACGGCGCTTGCGAAATGAAGCGGACCTGAATCATTCACAAAGTTTCTTTTTGCATTTTTCATGAAGGCAACGGATTGCATAATGCTTAAGTCGCCTGCTAATGATCTTACTTCTTTGGTCGATTCTGAGATGATTTGGTCGCAAAGTGCTTTGTCGTTGGGACCTCCCATTAAAAAAATAGCGTGATCCGCGTCACTTAATTTCTCAATTAACTGCAACCAGGTAGCAATGGGCGCTTGTTTGGTGAACCATATTGATGCAGGCGCTAAGCAATAATAAGCGGTGTCTTGAAATTTTGAAACGAAAGAATAATCATCACTGGATGGATAAAGACTTGGTTTTCTAATGTTGATGTCGCAAAAGGAAGCGATTAATGTTAGATTACGATCTACCTCATGTTCTCCATTACCAATCGCATGCTTGTATGATTTTGAATACAGAAATGAAAATGGATTTTTTTTGAATCCTATTTTTTGCTTCGCACCTGATAAAGCGCAAATTAATCCTGAACTTGCATATCGGTGTAAATTAACGATTGTATCGTATTTCTCCTGGCGGATAAGACGGATATTTTCTTTTAGGCTTACCCATTTATTCCCTTTGTCGAAGATAAATACCTTGTTCACATTTGGGTGTCCACTTAGCAATTCCTCATTTCCTTTTTTTACCAAATAGTCTATCTGTATGTTTGGAAATTGCTCGTGTAAGTTAGCGATAAGCGGGGTAGATAAAATGACATCGCCAATGAATGCGGTCTGAATTAGCAGGATCTTTTTCATCTATCGTATTAAAGTAACAAATCCACGTTTGGTTATTTGTCTGCCGCCGGCATCTTGAACCGTTACTACATAAAGGTAATTATCGTTTGGTGCATCATCTTTTCCTCCGTTAATTTTTCCGTCCCAACCCAAATTAAGATCATTGCTTTCGAAAATGATATTACTCCATCGATTCATGATGTACATGCTATAATTTTTTGGGTCAATATTGGTTAAAATGGGTAAAAATACGGTGTTCACTCCGCTTGGGCAAAATGAATTAGGAATGTAAATTATAGGGGTGTAAACCAAGCAAAATAGGTTTGATCTACTCGTTTCCGAAAATCCATAGCTATTTACATTTTCTTTTGCTTCAACATAATAGCAAATTTCTCCTGGGAAATCATTACTCAGAAGGACATCTTCATAACTGAGTTGATTTGAATTTACGCTACCTAAAGATTGACTAAGTCCGCTCAGGATATTATAGCTGAATACTTCGTATTGGTTTACATTACCATCGAATCCAAGATAAGGCGACCAATAAACATAGTTTATTTGTTGTATTTCATCGGCGACACCTTGTAATAAAATACTTGTAGCATGATTACCATTGGAGCCATCATAGCCGCAACTATCAATGTATTGTGTTCGATAGGTATAGGATTGAACGCCGACATTAACATCGGTATCGGTAAATGTCGAAAGATTTCCAACAACAGGAGAGCGACCAATTTCTTCGAAAACGGAGGAACTGTTTAAGCGCTGAAATATTACTTCTTTTACCCCTACGCTACCATCGATGTAAGCTGCTAAATCAATATTTTCGTTCATTACGCTTGCTAATTTAAGGTAATGAAATGCTGGTTGCTGTGGAATTGGGACATCAAAGCCAAATGGATTTGAATAGGCTATTTGTCCATTTGATAGGTTGGCACCAATGTAAATATCGTAGTGATTTCCACCGATCACATTCACACTTGCTGCATTCCCATTAGCTGTTCCCAGCAGAACTAATGCCCCCAATTCATAACTATAAATTCCGTAGGAGCTGGTCGTCCAGCCTTGGTAAGCAGTCCAGCTTAAATCTATTTTTTGTTGGCACATGTTGATCGCTCCATTGAGTTGAACGGTTTTATTGACAGGGCTTTTCGCTGAGGTTTGAAAGGTTATTGGGACGGCATTGGTAAAACATGAATCGAAGGCTGCTACAGAATAGGAGTAGGGGCCTTGACTTGGATCAATAGCATAGGAATAGGAAGTATTTCCAATTCCCCAAACGGTATCGAGTTCAAACAATACGCCCATCGAATTAAAGGTGTAAACAACGTATCCATAGGTGTCAGCTTGATTGTTTTGATTCCAAGTCAACAGTAAATTATTGTTGTTCGTAGGATCAAATCCAGCACTTTGAATGGTTGGAATAGAGGGAGTAAGCATGTCCTCAAAATCATCACTTGGAATGTTGGATTGAAAATCACAAGGGCTATTTGGCAGAACGATTTGGTAGCCAATGGTTGCGTTACAAATGGTTATGGTGTCTTTGTATTGTGTGGTATTGTAGGGAACAGAATCTATTAAAGTAAAATTTCCTGCAGGATATTCTTGATAAATATGGTAGTAGCTTCCGAATGTAGCTAAGGCCGTTGGTACTGGTTTATTCCATTGAAGAACGGCTGTTCCATTTCCGGGATTAATAAGGTCTAGATGAATGTTGGAAATCGTGTCGCTGTATTTGGTGATGTTTCCGTTGCACCCAGAAACAACCGCAATATAAAAGGATTGCGCTGTAGTAATTCCACTTAACGAAAATTGATTGGTAGCAAGTGTTGGAATAGAAGCTAACAATCCATTCTGAACAGAATAAAGTTGGTAAGAAACAAAGCTGCTGATAGGGTCATTGATGGGTGTCCAACTAATAATTACATTTCCGGCATTATCAGTTTGAATACAATCTATTTTTGGAGCTTGTAGAATTCCGGGATTTAGTACGTTAATTTGAATGGTGGCATAATTAACCTTGGGTATTTGGCAATAATTATCTTGTGCTCTAAAAACAAAGGTATAGGGAATACTCTCAAGCACATTACCATACTGATTGACCAAATGATCGCAGCTAGTCTGCCAAGAGAAGGACACATTTGCTTGCTGTATTCCTGAAAGAGGAAGGGATTGATTTAGCGCAGCGCAAGGAAAAACTTGACAGCCAGTCGCTGAGGTAAAATTGTTCCCAAACATAGGACCACTTGCTGTTAAGGTAACCGTTTGAGGGCTACCATCTTGAAGGAACTCGTTATCGTTTGCTATAACATTAAAAGTAACTAAATCTCCTGCATTAACGCTGGCAGTATACACGCCGCCGGCAAAAGGTGCAGTGAAAATTGGTGCATTGTTTCCTGTTGCACATGGAACAATTACCAACTGCATTTCTCGCTCAACTTCGGCGATCAAAATGCCTTGGCGATAGGATTTCACCAATACTTTCACAACAAAATTCCCAACCGTGAACGAATTAAAGGTTATTTCACCATTGGAAGAATTTATGGCTGCAGAAACATTAGATGGATTAACACTATTGTTTGGTGTAGGCGATGAAAAGGTAAATCCGGGTTCAAAAGGAATAGGAATAGGATTCAATGGTGGATTGTAAGTGCCTGTTGGGAAATTATTATAAGGAATCCCAAATTCAATATAAAGCGAATCTAAATCAGGGTCCACGGCATTCATGTTATATCGGAATGGTGTTCCAGCGCAACTTACAAAATAAGGTGCTTGTAAAAAGGTGGGGGAATTATCTGTACAACCGTTATCGATGCCATGCGCAAACATTTTAGCACTGAGTGTAATGCCATATGTTGAGGGTGAAGTTATGTTTGTCAATGAGTTACTCCGCGCAAAATTTTCATAAGTGAAAATCCATCCTTGAGTAGGCGGAATGCCTTGAATAGTGATGGCTGCACTTCGATACGTAATTTTTTCGATGGCGCCAATCCCATTTCCTCCAGAAGTTCCAGAACCGCAATCTAAGGGAAGGGGGCCGCCAGCTACAGTGGTGCAAAGCGGTGAAATGTCTACACGCGAAACAAAGGGTAAAATAATCGTAGTTAAAGTTGGATGATTCCAAACACGAAGCGCTTCTGAAAGCGTATTTACTTCGGCGCCATTGCAATCGCGGTAAAAAACCAGTTCAAAGATATACTTATTGTTTCCGTCACATTTCCATGTTATTTCTCCCCCCATTACATGCGATCCAAAGGCTTTGGCACTAAGGAAAAGAAAGATAAATAGCGGAAGTAATTTTAGCATGAAATCATTAAAAAATAATAATCAATAAGTGGTAACGCTTTTTTATCAATTAAGTTGCTGTCCGGCAGTAATTACTAGCATTTCATCCCATATCAAGTATTTTTGAGCCAGTGCTTTTATTTCCTGAGGCGTAATGGTTTTTAATACATGAATGGCGCGGTTGTAAAATGAATAATCCAAGTCTGCAACCTCTACTTGTAAAAATAAATCCATCATCGAAAACGGGCCATCAGCTGCTTTTAAGGATTGCCCCATGAGGTAATTTCTTACCATAGTCAACTCTTGTTCTCCCACTAATTCATTTCGCATTTTATCCATTTCCTTTTTAATTTCATCAAGCGTAGGATCCACAAATTTTTCCCCAACCTGTGTCATAATCGCAAAATATCCGTTTTGATAAATCTCAGCTAACATACTTCCAATTCCATAAGTATAGCCTTTGTCTTCGCGAATATTTTTCATTAAACGGCTACCAAAGTAATCGCCAAAAATGGTATTCATTACGTTAAAGCCATGGTAATCGGCGTGATGCTTATCAAACATTATTTTAGCAACACGAATTCCGGACTGCAAGGCACCTGCTTTTTCTACGTGGAAAACTCCTTTTTCAGGATTGAATGTCATGGATTTTGGGATTATTTTCTTTTTATACCATGGTCCAAGAAGTGCATGTATCGCATTTGTATCCTCGTTATTTACATTTCCAATTAAGCTTACCTTATTGATTCCCTTGCGATAATAGGTATCATAAAAATCTTGAATGAGTGCTCGATTTATGGTATCAAAATCGTTTAATTCAATTGTTTTTCCATAAAGTGTCCCTTTGAACAATCGTTTTTGTAGCTCTATTTGGGCTAAATAATTCACTTTAGCTAGATTCACTTTTAGTTTTTGCTTCCGATCTTTCAATAACTCCTTTACTTCACCCTCCGGAAATGTTACATTTTCTAGTGCACTTAGCACAACACGAAGAAGTTCTTGCAGTTGACTATTTAAAGAATAGAGCGAAAGTATCGCATACTCATGGCTAACATTTATATCAACAAATCCACCTAGATCATCGATTTCATTATGAATTTCTTCAGATGATTTTGTTGAAGATCCAGAGAATAAAAGGCCTGCGGTGAAGTTTGCTACCAAGGGATTATTGACAATGGTTCCAGCTGAAAAATACAGGTCTAATTTTACGGCATCACTCCCTGTATTCTCCAAAGAATAGAATGGGAGTTGATTGTCAATCAGTACTTTTTTAGGTGTCAAGAAGTTTATTTCTTCAACATCTCGGATGGTGGGGGCTATTTTTCTATCTATCATTTTTTAATGCTTTTAACCTGAAGCAGTGAGCAATTTTCTTTTCGAAGTATTGATTGAGCAAGTTCTAAGAGGTGAGACGCTTCGATGGCTTGATAGATTTGAGCTTCTTCGTTTATACCATTTGCGTCGCCTAATAATTCGAAAAAACAAAGATTCATAGCCCTATTTAATAAACCTTGTTCTTGAAATTCTCTTGAGGTTAGAATCTTCAATTTTAATCGTTTTAATTCCTGATCGCTTATTGGAATAGATTTATACTGATCCAACACCAACCATAGCGCTGCATCTAATTCCTCTAAAGTTTTTCCAGTAGCAATTTTACCAGTAATCACAAGCAATCCCTCATCTATTGATCCTAGGATATAGGTATTTATTTCTGTGACGAGCTGCAATTCTTTTTTCAATTGCAGGTATAATTTACTTGATTTTTCTTTAGATAATTCATCTGAAAGCACATCGGCAATATAATATCCTTCAGACTTTCTTTCTGCCATTTTAAAGGCATAGTAAAAGCAGTCTGCTGGAACATCTCGTTCAATTCTTTTTATTCTTAACGCTTCTTGTTTTGGTTCTGCAGGTATAATCCTTGGTGGCTTTTTTCTTTTAGGGATATCACCAAACCATTTTTGAACCATTGTTTTTACATCAGCAAGTTCAAAATTTCCTGCGATACAAAGAATGGCATTAGAAGGGTGATAATATTTATTAAAAAAAGCTTTTACATCATCAAGTTTGGCATCTTCAATATGTTTTATTTCTTTTCCAATGGTTGCCCATTTGTATGGGTGTATTTGATAGGCGAGTGGTCTTAATTCCAGCCAAACATCGCCATAGGGTTGGTTCAAATAATTTTGTTTAAACTCTTCGATAACAACACTTCGTTGTACCTCCAAACTTTTTTTAGAGAAAGCCAATGAAAGCATACGATCACTTTCTAACCAAAGCGCGGTTTCAATATTCTGGGCAGGAAGTAAATTATAGTAATTTGTAATATCATTTGAGGTAAATGCATTGCTTTCTCCACCGGCGTTTTGCAGGGGAGAATCAAATTCAGGAATATTAATTGATCCACCAAACATAAGGTGTTCAAATAAATGAGCAAAGCCTGTTTGGTGTTCCGATTCATCTCGCGCTCCAACATCGTATAAGGTATTTACAACTGCCATTGGCGTAGTTATATCTTTATGAAAAAGCACTTTTAATCCATTCGTTAATTCAAATCGCTCAAATTGTATCATACTTAAAATTGAAATTTTGTGGTGTTTTGTTCTTTCAGTGCTTCTTTGAATTCACTTAGTATTTCTGCGATAATTTCTGCTGCTGGTAAAATGGTATCTAATAAAGCAGAAACTTGACCAATTTCAAGCTCTCCATTCGCTAAATCGCCTTCAAACATGCCTTTCTTAGCGCGTCCTCTCCCTAATAATGTTTTTAATTCATCCTTCGAAGCACATGATTCATAGGCCTTTCTAATTGATTCTGAAAATTCATTTTTAAGTAATCTAACCGGTGTTATTTCTTTTAAGGTCAATAAGGTGTCTCCTTCTTGAGCAGAAATCACCGCTTGCTTAAAGTTGTTATGAGCACTTGCTTCAACAGAAGCGACAAATCTACTTCCTACTTGAACAGCATCAGCGCCTAAATTCATTGCTGCTAACATCGCTCTTCCAGTGGCAATTCCACCTGCAGCAATCAATGGGATATTGATTTTCTTGGCCACCATTGGAACTAAGCACATGGTAGTGGTTTCATCACGTCCGTTATGACCGCCAGCCTCAAATCCTTCTGCAACAACGGCATCTACGCCTGCTTCTTCTGCCTTTAAGGCAAATTTTAAAGATGATACTACATGGACAACAATGATTCCATGCGATTTTAGATGGCTTGTCCAAATACTTGGATTTCCTGCTGATGTAAATACAATTGGAACCTTGTGTTTAATGATTGTGGCGATATGCTTATCGCTATCTGGATAAAGCATTGGGAGATTTACTGCAAAAGGTTTTGTTGTTGCTGCTTTGCAGCTGATAATTTGTTGCTCAAGTATTTCGGGATACATAGAACCTGAACCAATAATCCCCAATCCGCCTGCATTAGAAACAGCAGATGCTAATTCCCAACCAGAACACCAAATCATTCCTGCTTGAATCAAGGGAAAGTCAATGTTAAACAATTCACAAATACGATTTTCACCCATTTTACTATTCATTGCTAACAAAATTAAGGAATTTGGCGAATTGTTGCCTTAGTTATAATAATCTAATGCAAATTATTTTCAATTCTTTAAAAATGACACGTAATCACGCTAGTTTATTCTTTTATTGTGATCTAATGTAATTATTACCTTTGTCAAGATGATTTTTTAACATCAATTTATATTAATTTAGGAGCAAATTATATTCATGAGGCATCTTGTCATTGTTTTTAGTTTCTTAATGCTCATCTATTGTTCTTGGGGTCAGGCTTCTAAATTAGGTATAGGAGCTTCGAACTTGAATCATTCGGGAGGATTTTTTGAAAATAAAGGGCAATGGCCCGCATCCGTTCTTTTTAAGTCAGATGTCTGGGGAGGAAAAATATGGGTGCAACAACATAAACTCATTTACCATCAACAAGATTTCAGTGCCATGCACGAGAATCACGGTCATCTTAAGCAGGGCTCAGTCACTGCGCTCAAAGAGACCGTAGTTCACGTTAATTTTTTAAATTCAAATGAGGTCACAGATGTCGAGTATAAAGGTAAAACTCCTTATTACCACAACTACCTAATAGGTAAGGATTCTAGTAAATGGGGAAGAGGAGTTTATGGTTATCAGGAATTCACCCTTAAGAATTACTATGCGTCAATCGACATGACTTGGGCGCTTGCTAAAGGTCAACATAAGTATCAATTTACAGTGCATCCCGGTGCTAATCCTGCTGATATTGTGTGGGAATATGTTGGGCAAAAGAGCGTAGACATCAACCGTAAAGGGCAATTGAACATAGAAACGGAACTAGGTTCGATTTCAGAGCAAAAACCTGTTGCTTTCCAGCTGATTGGTGGCCGTCGAGTGGAAGTAAAATGTCGGTTTATTTTGGACGGCAATCAAGTTCATTTTGAACTTGGTCAGTACGACAAAACGATTCCTTTAGTAATTGATCCTGTTTTGGTATTTGCGACCTATAATGGTGCTTTTTCTGACAATTTCGGAATGACGGCCACGTATGGTAATAATGGCATTGCCTTTTCCGCGGGTACGGTATATGGTAATAATTTCCCCATTCCGAACGTAAATGTTTTTGATCCAACTTCTAATTTTACGGCTATTGGAGGAAATTATGGCATAACCGATGTGTTTATCACCAAATATAATTCCCAGGGAACAGCCTTACTTTGGGCTACTTTCTTAGGTGGCGGTAACAGCGTACAAGGAACCGAAACGGCCAATAGTTTGATCTGTGATTCACTCGATAACATTTGTGTTTTTGGAGCGACATCTAGTATAGATTTTCCGACTTCTCCCGGCGCTTTTCAGCCCAACCATGCCGGTGGAGTAGCCGGTGCAAATTTCACTTCTAATGGAGTGTATTTTCAAAATCAAGGTACTGATATTTATGTGTCAAAAATCAGTGCTAACGGGCAAAATCTTTTAGCTTCTACGTATGTAGGTGGTTCGGGCAATGATGGAGTAAATTATAATGTCTCTGGCACCTACGACTCGTTGGTTTCGAATTACGGCGATCAATTTCGAGGTGAAATCATGCTTGATGAACAGGGAAATACCATCATTGCGTCTTGTACCCGTTCACTCAATTTTCCTACGCTTAATCCTTTTCAAGCAACTAATAACGGCCAAGAAGATGGGGTTATTTTTCGCCTAAATCCCAATTTTTCGAACCTTCAATTCTCAACGTATTATGGAGGCACTCAAAATGACGCTTGTTACTCTGTAAAAATAGATACTTTGTCCAATGTTGTGGTATGTGGAGGAACGTCCTCATCCGATCTGCCTGGTACGGTTGGCGGTCTCATGGGTACTTATCAAGGTGGAAAATCAGATGGGTTTGTTATTCGATTAAATCCGACTGGAACAGCCTTAACGGCGGGAACATATTTAGGGCGAACGGCCTATGACCAAACGTTTTTTGTAGAAGTAGACAGAGATAATAACGTCTTTGTTTTGGGGCAATCTGTGGGTGGAACTTTTCCCGTTTGGAATGCGCCCTACACTAATTCAAGCTCCAGCCAATTTGTTATCAAGTTAAATAATAATCTAAGCACAAATATGGCTTCCACTCAGATAGGAAATGGAAGCTCACAAATTAACATCTCCCCTTCTGCCTTTTTGGTAGATATTTGTGGTAACATTTATGTTTCCGGTTGGGGCGCAAATATCCTCCAAAACATACCCATTTCCGGGATGCCTGTTACGCCGAATGCCTTTCAATCCACTACCACAGGATTTGATTTTTACCTTATGGTCATTGAACATGATTTTCAAAGTTTGTTGTACGCAACATACATGGGAGGCCCGATTGCTCATGAACACGTTGATGGTGGTACCAGTAGATTCGATAAAAATGGAGTTGTGTACCAATCGGTATGCGGTGGATGCGGCGGACTTAGCGATTTCCCTACCACGCCAGGGGCATATTCCGCTAGCAACAATAGTAGCAACTGTAATAATCTGCTATTCAAATTTGATTTTCAGCTCATTCCGACTGCCATTTTTAATTCAAGTGCTAATATAGGTTGCGAAGATTTTCAGGTCAATTTTATCAATTTCTCTTCTCAAAATGATTCCTATTTGTGGGATTTCGGCAACAACCAAACCTCTTCAACGATTTTTAATCCAATCATTACCTATACTGAACCTGGAGTTTACAATGTTTTCTTGTATGTAACCGATAGCGTTTGTTTACTCACTGATACGGCATTAACTACCATTACGGTTTTGGATTCTATTGTTTTTAACTTGTATGATACCCTCAGCCTATGCTCTAATGCTCCTTATTTACTTAGTCTACAAGCCAACGGAACCGCCAATGAGTTCATCTGGTCTCAAAGTCCAAATTTTACAAATCCTTTGAATTCAAATCCTAGTAGCCCTTCTGTTTTATTGATCAGTGCCAATCCTGGATGGTACTATGTATCAGTTTCTAATGGTTTTTGCACTACCACGGATAGTGTCTTCGTGGAATTCGACGTGCCCGTAAATGCCAGTTTTCTACCTTCGGAAGTAGGGGGATGTGTCCCTTTAACAGTAAATTTTAATAATTCATCAAGTATTACGAGTAACTTTTATTGGGATTTTGGAAATGGTGCTATCGATTCTGTTAATTATAATACAAGTATAACTTATACCCAAGCAGGTTCTTATTTAGTTTCGCTCATTATAGTTGATTCCTTGTGTGCTAGTACGGATACTACTAATTTTATGATTAATGTTTCGCCCTCTGTAGCGGTAAACCTGACTGATGTTATTTACTTATGCTCTAGTGAAGCAATTACCTTACAACCTTTTGTAAGCGGTGCTGCTAATTATTTTATCTGGTCAACAAATAACCAATTTACAGATACCTTGAATGCAACGATACTAGACACAACTTTGTTCTTAATTGATCCCCAACCAGGGTATTATTATTTTCAAGCGGGTAATAATAACTGCTTCGTAACAGATAGTGTTTCGATTGAAATTTTTAGCAATCAGCTAAATTTAACTGCGTCCAATACGCTTTGTTTAGGAGATAGTCTTTTGGCTTCAGTGATAAATACAGGGCAGGAATTGTTTACGTATGAATGGTCTCCTTTATCAATTATCCTAAATCCAAGTAATTCAAATCAGGTATTTGTTCAACCATTAACGTCGCAATATATCTATGTGGAGGCCACATCGGCCAATAATTGTGTTGTGAATGATTCGGTTTTTGTAAATGTGTTTTATCTTGATCCTAGCTCTGTCATTGCTTCTGCTCAACCAACATTGGTGGTGCCAGGTTCGCAAGTTTTGCTGAGCGGACTTCCAAGTGGAATGGCAACTTATTCTTGGACGCCTACTGCGGGTCTTAATACGCCAACTTTGCAGAACACTTTCGCAACGGTTCAACAAACCACCATTTTTACGCTCACTGTTTCTGATGGGGTTTGCTTTATAAGTGATACAACAGAAGTGAAGGTGTATGAAATAATTTGTGATCACCCGTATGTTTTTGTTCCGAATGCATTTTCACCAAATGGTGATGGAAATAATGATATCTTGTTTGTGAGAGGACTTTGGGTCGAAAAAGTGATTTTCCGAATTTTTGATCGTTGGGGAGAGTTGGTTTTTGAGTCCGATCAGGTCGCAAATGGTTGGGATGGCACCTTCCAAGGTCGTAAATTAGACCCTGATGTTTATGATTATTATTTGGACGTAACGTGTATCGGAGGATTGAAGTCAATTAGTAAAGGAAATGTAACATTAATGAAATAACAAATGAAAAAAATAATAACCGCTAAATCAGAATCTTTTTTAGAAAAATACCTCAATAATCCTAGTCCTACTGGCTTTGAATCAGAAGGTCAAAAATTATGGTTGGAATACATCAAGCCATTCGTCGATGATTATTTTGTCGATAATTACGGTTCAGTTGCTGGGATAATTAATCCGGGAATGGAGTATAAAGTAGTGATTGAGGCGCATGCTGATGAGATTTCTTGGTTTGTTCATTACATTACCAAAGATGGCTTTATTTATTTGAAACGAAATGGTGGTTCAGATCATATGATTGCGCCTTCTAAACGAGTTAATATCCATACGGAAAAAGGTCCGGTTAAAGCTATTTTTGGGTGGCCTGCCATTCATATGCGTCATGCTAAAGAAGAAACACCGAGCATGAAAAATATCTTCTTAGATTGTGGCTGTGCTACAAAAGAGGAAGTGGAGAAATTGGGGGTTCATGTGGGTTGCGTGGCTACTTTTGAAGATGAATTTATGATCTTGAACAAGAATAAATACGTTGGACGTGCCTTAGATAATAGAGTAGGTGGCTTTATGATTGCTGAAGTGGCTCGCTTGTTAAAGGAAACGAAAACTAGCCTTCCCTTTAGTTTATATGTCGTGAATGCCGTTCAAGAGGAAATTGGTCTGCGTGGTGCTGAAATGATTGCGCATAGAATAAAACCTAATGTTGCCTTAGTAACGGATGTATGCCACGATACAGCAACGCCGATGGTTGATAAAATTGAAAATGGCGATCAAAAGTCGGGCGATGGTCCAGTGTTAACCTATGGTCCTGCGGTACAGAATAATTTCTTGAAATTAATTATTAAAGCGGCCGAAAAAAACAAAATTCCTTTTCAACGCGCTGCTGTTTCGCGCTCTACGGGAACAGATACTGATGCCTTTGCGTATTCGAATGAAGGAGTAACCAGCGCGCTCATTTCCTTGCCTTTGAGGTACATGCATACCACGGTTGAAACGGTTCAAAAAGAGGATGTTGAAAATTGCATTCGTTTAATTTTTGAGACCTTGAAAACCATCAAGAATGGACAGGATTTTAGGTATTTAAAGTAAAATAATTGATTAGTTAGGTTTTCTTTCTTATTTAAATGCTTATTTTTGGTAGACTAACTCTACCATTATGAAAATAAAATTCTTACTAGTTTTCGCTTATTCATTTTTTAATTTTTGCATTTATTCTCAATGTAATCTGATGGCAACCACAGTTGCCAACAATGCAATGGGTGGTGGGGCAAATGGCAGTGTTACATTAACTGTTTCTGGTGGAACACCTCCTTATACTTTTGTTTGGAATAGTGGACAGACTACTCAGAATATTAATTTACTCCCTCCAGGTTGTTATTCAGTTATGATTACGGACGCAGTAGGTTGTCAAGCAATGGCCATGGCCTGTTTAACGAATCTCACAGGTCCTATACTTTATGCGAATTCAAATCCTGTAAGTACGTTTTCTGTTGTAAACGGAGGTTTCACGCCTCAATGGGTGTGCGCTAACCAAACACTTCAAACCGATGGTGGAATAATGAAGATTTATTTGGAATCAGGTGCCACCATGATTACGGGTGGTGGAATAGATACGGTTTATGCTAAAACTGGCTCCACAATTACCATGACAGGAGGGATTCACGTCATATACCACGAACCTGGTGTTACCTTAAACATGAATGGTGGAATTCCGACCCTTTATCCTTGTCCAAGTTTGGTGTTCAATTATTCCCTTGCGCCTGTTGGTGGTTGCGCTCCTATATTGACTTGTAACCTCGCAGTTTCTTTAAGTGTGGGAAATACGATCGGAGGAGCAAACAACGGAAGTATTAATACCACAGTTTCCAACGGTACCTTTCCGTTTACGTATGCGTGGAGTAATGGTCAAACTACTTCCAACTTGAGTAACCTTGCAACTGGAGCATACAGTGTGATTGTAACAGATGCCAATGGATGTGCAGATACGGCCGCCGCTACCTTAATTAATTTAGCTGGTCCAACAGTTCTGTCTAATTCTAATGTGGTAAGCAGCTATCAAGTTGTGAACGGAGGATTTACCC
Organism: Flavobacteriales bacterium; assembly: GCA_947475095.1. Taxonomy (GTDB): domain Bacteria; phylum Bacteroidota; class Bacteroidia; order Flavobacteriales_D; family Crocinitomicaceae; genus UBA952. Next base: position 19,892 of record CANJLG010000011.1, read on the forward strand.
CACAATGGGTTTGTCAAAATGATACCTTGTATACTGATGGTGGGATTATGAATGTTTACCTTGAATCTGGCGCAACCATGATTACGGGTGGTGGAATCGATAGTATTTTTGCGAAAACTGGTTCCACAATTATCATGAATGGTGGAATCCATAGAATCTATCATGAGCCTGGTGTGAATCTCGTTATGAATGGTGGGATTCCTTATTTGTATCCATGTCCGAGCTTAGTGTTTAATTACACTCAAGCGCCTGCGAATGGCTGCGTGCCAGTGCCGGTTTGTAATTTATCTGCAAGCGTTTCAACTATTAACATAGATTGTTATGGGATGGCCTCAGGGTCTGTTACTGCAAACACCACTGGAGGAACAGGTCCTTACACTTATTTGTGGTCTCCAGGTGGAGCAACTACCCAAACTGTCTCTAATTTACCTGCGGGCTGCTATACCGTTACTATTACTGATGTTAATGGATGTGTTGTAACTCAAACAGCGTGTATTACTCAAGCCCCTATCTTTTCAGCAATTGCAACGATTGTAAACCCAATTTTATGTAATGGAAACAACGCTACAGTTATCGTGGCAGCATCTGGTGGAACTAGTCCGTATTCAGGAACAGGTTCATTTACTGTTCCAGCAGGAAATTACAACTATTCAGTTAGCGATGTAAACGGCTGTAACAGCAGCGTTTTTATTACTATATCAACACCTACAGCAATTACATTCTCGACCAATTCTACCGATGAATTAATGGGCTTAGATGGAACTGCAACAGCAAGTGTATCGGGTGGTACCGCTCCGTATTCGTATCTATGGACACCAGGCGGTCAAACGGGCGCGACTGCAACTGGGTTGGCTGCAGGGACATATACGGTCGAAGTAACCGATGCTAACGGCTGCACTGAATCCACACAGGTTCAGGTTGCATCGCAAGTAGGCTTGAATGAACATAGTAGTTCGGACATAATTTCGATCTACCCAAATCCTGCAACTGAACAACTTTATATTAGAAATCTAGTTGAAAATGATCCGATTGAAATTAAAATTTATTCGATCGATGGTCAGTTACTTAGTACGCTAAATGTATCGAGTGGCGTGGTCGTTTGCTTACCTGTTGATCAGTGGTCAAAAGGTGTCTATCATGTACATGTGAAATCAGCATCTGCTGCTTATACAATGCCTTTTGCGAAACAATAATCGGTGAATTTCTTTTGAATCATCGTTTGATTTAGTTAAAAAATACCTACTTTTGCCTTGGGGTAAGTCTTTTACGACCAGCTCCCTCTGAATCCTCCAGGTCGGGAACGAAGCAAAGGTGTGAGGTTGTAGCGGTGCGATAGGAGTAGCTTACCCCTCTTTTTTTCTTAAAGTATTGAAAATCATGAAATCCATTTTCTTTCTTTCTTTTATATTTCTTCTTTTTGTTTCGTGTAATAAAGATCGAGCTTGTCCTGGTTCTGTTGAAGGTGTTATGCATAATTATGCAGGATTAGATGGTTGTGGATGGGTCATTGAAATCAATGGTTCCATCTATGAGCCAACGAATATCAATGACTTTAATGCTAATTTTTTAGTGGAGGGAAAGCAGGTGAATGTTAGCTATGAGGAGAAGGGAATGGCTAGTATTTGTATGGTGGGGCCGACGATTTTCATAAGTTGCTTAAGTGAAAATTAATAATCTGCTAATTAAATTACCTTGCTGACTTGAAAGTTCTATGTAATTTTGGGAAAAGTCAAGCATGAAAATATCCGCGTCAATTTACAGTGATAAAAATCGAGGTCTAGAGGCGGTAATTGCTGATTTGGCTGCGCATCAAGTGGAGTTGCTCCATGTAGATTGTAATGATGATGTAGCGGTTTTCGATGACATTAAGCGAATTCGAAGCTGGTGTAGTTTGCCCATCGACCTTCATATAATTACTGATCAACCGGCTAAATTCTTTCCACTTTTATTGGAAACACCAGTTGATTATTTAACTTTTCAGTTCGAAAACCTATCAGAGCCCCTTGTTATACCAAAAGAAATTACAGGAAAAAAAGGATTGGCAATAACCACACATACTTCGGTAGCTGCTTTTGATAGCTATTCCTGGTTTGATTTTATCCTCATCATGGCAACTATTCCGGGTCAGAGTGGGGGTCTCTTTGATAAGCATAACTTTAGTAAAATCAGATCATTCAGAAATCGGTATCCGAGTAAATCCATTCATGTTGATGGTGGGGTCAATGCTGAGGTTTCGTTTATTCTTAGAAATATGGGGGTGAGCACCTCTGTTTCTGGCTCTTATTTATTTAACGCCCCAAGTATAGGTCAAGCCTTAATGAATTTGACCAAGCGAGATATTGAGTCCCAATTTATGGTCTCTGATTTTATGACGCCACTTCAAGAAGCGCCATTTGTAAGGGAATCATCTTGCACGAAAAAATCAATTTTAGAAACTGTCGAAAATGGAAATCTTGGGTTTTGTCTCGTTATTGATGAGCTGAATAAACTTATAGGGATCGTTTCGAGCGCGGATATTCGTAAAGCGCTATTGCGTAAAATTGATGATCCGCAAACCATCACGCCAAGTGATTTCATGAATCGAAAACCGCGAACCTTGTACACGCATTATACCGTTTACGAAATGCTACAGGATATAAAAAAATGCCCATTTTCAGTCATGTATCTTCCCGTTATCGATGAAAATCAAACGGTGCATGGAATTGTTAACTTTGTACACCTTATTAAAGGAGAATTATGATTATACAACTAAAGAAAAGCGTTTCTAATGAGCAAGCTAAACAATTAGCTGCTGCAGTAAATGCCTTTCATATTTATAATGAAAACCACGTTTTAATTACTGGTTCAGGAACAAAGGAGCTTCCCGCTTTATTGGAGGATGTTTCGGATAAATATTGGGTGTTTCCAAATGATATGCAATTGGCTTCTAAAGTTTATCAAGCTAATAAACGCACGGTTAATTTTGGTAATGTTTCGATAGGAGGAACAACTAATCATACGGTTTTAATTGGCGGACCATGTTCAGTGGAATCGGAAGATCAAATTCGTTCTTCGGCTGAATTATTAGTTAATCTGGGATTAAGCACCTTGAGAGGCGGTTGTTACAAGCCTAGAACAAGTCCTTATTCTTTTCAAGGATTAGGATTGGAAGGATTGAAATTATTAGCTAAAATGCGAGAGGAATTTGGTTTGAATGTTATTACTGAAGCACGTGATGCAACTCATATTGATGAAATAATTGAGTATACTGATATTATTCAAGTAGGGGCAAAAGCAATGTATGATCAGGGAATTTTACGTGCTTGTGCCAAAACGAACAAGCCAGTTTTGATTAAGCGTGGCTTTGGGACTACATTACAAGAATTTGTGCAGGCAGCAGAATTTGTGCTTTCAGGAGGAAATGAAAATGTTGTTTTGTGTGAAAGAGGAATCAGAACATTTGAAACTGGAACGCGCTTCACCCTAGATTTATGCGGGGTGGCTTGGCTGCAAGAATATACGAATTTGCCGATAATACTCGATCCTTCTCACGCCATTGGTTATGCATACGGGGTTCCTGTTCTCGCAAAAGCTTGTGTTGCAATGGGAATTGATGGATTACTTATCGAAACACATCCCAATCCAAAAGTTGCTTTGTCTGATGCTTCGCAGCAATTGACATACCCTCAATTTGAGCAGTTGCATCACGATCTTCAAAAAGTCGCAGCAAGTGTAGGATTTAAAATGGTTTAATATGCACCTAGAACAAAATATTAAAGGGCTTTGCTCAAAACATGGTATCGATTTTAATAGCTTTTTAGGTGATCTTGAAGTGGATGCTGTGGAAGAATTATCTGTCTTTGATTTAGAAGCAATATGCGAAGAATATGAAGTCGATTTATTTTCCCTGCTTTTTAAACCGCTCTATAAAACGGCTGCATTAAAAAAGAAACTAGATAAGATTAAGTTTTTAGTACTAGATGTTGACGGTGTAATGACCGATGGTGGCATGTATATGTCTGAAAATGGGGATCAACTTAAAAAATACAACACCAAAGATGGAATGGGCATTATTCACTTGACAAAAAGTGGATTTCAAGTTGGGATTATTTCCTCAGGTTTCACGAATTCTATGGTTCAAAAACGAGCTGAATTATTAGGTATTCAAAAATGTTACGTTGGACGAGAATCTAAACTAGAAATATTAACAAGTTGGTGTACTGAACAAGCTATTAAGTTGGATGAAGTTGCTTTTATTGGTGACGATATTAATGATCTTCCTATCCTGAAAAAAGTTGGAATTGCTGCATGTCCTTCTGATGCTGTTGTATCAGTAAAGTCGGCTGCTCATATTGTTCTTACCGCTCCTGGTGGAGCCGGATGTATCCGTGAATTTATTGATGCCTTTCTACTAAATGAACCCATTTCTTAATTATCAAACTTTAGTATGAAAACAATGCGCATAGGGATTATCCGTGAAGGGAAAATACCACCAGATTTTAGAGTTGCCCTCACACCATTGCAATGCTTGGCTGTGAAGAAAATGTATCCTAATTTAAAAATTGTGGTTCAAACAAGCCCAATACGAGCCTATAATGACGAGGAATATGCATCGCTCGGTATTGAGATTGTTGAAGATTTAGCGGATTGTGATGTGATATTTGGTATAAAGGAAGTTCCCATTGAGAACTTGATTCCGAATAAGATGTTTTTCTTTTTTTCGCATACCATAAAACAACAACCCTTCAATCGACTCCTTCTTAAAAGTATTCTTGCGAAGAAAATTCAATTAGTGGATTATGAAGTTATTCGTGATGTAAAACACAGTCGTTTAATTGGTTTTGGCCGCTATGCAGGAATTGTTGGTTGTTATAACGCTTTTCTTACCTATGGACTAAAAAGTGGTCGTTACAGTTTAAAGCCAGCACACACATGCCATGATCGTAAAGAGGTGGAGGCAGAATTGAAGAAAGTAAACCTGCCGAATGATTTTCGAGTGGTTTTAACCGGTTTTGGTAGGGTGGGGCATGGTGCTGCAGAAATCATGCGCTTATTGCCTATAAAAGAAATTACAGCAGCGGAATTTTTAACGCAAACCTTTAATTATCCTGTTTTTACTCAATTGGAAAGCGGAGATTATTATGCTAATACCCTGAACGAACCCTTCGATAAAACCCATTTTTACAAGCATCCTGAACATTATATTTCCACTTTTAGTAAGTATTTACCACTTTGCGACATGTATATTCCTTGTCATTTTTGGGATAGCCGTTCACCTAAAATCGTAGAGCAAGCTGATTTAAATATGCCAAATCGACGAATAAAGGTGATTGCTGATATTTCATGCGATGTAGCGGGACCAATTGCCAGTACCATTCGCTCTTCAAAAATATCCTCACCAATTTATGGCTATGATCCTTCAACTGGTCTTGAGCTTGATTTTATGGATGAAAATGCGATTGCTGTTATGGCCGTTGATAATTTGCCGTGCGAATTACCTCGAGATGCATCAGAACATTTTGGTGATGAGTTGATTAAGATAGTGATACCAATATTACTTGGCGACGACCCTGAAAACATTCTGGAGCGCGCATCGGAAACGAATAAACTCGGAGAATTGATGCCTGAATTCAGCTATTTAAGCGACTATGTTAGTTTACCGTAAGTTGCATTCTGATAATATTCCGTTTAAATGCAAGAAATATTTTTTATTCGTAAAATAGCATTCATCTCAAGAAAGTAAAAACATAACAATCAAATGCGTATTTATTATAGTAATAATTTCTAAATGGAATGGAAATTGGTTAAATTTGGGGGAATGAAATTTCAGCTTTCTTTTCTGCTATTCGCTTTTCCCTTTATTGTGCTCTGTCAAGGGGTTATTCCTGTTAAAAACTTCAATAATTTTTTCATGAGTTTTAACAATGGATTTTTTAATCAAATTGAAGTGCAAGCGATCGGTACCTATAAAGCTGGAGATGAAATGGTTGCGTATATTGATAATCGTGGGAATTTGAGATTGTATGATGGTAAAACTCGTAGAGATATTACCAACTTAAATGTTGATTTTCAGGTTTCTGATCATTTGTTAGGGTATCGAATCGGACCAACTTTAAACATGTGGGATGCAGGAAAACTTCAAACGCTTACTTATTTTGGAAGAGATTACCTTGTAAAAGATAGTCTTATTGTCTATGAAGACACTCGATTTAATACTATTAATGTGTATTGGAATAAATCAACTACTACTTTGGCTACGGTGATGGGAGATTTGTCACTTCCAGCTTCTGTAGGAGAAAATATGGTGGTATTTAAAGATAATGGCAATTTGTTTAAAATATTTTGGCAGGGAATGATCTACGAAATTGGCTCTTGGACAGGTTCGGCTATTGATTTTCAAATTGGCACAGATATCTTATGTTTTAATGACCCAACCACTCGAACTTTTGTGGCTTTTCAGAACGGGCAATTTATCGATGTCGAAGCTCAGTTTATGAGAAAATATAAGGCTGGCAGAGGGTTTTTAGTGTATGAAGATTTGAATTCCAACTTATGGTTATTTAAAAATGGTGAGAAGGTGCAGCTTTCGAATTTTTCTCCATCTTTTTGGGATGTAAAAGACGATATGGTTGTTTGGTCTGAAAATTCGTATTTATTTGCTTACACTAACGATGCAAAAGTCGAGGTAGCTAATTTTACACCAACAGATTATCAAATAAAAAATAATATTTTAGCTTTCCGAAACATTATGGGTGGAGTTAGCGCATTAGTTGATGGTAAAACAGAAGAAATTACAACTGTTTTTAAAGCTGAATATGAAATCTATGGCAATTCAGTATTGGTAAAGTTGTTAAATCAAAGCAACATTGTTTTTCAGAAAGGCCATCTTTATTCAAATTAGGACGCATGAGGTTAATTTCTTGCTTTTTCATTTTATTTTGTTTTTGCAATCTCTATTCTCAGGTTTCACAATTTGATAAATTAGAGCAGTTATATGATCAGGCTCATTTCAAATCAGTTTATAGAAAATCTAAGGTGTTAATTGATAATCCAGAGTTTGACTATTCTTTGGTTCCTCTATATTATAAATCTATTTCCACTTTACAACTCTTGCGGAACGATCGTTGGCGAAAAAGTCATAATGAAGCGTTTCTAGCACTCACAGATGCTTTTGATAAATTAAAAAAATCCAATAAAGGCAAGCTTTTACTCATTAATCATCAGAATGAATTATCTTCACTAAAGCTTGATTTAGCCTCTTGGCTAGGCGATTTAAATCGCCGAAAAGAGAAGGATCTATCTTATTATTATGATGAGGAAATTAAATCATTATTCTACGGTATAACTGATTCCCCAGTTAATGAAGTCTTTAATTGGAATCCTCCCACTTCTCAGCAACTTGCAGAACGTGTTTCACTTATTGAATATGCTAAGCAATTTATTGGGGTCCCTTATGTTTGGGCTGGTGAAAGTCCTGATGGTTTTGATTGCAGTGGATTCACTTCTTTCGTTTTTATAAATAAGAAAATAGTATTGCCTCGTCGTGCTATGGATCAATATGAAGCTACAAATAAGGTGAGTGCTGAAAAAGCTCAAATTGGCGATTTGGTTTTCTTTTCAAATGGCGGGGAAATATCGCATGTTGGTATTCTTGTATCTGAAATAGGAAAAGAAAAAGTAATGATTCATGCAAGCAGCAGTAAAGGAATTACTTTCGATAAAATAGATGGTTCTAGTTATTGGGAGAAACGCCTTCATGGTTTTGGTTCAATCATTAAATAATCATTAAAACCCCCAGCTGTTTTTTGCAAATGCTTTAAATTTATAAGTCCCAGTTGATTTTTCAACTTTCATAAATATTTTACCTTCCTCATTGTTAGGTAAATTTGAAAATGAAAATGAATATCCTTGATATTTATTCTCATCACCTGATTCCTGAAATGCTTCATCTTTATAGCTGTAAGATACATGATGACAGGCATTAAAAATGGAAAATTTAAATTGACTAATATTCATTTTTCCAGCTTCTTTTATAAAGTCTTTAAATTTCATGGGTTTCGTCATGTATATTTTCAATTCATTATAAATTGTTTCATTTTTCAGTTTTGCACAGGCAAGAAAAGCAATTGCCATCGAATAAGCATTTTTTTGGTCTAGATTCGATATTAACGATTCATAGAATTGATTTTCTGTTCCATTAATAACAATGTAATGTAGGGTGCCAATTCCATCTATATCAATAGTTAAATAATTTATCAGCTCTGGTAGGTTAACACTTATTGAATTCGTGCTAATTTTATTTGTTAGTTTTCCGTCATTTGCTATCACTTTTCGAGCAACTTCGTTTTTTTCTCCTTCAAATCGGACAAAAGGATAACCAAGTTCATTTCGTGTGATATTTGTCACATTCATTTTTTGTTTAAAATTGATGGTGAATGTCCCTTGGGCAAATTGTATTGGAGAGGTTTTATCAAGATTACTTAATTGATTGTGGCCATTTCTTTCGATTGGATCTACATATGGTAATTGCATGAAGTCGTACATGGTTAAGGTCGAATCATATAAATTTGGATTTTCTGCTGATTGATTATCCTCAAAATGACTTATAATCATGTCCTTAGGTTTCATTAAATACCAATTTGAATGTATATTTTTAGACCAAGTAATATCTGTTGTATAGGGAATATTATCCAAAATTACTTGATTCCATGCGTGGCTATGTCCACTATAAAAAACATCTTGAATGGTATTTCTTACGGCTCCACTAACATACTCGGTTTTGATGCCAATCCGCTCCATTAAATCTTTGTACACTCGGCTATATCCTTCGCAAACCGCCTCTTTTTCTTTTCCAAATACCAGTCCATTCACATTTGTTTGTGCGGTATCGCCGCGATTATATTTAAATCTTGAAATAATGAAGGCTGAAATAGCATCGGATTTTTCTCTTTCTGTTGATTTTTCAAAAGTAAGTGCCGCGCATAAACAATCTAAGTCATCGGAGGCGAAACATTTTCTTGAAACCATGGTGTCTCCACTAAGTGGATGTATAAACCATTGCTTAGTATAAAGTGACTTCTCACACGGCACGATTACAGGTCTTTTTTTGATTAATAAATGGATTTTCTTTGAATAGAAATTTGATTTACTGAAAAATAAAGTACTTAAATCAGTATGGTATTTATTGGAACAAGGCCTGACCAAATTTAGGTCTCCGCTTTTAATAATTTCTAGAGACTCACTTGTCAAAAGGGATAATTTGTTTTTATACAGGGTGGTTTGCCCTTTAGTGTATTCACAAATTAGATCATTATTCTTGTGGTAGGTAATTAATTCAAATTTCTCATCTTTTAATAATCGCAAGATACTAAACTCATTTTCAGTATCATTCATTAAATAAGTGTTAATTACAGCATCTAGGTCTGTTTCTTTTGGTGCTTGGTAAGGAAGGTTTTGACAATGTAGCGCTGATTGAAAAACAACCGCTACTAGTATAAAGAGGTACTTGAACATGGCTGAAGGTATAGGTTTACCCTACAACTTAATTCAATTAAAAAGATACAGTCGTAAATATTGATCTACATTCTCAAGGAATTATTTCGAATGATCTTCTGCATCTTTGTTTTCTTTACTTTTTGTTTCTGGCTTTATCTTGGCTTTAACAAACTTGCGGAGGAAAAAGGATGAGATGATAGAAATGAGTAATGAAAGAATAGCCAATAACAAGGTGATTTTATTTAGTATGTCATTTGAAAAACCAACTGAAACTGTAATCAAAGAGAAAATATAAAATACTGAAACTAAACTGATGGTGAGTTTTCGCATTTTTGAATTTGTATGCCATATTAATGCACACCAAGAAGAATAAAAGTTTGTGATTACCGGAAATAATAAGAAGTGCCCATATTCTTCAAGCATTTCAGGAAGTTTGATGAAGACTACAGCAATCGCGAGGTAAATTATTATTTGAATTAAAGAAAAAAGTTTTGTGACATAATTAAGGTGTAAGTAGCTGCTTCCAATAATTAATAAGGGGCCTATCGAATAAACTGCAAATTGAGGTGCTCCAATACTTGAAAATGTAATGGTCTGGAATGTAGAAAAAAGAAATATGAAAATGGCGATTATAAAAAATAATAGCCAAACATTTCTTAATAATCTTTTAATCATTTTCTTTTCTATTTTTTTCGGTTAGACAAACTAGATTCCATAAAACACGCGCACCAACGTTGGCATCCCAGTCTCCTTTTTCTCCGGGGCTAACTTCATTTAAATCAAAACCAATAATGTTTTTGCCTGCATCGATTAGAGAAAAGAGCATAAAATTTAATGCTTCTAGTTCAAATCCTCCTGCTACGGGGGTTCCTGTGTTTGGGCATAATTCCGGATTCAAACCATCAATATCAAAGGAAATATAAATATTTTTTGGTAATTGCTTTATGATATCTTTTACTTGATCTGCCCATGTCTTTCCTAGATAGTGAGCTTCTTTAAGGTCCCAATCGTAAAATGTGTGAATTCTAGGATCACTTTTGGATAGTTCAAACTCATTTTCTGAGACATCTCTTACCCCAACTTGTACAATTTTTGATAAATTTCCACACGTTTTTAAGGCATTAAACATGATGCTAGCGTGCGATTGTTCAAATCCTTCGTAAGCATCTCTTAAATCTGCATGTGCATCGATTTGAAGGATGCCAAAATCAGTATATTTTTCATTAAGTGCTTGAAGTAATCCAAGTGGTGTTGAATGTTCGCCACCAAGCACTGCAACAATTTTCCCTTGGTTCAGTAATTTAGTTGCACGTTCTTTTAGGTGATCTTTCAGGGCTAAATGTGCTTTATTTATATAAGAAAGTTCTTCTTTAAATTTGTCTTGTGCGCTTAATTCGCCTTCCGATTCTACTAATGCAAGGTAGTCGATACTCATCTTGCAGCATGTGTCGTTAATTTCTTCCCATTCTTTCGAAATAGGCGCCATAAACACTTTCGTATCGTAGGCACGATTAAGTTTCGGGTGAAAAAAGTCAAGCTGTGTAGATGCATTTAATATGGCCTCAGGTCCTTTGCTTGTTCCTTTCCCATAGGATGCAGTAGCGTCCCAAGGAACAGGAATTATCACGAGTGTTGCTTCCTCTTCGGTACATGGAAATCCAAAAATATTACCGTTGGCAATTCCAACGCCGTTTGGGTCAAAATTGGTCATTTGTTTGTATAAGCATTAATTGCATTTCTAACGGAACCGAACTCTCCAAGTAATTTTGCTGCATCGTCATACGGAATTGACAAGGCCTCTTGAATCATTAATGTTCCTCTATCTACAAGTTTATCATTAGTTAATTGCATGTCAACCATTTTATTACCTTTCACACGTCCTAATCGGATCATTAGACAAGTGGAAATCATGTTTAATACTAATTTTTGTGCCGTGCCGGATTTCATTCTTGTGCTACCAGTCACAAATTCAGGACCGACAATGGGTGTGATGGGAAATTGAACGCAACTTGAAAGAACAGCGCCTGGATTGCAACAAATACCCGCCGTTAGTAAGCCAAAGTCATTTGCTTTTTCGATGGCGCCAATAACATAAGGTGTGCTTCCAGATGCGGCTATACCAACGAGCGTATCCATGGGGGTAATGTTATAGGCTTTTAGGTCTTCCCATCCTTGGTTTCTATCATCTTCTGCAAATTCTACGGCTTTTCTGATGGCTTTATCCCCACCTGCAATAAGACCGACTACAATTCCATGGTCAATTCCAAAGGTTGGTGGACATTCGCTTGCATCTACAATGCCTAATCGTCCACTCGTGCCAGCCCCAATGTAAAATAGTCGCCCATTATTTTTCATGCGAAGCAGGCAGGCCTCAATAAATGCCTCAATAGCAGGAATTTCTTTTTCCACTGCGAGGGCAACTAATTGATCTTCTTTGTTGATATTCGTAAGCAAATCGAGTGTTGATAGTTGCTCTAAATTAGTGTAATTTGAATCAGACTCCGTAACCCGTTTCATACTAAGTAGGCTTTAGAATCTGTTTCATTAAACTCAATTTCAATGCGGTCTTTCAATGTGGTAGAAAGTCCAAGACCAAAATAATCTGCTTTTATTGGATATCTGCGGTGTGTCCGATCAACTAAAACGACTGTCTTGATGGATTTGGTGGGTTGTTCCAAGAATTTCATTAAAGCGTATTGTAAGGTTTTACCGGAATTAATCACGTCGTCCACTAAAATGATAAAACCATTCTTTAATTTACTTTCTTCAATGCTTAACTTAATTTTTTTGGACCAAGGCTCTTCTTTGTCTATTTCGATTTCAAAAACGTGACTTGTTATTGTTGAATTTTTTTCTATTATTTCGGAGAGTTCTTTGGCCAAATAAAAACCATTTCCTGCGATTCCTCCAATGAAAATCGTACTTTCATCAGGACAATTTTCGATGATTTGATGTCCTAAACGAGTAATTTTCTGTTGTATCTGCTGGTGGTTAAGGATGACTTCCATGAAACAAAATTATTTAAACAAAGATACATTTTCAGAATGAATTATGTCTATGTACTTTACGATTCTATATTTTTTTAGCAAAATTATTATTGGCTTCAGTATTCTTTAATTATTGATTACTTTCGTTTCATGTCAGCCTGGAGAGATTCATATCAAATAATAAAACACGCCTCTGTTCTAAAAATATGGAATATATCCCTGCTGAAAATAAGTTATCTTCTCAGTAGAGTATTAAAAAGACCAATTATTTTTGGCTTTCCATTTACTTTAAGTATTGAACCCACTACTGCTTGTAATCTTGCCTGTCCAGAGTGCCCTAGTGGTTTGAAGCAGTTTTCGAGACCTACCGGAAAATTAGATTTAAATGTACACAAGCAAATGCTTGAACAAGTAAAAAAAACTGTTTTTTATATTAATTATTATTTTCAGGGTGAACCGTTTATTCATCCTCAATTTTTGGATTTGATACGGGAAGCAAAGCTTGCAAAAATGTATACCGCAACGTCTACGAATGCTCATTTTATTGATAAAGCCAAAGCCTTAGAGATTATTGATTCCGGTCTGGATCGATTGATTATTTCTGTGGATGGAATCACACAGGCGACGTATGAGCAATACCGAGTCAATGGCAGTTTATCTAAAGTGTTGGAAGCATCTGCTTTTTTGGTGGAAGCTAAAAAGGAACGGAGGTCAGCAACGCCTTTTTTGATTTTTCAATTTTTAGCTGTCAAGCCGAATGAATCCGAAATCCCCGCAGTTTTTACGCTGGCAAAAGAAATAGGGATTGATGAGGTTCGAATTAAAACAGCACAATTATACGATTTTAAGAATGGAAATAGTTTAATGCCCGAGCAAGAAGAATATGCACGTTATGCTAAGCAATCCGATGGCACGTATAAATTAAAAGGTCGTCAGGGAAATCATTGCTGGAGAATGTGGTCTGGAAGTGTCTTAACGTGGGATGGGAAAGTAGTTCCGTGTTGTTTTGACAAAGACGCGTCGCACGTTCTTGGAAATGTTACAGATCAACATTTTCGAGGCATATGGAAGTCAAAAGAATATCAAAAATTTCGGTATGCAGTGCTAGCAAATCGGCAAGAAATCGACATCTGCAAAAATTGCTCTGAGGGAACAAAAGTTTGGAGCTGAGATCTTTTACTTATCCTTCCTCAGATAAAACAATAATTTTATCTAAGTCTGTAAATTGAATATAATCATCTTTCTTAGGATTAATAACTACCCCATAAGCAGCATCTTGGTTGTGAATTAATGAGTTAATTCGATATCCAATAGCCGTATCACCTCTTCTTTTGGCACTTTCCATGAGTGTATAAAAGTTTACACTTTCTTCCGTTTTAATATAATCATTTATTGGCTTTAGATAAATTTCACTTCCTTCAGATCGCATTAAATCTTCAAAAACTCTCATCAATTGTTTGTTTTCAGAAACTTGACTCATCATTAAACTAATAAGTTTATCACTGACGATAAAATCATCGGCCTTTGTAACGTTAGCTAAGTCTCGGTTTTTAATATCGAGCATTTCAGAAACGATTTTTATTTCTTTGTTCAATGTTTCTGAAATGTGACGAAGGTGTAAAAGCGTAATCATCGTTGATGCATCTGCTTCTTGTATTTCCATCTCTTCGCGGTAACAAAGAACTTGAATACTATTATAGTCTATTATATTTAAGTCTTTAATAACGCTATTGTCCGTTGTGTCTTTGTGGGTAAAATTTATGATTAAATTATTAAAGTCGTTTTTATAATTTGAAATTATCGATTCATCAATAGGGAAACTTGAAATGATATCTACGATTGAATTTTTTGCTACATAATCATTTAATTCACGCAGTAATAATCCTCCTCTTGTATTCCATCCTAGCATTAGAATTTTTTCAGGGCTTGATTCAGAGTTATTTGAATGCTGAATAGCTGCCTCATTAATTAAAAAATCTTTTGTTGTTGATGGAATTAAGGAGTCATCATCTTCTGTTATAGCGATTACTTCGTCACCCGGCATCAAAACGTAATCCATAGGAGGATTAATTAATATAACCGAATTTGCTTTATTGTTTATTCCAATTACAGCTGAATCATTAAAGGCGACAATAACTTCCGAATAGGGTTTGGCTATCAAGTTATCTATTTGAGAAAAATAAATTTCAGCACCATCGAAGTCCATTAATTCCTGATAAACAATAGATAATCCACTTTGTCGGGAGGTTTGAATTATTATTTTGGCAATAATTTCATCTGATAAAATAATTTCTAGTTCATCACCTCCTATTAACTTACATATTTCAATATTTCTCTCATTATTTAATTCTGTTGTGATATGATATGGATCGATTCTTCTATTCGGACTTTTAGTAATAGCCAAGATTGTTTTAATGATTTGAGCATCTGATTTATTAAAGTCATCTGATAAAATAATGATGCTTTTTGAATCTTGAGGATTTACTATTTCAAGATCTTGTAAATTATTTGGGCTACCATTTCTACAGACGATTTTTAGCTTTCCTAGATTTGGAAACGCTTCTTTTATTTCATCCTCCATTTCTACCTTATCTTTTTCCGCTAAAATTACTATTCGCGGTTTTTTCTTATTTTCATTTGCAATACTTAGCTCGGAAATAATTGTAAATATCTTAGTTGACCAACCTAGAATTAAGGTATGATTTTTTTCAATAACGAAGCTTCTGCCTTGTCTTAATTGATCTAATTTAGCTTCAATGCCATTATTCAATACACCGATTAAGGTTGAGATTATGAATATTCCACCAATTGTTACTAGAAATGCTATTATTCGAAAGCTCCATCCGGAATCGCCGCCCATTGTCCCAGGGTCCAAGGTTCTCATTAGGCTAAGCCAAGCACCTTCAATAAAATTCAATTCTTCTTCCCCCTCGGGTTTAATAGCCAGTAAGCTAATGACAGCTGCTGCAACGATGACAATTAAAAGAGAAGTAATACCAAGCAATGAAATCATTGCAAGGGTGCCCTTGCTCATCAAGTTATCAAATTTGTATCGTAATGTACTGAGTAAATTTCTTTTTTTCATAATTAATTTGGTGTCGTTTGAGCTTAATAAGCCTTTTTGTTAGGTTCTATAAAACTAGGATTTAAATCGTTTTAGATTTTTGCATCAAGAGATTACAAAAGATTATTTTTTGAAATTAAATCTTTGATGTCATTTTAAAATAATATTACTATAGGTGGATTTCTGAGTACTAATAATTACTGAGCTGCCTTATAAATGAAGTAGGTAATTAAGGTATATGTTAGAATTGAAATACCAGAAACAATGATCAATATCGGAATACTAGTAAGGAAGGTATTCATTAAAAAGATGAAAATAAATCCAATAATAAAAGAAACAAAACTAAAGGTTTTTATTACCGTTCCTGTTCTTGGTAATGTAAAAGATACCCCAAAACAAAAAGATAAGGTTGTTAGTCCAAATAGAAAAGAAATTAATGTAATGGCAATTTTAAAGTCTTCTTTTCTCATAATGGAAAGATCAATTGCGTAATAACCATAGGCTATTAAACTACTGATTAGAAAGCAGATTAAAAAGGGAACGAGATTCAACTTCATAGTTAAGTATTTTGAATGAATGGAGGTGGGGCTAATGCTATTAATTTTAATACTGACGCAATATTTTCAGCCATTAACCAATTTGTCATGCCCGTCTTCCAGAAATAGGTGTTTTTATCTATTTTTTTCTCAAAAAATAGCCTAATTACCTCAGATTCGGAAAATGGACCCGCTTGATTTCCATCTAATATTACATAGTAGAAATTCTGCGGGTTGTTCATTTGATTCATAGAACCCGGAATTTGCATCTTGTTAATTGACTCATTCATGGTGTTAACCATTTGTTGAGCAATTGAAACACTCATTCCGAATTCTATTAATCTATTAATAGAAAAAAAACTTTCTTCTTCCATGTTTATATTTTTTAGCCCATCATGCAATAAATCCACCAAATTGCATCAGCAATAGCAAGGTATGCCCAATATTTAGTGGTACCAGTTCTTAAACCTTTAACCATAAAGATCAATGCAGCAAAACCAATATTGAAGGCAATAAGTGTAACATAAAGTTTATTGTCTGCACTTTCTAAGGCGCCAAAGTCTAATTTAAAAGCTGCTTTCAATCCATCTTGTACAAATAAGGCAATTGGTAATATGTTTATGAAAATTAGTACAAAAAACATAATAACATTAATCACAAATTTACCTGCTGTTGGTTTATCGTTACTCATAATAAAATAATTTAAATTAATTCCCTACTCTTTGGTTTTTCGGGTTCCACCTTTTTTAACGTTTTATATTGTTTTTTACACTCAGTTTAAATTGTTGGCGGTGGTGGCGGTGGTGGTGGAACAGCACTAAATAAAGTTGCTAATTCTTGCACATTGCCTGCTATTTCCCACGCCGCCATTCCTGCTTTCCAAACATGTGTGTTTTGGCCAAGTTGTCCATTTTGCACCATTTGTTGCAATTGTTGTAAATTAAAAGGGCCAGCAGTTTGACCATTTACTGAAACGCTATAAGCAATTGTTGGTGGAGGTGGGGGTGTGTTTTGTTGTTGGTTCATATTTTGTCCCATATTATTCATCATGCCTGCCATTTGATTTCCCATGGCTCCACCCATCATCATTCCGGTCATCATTCCAGCTGGATTCATTCCGCCGCCTCCGCCACCTCCCATGTCTCCCATACTACCTAAACTGGCTGCCCCTGTTTTTAAAACATCCGTCTGCTGGTTTAAGGCATGAGCACCCATGAAATTTGTCTCCGTTTGTAATTTTTGTCCTCTTTGGGCCTCTTCTCTTTGAATTCTGAGTGTCTCGCTCATATTTGCAGCATTAATAGCCTGCATATCTGCAAGATTTTGAATGCCAATATCGGTTTGAGCGCTCGTTGTTTTTGTAGTTTGCTCCGCAGTAACTTTTCTTAATTCAGCATATCCTTCACTTTCCTTATCAACTTCTATAGAGGCTAAATCAAACCCTTTTACATTAACTCCGAAATCAGCCTCAAGTCGTTCTTTAATTTTTACAGCGATTAAGTCATTGATATCAAGTAATTTTCGTTCCATTTGCAAAACAGGCATGTTATTATCTGCGGGAGCATTGGTAATTACACCTTTTACATACTTGGTTACAGCATCCTTGATTTGTTGATTAAAATCATCTAATTCGAAATTAATTAATCGGTTTAGTTTTATAAAGCTCTGATAATCAGTAATATTAAAGGTAATAGTACCACGAGCAGCGACTGGCACTGCGAAGTCTAAAAATCGCGGATCGAAAACATCAAAGAAAGGAATACCAAATCTAACTTGAATATTACCGGATAAATTGATGAAATATATTTCTGCCTGAAATGGTGAAGCGCCACCAAATGCCAATCCAACAATACCCGATAAAACCGGAAAATTGGCAGTTTTAATTGTTTGGTCGTAAGGTCCAGTAATATAGTCCTGCAACGAGCCGTCTTTTTGCTGGTAAACAAAAACGGCCATTTCTCCATCTTTAACACGCAAGCTGCTACCATAGCGTATTGCATTTTCTTTTTTTGTTGAATTTGCTTCGCCAGATGGTCTCCATTTCCAAACAAGATATTCTTGCTCGTCACAACGGATTACATCCATCATTCCACCTTCTGATTTTTTTCCGAATAGGCCCATACTTTTATTGTCTTTTAATTAACTTTTATATTTATTTGATTCGCATAGTATGTAATTTCTTCCATTGCTTTTTTATCTTCTTTCAAACTAAATTTGGCTTTCATAACAATTTGTTCGGCCTTTGTAAACCAGGCTTTATAGATTTTTCCTTTACCTGTGCCCATCATCATGAAATTGGGTTTGTTCTTGCATTCTGGCACTGCCATTGTCAAAAACTCAAGAATGTCTTCTTTAGAATTGGGAATTGGGAAGGATGAAATAATACTTGCTTTCCGTGTTAATATAATTTCTTCAATATTTGTAGTAAGTGATTTCATTGCTCTTAAGTTAGCAGTGGGATCAGTAAATCTGCTAAAAACACTACTACTTTGTATTGGTTGATTTTTCTCATTCGATTCTCTTTCTCTTTCTTCGGATTCAACCGCTATTAGCTGTTCATGAAGTTTTGTGACAGATGATACGGCACTAATGTTAGAAAAAGAATGCCCGCAATCAGCGCAAATTGCAGAGTATGATTGAACAATGGCGTTACAAGCAGGACATTTCCTAAGTTCACCCATTTTATTATTATTTACATTTTGTTGGGCTTGGGGAATAGGCTGTGCTGGAGGTGGGGGCGTGCTTGATTGAGGGATAACCGGTATTGTGTTAGCTTGGCTATTATTTTTTTGTTGCTTTTCGAATAGTCGTGCACTCAGTACCATTTCGAATTCATCATGGTCAATTCCTGCTGCAGTTGCCTTTTTAAATAGAATTTCTCGTTCTTTTTCTGACAATTCTCCATCCATAAGAGCCATCTCAATAAATTTTTCTAATTGTTCGTCGTACATAGATTCAGAATTTGTAGTTTGGGATATATTATTTTGTATTGAAGAACCAGTATCGCTATTGGAAGGTTCTTCTTTAGTAACTTGGGGTGTTATCACTTCAATTATTGGGGCATTCGCAGTACTTTCTGAAGATTTGGGCTTCATTAAGTTTTGTTTTGTCTCATTAAACTCAAATTCTGTAATAACGTCATCTTCCTCTAATTCTTTGAGCATTCTTAAGGCATCAGTCATGACCAAGGAACTATCTTGAGATAGCTTAAAAAGGAGCATTGATTTTTGGGACTTGAAATCTTTTTCCGTAATTATATCATCATCAGTTAATTCTGAAAGTTGGGTTAACTCTTTTTGCCATTTGCTTAAATTGGTTTTAGAATTAAGGTTTGAACCAACTGAATTTGATTGACTATTTTCAACAGTATTTGACTGGCTGTTTTCTGAAAAATTAGGGGATGTTATGCTATTAGCAGCTCTTTGTTTTTTATAATTTTCCTGCCCTATTTCAATTTGTTTTTTTATTGCTGTGACATCAGCAGCTGTAAAGCCGGAAGCCGTAATAATGTCCCAGCCAACGGAATAGATGATGATGGTTGAATATCCAATAAAAGGAGTTTTTAACTTTACAGAAGAGATCAAGTGAAAGGGGATCGTTTTTTCTTTTCCGCCAAAAAGACCTGGTATTTTTAGGGTTATACCTATTGGTTCAATAATAACTCTTGCTGGAAACAATTTATTACCGTCTGATAATCTTGACGCTTCAAATTCCATTTTATTTAATTTTTTTATCAAATTTAACAATAATTCTTAAGTAATAAAAGTATTAATTATAACATTTCATCATTTTCTTGAGTTTGCCTACTCACGAATTATTAAATTTAAAGAATCAATAAATCATTTTCTTACTTTTGCAATATGCTAATGAAAACGATTGAATTTGCTAAATATGAAGGGACAGGAAACGATTTTATTGTAATTGATAATTTGGATGGCCGGTATGATTATCTGTCTGCTAATGAAGTTAAAAAATTATGTAATCGAAAGCTTGGTATAGGTGCTGATGGCTTAATTTTAATAAATCCATCGGATTCAAGTGATTTTTACATGGATTATTATAATTCAGATGGATCTAAAAGTTTTTGTGGTAATGGATCTCGTTGCGCTGTATTATTTACCCTAAGCCTTGGTGTTCATTCTGGAACTACTATTTTTAATGCAATCGATGGAGTCCACAAGGCGCATGTCCTAAACGATCTTATCTTTATTGAAATGAGTGATGTGAGCGGCATTGATCGGGTTTTAGGAGATTTTGTTTTAAATACGGGTTCGCCACACTATGTTAAATTTTCTGAGGATTTATCAACTGAAAATGTCTTAAAGCATGGTCGTGAAATACGATACAGTGATTCTTTCTGTCAAGAGGGGATAAATGTAAATCTAGTTCACGTTTTATCATCAAATGAAATAAAAATCGCTACCTATGAACGAGGTGTCGAGGACGAAACGTATTCATGTGGAACTGGTGCAACCGCCTCTGCTATCACTCATGATTTTTGCTCAAATAATGTAGGGAATAACGTAAAAGTTTTTGTTAAAGGAGGTGAATTATCGGTGAGCTTTAAACGAGGCGAAAAGGGTGCTTATCAGAACATTGTCCTCTCTGGTCCTGCGAATTTGATTTTTAACGGGCAGGCCACTATCTGATTTTTTATCCTTCAAATTACATTGAAATAGTAATTATATAGTTCATTCGAAACGGATTTATTATTGCCCATAAGGTCAAAAATTTATAGGTCTTTTCTTTTCTTCTGTTTCAGAAATTTCAATATTTTATTCTAAGTTTAAAACTATTCAAACTATATTTGGCTATCAAAAAAAAGGAAATATGTATTTTATTCTGTTGATAGAATGTATTTTTTCTAACTAAGCGTAACCTGCAACATGTTAAAAGGGAAAGATTTATTTTTAAGGGCAGTTGAAAGTTCAGATGCAACGTCGCTTTTTTTGTGGGAAAATGATGCGAATCATTGGCGAATTGCCAATACCGAAGTTCCTTTTTCTATGCATGCTATCCACAATCTTATTGAACAATATGCCTCAATTAGAACTTCTGGACAGTTACGCTTAATCATTTGCATTCAAGAAACTAATCAGGCTATTGGTGCCATTGATCTATATGATGTTAATTTCAAACACGGATTTGCAACGGTCGGAATTTTAATTGCTGACAAGGAGCATCGAATGTTAGGTTATGCAAAACAAGCATTGACATTATTAATCAATTATTCTGAAAATATTCTAGATTTAGCCAATTTGCAATGTTTTATCCATGCTGATAATATACCTAGCATTAGCTTGTTTGAAGGCTTGGGTTTTGAAAAGGTAGGGATCAGAAAAAGTTGGTATCGATTTAAAGGTCAACGAATAGATGAAATATGTTATCAGTTATGTCTAATAAAAGAAAGTTAGTTGTTTTTGGCCTTGTTGCCCTTGTAGCAGGATTGGTTTTTTTATACCCGTATCTATTAGTCTATTTATCTGGAAAGAAAACTTCGATTAATTCTCAGAGCAAGATTTTTTATGTGAAAGAAAAAACTACTTTAATTGGTTTGGCAAAAGAATTAAAAGACAATGGAATTATTAATGATCAAGCTGCTTTTATATCTGTCGGAAATTATAAAGGAATGGGAACCTCAGAAATTCCATTAGGAAAGTATAGAATTCAAGCTTTCACTTCTTATCGAGCCCTGATAAATGGGTTCAAGCGCAATAAAAAAGGGAATGGAATTGCAGAAATAGAAGTTGAATTAAATTTTAATAATTGTTTGACAATTAGCGATCTAGCAAAAAAAGCTTCGAAGCATTTACTTATTGATAGTACTAAATTGATTGCTTTACTATCAAACCCCCAAACGTTATCGAAATATGGGTTTACAGCAGAACAATTTCCTGCGATGTTTATTCCAAATACGTATAAGTTCTATTATGATACCGACGAAAAGCAATTTTTGGAACGCATGGCGCGGGAGTTTAATGACTTTTGGACAGCAGAACGAAAGTTAAAAATGAAAAATATCGGTTTAAATTCCCCCAGTGAGGTGGTAACATTGGCAAGTATAGTCTACTGTGAGCAATCCATTGTTTCGGAGGAGTGGCCAATAATTGCAGGCTTGTATTTAAATCGACTAAATAAGGGAATCCGGATGCAGTCAGATCCCACTTTTAAGTTTTGCTGGGGTGATCAATTAAAAGGTGTTCAACGTTTGTTGAATGTTCATAGAGATATTGATTGCGCCTATAATACTTACAAAATCGACGGCCTACCGCCGGGACCTATTTGCTTCCCCTCTAAAAAGGTGGTGGATGCTGTTTTAAATCGTTCAAAAGTGGATTTTATATACATGTGTGCAAAGCCAGATTATTCGCATTGTCACAACTTCGCGGTTGAAGGCGCTGAGCATATGAAAAATGCAAAGGATTTCCAACAATGGTTAGCAGAGGAAATTAAAAAAAAAGAAAGTAAAAAAAGTACGAAATGAAAAGAAGGTCATTTTTTAAAACGGGTTTAGGTTTGGGAGCGATTACTATGCTTCAGCCTTTAAAAGGAGCTACCGTTTTGGCTTCTTCATTTGAAGGTGTGGCTGCTGGTCCAATCGTTTTGTCGACTTGGATTCATGGATTAGAAGCGAATCGGGCGGCATGGGAAGTACTTGCTAAAGGTGGAAAAGCGCTTGATGCTGTTGAAAAAGGAGTTCGTATTACAGAAGCTGATTTAGCCAATAGAAGTGTTGGCATAGGTGGACGTCCAGATAGGGATGGACACGTTACACTGGATGCTTGTATCATGGATGAAAAATCTCGTTGCGGTGCGGTAGCTTTTATGGAAGGTATTGCACATCCGATATCCGTAGCAAGGGCAATCATGGAAACGACACAGCATGTGATGCTTGTGGGTGAAGGGGCAGAAAAATTCGCAAGTGAAAATGGTTTTGAAAAAGCTAAAATGCCAATTGCTGAAGTAAAAAAAGATTGGAAAGAATGGAAGAAAGAAAATAAAGAGATTTTTAAAAAGCCGATTATTAATCACGAAAATCATGATACAATTGGTATGATTGCTATGGATTCCAATGGTGATTTGAGCGGCGCTTGTACGACCAGCGGCTGGGCATATAAAATGCACGGTCGGGTAGGGGATTCGCCCATAATTGGGGCAGGTTTATTTGTCGATAATGAAATTGGTGCAGCTACTTCAACAGGATTAGGAGAGGCCATCATTCGTGTTGCCGGAAGTAGTATGGTGGTAGAGTTAATGCGACATGGCTATTCGCCTGCAGACGCTTGTAAAGAAGTGGTAAATCGTATAATAAAAAAACACAGTGACCTGAGTAATTTACAATGTGGATTTATTGCCATTGATAAAAAAGGAAATTATGGGGCCTATTCGGTTTACGCAGGATTCAATTATGCGCTGAAAACAGCCTCTGAAGACAAAATGGTGGATGCTGGTTTCGATCGAAATTGGTGATGCTTTTTACTTCAAGTAAAAAAAAAATCGAATTAAAATAAAAAATGCGTAAGCAAATTAAGCTTACGCATTTTTTTAAATAAGTTAACTAAAAGTTATCTAATCAAAATTATAATTTATAGGCATCCATAGCATCTTGCATTGCTTTTTCAGCATCTTTCTGTGCACCTTTAACAGCATCACCAGCCTCTTCCATTGCGTCGTTCATGTCTTCATTAGAATTTAGAAGCTTCATTGATTCCCCTAATGCTTTACCATACATTTCGTATGCAGCGTCTAGGTCTACCATCTTTCCAGCTTCTAATTGAACTGCTAGTTTAGTCAAGGAAAGCATAGCCTTTAATTCTGAACTTGAGAATTTTTCCTTCGCATAACTTTCTAATTCATCCATTTTTTCTTTAAAAGCATCTTTTTCTTCAGCTGTTCCAGTTTTAACTATTTCAGCATATTCTGCAATCATTTCTTTGTACTTATTTGATGCATCTTGCGCTGATGTTAGCGATTCTACATTCAAGTCACTGGAACCCATGCTTGCACCTGTTTCATCATCATCTGCGCTAGCTTCACTAGTTGGGGGTGTTGTAACTGACGCTTTACTATCGTCTGTTTTTGATCCTCCACAACTATTTAAAGCAAGAGAAAAACCAGCAATTAATACAGAAACATAAATTAATTTTGTTTTCATTTTTTTTCTTTTTTTCTTTTTTTTCCTACTCTAAAAGACTTTTCGGAACCCGTCGAAATAAAACTTAATATTTATCTCAAAACAAATATATATATAAATTGATATTTATTTCATTTTTTAAAGTAATATGGTTTATTTAATGATTTTTTTATTTTATGGTCAATATTTATTAATCATTATTGGTTTCTTTTTATTTTTTTTGCAGAACATGAATTTATTAAAAGGTAATTTACTGTTATTATTTCACATTTTTTTAGTAAATTTTTATGCTCAGCAGGAACTTACTTGGGAGTTTTATCATCCCATAAAAAAAGTATGGTTAGCTTTTGGTAAAGCCGGGAGTATTCAAGAAAAATTAATGGAACTTGGCGAATTACCTGATCCCTTTTTTGGAGACAATGAGAAACTGTATCAATGGATTGAGGAGCATGAATGGAAGTTTAGAAGTACATTTTATCTTTCAGAAAAGGAACTGAGTGCAGAAAGTTTGGTTTTGAATTTTCCCAATATTGATACCTATGGCGAAGTTACAATCAATGAGACTTTTCTTAGACGAACAGCTAATTTTTTTCATCCGTATAACTTTGAGATCAAAGATTTATCGAAACCGGGTTACAATACTGTTTATTTGACCATTACGCCACCGGTATTGTATCACAAATCTCGCTACGAAAATGAAAGTTTCCATTACCCAGCTCCTAATGACCCTGCTAAAATTAAGGCTGCGCCCTTAACTCGAAAACCTCAATTTCAGTTTGGCTGGGATTGGTCATTGAGAATGAATACCATCGGATTTTCGAAACCAGTTCAACTTATCGCTGCTAGTACTAATTCCATTCAGCATTGCGTGGTGAATACCTTATATCAATCGAGTAATGCGGCCACATTATTGTATGTGCTGGATACTAAAGTTCCTATGAATGGTGGTGCTATTTCTTCGGCATTGTTTGGAGTACATCCATTGATTATGGATTCGCTTCCCTCGAATCATTTTCAGTTTGATTTTCAATTAGAAAATCCTAAATTATGGTGGCCTGCAGGTTTTGGAGAACCAAATTTATATACGGATACGCTTCGTTTGCTAAATTCAAAAGGTCAGGTGATCGACCAACTTGTAATTGACTTTGGGGTGCGTACAGCTCAATTAGTACAGACAAAAGACGAATGGGGGACATCCTATGAATTTCACGTAAATGATGTTCCTGTTTTTTGCAAAGGCGCAAATTACATTCCACAATCCGTTTTTCCTGCTGCCGTAAAAGATCTTGAAATTGAAAATATGATTGATCAAATGATCGCTGCTAACTTCAATATGGTTCGAGTTTGGGGTGGCGGATATTATCCCAGTGATGTTTTCTATAAAACCTGCGATAAAAAAGGATTGTTGGTGTGGCAAGATTTAATGTTCGCTTGTGCTATGTATCCAGGGGACAGTGAATTTTTAAATAATGTAGAAACTGAATTAAATTATCAAATCCCACGAATTATCGCGCATCCTAGTGTCATTCTTATCAATGGCAACAACGAAGTGGATGTGGCGTGGAAGAATTGGGGCTTCCAACTACAATATTCCTTGAGTGATAAATCACAAAAAGTAATTGAAAAAGCTTACACAGATTTGTTTCATACACTTGCCGATAAGGTGGTTTCTACCTGGACAAGCACTTCCTACATTCATACTTCACCACTCAGTAATTGGGGAAAAAATGAATTGTATAATCATGGTTCACAACACTATTGGGGGGTCTGGCACGGTACTGATCCAATATCGAATTTTGCAACAAAAATTGGTCGCTTTAATGCTGAATATGGATTTCAAAGTTTTCCGGAATTTTCAACCTTGTCCTCTTTTTCAGATCGCAAAGATTGGGATTTAAATGCTAAGGTCATGAAACATCACCAAAAGAGTTATGTCGGTAATGGTATGATTCTTAAACACACTACTTACCTATTTGGTGAACCTAAATCATTCGAGGAATTTGTTTATTTAGCTCAACTCACTCAAGCACATGCGGTTTCTTCTGCCATCAATGGACATCGATTAGATGCGCCAAGATGCATGGGAACGCTTTACTGGCAATTGAATGATTGCTGGCCTGCACCAACTTGGTCGAGTATCGACTATTATGGTAATTGGAAAGCACTACATTATGCCGTCCGTGATGATTATAGGCAAGTCGCGATATTGAAAAAGACGGACTCAAATGGGAATGTTCAATTGTTTTTAAAGTCAGATGATCCAAAAAGCAATGAAAGTGCTGTACAGGTTGTAATAGAGGTCTATAATTTAGACGGGGTAATGCTATCTAGTTCAACTCAAAAATTAGCCATTGACTACATGGAACAAATTTCATTGGGAACATTTAAACAGCAAAACCAAATCGTAAAAGTGTTAGTCGGAAATAAGTACGAACGATCGTTTCTTCTTAGCCAACAAAAATCCTTTCAGGGAAATGCTAAGTACTTGTTGAGTATCGAAAATTTAAACCTGACTCAAAAAACAGGGACGCTGCGCTTGGAAAATACCGATTTCATGGCAGACGTTTGGTTTTATTCGTCAGTTTTAGGTGTGCATTTTAACAATAATTTTGAACATTTTCTCCCAGGTGTTCATCTTATACCTTTTATTTTTACTGATCAAATTGGAGACATTAAACTCATGAATCGATGAAACATTTAACACTTACCTTAGGCTTATTTTGTAGCTGTTCAATATTGGCTCAAAACGGTAATCCCAACCTTACTCCAGCACCCTGCGATACAATCCCATTAAAAAAAGAGGTTGTAGTGTATGGAAAGGGATTGCCCGAAAACTTTACTGATCGCTCTTCGAGTATTCAGATAATCAGCATGGTTCAAAATAAAGACATGCCTATTAGGTCTGTGAATGAAGCATTATTGTTTGTGCCAGGTTTAGATTTGAGGCAACGTGGTGGACAAGGAATTCAGGGTGATCTTAGCATTAGAGGTGGCACATTCGAACAAAATCTTATTTTGATAAACGGATTTAAACTTGTGGATCCCCAAACTGGACACCATGCCTTAAATCTTCCCGTTCTTCTGACAAATGTACAGAGCATTGAGTTGTACAAAGGTTCTGCCACTCGAATTTTTGGCCAAAATGCCATGACTGGCGCTGTGAATTTTGTGACTCAAGTTACTAATAAATTCGGCGTTAACATGCAGGTTTTTGCTGGAGATTTTGGTGGTGTAGGTACCCAAGCTACTGTTTCAGCACCCATTGGTAAACTAAAGCAATCTTTCTCCATGGGCTATGATAAAAGCAATGGTCATTGGTATAATTCGGACCATGTTAATCAGCAATATTTTTATGATGCGGCTTTGCCTGTCGGAAAAAAACAAGAGGTGCGAGCAATTGTGGGGTATACCGACCGGTCATTTGGTGCTAATGGTTACTATACTTCTGCTTTTCCGGATCAGTGGGAATCTACACAAATGGGCTTGGCTGGACTATCGCATCAAATAAGCTTGAACAAATTAAAATTCCTTACCAAAGCATCCTTGCGAACGCATCGCGATGAGTTTCGTTTAAAGCGATTTGACCCTGCTTTTTACACCAATAAACATTGGTCTGAAGTAATGACTCTTGAGGAAACAGGGCAATGGAATTCACGGACAGGCACAACAGGTTTCGGCGTTGAGTTTAGACAAGAAGGCTTGAAAAGTTCCAATTTAGGTGAACGCGATCGGACTTATTTTTCTGGTTTTATTGATCATAAGTTGACTTTTTTAAATCGAAAGTTGGTCATTGTTGGCAATGCACATTATTTTAATTTAGGCATGAATGGGAATGTTTATCAAAAGGTTCTTCCGGGTTTTGAGGTTTCATTTATGCCTATTAAGACACTTAGAATTTTTGGAAATATCAGTCAAAGCTACCGGGCTCCCTCTTACACTGAATTATTTTACCAAGATCCATCTAATGTTGGAAATCCCGATTTGCAGCCAGAATATGCGACGAATGCCGAACTGGGTGCTAGTTTTTCTTGGGCTGATCTATCTGAGTTGAATAGCACGGAAAAGTCAAGAATTACAGTAGATGTCACACTATATCGTCGAAATACGATTAACATGATTGATTGGCTTAGAACGACCAATGCTATGTTAAATCCATGGAAGCCTGTGAATTTGTCATCCGTGATCTTTACAGGAATTGAGAGTAACGTGAGCTACCGATGGAATGGAAATGGTGTCATCATGATTCGAGAATTATCGCTTGGATACAATTATTTAGATGCGAGCCATCAGTTTGTTGATGCACTTGGTCAATCTGAGTCGCGCTATGCTTTTTCGGGTTTGAGAAATCAATTGATAGGACGTCTTACTTTGAATTTGACGCATTGGGTCAATATAACAGTTGCATACCGTGGAATTGATCGAGTAGGGGGAAATGCTTATTCCTTGATGGATGCAAAAATCAAAGTGAATCCAACGCGCAACCTTTCCATGTTCTTAGAAGGAAATAATCTTTTTAACACATACTACATTGAAGCAGGATATGTTCAAATGCCAGGAAGATGGTTTAAGTTGGGCATGTCTATTTCATTTAGTGAGTAGTTAGAAAAGTAGAAAATGGTGCTAAAGCACAATAGGAAGATGTCTTTATTTTAGTTTGGCTAAAGCCAAACTGAATAGATAATTGTTATATAATCTG
Organism: Flavobacteriales bacterium; assembly: GCA_947475095.1. Lineage (GTDB taxonomy): Bacteria > Bacteroidota > Bacteroidia > Flavobacteriales_D > Crocinitomicaceae > UBA952. The sequence goes on from CANJLG010000011.1 coordinate 48,783, forward strand.
TTTTATCTATTGAGCTTGCTTTTCAGCAAGCGATCAGAAAAGAAATAACAGATTTGGCTTTAGCCACATAATATACTTGTTGATAAATTAATGTATATTTGATATTGAAAATAATTTAAGTATTATTTCAACTTCAAAATCTGACCATATGAAATTTATTTTTTTTCTAGCGATTCTATTTTTAGTAATTAATCAAAGTTTCTCTCAAGAATCCATTCAAGCAACTTGGGGAATTGAACATTCAAAAAACAAAAGTTTTGTTGAGAATTTGGGTCAATTCGACCATGAGGAGAATCTTTCTACTGGTAAAATTAAATTTGCCATTGATTTTGGATCTACAAAAATATTTTTTGGTGAGAAGGGGGTGTCCTATAATTTCTTAGAAATACAAAAAAAATCAAAAGGTGAAAGGGCTGAATTAATGAATCAACCCGTTAAAACATTTGTGGAGCATAAGCAAAAGGAAGCGCTTACGGGAAAATTCTTAGTAAAATCGGATCAGGTAACCATGTTTTGGGAGAATGCCTCTTCGGATGTCGAAATAAATGGCATGAATGTTACCTCTGATTACCATAGTTATACATTCGATAATAAAAACAAGGTGTCTCAAAACATCAACTTTGTGAAGGGTTTTGAGTACATCATTTATAAAAATATTTACCCAAATATTGATGTTAAATATGAAGTTCATCCGGTGATTGGAATTAAATATGCGTTCATTCTACATGCTGGAGCGGATCCAACTCATATTAAAATGATCTATGACCGTCAACTTTCATTAAATGACAATGCCATCCACATCTCCACTTTATTTGGTGACGTAATCGATCATGCACCAATTACTTTTTATGAAGAGGAAAGGGAAAATGCCATTACTTCCCATTACAAGTTAGCAAACAATCAAATTACTTTTGAACTTGGCGCATATGATTTAACGAAAAGTATTGTAATAGACCCTTGGGTTCAAACTCCTGTATTTCCTTTAAATTGGGATTGTGTTTGGGAGCTGGATACCGATGCTTTAGGAAATGTATACATCATTGGTGGTGTGGATCCAATGCAATTAAAAAAATACAATAATGCTGGAGTTTTACAATGGTCTTATAATACGCCATACGACACCACGCAATGGTTGGGTACATTAGCCACGGATGATATCGGAAATTCTTATGTTACGAATGGAACAGGGTATGAAATACTTAAAGTCAACACCGCAGGAGGATTGGTTTGGAGTAATCCAGCGCCAAGTGGCGGACAATTAAGCACTGAATTTTGGAATATTGCCTTTAATTGCGATCAAACAAAATTAATTATTGGAGGAACAGGGGGCAATTTAAATCTTCACGGTAGAATTTATGAAGTGGATATGTCAAATGGAAACATTACAACATCCACGCAAGTAACAGCTACTGCTAGTCTTTTCGGTATCCCACCCCAAATTCAAGAGGTTAGAGGTTTAACGGCTGCTCCAAACGGTAAATATTATTTTGTTTCACTTGACACCATTGGTTATTTAAATGACAATTTAACGCTTTGCGGGGCAGGTTCAACGTCGCTTTATGAGAAAAACCATGGGGTGAATTGGAGTTATAAAAGTGAAAATTGGCGCTATAATAATACTGGAATTAAAGTTATTCGCGCGGATGCGAACTTCGTATACTTGAACAAGGGAAATGAACTACAAAAAAGATCCTTAGTTAATTTAAGTCTAATTGCTAGTGTGGCTATACCTGGAGGTGTCTTGTCGACTCCTTTTCTAAGTGATAATGTCACTGAAAATGCTGGAATTGACATTGATAATTGTGGGAATATTTATGTGGGTTCCAAAACAGGTGTCTATAAATTTAATTCAAGTTTAGTGCAACAGGCTTTTTACCCCACCGCTTTTTATGTGTACGATGTACGTGTAAGCACGGGAGGTGATGTTGTAGCTTGTGGTGGAAGCGGAAATAGTAGCTCAGCAACAAGAACTGGCGGTGTTCAGTCTTTTGCGGCTAGCGCTTGCGCAATTATCCCAATTACCTGTTGTGATGCCACGATTTGTATTCCTCAAAGTTTATGCGATAACGACGCTCCTGTTACCTTGACGCCAGCGGTGTCGGGAGGAACATGGAGCGGAACTGGTGTTAGTGCAGGGGGTGTTTTCAGTCCTTCCGTCGTTGGTCCGGGAAATTATACGATAACCTATACCTTAGCCTGTGGTTCTGAATCTATAATTATTCCTGTTAGTTCTTGTTCGTCAATTTTAGCAGCATGTGTCGAATTAAATGGAACCTTATCCGCTATTAATGGTGTTCCTTCTTTTTCTTGGCAAAATTCAACAACGACAATTCCTTGTATTGCTGGTTTTGGTTCATATTGTGGGATTTTTACTGTTGCTGGGGCACCCGTTACTGCATGGAGTACTTTCGCTACTGGTGCAAATATTCCGGCACCTAGCACTTGGCCTATTCAATTAGTTGATAATCTCGGAACGGTCGTAGTGTATGCGAATTTAGCAGCCATTCCTTCCTGTCTGGTTAATCCTTGTTTGCCTTTCAATTTTACCATTCCTACTCAAACAAATGTCTTGTGTTTTGGTGGCACCACCGGATCTGCAACCGTTTCTGCAAGCGGCGGAACTGCTCCTTATAGCTATACTTGGACACAAGGAAGTTTGGCAGGTCCAACGCAAAGTAACTTAGCTGCTGGGTCGTATACCATAAATGTATTGGATGCTGCACTTTGTCCGGGTACAACAACGGTAGTTATAACACAGCCTGCAACAGCATTAACGATAGGGATGTCTAACACGCCAACAAGTTGCGGAGGAAGTTCAGGTACTGCAACTGCTGCGCCTTCTGGTGGGACCGCTCCTTATTCGTACTTATGGACGCCGAGTGGGGGAAATTCTTCTTTGGCATCCAATCTTTCGGCAGGAGTATATTCTGTTACAATTACGGATAATAATGGCTGTCAAGCAAATGGAAATACGACAGTCACTACAAACGGTGGCCCAACCATCTCCCTAGTTTCAAGTCAAAATGTTTCCTGTTTCAATGGGAATAATGGTTCAGCAATTGTTTCAGCAACTGGAGGCGCTGGCACCTTAACTTATTCTTGGATGCCGGGTGGATTGAGTGGAGCTACTCAAAGTACATTATTAGCAAATACCTACAATGTTACAGTTACAGACGGAAATGGCTGTACATCATCAACAACTGTAATCATTTCTGAACCTCCTGTACTTTCTTTAGTATCCTCTACTATTATCCCTGCAAATTGTGGTGTTAATGATGGATCAGCAACTGTAATTCCCTCAGGCGGAACTGGTGCTTATAGCTATGCTTGGTCGCCTATTGGTGGAACATTAGCCACCGCTTCAACTATTCCTGGTGGAGTGTATAATGTAGTAGTCACAGATGCGAATGGTTGTGTTAGTAATATGGATATTATCGTTTCAAATATTGGCGGTCCAACAGTAAGTATGCAATCTGCTACTGATGTTTCTTGTTATGGATTAAGTGATGGTTCTGCATCGGTCACAGTAAGTGGCGCAACTGCTCCATATACTTATTTATGGTCACCATTAGGCGGAACAGGAGCGAGTGCTTCGAATCTAACGGCAGGAAATTATAATGTAGCGGTGACAGATGCTGTGGGATGTATTGGTACAGTATCCATAACCATAAGTAGTCCTACGCAAATATTAATTACTGAAACAATTTCAGCGGTAAATTGTCCTAATTTGGATGGTCAGATTACTACTACCGTTATGGGAGGTTCAGGACCATATACTTACCTTTGGTCGCCAAATGGTGAAACAAGTTCTTCATTAATTAATTTAGCAAGCGGAGATTATTCCTTACAAGTAAGTGATATAAATGGCTGTTCAATTAGTGAGTCGTATACGGTTAATAGTATAGGATCAATAGGGATAACAGCGACACCAATTTCAACAACTATAATTGAAGGAGAATCTGTCCAGATGAATGCATACGGTGCACTTACTTATAGTTGGTCACCAACAGTTGGATTAAATTGTAACACATGCTCAAATCCAATTGCAACGCCTACTTCAACCACAATTTATACAGTAACAGGAACTGATGCAGCCGGTTGTAGTGGCACGGCAGATGTCACAATAATTGTAGAAATAGATTGCCATGATTATTTCATTCCTACTGTCTTTGCACCAAATGATGGAGGTCCAACAGAAAATAACATGCTTTGTGTGTTTGGAAATTGCATAGCTGAATTTAATTATGCCGTTTATGATCGATGGGGAGAGAAGGTTTTTGAAACAAGTAATTTATCTAATTGTTGGGATGGATCGTTTAGAAACAAACCTTTAAATGCAGGTGTATTTGCTTATAAATTCGTGGGGACCCTGTTTGATGGAACACGTGTTGTGGAGTCTGGAAATGTAACATTAGTAAGATAAAAATATGAAAATACTGAGTCGTCAAATCTTAAAGTGTGTAGCGATACTAGCGTGTACTTGTACAATGTCATATGCGCAAGATGTGCATTTTTCACAAATAGAGTACTCACCACTCCTCTTAAATCCTGCGTTGAGCGGGGCAAATTCCACGGTAAATGGGGTGCTTAATTATCGGAGTCAATGGAATAGTGTGGCTATTCCATATAAAACGATTGCTGCTTCCGTGGATGGTAGATTTAATGATAATAAAAGAAAAAAAAATGGGATCATTGCTGGTGGGATTAGTTTTTTTAATGATCAAGCGGGGGATTTGAAAATCACATCCAACTCCGTGAATGTAAATCTTGCTTATCATTTAATTTTGGATGAATCCAACAAGATTGGCTTAGGAATTTCAACTGGATTTGGACAAAGATCAATTGATCCATATGGAGGAAGATGGACCAGTCAATATAATGGTACCGTGTATAATAGTTCTTTGCCAAGTAATGAAGTGCTAAATATACCTAGCTTTTCATTTTTTGATGCAGGTGCAGGTCTTTTGTATTCCTATCAGCGAGATAAACACGCGAGTGTGAAATCTAATTTTAGCAATATAAATGTTGGTTTGGCGGCCTATCATCTAAATCGACCAAGTAATTCTTTCCTCAATCAAGCAGATGATAAATTGTATGTGCGTTGGACTGCATTCGTCAATTCAACTATTTCCATTCCAAATTCTAAAGGGAGTATTTTACCGGGAATTTATTTTCAAAAACAAGGGCCAGCAATGGAAATACTTTATGGATTGTATTACAAAACTCAATTGAGCACTAGAAATAGTGGGGGGATTCATCAACCGACTGCGTTTTCTATTGGCTTGTTCAATCGGTTTAAAGATGCAATGGCAATTAAGTTTATGTATGAATTAGGTCCATACGCAGCCGGTTTTTGTTACGATTTAAACATTTCGAGTCTCAACGAAATTTCTAAAACAAGGGGTGGATTTGAATTTTTTCTCCGATTTAATTTGGCTAAAAAATAAGCTTTCTGAAAGTTGTTATTTCGTATTTGTTGAGACAATCGCCAAACTGTAATTAATAAACTTTATTTATCTCTTATAGCTCTCTTGAGCTTGCTTTTATTTAGCAGTTATAAATATGAATAATCATTCAAAAATTTAAAATAGTACTGACTAATTGCTTTTTTACCACAAAATCTTTTTGTCATGATTTTAAATAAAAATATATGCCAAAAAGGGATTTAATTCATGTTTTTTTCGCTGGATTACATCCAGCGTTAAAAATAGTTAACCCCTAGGGGGTTATATAATTGTGTATGTGTTGGATAAGGGTAAATGTATTTTGAAGGATAATTTAAGGGCTACTTATTCTTCAAGTCGAGTGTAAAATAGAATACATCCAACCACCCTTTCCATTTTCTTTTTTCAGCAAGCGTTTCGTTGTGCCAAATGAAAATAAAATCTCCACCATATTTCTGAACTTCCTCATACAATTTCGCAATTTTTTCCTTTGCTTCATCAATGCTTAAGTTAAGGTATTCATTTAGTGTCCCATCCATATAGGCGAAGGGGTGCACGCGGAGTTTTGTGACCTCATTTTTACTTAAATCAAACCAAAGAAACGATCGAGCTGTTCCTGCTCTGAATCCGGCAATATCGGCATAGCCCATGGTGTAGTCGTCTGTAATTTCTTGCTCTATTAAGGTTTGGTAACTCAGCGGAAATTCAAGTTTAAGATAATGTTGCCGGCTTTTGAAAACCCGTTTTGAAATTATTTCCTCTAGGCGTTCTATTTCTTCATGCAAATAAAAATAATAGCTCGTTGATTTATAACTCGGATGAATTCCAATTTCGGCATGTTCACTCATTTTTTTAATTAAAGCTTGGTGTTTTGGATGCTTATGAGATAGATTCTTATCATATTTCCCGTAATCGCCAAGTAACCAGAACAAGAGAATGTTAAATCCTTTTTCTTTTGTATTGGTAATGATTTCATACGTATAAAAAGGGTCTTTTTTTAAGCCGCTTAAAACTTGTTGTCGCTCCATCAAGCGTTTTGTTTTTCCAAAGATAAGATCGCGTAGATTAGCCAAAGAAGATCGAATTATTCCCTTGTGTTTGTATGCGTAGGCATTATCAATATCAAATGTTGGTATAAACTGCTGCTCTTCTGGCTCAGATGCGGCAGAAAGAGATAGAAAATCAAGAATTGCGATACTCCAACGATCACAAACGGCTGTTTCGTGCCACCCTAATTTATATAAAATGGAATTTTTCCCTTCAAATCGTCTATGTTTGTCCAATAGTTTATTGGAGTATTCTTCGATTCTGCTAAGAATATAAAATATACTGGCAAGAGGATCCACTACATCATCGAATTGAAGACATTTAAGCCCGTTAAAGTCTCCACTTTTTATCTGGTAGTCTCTAATTTTTTCATCGGAAAGGAGGGAGGACGGTATGATTTTTTTTACATTTTCGAAATGCCGATCCGAATAATTAAAACGTTGTCCATCAAGCCGATCAAAAGAAACAAAATCATTACATAAGGTGTATTGTATCCCTCTATTGGCGAAAATAAAGTCCAAGGTATAAATGAGTCTGTTGGAAATGGTATCGGTGTAAATAAAAAGCATTAGAGATCGCTGATAATTTTTGAACAAATAAATTCTGCTGCATTTGCATCGCCATAAAAACTTGGGAAGGTGAAATCGTTACGCGTACTAAGGGTTTTAAAAGCATTACTAATTTTTTCTTCATTTGCTCCTGCTAAAACTGCGTTTCCGTTTTCTACAATTTCAATCCATTCTGTTTGATCTCTTAAAATCACACAGGGTTTTTGGAAGAAAAAAGCCTCTTTTTGTAAACCACCACTATCGGTAATGATAAGTTGGGCATTTTTCTCCAAGGCAATAATGTCTATGAATCCAGCTGGCGGAATGAGTTTAATAGAAGCATTCGATTCAAGCATTATTCTTAGGTCAGGGTGAAGCAATTCATCCATTTTTTTACGAGTACGCGGATGCAGGGGTAAAATGATTGACCAAAGTGAGCTTAGCTGAATAGAGAGTAATGCCCTGAATATTGAATTCAAGTTCTTGGCATCATCGGTATTCGAATCGCGGTGTATGGTGCACAAAATATAGTTGGAATTGGGGATATTTAATCCTTCCAAAATAGTTGATTTATCCTCGGATAATCCTGCAAAATGCATGCTGTTATCGTACATTACATCTCCGCAATGGTAAATATTCGGGTGATCGATGCTAGCCTTGGATTGTCGCGTTAGATTAAACCCTTCTTTTTTTAAATTCGCAAGGCCTGTTGGGGTGGGTGTAAAAAGTAGCGTTGACATGTGATCACAGGCGATTCGATTAATTTCTTCTGGCATTGATTTGTTAAAGCTTCTCAATCCTGCTTCTACATGAATCACCGGAATATGCATTTTTGCTGCAGCTAATGCACCTGCTACTGTTGAATTAGTATCGCCATAAACCAACACTGTATCTGGTTTTTCGTGCTCGAAAATAGTTGCTAAGCCACTAATCATTTTTGCCGTTTGTTCTCCGTGCGATCCGCTTCCTACGTGTAAATTATGATGAGGTGGATCGATGTTCAACTCCTTAAAAAATACCTCCGACATATTCTCATCATAGTGTTGCCCTGTATGCACAATTATTTCAGTGAGAATATTCGAATAATTTGCTCGAATAGCCCTACTAATAGCAGATGATTTTATGATTTGAGGGCGAGCACCGATAATAGTAATTATTTTTTTTGTTTTCATAACTTATAGTAGGCCTTCATCGGCGAAGCTAAAATAACCATTATCTGTGAAAATAAGGTGGTCGAGGATGCTTAATTCGATGCATTTTCCAAATTGTATGAGTTGATTGGTCAGTTGAATGTCTTTTTGACTTGGTTTCAAATTTCCACTTGGGTGATTATGACTAAGAATAATCCCTGTTGCATGCAAATCTAAAGCGTGTCGAAATATAATCTTTCCATCTGCTAATGTTCCGGTCATTCCTCCAATTGAAATTTGCTTGTGCTGTATTATTTCGTTGCTATTATTTAAGTATAATGCGAAAAATTCTTCATGATGAAGATCGGAAAGAAACGGACTTAAATAAGCAAATGCTTGAGATGATTGAGTGATTTTTGTCTTTGATATTGGCATTGCTTTATTTCGCCTACGTCCCAGTTCTAAGCAGGCAATGATACTCACTGCCTTGGCTTGACCTATGCCTTTTATTTTCATTAGTTCGTTTGTTTGAACCCTGGAAAAGCGTAATAAATCACCGTCAAACTCTTTTAGGATCGTTTTGGCTAAGTCTAAGGCACTTTGATGCTGTGTTCCAGAGCCAATGAGTATCGCGATTAATTCCGCATCTGAAAGTGCTGATTTTCCTTTTAATAAGAGTTTTTCTCTTGGCCGATCATCTGCAGCCCAATTCTTTATTCCGTTTGTATTCATTAAAAATTGTCGTGAATATTATTTTACTGCTCACTAAACAAGATTATGCCTTATTTATTGAATGTAGAGATTGATTTATAATGCACTACGCTCGATTCACTTAAATGGCATCGAGCGGAGTCGAGAGGCACGGAACACAATTATTATTTCATGAGTGAAGTGCTGCGCCAAGGCGAATCTTCATCCTCTCTTTGCCAATCGAGACTAAAAAAACAAATTATTGGCAATCGTACCAGTAAAAATATTTTAATGTTAAATGTCAAGAATTCATTATCTCCAATCCTAAGATACACTGAAACTACGATACGTTTTGATTTAAGTATCTCTCGACTTCGCTCGATTTACTTAAAGGGCATCGAGCGAAGTCGAGAGGCACGGTACACAATTATTTTTGTCTGTAATAAGCCCAAATTACTCCCATTGCAATAAATCCAACTCCCATTCCAATTGCACCGCCAATTTCTTGTGCATTAAATAGCATTCCGATGCCAGCTCCAATAAACATACATCCAAAAAATACAACACCGCCAATTTTAATTCCACTTATCTTATTTACTTCCATTTTATTTTGAGTTTTAAGTTATTTTTTGTAAAAAGGCGCTTTAACCACTTTAGCTTTGATTCCTTTCTCACGAATTTCGATAAAAATTTCTGAGTCAATGGCACTATTTTCTATCGTAACATAGCCCATTCCAATCGCAATTTTCATACTTGGCGACATGGTGCCTGAGGTTACTTTTCCAATAACAACTTGATTAGCATCAAGAATAGGGTAGTCGTGGCGGGGAATTCCGCGATCTACCATTTCAAAAGCGATTAATTTTTTCGTAAGACCGGCTTCTTTTTGGGCTTTCAGAAACTCAGCATCAACAAAATCTTTTGTGAATTTCGTAATCCATCCTAATCCTGCCTCTAGTGGCGAAGTGGTATCATCAATATCGTTTCCATATAAGCAGAAGCCCATTTCTAAACGTAAGGTATCGCGTGCGGCTAATCCAATTGGTTTGATACCAAATGAATCTCCGGCTTTAAATACTTCGTTCCAAACTTTCTCGGCATCTTCATTTTTCACATAAATTTCAAATCCTCCTGATCCTGTATAACCGGTTGCGGAAATCATTACATTTTCAATGCCTGCAAAAGTTGCGTGCTGAAAAGTATAATAAACCATGGATGATAAATCAATTTCAGTAAGGGATTGCATCGCTTCGGCAGCTTTGGGACCTTGAATAGCTAATAATGAATACGTATCTGAAAGATTATGCATTTCCGCACCCATTGTGTTCTGTTGTGACATCCAGTTCCAGTCTTTTTCTATGTTTGATGCGTTGACTACGATAAAGTATTCTTCCGCATTTACGCGATAAATAATAAGATCGTCAACTATTCCACCTTTGCCATTCGGCATGCAAGAATATTGAGCTTTTCCATCCACTAATACGGAGGCATCATTCGAAGAAAATGTTTGAATTAAAGCTAAGGCGTTGGGGCCTTTTATTACGAATTCACCCATGTGTGAAACATCAAATACACCAACACCGTTTCGAACGGTTTCATGTTCAGCGTTTACTCCTTCGTATTGTACTGGCATATTGTATCCAGCGAAAGGAACCATTTTGGCACCAAGTTGCTCGTGAACATGGGAAAGTGCTGTGTTTTTCATCGTATATTTTGAATTATTGTAATGTGATTCTTATGATTTAACGCGCTCTACGTAAATGCCTGTTCGCGTATCTACTTTAATCATTTCTCCATTTGCGATAAACAATGGAACTTTTACTTCAGCTCCGGTAGAAATGGTGGCGGGTTTCATTGAATTCGTTGCGGTATCACCTTTCACTCCTGGCTCTGTATAGGTTACTTCAGCTGTGATATACATGGGTAATTCCACCACTAATGGCATTTCCTCTTCCGCATGAAACAAAATATTCGCAATCATTCCTTCTTGCAAAAAGCCTGGTTTTTCAACCATTTTTAAAGGAATGTTTACTTGCTCATAGCTTTCGTTATTCATAAAGATAAAGGAATCACTTTCTTGATAAAGATATTGATATTCTCTATTTTCGATCCGTACGATTTCAATTTTATGTCCAGCTGAGAAAGTATGATCCAATACTTTTTGGGACTCTATTTGACGCATTTTTGTACGCACAAATGCAGGACCCTTCCCTGGTTTTACGTGTTGAAATTCAATGATCTGAAATAATTTTTCGTTGTGTCGAATACACAATCCGTTCCGTATCTCTGCAGTTGTAGCCATGGCTTAATTTTGGAGTCAAAGATAATAGAATTCTTAAAATACCCGAGAAATATACGCCTGCTTAATTAAATTTATAACTCAATCCTAGTTGTAAACCAGCTGAAACAGCCATCGTTTTTTGATAAGTAGGGTAGAATATTGAATTACTTAAATTAAACCCCATCGCATCCACACCTTTTGCATCGGCGAAACCATAATTTAATCGCATCCCCATTATTAAGCCTAGCGGAATGCTTTTTGAAAGCTGAACATTTGCGCCAAATCCCATCACCACAGAGGTATAGTTTTGATAGCTCGATTTTACATCTGAAGTCGAATTTATCATTCCATCGTACGTATAGCGTGCCGACGAAATGATATTGAATTGAGGGCCGATTTCAAAATAACCACCGCTTTCGCCTCGTAATTTCAAAAGTATTGGAATTTGAAATTGCTTTAATTGTACTTCTGATGTGTAGTCAGAACCTAAAATGGTTCCTTTATAAGCTCCTTTGTGTGTGCCTCCTAAAATTTCAACACCTAAGCCAACCGAATTGAAATATCCATTAATTCCAACTCCATAGGTTGTTCCCCAACCTGGTGCATAATCTTGCTCATCACCTTTATCTGAAATATTATTATTTAACAACCATGTAGAGCTTATGATCGATTTGCCTTGGGCTTCGAGTTGAAAACCAAATTTTTGTGCTTGAGATTGAGAGATAAAAAGGAGACAAGTAATTCCTAGGACTATTTTTTTCATAATTTTTAATTTAAAGATTACATTTTCAAAAACAATTTTACGAAAAAAAATGATTGAAAATCAAAATAGTTAACTATTTGCTTTTATCTTTTGAATAATTTTATTCTAAAGGCCCCTATACGTGGAAAACCAACTCAAATTTTACTGCTTAAAATGTCGCCTTTAATTTTATGTCCATAATTTCTTTGCTGACAGGATGTGAAAAAATGATTCTAGCAGCATGTAAATGCAATCTATTATCAATCTTTCCATATAGATCATCACCTATAATTGGTGCGTTTAAGCCCAAGGAATGAGCAGCATGAACACGAAGTTGATGCGTCCTGCCTGTAATAGGCTTAAAGATCACCCTCGTTCTACCATCTTTTCGTTCAATAACTTCCCAATGCGTAAGAGCGGATTTCCCATGTTTAAAACACACGAGTTGGCGGGGACGATCATCTATATCTAAACGAAGAGGAAGTTTAATTTGTCCTTTATCTTGAGAAAGTGTTCCATCTAAGAGCGCTTCATATTCTTTTTGTATTTTTCTATCAATGAATTGTTTTTGCAAGTTGATGTAAACATCACTTGTCAAGGCAATTAGCATTAATCCAGAGGTTGACATGTCTAAGCGATGAACAACTAAAGGTCCGCTTGCGTTTGGAAATTGCATTTTCATTCTTTCCGCAACAGAATCTTTAATATGGATGCCTGGAACCGCTAAAAATTCAGCTGGTTTATTGATTACCAAAAGGTATTCGTCTTGATAAACAATCTCAAGCGTTTTTCCTTCTCCAGGGTTCTGTAGCATTGGATTTTCAGCTACTTCAATTCCTTCGAGCATATGTGCTAAAATAGGACCGCATTTACCGCGACAAGCGGGATAATATTGTCCATGAACCCGTATTTCTGATTTTGGAGATTGGCCCCACCAGAATTCTGCTATTGTGATGGGGTGCAGACCATGTAGAAATGCATATTGAAGTAACTTTGGAGCAGCACATTCTCCAGCTGCAGACGGTGGTTTTTGGGTATAGGTATCAGAAAATATTTCCCCAATATTTTTTTGTTTGCCAAGATTATTGAGAAAGATATAATTGTCAAATAATTGTTGCTGCAATTCGGAAGATTGATTTTTTCTATCAAGCTTTAAGGAATTAATTTCATTCAACATGGGTGCAATTTCGATTTCTAATTTGTCCTGCTGAAGCTTCCAATGAGCGCGTTGATTTTTATAATAAGATTGTTCTGCAATACTTTCTTTTCTTAAGGATTCTAATAACGTATTCTGATCGATTTCTTCTTCCTGAATTAAGTTTTGTCGTATCGTTTTTCGTGCCGCTTTCGCGATGCTTATTTTATTTCTTATGTCAGTTAAAACTTCATGCGAATCGCTTAATTGTTGCTCTTGTTGCTTTAAAAGTGATACATAAGTAGCATTCTTTTCTAGTAACTTAATTTTTCGATTGAATTCATTTAACTGTTCAATTTCCTTTAAGAAAAACCCATCTTCTTCAAGCATGTCATAAACAGGAGGAACGAAGTTAGGGTGGTGATTTTTCCCTGCTAGTTTTCCTGAAAAAGCCATAAGGTACCCAATCTTTCCATCTGTATTTTTAACGACCAATACGCCAAACATTTTCCCGATAATTAGTCCGTCCTTATCTCGATCTAGTCCAAAATTATGCGATAATCCGTCTTCTTTTCTCAATAACTCCTGCAATTCTTCTGCTGCAATCTGAGCAAGTTTACTTGGAGTATAATAAAATGGATAATCAAAGGGCTGGTCTGTTGGTAAACCTTTAATAGAAGATTTAAATTCGTTAAAACAAGCTGGAGTGGAGGGATTCAAGTTCTTCTAAATAAGGTACGTTTGTCGTGCAAAGGTAAACTTTTTAGAAATCTATGCGAGGTATGATGTTGTATCTTATTCTTCAATAAATTCAATCCTGTCGGAGCATAAGTTTATCTTCCGATGTCGGTATAATTTACCAACTGCTTGCTTAAAGGTTTTTTTACTCATCCCTAATTGTTCTCTAATATCCTCAGGATTTGAACGGTCAGTAAGAAACAATACTTTTTCTTTTCTTAATTTTTCAAGTAAATCTTCCGATGCCATGTCGTATTTCTCAAAGGTAGTGGGCTCAAAACGCACATCTAATTTACCATCCTCGCGAACTTTTGTCACATAGCCCTTTGATCGCTCGCCTCTTTCTAGGGGTTTATTGAAATCTTGGGTATAGATTAGGCCGGAGTATTTATTATTAACAATGACATTGATCCCCAATTCTGTTTGTTCGCAAATTAAAAGATCAACCTCTTGCCCTGTCAACTCTTCATCACAAAAGTCAAAGCTCTTTTTCACCTTCATGCTACCGAAAAGTCGGTCTGTTTCATGATCATATTTTAAAACAAACAAGTATTTTTCATCGATAAACAACTTGTAAATTTGCTCGCGAAACGGAACAAAAAGATCTTTATCTAAACCCCAATCTGCAAAGGCACCAAAAGGATTTATTTCAGCGATTCTTAGGTAGGCAAATCCGCCAAGTAGTAGGTGAGGGGTTTCAGTAGTCGCTACAATTCTATTTTCAGAATCCTTCATGATGAATACAGAAACTTCGCTATCAACTTGCATGGCATCGCTTAGGTATTTTTTTGGCAACAAGACCTCGTTACCTTGAATGTCTTCCAAAAACGCACCAACTAGCGTTAATCGATTGATTGTTAATTTATTAAATACGCCTAGTTGCATTTATGGTTTATTTTTTCTACGTTTCTTTTTTTTGTATTTACCCGTTGTAATTGACAAATTATTTGGATCTCTACGATCGCGTCTAAGGTGTTTTTTTTTCGGTTTATCAGTATTATTATCTTCATTTAAGGTGTTTACTTCGGGCAGTCTTGCAACATGACCGATATCGTTTTTTCGATTAGGGTCGGCGGGATTAATCCATCCGTCTTTCCCCTTTTTTTTCTTAATTTCCCCTGTCTTCTCGTTTACAACGAAGTTGGTTTGATTTTTATTCACTTCCTCATCATTAAGGGTGATTACATCTTCATTGAGGACCCAACTTTCGTTTTCCCATAGAAAGGCATCATAGGAAAAATCGGGAACGTAAAACGAGTACACTCCTGCTAAAGTTGGTGATTCTGGCGATAGATGATCAAAAACGATACGTCCGTATTTATCTTCGTATTTCAACGACATGGATGATTTATCCGAGTATTCAAAAACAACCCGTTTGAGCACTTCTTTTTTCTTAATAAATACGGGACTTCCAAATTTCACATTGTTTCCAGAAAACGTTAGTACATCAATAATTTTAAAATTACTTCCAGTTGTTCCTCCATCCCAACCTAGCAGTGTATACTCTATTTTGCCATTATATTCAATTGGAATTATTTTATAATAAAGTGCACCATACCAATTTTTTGCATCGATTACTCCCGTTGGTTTGACAGTGTAAGGATCTACTTTATCAATAAGTTCAGTTATTTTCAATTCTTCTTTATCTTCATCCCATCTCATGACAAATCCGCAATATGAATAAGACATATCTGAATATTCTAGATTCCAATTAATAATTCGAACTAATTTATCAGGGCTATCTAGTAGCGCAATGGTCTTTAATTTAGAAATAGGATAAGTAAAAGCACCTTCTAATTTTAGAAAACTTAACATTTCATTTTTAAAGTCAAGATTTAAGGTTTCAATATCATCATCATTCTTTGCAGCGCGTAAAGCTTCTAGCTTTGTGTTCAAGAGCAATTCTCTTTCCGCTAAATCGACTTGAGAGAATCCCAAATGAATAGTTGATAATAGAAAGGAAATAATCAGGTATTTTTTCATGACCAAGGAAACGAATTATATAAGTATAGGTTACGTCTACAACGCTTTTAAATCAGCAATAGTTTGAGCAGGATTAGCCGAATTAAAAACAAAATTTCCTGCAACAAGCGCATTTGCTCCTGCATCAGCTAACTGTTTTCCTGTTAAAAGATTAACACCTCCATCAACTTCAATAATTACATTTGACTGAGTGCTATCAATTAATTCTTTTAATTTTTTCACTTTATTTATGGTGGCAGGGATAAATGATTGCCCTCCAAAACCAGGGTTTACCGACATCAAGAGGACCAAGTCGAGCATGGGAATAATTTCTTCTAAAACGCTAATAGGTGTATGCGGATTCAATGCCACACCAGCTTTCATTCCTAGTTCTTTTATTTTTGCAATAGTACGATTCAAATGCGTACATGCTTCATAATGTACGGTCAGGTAATCTGCCCCAGATTTTTTGAAAGCTTCAAGGTATTGATCAGGGTTGGCAATCATCAGGTGAACATCCAATATTTTAGCACTTGATTTTCGAATTGCCTCGAGTACTGGAAAACCAAAGGATATATTGGGTACAAAAACTCCATCCATGATGTCAACATGTAGCCAATCTGCTTGCGATGCATCTAACATTTTTGTATCGCGTTCAATATTTCCAAAATCACACGATAAAACGGAAGGAGAAATAATCATTGAGGTAATTTTAAACAAAACTAATTTTTATTTACTTGATTTGACGCCATCGCATCGAAATTATTTATGAAATCATTTGATTGAACAAGTTTACGGCTTATTATTACAGTAATAAGTAGATGATAAATTTATAATTTTGATTTCTTTGTTTCGATTTTTATTTCCTTAATTTTGATTTTTACTTACACATAATAGATTTGAATACATTTCTTCTTTTAATTATTGGCTTGAATGTTCTGATATCATATAGATCTTTTGATAATCAATTAATGGAGAAACTCCTTTTTTCTCCCTATTTGATTAAATATAATAATCAATGGTATCGCTTATTTACGCATAGTTGGATTCATGCAGATTGGCAACATTTGCTTTTTAATATGGTATCATTATATTATCTAGGGGGTAAAATTTTAAACATGTGGCTAGATACATATGGCGACATAAAAAGCACGTCCTTATTTTTGTTTTTATACATTGCTGGTGGCGTAGCAGCTACGATATTCCCCTATTTAAAAAACCAAGATAACTCTTCCTATCGGGCATTGGGAGCATCTGGTGCAGTGTCAGCTGTCATCTTTGCGGCAATTTTATGGGATCCAATCATGGAGTTGGGTCTACCTTTTATCCCGGTTGGAATTCCGGCCTATATTTTTGGACCTCTATATTTATTAATTGAGTATTTTGTTATGAGAAATATAAAGACAGGAGTAGCGCACGATGCTCATCTTGGCGGTGCATTATTTGGTATTTTATTTGTTTTATTTTTAAATTTGGATAAAGGAAAGGATTTTCTTAATTTATTTTTCTGACTATGATTTTGTACGTAAATAATAATGGTATCCTTTTGCCTAATGATGCACCCACCATTCATGCTGGAAATCGCGGTCATTTGTATGGCGATGGGGTATTTGAGAGTATTAGAATTTTATCGGGAAAACCAATTAATATTGAAAACCATATCGATCGACTACTAAAAGGCGCGAATGTTTTAAAAATGGAAACACCTGCGAATTATGGTGTTAATTTTTTTCAGGAAAAAATTTTAGAGCTTATTGAAAAATCTGGAATCAAGCAAGGTGGAAGGTGTCGTTTATCAATAGATCGCGCAACCGGAGGGGCGTATTTACCTGATTCAAATGACTGCACTTTTTATATTGAAGTGTATCCTTATTTAATGAACTTTTTCGAGTTAAATGCTAAAGGTTTAGAGCTTGATATATACAGAGATATTAAACTGCATAAAAACTTTCTTTCAAATTATAAAACAAAAACAGGACTTCCTTATGTCATGGCTTCCATAGCTGCAAAGGAACAAGGCTTAGATGATTTATTCCTTACTAATGAAAAGGGAAATATAATAGAATCAGGTAGTTGCAACGTTTTTATTGTTAGTAATGGTGTCTTGTATACTTCAGGTCTAGATGAAGGGTGTATTGCAGGAACAATGCGAATGCAAGTAATAAATTTAGCTATCAAACACAATATAAAAATTTATGAATGTTCTATTTTACCTCAAAATTTATTATCAGCAGATGAAATAATTTTCACGAACGCTATTCGAGGAATAAATTGGGTGGCTGGCTACCGCACAAAACGTTATCAAAATAATATGTCACGAAGATTAGTTGTCTTGTTGAATGCTTATTGGGAAAATGAATTAGGTATTTGATTACCATTCATAAGCACCATCTTTTAGCCAAGTTCCTTGAGCGCGCATGGTTTGTTCTATTACATCACGAACGCATCCTTTTCCGCCTTCTTTTGGCGATTGGTAGCTGCAGCACATAACGACATCAATAGCGGCATCTTTTGGGCAGCTTGAAACACCAACAACAGAAAGTACTGGAATATCAGGGATATCATCACCCATATAAAGAACTTGCTCGTCCTGAAAACCATGCTTTAATTTAACTTCACTGTATACTTTTAGTTTCGATCTACTAGAAAGATAAACACACGTAACACCAAGGTTTTCAAGGCAATCTTTCATTTCTTTCGAAGAGCCTCCTGTAATCATAAAGACCAAATAGCCCATCTTTGCTGCGTATTGAATGGCGTATGAATCTTTTGAATTCAGCGTTCGTAAATAATTTCCATTATCCAATAATACGTTTCCGTCTGTTAATACACCATCAATATCAAAGATGAATACCTTTATCTCGTTTAATTTGATTTTATAATTCATATCCATTTTGTGCTAATATACTTTCTGTAATCAAGTGATAGATTGTTTTTGAATTCCCATTTAGCAGGGCGAGGTGTTCATTTATAATAGTTTTGTCATTTCGTTTGGCTGGCCCACTTTGATTTTCACTGGGATTATGCAGTAAAATATTTTCAAATGTCTTTTTTATTAATGGTGTAAACAAGGAAATGTCAATTTTTCGTTCTTTCGCTAAATCCAATCCTATGCATGCGATATGATTGATGAAATTGTTTAAAAAAACGGCACAAAGATGTATGTTTTTTCGTTCCTCTGAACTTGTAATTTGATAGTTTAATTTCAATTCTGAACATAGCTTTATGGCATAATCTCTCACCAAATCATTTTTAGGTTCCAATAATATTGGCACATCAAAAGGCGCATTGTAATTACTTTTTGAAAAAGTTTGTAGGGGGTAGAATACGCCACAATTTTCTGCTGAAATACTTGCTAGATCAACTGTTCCAGAAGTGTAAAACAGAATGGAAGACTTGGGTAATTTTGCTATACTTTTTTCTATTTGTTGATCATGAACAGCAATAAAAATAATTTCGGCTGTAATGGATGTAATTTCTTCAATAAATTCGGACTTAATCTTACTTGCTAGATTTTTACCTGTAATTGAGTTCCGACTGTGGACTTGGCTGATATTAAAACCTTTTTCACTTAAGATATGCGCAATGAAATTAGCAACATTTCCAGAGCCAATTATGGCAATATCATGGATGGAAACCGACATTATTTACCATGACATTGTTTGTACTTTTTACCACTTCCGCAAGGACAAGGATCGTTTCTATTTACTTTTGTTTCCGCAATAGTAGGTTGTTTTTTTTCAGGTGCTGACATCGAATTTTGCACAGCCTGACGATAACCATCACTACCCCTAAATTGAGGCGGTGCTGTTGCGTTACTGTTATTCATTTTTGAATTCCCATAATTATTTTGAGTATCCTCTTTATTGGTGCTTTGGAGTTCTTTTTCAGCAGGAATATCTAATTTCATTAATAATTCGACAGCTTCTTGATTTAAGCGATACAACATGTTTTTGAATAATTCATAGGATTCTAGTTTATAGATAACCAAGGGGTCTTTTTGTTCATAGGTAGCATTATTTACAGCAGAGCGCAAATCATCCATTTCTCGAAGATGTTCTTTCCATTCATTATCAATGATGCCTAAAATTATATTTTTTTCAAAATATTTAGAAATGATAGCGCCATTTGATTTGTAGGCATCTTCTAAATTTACGATTAATTGCAATTCTTTTTTTCCATCGGTAAGTGGAAAAACGATGTTTTTAAAACGATCAGACATTGTTTCATGAACATGCTTAATTTGAGGCATTGCAGTCATGCAAATCTTTTCGCTTTTTCGTTTATATTGTTGCATCATTGCAATGTAAACCGCATGAATTAGTTCCATTTTATCAAGTGACTTAAAATCTTCTTCATTTACTGGAGATTCTATACCAATCAATCGAATTAACTCAATTTCAAACTCATTAAATTCTGAATTGGCTAACTTTAATACTGTTTCTTCGCAAAGTTCGTAGAACATATTATCGACATCAATATCCAGTCGATCACCAAATAGTGCATTCTTTCTCTTTTTATAAATAGCTTTTCGTTGGGCATTCATAACATCATCGTATTCAAGTAATCGTTTACGGACACCAAAATTATTTTCTTCTACTTTTTTCTGTGCTCGTTCAATTGATTTTGATACCATACCGTGACTGATAACTTCCCCTTCTTTCAGGCCCATTCTATCCATTAACTTTGCAATTCTTTCCGACCCAAATTTACGCATCAGATCATCTTCTAAGGAAACGAAAAATTGAGATGAACCTGGATCTCCTTGTCGTCCAGCACGACCTCTTAACTGCCTATCAACGCGTCTTGAATCATGTCGTTCTGTTCCAATAATAGCTAATCCACCTGCTTCTTTTACATTCGGTCCTAACTTTATGTCGGTTCCACGTCCTGCCATATTAGTCGCAATCGTAACGGCACCTGCTAATCCTGCATTTGCAATTATTTCAGCTTCTTTTTGATGGAATTTTGCATTTAAAACTTGATGGTTTATTTTTTCTTTATCTAATAATCTGCTTAAGCCCTCTGAAATTTCAACAGTTGTAGTTCCTACAAGCACAGGTCTTCCTTCAGCGACTAATTTTCTAATTTCATCAATTACCGCATAAAATTTTTCTGTCGCTGTTTTAAACACGAAATCATTTTCGTCCTTTCGAATTACCTGCGTATTTGGTGGTACTACAACTACATCAAGTTTATAAATATCAAAGAACTCTTTTGCTTCTGTTTCGGCAGTACCAGTCATTCCAGCTAATTTATGGTACATCCTGAAATAGTTCTGCAAAGTTACCGTAGCATACGTTTGGGTAGCTGCCTCAATTTTTACATTTTCTTTTGCTTCAATGGCTTGGTGTAGGCCATCAGAATACCTTCTTCCGTCAAGAATTCGTCCAGTAGATTCATCTACAATTTTTACTTTGCCGTCTAAAATAACGTATTCATTTTCTTTTTCAAATAGCGTGTAAGCTTTAAGTAGCTGATTAACAGAGTGAATTCTTTCAGATTTTATGGAATATTCTCGTACTAAATCGTCTTTTTTATTTAAAAATTCAGTTGATTCGAGATTTAATTTTTGCAATTTTACTATCTCGGCTCCGATATCTGGCATGATAAAGAATTCTCGCTCTTCTGAGCCGGAAATTAAATCGATTCCCTTACTGGTTAATTCTATGGTATTGTTTTTTTCTTCAATAACAAAATACAATTCCACATCAATTTTTTTCATTTGTTTACCCTGCTCTTGCATGTAAAAATTCTCTGTTTTTTGCAAGTGTACTCGAATTCCAGGTTCAGATAGAAATTTTATTAAGGCCTTATTCTTTGGTAAACCTCTAAATGCACGAAGTAAGGCTATACCACCTTCTTCAAGCATTGTATTGAATTCTTTTTTATCTTCAGGAGGATTAGATAGAACCGTTAATTTAGTTTTTGCTTCAATTAAGCATTGTTGAACAAATTCTTTTTGAGCATTAACTATCCTTTCTATTCTTGGCTTTAAGCCATCAAATTCTTGCTCTTCTCCTTTTGGAGTGGGACCAGAAATAATTAAAGGAGTTCTTGCGTCATCTATTAAAACAGAATCGACTTCATCCACTATGGCAAAATGATGTTTTCGTTGCACGAGTTCGTCGATATTTCCTGCCATGTTATCCCGTAGATAATCGAATCCAAATTCGTTGTTTGTTCCAAAAGTAATGTCGGCTTGGTATGCTTTTCTGCGTTCTGCAGAATTTGGAGTATGTTTATCAATGCAATCAACACTTAAGCAGTGAAATTGATACAAAGGCCCCATCCATTCTGAATCGCGTTTAGCCAAGTAATCATTTACTGTAACAATATGAACTCCTTTTTTAGATAAAGCATTTAAGTAAACTGGTAGTGTGGCAACCAATGTTTTTCCTTCACCAGTTTGCATTTCAGCAATATTTCCTTTGTGTAATGCGGCACCTCCAATTAATTGAACATCATAATGGACCATATTCCATTTTATTTTTGCGCCAGCTGCAGTCCACTCATTATGCCAAATGGCTTTATCTCCAGAAATGGTAATTCCATCTTTTCTTGCGGCTAATTCCTTATCAAAATCAAGCGCAGTCACTTCAAGCTTGCCATTTTCGACCCATCTTTGAGCAGTTTCTTTAACAACGGCAAATGCCTCAGGAAGTATGCGTAATAAGGTTGTTTCAATTTGCGCATCAATTTCTTTAGCGATTTTGTCAATTTTGTCAAACAATTCTTCTTTTTCATCTATATCTGTTGTCGGATCAGCTGCTTTTATTTCCAAGGCCTTCATTTCATCTTCAAGAACTTGCTTTTCTTCCGTAATTAATTTTTGAAAAGCAACTGTTTTCCCTCTTAATTCATCATCGCTAATTGATTTTAAGCTAAGTTGAAATTCATTTGCTGCTATACTAAACGGCTCGTAAAGTTTTTGATCTTTCGCATTCTTATCACCGAATAACTTCTTTAATAGGTTACCTATCATTTTATATAAATTGAATTGGCTTCAAAGTTAATCAATAAACTTCATATTTTTATTTTAGATTTTAGAGATCAAATAATATTTTTAAGTTTGATTTTTCATATTTAGTTTCTTCAAGTTCTAAATACCGCTATCTTTGTATTATGCATCAAATTATTTTAATCATTGATTTCGGATCTCAATATACTCAATTGATTGCGCGTAGGATCAGGGAACTTAATGTCTATTGTGAAATTCACCCTTGGGATAAATTACCCGAGGATCTTAAAGGGATTAAAGGAGTTATTTTATCTGGAAGCCCATTTTCTGTTAGAAGTGAAGATGCTCCTAAGCCAGATTTATCCCTCATAAAAGGGCAAATACCTTTGTTAGGGGTTTGTTATGGTGCACAATTACTAGCGCAATTATATGGCGGTAATGTGAATGCGTCAAATACAAGAGAATATGGACGGGCTAATTTATCTTTTGTGGATGGAAGCGCACGTTTGATGCGAAATATTCCTTTTAATTCGCAAGTTTGGATGTCTCATGGCGATTCAATAAGCGATGTTCCAGCTAATTATAAGGTGGTCTGCAGTACTGCTGATGTAAAGGTGGCAGGATTTGAAATTGAGAACGAAAACACCTTTGGGGTTCAGTTTCATCCGGAGGTCTATCATTCTACTGATGGAACGCAACTATTAAAAAATTTCATATACGATGTTTGTGAGTGTGCAGCCGATTGGACGCCTAATGCCTTTATTGAGGAAAGTATTGAACAGTTAAGATTAAAAATTGGCAATGATCGTGTTATATTAGGATTATCAGGAGGTGTTGATTCTTCGGTTGCTGCCGTTCTATTACATCGCGCAATCGGCAAAAACCTTCATTGTATATTTGTAGATAATGGTTTGCTAAGAAAAAATGAATACGAGGAGGTATTAGCATCCTACCAGGGGATGGGCCTGAATATAAAAGGAATAGAAGCTTCGGAACTTTTTTATACTGCTTTAAAGGGATTGTCAGATCCGGAATTGAAAAGAAAAGCAATTGGAAGTGTCTTTGTCGATGTATTTAATGAAGCTTCGAAAACTGTTGAAAATGCTTTGTGGTTGGGTCAAGGGACAATCTATCCAGATGTTATTGAGTCAGTCTCAGGTACTGGTGGGCCCTCTCAAACCATTAAGTCGCATCATAATGTTGGTGGCTTACCTGATTACATGAAGTTACGCGTAGTTGAACCACTTCGTTTATTGTTTAAAGATGAGGTTCGTAGAATTGGAGCAGCATTAAATATTGATGATAAAATCCTAGGGAGACATCCTTTTCCTGGCCCTGGTTTGGGCATTCGAATTTTAGGAGAGGTTACTAAAGAAAAAGTTCAAATTCTACAAGAAGTTGATGCTATTTTCATAAATGGGCTCAAAAAAGCTAAATTATATGATGATGTTTGGCAAGCTGGTTGTATTTTTCTACCTATTCAATCGGTTGGTGTTATGGGGGATGAGCGAACCTACGAAAATGCAGTCGCTTTAAGGGCTGTTTCTTCAACTGATGGAATGACAGCTGATTGGTGCCATTTACCCTATGATTTTTTATCAATGATTTCAAATGCGATTATTAACCAAGTTAAGGGAATCAATAGGGTTACTTATGACATCAGTTCTAAACCTCCTGCCACTATTGAGTGGGAATAAATTAATGCACATGAAAATTAAAACCATAACCCCACTTTTTATTATTTTCTTTTTTTTTAATCAGTATATTTTATCCCAAAAATATTATCCTGTTGTGAAAAAAAATGGTGATTTCTTTCATGAGATAAATATATATCAGGGCCTTACTTTATATTCCTTGTCTCAAAAATTAAAGTGTAGCATAGATGATCTAATAAAACACAACCCAGGAGCAAGTGCCGGTTTAAATCTGGGTGATAAAATATACTTTCCGCTGGCACGTAAAACTTTACTGCATAAGGTTTTATCTAAAGAAAGTTTATATTCAATTTCACAAGACTATCTAATTTCGATAGATTCAATCATTAGTTGGAATCCAGGATCTAAATCTGGAATTCAAATCGGTAATGAATTAGTTTTAAAAAATGGTGCCGTTCGATTATTATCCGAATCTTCATCAAAAACAATTGAATCCGAATCAAATCAAGATAATAGTATAATTATCAAAGACGACAAATTAATTAACCATGTCGTTGTTCAAGGAGAATCTCTTTACGGAATCGCAAAAAAATACATGGTTTCATCCGATAAAATTTGTCAGCTTAATGGAATAAATCCAAGTCAAATTAAAGTAGGAAGTGTTCTTAAAATTCCTTTAAAAAGTACAATTGACCTTTCTCAAAATGAAAAATCTGTACCTCTTGATAAGGGTATAGATTCTCTTATCAAGCCCATAGAAAATCCTAAAATTGCCATTTTTTTACCTTTTGGTGCGGATACGATAAAAAGTTTAAAAGCTATTCCTCACATTATACCCACTTTAAATCTGTATGTTGGAATGTCTTTAGGTATTCAAGATTTTACGAAAAATTTTAAAAGTGCTGAATTTACTTTTTATGATTACCATAGTCCCAAGGTAAATCTAGACTCAGTGTTACTTTCTGAAAAAATGGCTAGCATGAATCTTGTTTATGCTTCAGTGCTAAAGGCAGATGCAGAAAAGATTTCTGATTTTTGTAAAGCGAATAAAATCCCTGTGATTATTCCCTCACGATATGATTCTCCATCTATTCAATCCAATCCGTTTGCTTACCAGCTTCCTCTTTCAAAACGAGCTGAGGCAATCGTAATTGCAAATAGGTTGCAAAGTATTCAGAATGGACATCAAATTGTTTTAGTGCGTTCAATATCAAAAGAATCATACGAAATAGAAGAAGCATTTTTGTCTGCCTACCAATCCTTTTCGGAATCTCCTGCACTTTCTAAAGTTATTGAAATTGACACTAATGGTTTTAAGAATGTCGTAAATACTCTATTGCCAATATATTATGTGAGTTTTGTTAGTCAGCCTGCAGAAGTCAAAGCTATTCTTAAAAGGTCAAAATCTTTGGGGAATAGCTTAGTTTTTGGCTCTAGTAGTTGGACTAAAATCAGGGAATTAAAAAAGAATTTTTCTTTCATCTATGCAGAAGCCAGTGGACCGATGCATTCTGGCTCTGCTAGCTTAAACTCATTGTATGTTAAATCAAGGGACCGATATCATATTATGGTAAATCAAACTATTTGCAGGGGCTATGATTTAATTAATTTATTACCTAAATTAATTTTATTAAATGAGGCAGAATCAAAAGGCTATATCTATAATGTGAAATTTATTCAAAAAGATTTAGAGTCATATCACGAAAATACTCGGGGATATCTCTATAGATTTGTGAATGGAACAGAAACTGATCCAATATTTATTAAATGATAAATAAAAGTTTCGTTCATTCGAAATTTCGCGAACTCCAGCGATTCATTACTTCAGCGCTCGAAACATGGGATGGTGAAGCTGTCTTTATAGAAGACGAGTGGGATAGAAAAGAGGGCGGAGGTGGATTTACTTGTACTCTAGCGAACGGACGAATAATCGAAAAAGGTGGAGTAGCATTCTCTGCTGTCGAGGGTGAGGTTACAAAAATGATGAGGGATCAATTAAAATTAGACGGTGAGCGCTTTTTCGCCACAGGTGTATCGATTGTTTTGCATCCCAAACACCCGAGACATCCAATTATTCACATGAATATTCGGTATTTTGAGATGGATTCAAAAACATATTGGTTTGGTGGTGGTATTGATTTAACACCTCATTATATCGTTGATGAATTAGCAACTTCTTTTCATCAACACTTGAAAAGTATCTGCGATGGCTATAACCCAAACTATTATGATAGTTTTAAAACGTGGGCAGATGATTATTTCTTTCTGCCACATCGTAATGAAACAAGAGGCATTGGAGGTATATTTTTCGATAATCTCAGCGAAAATGATTTAATTTCAAAAGAACAAATTTTGTCTATGTGCCTCGAATTGGGGACTGCTTTTCCATCCATTTATAAGGCTCAAGTAGATGGATTTAAGGTTTCGGAGTGTACTCCTCAGGAAAAGCATTGGCAAAACATTAGGCGTTCACGTTATGTTGAATTTAATTTATTGCACGATAGAGGTACAAAATTTGGAATTTATAGTAATGGACGCACAGAGTCAATTCTGTTAAGTATGCCTCCTTCAGCCGAATGGATGTATAATTATATTCCAAGTAATAATTCCGAGGAGGAACTAACACTTAGTAAATTAAAAAAAGGAATGAATTACTTGTAAAGTGTTAATTATTTAGTACTTTTGCTACTGAAAATTTGATCTTTAAAAGACTAAAATCATGATAAAATTTAGTTACGCAATCTTTTTAAGTTTGCTCACTAGTTTGGCCTTTTCCCAAGCGCCTGTACCTAGCTTTTCAACCTCTCCACCTGCCGTTTCTGGAACAGTAACAATTTGCCAGGGAAGCACCATTAACTTCGTTAATTCATCTACTTCAACGGTTGCTGGTACTACATATAGTTGGAATTTTGGTTTGGGTGCAATTCCAGCCACAGCAGTCGGACAAGGACCTCATGTGGTGACTTATAATACAGTGACTGCGCCTACAACAACAGCCACACTAACCGTTACTAATCCAGGTCTTCCTGCTGTAAATTCAACGCGAACTATAGATGTGAATGCTACTCCTAATGCTGCGCTTACCTTGGCATCAACAGGTGGCGGTTATGGAACAGTGACTCAGGCAGGTCAGGTAATTTTTAAAAATTGTGGTTCTATTGATACCGCTTTGTTCAACTTCAACTCCTTGTATAACAATACGGTGACCCAAACATTCAACTGGGGAGATGGTAGTTCGTCTACCAATTTTGGCATGACAGGTCTTCAGATATCACACCTGTTTCCTTTGGGCCAATTTACAATGACCCATACTGTAACTCAAAATGGATGTTCTGCTACAAAAACATATGTTGTTTTTAATGGTAATGCACCGTTGATTACAGTGGCAGGAGCAGGAACCAATACCTGTCTTCCATCACCTTATTCGATTGAAATCATTTCCAATGATGTCCTTGTCGATTACACTGTTTCATTTTCTGATGGTTCTCCTAGTATGGTTTTTACAACTTCAAACGATACAACTATTAATCACCTTTTTAATACCTCTTCATGTGGTATTGATTACGTTTTCGCACCTGGATTTCCACCCATTCAAAATGCGTTTTCCGCCACTGTTGTCGCTCAAAATCTTTGCTCGGCTGGTGGTTTTCCAACCGTTATAACCGTTGGTCCGATCACCATTTCTACGGGTACTACTGCTGCATTCAGTTATTCGCCTGCATCACCGATTTGCGTTTTAGACCCTGTGACCTTTACGAATCAATCAGATGGAGGTGAAAGTATTAACCAAACTGGTTGCGATACTACTTATGGTTTCTATTGGAATATCAGCCCAAATACTTACACGATTAATTCTGGCACACTAGGTTCGAGTAATGGTTTTGTTGGTGCTACGTATGATTACACGCAATGGACTAATGGAACAGATAACTTAGAGATTTTATTTAGTCAGCCTGGAACTTACGACGTATGGGTTTATACGGGTAATTTTTGCGGCGTAGATTCAATCATGCAAACAGTGACGATCAAACCAACTGCTTCATTATCTTTTTCGCTGTATGATCAAACGATTTGCAGTGGAGATTCTTCTGCAGCTTTTCAAATGACTGCGAATCAACCTGGATATGTTATCACGTGGAATATTACAGACACAACGAATGTATCCAATGTTACTGTAATGTCGGGTAGTGGAACAACTCCTCTAGTTTTCAATCCACTTTTTTTAT
This sequence comes from Flavobacteriales bacterium, assembly GCA_947475095.1. Classification (GTDB taxonomy): domain Bacteria; phylum Bacteroidota; class Bacteroidia; order Flavobacteriales_D; family Crocinitomicaceae; genus UBA952. The sequence continues at coordinate 77,342 of CANJLG010000011.1, forward strand.
TAAATAATACGACTGAACCTGGAACCGTTGAAATAACAGCCACTGTGGAATGCTCTACGGATCCTGATGATATTCATACCATTACTGTAAATCCTCAGGCCAATGTGACTATCGATCCATTGTTTTATGAAATTTGCGGAGGAGAAACGACCGATATCGATATTACTTCTAATTTGGATAATATGAACTTTTCATGGACAACCGCTGGACCAGCGACGATTGTGGGTGAAGCCAACGGTTCAGGAACTAATATTTCTCAAACTTTATTTAATGGTGGTAATTCTGTTGATACCATGCAATACACAGTGAGTGTTGTGAACGCGCTTTGTCCTGGACCTGACGTGGTGGTATCTGTAGCTGTTATTCCGCAAATTACTATCAATACGAATCCAAATTTTACGGTTTGTCCTGGCGAAACGATCAATCCAGATAACTATATTTCAGTTCCGGTTGGTGGTGTTATTACTTGGACGAACAATAATACCAATATTGGCATTGGTGCCTCAGGTAATGGTGATTTACCTACTTGGAATGCGGTGAGTAATACCACAGGTGCTAGCATTATCGCCACTATTAGTGTTGATGTTCAATTGGGTGATTGTCCAGCTGTAAATGATCAATTTACGGTTACTATTTTACCTTCACCAGCTTTTAGTTATACTACCACTCCTTCTTCTGGTATTGACTGTGTAACAGGTCTTGGAATCATTAATGGCGCATCAAATCCAACGAACGTTACAGTAGCTTGGATTGGCCCTGGTATTCTAACGGGAGGCAATACACTGAATCCAACCATCAATGCTCCAGGAACCTATACGGTTACATTAACAGACAATGTCAATTCTTGTGTTACGATTGATACAGTAATCATTGAGCCACCTGTATTGATTAACATCACAGAGGTAAATGTGACCAATGTTTCATGCAATGGCGGAAGCAATGGTAGTATAAACATTGACACGGATAATGGCAACGGAAGCAACTTGAATTATTCGTGGTCGCCTGCACAAACTAATGCTGCAACCGTGAATGGCTTAACCGCAGGAAATTATACGGTAACGGTTACGAATGCAGATGGCTGTATCGATCAAGCTACGGCTACCGTATTAGAGCCAATTATTATTACTATTTCAGAAATAGATTCAACAGGCTCTGAGTGTGGTGAAGCGAATGGAAGTTTATCCGTTATGGCACTAGGTGGACAAGGTGGTTTCTCTTACAGCTGGTCTTCAGGAAATACAGGTGCTACCGCCAACAACATAGACGCTGGCAATTATACCGTAACAGCAACGGATGCTGCAGGTTGCAAACAAACCCTAAGCTTAGATTTAGGTTGTACGCCATTAATACCAATAATTGTAAATCAATTTATTTCGCCAAATAATGATGGTAAAAATGACTTATGGATAATTGATAACTTAGCGTTTTATCCAAATAATTCAGTAAAGGTTTACAATCGTTGGGGTAGCTTAGTTTTCGAAGCTGAGCCTTATCAAAATGATTGGAATGGCCATTACAAAGGTACGGCTGCAAATTCATTACCTGCTTCCACTTACTTCTATGTAATAGATACGAAGAAGAAATCACAAGATCCATATACTGGATATATAGAAATTCAACCTTAAACGAAATGAGGACGATCAATTTAATTGCAATTATTTGCCTGACGAGTATGTCGGCATTTGCACAGCAAGATGCTCAGTCATCGATGTATTTTTTTAACCCGCTTCAATTTAATCCTGCGTATGCGGGGAGTAGGGGTTCGCTTAATATTACAGGTCTTACCCGAGCCCAATGGGCAGGTTGGGAAGGTGCCCCGCGGACACAATTCTTATCTATTCATGCACCAATTGTGAGAAAACACATCGGTGTAGGTGGTAACTTAAGTTATGATCAAATTGGTTCTCGCTCAGGTGTGAATGCCATGGCAAACTTCGCTTACCACATGCAACTAAATAATGATGGATTGAAATTATCTCTTGGCGCCTCAGCTGGAATTCAGCAAAATCAATTTGATTTCTCAAGTCTTCAAGTAGTGGATAATACGGATCCTAATTTTCTGCAATCTAATTCAAGCCTAAAAGCAAATTTTGGATTTGGTGCTTACTTATACGCTAATAAATTTTATGCTGGAGTTTCAATTCCTCAACTAGTAAAAAGGTCTATTGATAATAATACTGGAAATTCTTTTGCTCAACGACATTTATATGTCATGGCGGGTTATGTGTTTAAGGTGAATAGTGTTGTAGATATTAAGCCTTCGTTGTTAATGAAGTATACTGGGAATGGGCCGCTTATTGCAGATCTAAATGTTTCAGCGCATTTGTACAATAAATTTTGGGTTGGCGGAATGTTTAGAGTATACGATGCGGTAGGGTTTAATGCCTCTTACCAAATTAAAGACTATTGTATGGTCGGATATGCCTACGATTTTCCAATTAATGGAAAATTAATTAACCAATGGGGAAGTCATGAATTTGTACTTTCTTTTGATATACGTTCTAAAAACAATGCTTTTTTAAGTCCAAGATATTTTTAATATGAAAATTTCAACTACAATTTTAGCCATAATAGCGCTTTCATCATTTGGATGGAGCCAAAGTTATAAAGCAGATTTCGCAAGGGATTTATCCATGCAGTTGAAATATGCTGATGCCTTGCCAGTTTGGGAGGAATTATCCAATGCTTTCATTGGAAAAAAGAAGAATAAAAAAACAGTTGGAGATTATTCATATTTACGAATGACAGCAGAAGCTGCCATGTATTCTGAACAATATTCTAAGGCGCTATATTGGAATCAAGTATTGGTAAACAAGAAGCAAGCTAATGAGCAAGATTGGCTCAATTTAATCGAATTAGTTTCTTTAAATAAGAAATATACTCGTTTAAGCAATGTGATCGATTCGGCCGCTAAAGCTTTTCCGCAAAGTATGGCTATTATGAAGATTAAAGCAAATGTAAGTCTTCTCAATTCTAGGATTTCAAGCAGCTCTGACTATACCGTTTCGCTATACAAAAAAGCAGAGGATGGGGAGGATTTTGCAGCATTCCCATACAAAAAAGGAATTCTGTTTGCCTCAAATCAGTATGGTCATGGTTTCGCTAATCGTGAATACGATAGGACTAACCAAAATTTTACCGATATTTCTTTCTATGATCCGACTGCCTCGAAAGAAAAGGCTAAGATTTATCAAAAACCATTTTGGATTGATTTCCTCTTTAAAAATCAGTGGCGCGAAATTAAACGTACTGATTCTCATGATGGCCCAATTTCCTTTAATCCGGATTATACAATGTCTTTTATTACAACTAATGAGCAGGAAGTAGATCTTGATAACAGAATTAAGTTCTCTAAACTCAAATTGCGCGTATTTACATTTGATAATGAGCAGTGGAATGAAATTAATTTTCCTTTTAATTCGAAAATGTATTCTAATGGCCATGCTACTATGGATTCCTTAGGAAATATTTATTTTGCATCAAATCGCCCAGGTAGCGCTATAAAGAAGTTTATCTATGATGATTCAGCAAAAACAAAAATAATCGATACAGTTTTTAGTACTGATATCTATAAAACAAGTTATGTGGACGGTGAATGGTCTACTCCAGTGAATTTAGGAGAGCTTATCAACACCAATAAAGACGAAGTGTTTCCTTTTATTTCATCAAAAGGCATTCTATATTTTTCCTCTAATGGATGGCCAGGTATGGGTGGTTTAGATATATTCAGTTCGGATATGTCGAATACCGAACCAGAACATATTGGAAATCCCTTAAATTCAAATGCAGATGATTTTGCATATTATGTTAATGAATTTACTGGTAAAGGATATATATCATCTAATCGTGAAGCTTGGGTAGATCAAATTTATTCGTTTACTAAACCTGTGTTTAAAGCTGAACTAGTGGCTGTTTTGAAATCATGCAAGGGAACACCTTTGAAAAATAAGACCGTTCAGATTGTTGACTTAACTAAAAATATCGCTTCTGCAATTAAAACGAATGCACAAGGTAGAACGGAGGACCCATATATCTTAGAAAAGAATCGGAAATATATCATTTATTATCCTGGTGATGATATCAATAAAGGAGATACTGCTCGTTTTACTGCTACCGTTGATGGCGAATTTGAAGTTAATTTAACCACTTATTTTAAGACGAATGTCACGAAATTAATAGCGAAAGATGAAAGTGGTCTTCCGCTAGAAAATGTGATGATGAACTTATATAAGCATGATGGATCGACAATAAACTATTTAACCACATCAAATGGAGCGTATTCATGGAAGAATGAGGGGACAGCACGTATTGACTCAGTAAAGATGAACCTCATTAACTACGATGATGCTAAAACAAGCATACCGATGAAATTTGAAGGTAATTGTTTAGATACAGTTGCAATTCCCTTAATTATGAAGATGAAGCAAGGAGAAGAGTTTATCCGCTTAGAAATGGTGCTATATAATTTTGATAAATTTTCCTTACGCCCTGAGGGAGAAATGGAACTGGATAAATTAGTTAAATACATGAAGGAACATCCTGAGTTAAAAGTAGAACTTTCTTCTCATACTGATTCAAGAGGTTCTATAGCGTA